>ATWA01000005.1 GCA_000421005.1 Clostridiales bacterium NK3B98
TTGTCAGGAGGGGAACACAGTCAAGGACACACGGTTGACGGATTCCAGACCGGTACACGGGTGCGTGAGCAAGAGCAATACCAACAGTCCCGATTCTCTGGAAGGTTCCCACCAATACCCACAGGGGAGGTCAATACAATGAGCATCAATGAAATGGACGCCCAGGTCACCGCCTACTTTGACCTGCTGGCACAAATCCGGGAGCTGGAGGCGCAGGCGGAGGCAATCCGGGACACCGTCAAGAGTCAGATGGTGGAGCAGGGTACCGAGCAGCTCCCCGTCAGAGACACAAAAATGAACATCTAAAGGGGAGTACAAGGACGGAAGCCGCTCTTAGATGCTCAGGTGAACATCTTTGTAACCCTTGATTTTACTGCGTTTTTTCTTTAGATGCTCATTTTCAGAGGTCACACGGGAGGATGCTCAACTAAGAGACATTTCCCCGCCTTCAAAGGGAACCGGGGGGTCCTCCGGCAGCTCCTCCATCTTCGGCGGTTGGCTGGTCAGTGCCGTGTGCCAGACCTTATTCGAGCGGCTGCCTGTGCTGCGCAGCGCTATCCGTCCCTCCTGCTTTAGTTCCTCTCTTGCCCGTCTCACGGTGGCTGTGGCATATCCCGCCCGTTTCAGCCTGTCCGCCAGTTCAGCGGAGGGCATAGAGCCGGAGGATTCCGCCAGTGCCTCCACCATTGCGCTCTTGCAGTCCTCCCGCTTTGGCTTTCCCGCTGCAAGCTGGGCATCCGCCTGAAAGTCCCGGTCACGTTTCCGTGTGGTTCCGGTTTTGTGAACCATGCCCGCCCTGTCGATGGAAAAGAGCATGGTATCTTGCAGCATCCCATAGTTGGACTTTTCGTGGGAGAGATAACGGACACCCTCTTCCTCTGTGTAACCCATCATTATGACCGAGCGGGAAATATCCCACAAGTCTGCGCTGTCTGCAATCCGGTCACGCCCGGAGGCTGCCTTGCGCTTGTTGGTGTGGGCAATAATCAGGCTGGTTGTCCCGGTTGCCTCTCCCGGACTGACAAGAGGAGCCAGACAGTCCCGCATGGCGTTTCTGCTGCCCATATTCAGCTCAGGCGGGATAAATCCCTGCACCGGGTCAAAGACGCACAGGGCGGGTTTCAGTCCTCGAATAAAGGTTTCCATGTCCGGGGAGCCAAATTTCAGTACCCGGAGAATCCCCTCTCTGTCCTCCGTGGGAGACGCTGCAAGGGCGCTGGTACGTTCTTGACGGCTGGAGCCGCAAGGCGATAGACAAGGAGCTGACAAAGCAGGCAGCGGGAGCAGGCGGGCAAGTGCCTGTCTCAGTGGGTGTTCAGTCAGGACGCAGACCGAAGCGCCCTCCCCATGAATCCCCAAAGTCCCACCGCCTACCTGAAACGATTCGGCAAGCGGTACAGCATCCCCGATCTGCACCCTCACAAGCTGCGGCACAGCTTTGCCAGCGTGGCAATCACCCACGGGGCAGACATTGCCAGCGTGTCCGAAAAGCTGGGTCACTCTGACAAGTCGGTGACGCTGCGGATGTACACCCACGCAGACGCCGAGAGCATCAAACGAGCGGGTGACATTTTCCGTCAGGCAGTAGAGAACGGATAGAAAAAATCCCCCGGCAGCGTTTCATCATGCTGCTGGGGGATAGCTGTTTCCGGAGGTTTTTTTCTGTCCGTGTGGGTTTTCGTGTGGGTTTTTGAGGGCAGGGCGGTTTTTCGGCACCCTGCACAAGAGCGGGTTTCATCCTGAAAAGTTGCATGGAGACAAAAGAAAAGCACCGAAAGCGGTCGCAATCGGTGCTTTTTGTGGAGTGGAGACTACTGGACTCGAACCAGTGGCCTCATGCGTGTGAAGCATGCGCTCTAACCAGCTGAGCTAAGCCTCCATCTGACCCGTACGGGAATCGAACCCATGTTTCCGCCGTGAAAGGGCGGTGTCTTAGCCGCTTGACCAACGGGCCATGGGCCTCTCCTCCGAAGAGACTTCGGAAGAGAAGGAGTAGCGATGACTGGATTCGAACCAGTGACACTCCGGGTATGAACCGAATGCTCTAGCCAACTGAGCTACATCGCCATGTGCTTTCCTGTTCGTCAAGCGCAGGTATTATTATATCCAGATGCCGGGGGATTGTCAAGGCTTTTTTTGCGGTTTTCGGGAAAAACTTCGGGAGGGCGCACCCTCCCGGAGTTCGTCCCTGTTACACGAGAGCAAAGGAAAACTCCGCCGTCACGCACAGCTTTCCCGCCACATAGCCCTTGGCCTCACACCAATAGAAGGGCCCCTTGCTTTTCACGATCCAGCTCTCGCTCTCCAGCGTGTCCCCCGGCTTCACCGGGTTTTTGAAGCGCACCTTGTCCAGAGAGGTGAACATGGGGGTCTTGCCCATCACATCGGGGGAGGTGGACAGCAGCACCGCCGCCCCCTGGGCCATCATCTCGCAGAGAATGACACCGGGCACCACGGGATTGCCGGGGAAGTGCCCCTTCAGGAAAAATTCCTCCCCGGAGACGTGGTATTTGGCGTGGGAAACCCCGTCAACCACCTCTGCCTCCTGCACCAGCAGCATATTGTCCCGGTGGGGGATGATGTTCATAATCTCCTGTTGATTCATACCAGTACCCCCCTCAGTCTCTGATCTTCCGGAAGGCAAGACAGCCGTTGTGGCCGCCAAAGCCCAGAGAGGTGGACAGCACAGCGTCCAGCTCTGCCTTTCTTGCGGTGTTGGGCACCACATCCAAGTCGCACTCCGGGTCAGGCACCTGGTATCCCACCGTGGGGGGCACCAGATCGTTTTCCAGTGCCAGCACAGAGATGACCGCCTCGGTGGCTCCTGCGGCACCCAGCATATGCCCGGTGGCACCCTTGGTGGAGGACACCATGATTTTATGGGCGTTTTCCTCTCCAAAGGCACGCTTCATGGCCAGCGTCTCAATCTTGTCGTTCATGGGGGTGGAGGTGCCGTGGGCGTTGACGTACACCCGGCTGGGGTCGTACGCTCCCAGCCCCTCCAGCGCCATGGCAATGGCGTCGCCGCCGCCCTCTCCCTCCGGGTCAGGAGCGGTGATGTGGTGAGCGTCGCAGGTGGAGCCGTAGCCCACCACCTCGGCATAGATATGAGCGCCGCGAGCCTTTGCGTGCTCATATTCCTCCAGAATCAGCGCAGCGGAACCCTCACCCATGACGAAGCCGTTGCGCTCCCTGTCAAAGGGAATGGAGGCACGGTCAGGGTCATCAGAGGTGGACAGCGCCTGACAGTTGATGAACCCGGCAGTGGCAAGGGGATTGATGGTAGCCTCTGCGCCGCCTGCCACCATAGCGTCAGCGTAGCCGTGGAGCACGCACCGATAGGCCTCACCGATGGCGTGGGTGGAGGAAGCGCAGGCGGTGGTGATGCTCATACAGGGGCCTTTGCAGCCGTGCTTGATGGCCACAAAGCCCGCCCCGGCGTTGCCCATCACATTGGTGATGGAGTAGGGGGAGACCCGGCGGGGGCCTTTGGAGAGCAGCTTATTGTAGTCGTCAAGGGTGCTGCCCATGCCGCCGATGCCGGAGGAGAAATAGCATCCCATCCGCTTGGGGTCTACCGTGCCCTCAATACCTGCGTCTGCAAACGCCTGTGCCGCTGCGGCCAGAGCGTACTGGATATACAGGTCGTGGCGGCGTACCTCGCTTCTGTCCATGTATTGCAGCGGGTCAAAGTCCTTCACCTCCGCTGCCATGGTGGCACGGAAGTCGGTGAGGTCGAAGCGGGTAATCCGGGCGATGCCATGGCGTCCGGCGGTAAGATTGCCCCACATGGATGCCATGTCGTTGCCAACGGCGTTGACAGCGCCCAATCCGGTTACAACAACTCGTCTCATAGTCGTTCCTCGTCTTTCTGAGAATATCACATGGCGATGCCGCCGTCCACCCGGATTACCTCACCGGTGATGTACTTGGCACGGTCAGAGGCAAGAAAGGCAACGCACTCGGCGATGTCCTCCGGCTTGCCCATATGGCCCATGGGGACGGTGGCCAGCAGCGCCTGCAATGCGCCCTGGTCCATGCTGGCGGTCATAGGCGTCTCAATGGCACCGGGAGCCACGGCGTTGCAGTTTACCCCGCGGGTGGCCAGCTCCCGTGCCACCGTCTTGGTCAGAGCCACCACGCCCCCCTTGGAGGCGGAGTAGTTTGCCTGAGCGGCGTTGCCCATGAGACCGGAGACGGAGGAGATGTTGATGATCTTGCCCGCCTTCTTCTTCATAAAATTGCGGTAGCAGGCCTTGATGGTGTTGAACATGGACTTCAGGTTGATGTCCAGCACCATGTCCCAATCCTGCTCGCTCATGGCCAGCAGCACCTTGTCCCGGGTGATGCCGGCGTTGTTCACCAGAATATCCACGCCGCCCAGCTCTTTGGTGATTTCCTTCACCGTCTCCTGTACGGTGTCGAAGTTGGAAACGTCGCAGCGGCGGAACAGTGCCTTTACCGAATAGGTGTTGGCGATCTCGGCGGCGGCAGCCTCTCCGGCCTCCTCCGGGCACAGGTCGAACAGCACCACGTCAGCCCCGTTTTCCGCCAGCTTGGCGGCGATGGCATAGCCGATGCCCCGGGCAGCGCCGGTGACAAGGGCGACTTTACCAGTTAATTCAGCCATTGGTAACCTCCTGAATGGTTTTCTCCAGCCCCTCAGCGCTGTCTACGTTGCAGCACTTCACACTGGGGTCGATTTTGGAAATCAGTCCGGTGAGGGTGTTGCCGGGGCCCACCTCAATAAAGGTGTCCACCCCTTCCGCAATCAGCCGCTGGACGATCTGCTGCCAGCGCACCGGGCTGATAACCTGCCGGGCAAGCATCTCTGGATAGGTCTCCACGCCTTCGTAGGGCGCACCGGTGACGTTGGAATAGAGGGGATATTTGGGGGACTGGAAGGTATAGCCCTTCAACGCCTCCGCAAGCCCCTCTGCGGCGATGCCCATAAAGGGGGAGTGGAACGCACCTGCCACCCGCAGGGGAATGGCACGCCCTCCCGCCTCCTTGACCGCCGCCTTGAAGCCCTCCATGGATGCGGAGAGACCGGCGCACACCGTCTGGGCGGGACCGTTGTAGTTGACAGGGTAGACCTGCTCAAACTGAGCGGCCAGCGCCTCCACCTGCTCCGGGGGCAGCTTGACCACTGCCACCATACCGGTGTCGGCGGCGTCGGAGGCCTGCTGCATCAGCTCGCCCCGGCGGCAGACCAGACGGAAGCTGTCCTCCACGCTGAGGGCGCCGGAGAAGGCCAGAGCGCCGATCTCGCCCACGCTGAACCCGGCCAGAGCGTCCGGTTCAATGCCTGCCTCCACCAGAGCGGCGGCGGCGGCAACCTCCACAGCGAACATATCCGGCTGGGTGTTGGAGGTGACGGTCAGTTCCTCCTTTGTGCCGGAAAAGCACTGGGCGCTGGTTCCGGGACGGATGCTGTCGCACAGGTCGAACACCGCTCTGGCGGCGCTGCTGGCATCCCGGAGGGACTGTCCCATACCGGGATACTGTGCGCCCTGCCCGGAAAAGACAAATGCGATCTTAGACATAGATCTCCTCCATGAAAAAGGCCGCCGCGTTTTTCAGCGGCGGCACCGATTATAATCAGTTGACAGGGATTACTCGCCCAGCTTGCGCTCAATGAAAGCAACCAGCTCGCCCACGGTGGAGACCTTCTCGTCCAGCTCCAGCTCGGTGTCCAGCTCTTCCTCCAGCTCCATGACCATCTCCACGGTCTCCAGAGAGTCGATGCCCAGAGACTCGAAGGTGGTGTCGCGGGTAAACTCAGAAGCGTCCCGGCCAGTGTGGTCAGCCAGAACCTCAGTCAGCTTTTCAAAGATATCCATAAATAGTTCCTCCTGAATTGAAGATTGATGATTCTATTTTGAAGGTCAGCCGTTACAAACAGGCATAACAGTACCTTTCCCTCAAATCATACTCACGAACACCGGGAATGTCAAGAGGAACCGGGGCAGAAGTTCAAAGAATCGGGTAAAATGTAAGCCGCAGACAGAGGGCAGAGGGGAAAATCCCCCGCCACTGTCTGCGACAGTATCAGGATTCCATGTGCTTGCCCAGAAAACCGGCGATGGCCTGTGCCAGCTTGTAATCCGACTCGGACACGCCGCCCTGCTCCCGTTTGCCCAGCACCACGCAGCCCATCACGTCCCCTTCGGTGAGAATGGGGGCAGCCAGCGCCACGGAGAGGGAAGCGCCGTCCTCCGTTACCGGGATTTCCGTCTCTCCACCCCGGAGCTGATAGATCTGCCTGCCGTCCATAATGCCTGCCAGCGCCTCGGAGATGTGCCGCTCCACATACTCCCGGCGGTTTACCCCGGCGGCGGCGATCACGGCGTCCCGGTCACAGATCAGCACCGGGCAGCCGGAGGTTTTGGAGACGGTTTCGCACACCTGAGCGGCCAGTATCTGCAAATCTCCCATGAGGGAGTATTTTTTGAATACCACCCCGCCGTCCTTGTCGGTAAAAATTTCCAGTGGATCGCCCACCCGGATCCGCAACGTGCGGCGAATCTCCTTGGGAATCACCACCCGTCCCAAATCGTCAATCCTGCGCACAATACCAGTTGCCTTCATATCAAAACCCTCCCATAGCGGAACTATTCTCAACACGAAGGTAGTATTTGCGTTTTTTCTCAGATTATGAGCAAAAATGCGGAGGCGGATGTAGGGGCGCACAGTGTGCGCCTGAGAACCCCGGAAATCACAGCTTATCCGGCTTTGCGGCCAGCGCCCGGTCAGCGTCCTTGAGCAGACCGTAATAGGTGGCATAGGTCTCGTCATAGACCTGATTAAACGCCTCGTCCCGTCCGGAGTGGAGGTAGGAATAGTAGTTGTGCTCCTGTTCTGCCAGCTCGGGGCGCACACGCACCACTACGGCCACGCCTACGTTGGAACAGGCATCGGAAATCCGCTTGTAGTTGGTGAGCAGGTTGGTAAAGCTGGCGTCAGCGAAAATACTGCACTGTCCGTGGCTGAGGCGGATGAGATGGTGTTCGTTCAGCTTGGACACCAGATCGGTGACCGCCTGCGTCATGGGCTCAATCCGCTGGGCGGCCTCCACATCCCGGCGGCCAAAGGCCAGCTCCACGTCGTCCAGAATCTTCCACATCAGCGATTCCAGCACCTTCAGCTCTGCCTGCGCCGCCTGGGAGAACTCCGACTGGCTGGTGTTCAGGTTCTGAGCCACCTCGGAGATGGCCACAGCGTGGTCGCCCAGCCGCTCAAACTCCTTGGACACCTTATAGTATTGGTCGATGATGGAGAGATGATACTCCTCCTGCAAGTGGGGCAGCAGGTCTACAATGTACCGGCTGAGCCGGTCGGTGAGCTTGTCAATCTCATCCTCCTCCGCCATAATCTGCTGAAATACCTTTTCATCAAAATGGGCCAGCAGAGGAATGGCCCTGGTGAGATTGTCCCGGGAGGCGTGGAAGATGGTGAGCAGCATATCGTAGCAGCTTCTCAGCGCCAGCGCCGGGGTGTCAAAGAACACCGGAGACAGGGCGTCCAGCCGCTCCTTGTACTTTTCCTCCTGTTCAGGAGTGTCCTTGATCATCAGCTTGCTCAGCCGCTCCAGCGAGGGCATCAGCGGCAGAGCCAGAAGGGCACAGACCAGATTGAATACGGTGTTTGTGTTTGCAATCAGACCGGAATTGGCTACGGCATTCCAAAGCCCGTCCAGCGCTCCGGAAAGGTGCAGCAGATTGACCCCCACAAGCACCAGCGCAGACTTAAACAGGTTATAGAGAATATTGACTGCGCCCACCCGTTTATTCTCGGTGTCCGCACCGATGGAGCAGACAATGGCAGTGGTGACGCAGTCGCCCAGATAGATGCCCACGATCACCGCATAGATGGCGTTAAAGGTGAGCACACCGGAGGCGGAAAAGGCCTGTAAAATACCGATGGTGGCGGAGGAGCTTTGCAGCACAAAGGCGACCCCTGCGCCGGTGAGATAGCCCAGCAGGGGATTGCTTCCCAGTCCGGCAAAAATCTGCTCCACCGCCCCGGATTCCGCCAGCGTGTTCACCGCCCCGGTCATGTTCATCAGGCCGGAGAACAGAATGCCAAAGCCCATGGCAATATTGCCGATGGATTTGGAGTTTTTGAACTGGACGAACATAATCAGCACAATGCCGATCATCAGCGCCACAGGAGCCAGCGTGGAGGGCTGGAACAGCCGGAGAATAGAGCCTGCGCCTGCGTCAATGTCCAGCAGGCGGATGATCTGTCCAGTGACGGTGGTGCCCACGTTGGCGCCCACAATAATGCCAAGGGACTGGCGCAGGGTGAGTATGCCTGCCCCTACCAGACCGGAGGTGATGACAATGGTGGCGGTGGAGGACTGAATCAGTGCGGTGATGGCTACGCCCAGCAGAAAAGCCTTGACGGGGTTGTCGGTGACGTGCTCCATGGCGGTTTTCAGGGTGCCGGAGGAGCTTTCCTTCAAAGCGTCCCCCATCAGCCGCATGCCATACAGGAACATGGCCAGACCGCCAAAGAGGGTGAGCAGGTTAAAAATATCCATAATCGGTTTTCCTCAATACTTCCATGGTATGAACGTGCGGGGAATCAGGCCGGCCTGCATGCCGGTCAACAGAAAATCTGACTGGATTATCATAGCACGAGCCACACAAAATGCAAGCAGATGTTTTGCATTATGTGTGAAAAACAAAAAAATCATCCCCCGAAGCCTCGGGGGATGACGATAATTGTGAGATTGAACAACGAATCATCACACAACCAGGAAGAACTTGATAAGGAACAGCGCAGAGATCACATAGGTGAGGACGGACACGTCCTTTGCCTTGCCGTTGAACACCTTGATGCAGGTGTAGGTGATCAGACCGATGCCAATGGCGTGGCCGATAGAACCGGAGATGGGCATGGCAATGAGCATCAGCGCCACAGGGACGAACTGCTCGATGTCATCAAAGTTCACACTCTTCAGACCGGCCAGCATCAGCACGCCCACATAGATCAGAGCGGAAGAGGTGGCGGCGGCGGGAATGATAGCGGCGATGGGAGCGATGAAGGTGGAAGCCAGAAACAGCACGCCAGCCACCAGAGCGGTGAGACCGGTGCGTCCTCCTGCCTCCACGCCGGAAGCGGACTCCACAAAGGTGGTGACGGTGGAGGTGCCGGTGAGAGCGCCTGCGATGGTGCCCACAGCGTCAGACACCAGCGCTTCCTTCATGTTGGGCATATTGCCGTCCTTGTCCACCATGCCGGCCCGGCTGGCGGTGCCCACCAGTGTGCCGATGGTGTCGAACATATCAATCATGCAGAAGGTGATAATCAGGGTGATGGCGGTGAACCAGCCGATGCTCATAAATCCGGCAAAGTCGAACTTGAACAGGGTGGTGGAAACCATATCGCCCACAGGAGGCGCCCAGCTGGCAGTGGCCAGAGAGGCGAAGGGGTTGGTGCCAAGGAATGCGATCTGGCCGACCCAGTTGATGACGCTGGCGCAGAGCATGCCGATGAGCACGGCGGCCTTCACGCCCCGGCTGGCCAGGATGACGATAACCAGCAGACCGATGAACATGGTGACCACGGTGAGCACCATGCTGATGTAGCCGGAGCCCATGGACTCGCTGGCCACGCTGGGGGTGAGAGCGCCGAAGAAGTCACGCATGGCGTAGAAGGGGCCGCCGGTCTCGGAGTAGATGCCGGCGTTGGAACCCACGCCGATGTTCAGCAGCATCAGGCCGATGGCGGGGGAGATGCCCAGACGCACAGGCAGGGGAATGGCGTCCACGATCTTCTCCCGGATGTTGAGCACAGACAGGATGATGAATACGATGCCCTCCACCAGAATGATGCACAGGGCGGCCTGAAAAGCGTTGGTGTAGTCCATGGTGCCGCTCATGGCGACAATGTTGCCGCAGACCACAGCGAAGAAGCTGTTCAGACCCATGCCGGGGGCCATGACAAAGGGCTTGTTGGCCAGAAACGCCATGCAGATGGTACCGATGGCGGAGGCCAGACAGGTAGCCATGAACACACCGTTCCACAGGGGGGAGCCCACATCGAAATTGGTCAGCAGATTGGGGTTAAGCGCAATGATGTAGGCCATGGTCATGAACGTGGTAAGACCGGCTACCAGTTCGGTTTTGACGTTGGTTTTATTCTGGGACAGTTTGAATAGTTGTTCCATCATAAACCCTCCTTTTCTCAAATTGCTCTCTCATCATAACAGGAACAGGGGGAATGTCAATTCACAAAAGGAATAAAAAAGCCCGACAGAATGGGGAGTTTTCCTGTCGGACTGTGTACGTTATTTACAGATACTGCTGAATCTGCTCTCTGGTGGGCAGGGAGGAAATGGCACCCTTGCTCTGCACGCACAGCCAGCCGGAGATGTTGCCGTAGTTCATGGCGGTGCGGATGATCTCCTCGGTGAGCTGTTCCGGCGCTTCTACCCCCTGAATGCGCAGAGAGGACAGGAAGCCGCCCCAGAAAGCGTCCCCTGCGCCGGTGGCGTCCACGCACTTTGCCTTGCGGCCGGGGATGTCAAACACCTTGCCGCCGAAGAAGCACCGTGCGCCCTCTGCGCCCAGCGTCTCCACGATCAGGGAAATCTGATAGTCCTCCATCAGACGGGGCAGACCGGCCTCGCCGCCCATCATGTCCACTTCTTCCTCACTGATCTTGAGGATGTCGATGTAGGGCAGGCACTGGAACACCTCTTTGGCGCAGGCGTCCACATCGTCGTTCCAGACCAGATTGCGGTAGTTCACGTCAAAGCTCACCAGCTTGTTGTACTTGCGGCCCAGCTTCAGCGCCTTGATGGTGGCCTCCCGGCAGGGAGAGGCGGACAGGGAGAAGGAGCCTGCCTGCACAATGACGGTGGAGGCGATGTCGGATTCCTTCACGTCGTCCTCGCACAGGAGCATATCCGCACCGGGCTTGCGGGCGAAGGTAAACTTCCGGTCGCCGTCCGGGGTGAGGGTGACAAAGGCCATGGTGGTGACAGCGTCGGTGCAAAGCTCCGGGTGCAGCGCCTTCACGCCGTTTTCCCGCAGGGTGTCCAGCAGGAAGGGGCCAAAGTCGTCCTTGCCCACGGTGCAGCACATACCGGCATCCAGCCCGTTGCGGGCAGCGGCGATGGCCACATTGGCAGGTGCGCCGCCGGCATTGCGCACATAGCTGGCAGGCTCCGTGCCGGGAATAAAGTCAATCAGCAGTTCTCCGATGCAATACAGATCCATATACTCCGTCTCCTTTTCTCTGGGGTGGTGTTGTGCTTCTATTGGTACCCTTATAATACCATAAAAGATTCAAAAAAGTCAATGCTGAATCCTTACGTCTCCCCCTTTTCCCGGAGGAAAAAGTGTGTTATCATAGGAATATGAAAAAAGGGGAGAAAAGCGATGGGATTGTTTGATTATTTCCGAAAACAGCAGCAAAATCAGCCGAAGCTGCCCCCGGTGGACAAAAGCCGGCTGGAGCGCCGCCGAATCTATTTCAGCGGCGAGGTGCAGGGGGTGGGCTTTCGCTACCGCTGTATGCTCCACGCCCAGGAGCTGAAGGTCACCGGATTTGCTCAAAATCTGCTGGACGGCAGGGTGCGGGCGGAATTTCAGTCTGATGCAGAGCATATTGACGCACTGATTGCCGCCCTGCAGCGGGAGCCATGGATTCGTATTGCTCACATGGAGGTGACCCAGCGCCCGGTGGAGCCGGAGGAGCGGGAGTTTGTGGTGGACTATTATTGAAAAGAAGAGAAAACGCCGGTAAGCGGCACAAATGCCCAGACGCTTTGCTATCTGATTACGTCATGAACGCTCTCCCAGCGCTTGCGCCCCATGCGCACCAGCATCAGCACGCCCCGGAGACACAGCTCAACGCACATGGCCAGCCATACCCCCCGCAGTCCCATGCCGGAGGCAAGAAAGGCGGCAAGGGGCAGCCGCACCAGCCAAATGCTGGCAAAGTTCAGCACACTGGGCACCAGCGTGTCCCCGGCGCCCCGCAGCACCCCGGATGCCACAATAGAGGCGGCGTACAGCGGCTCGGCAAAGGCTTCGATCCGCAGCACCGCCCCGCCCAAATCCCGGATGGCCGGGTCGGGGGACATGAGCCCGATCATCTGCGGTGCGAAGCAGTACATCAGCACTCCGGTGCAGGTCATCACCGCCATGCCGGTGAGGGTGGTGAGCCATGCCAGCGTCCGGGTCACGTCCTGCCGCTTTGCGCCGATGCTCTGACCGATCAGGGTGGTGGCAGCCGAGCCGATGCCGTACCCCGGCATATAGCACAGGCTCTCGATGCTGATGGAAAAGGTGTGGGCGGCGATGGCAATTACCCCCAGCGGGGAGACAATCCGGGTGGAGACCACCTGCGCCATGCTCATCACCACCTGCTCAAAGCCCACCGGAAGCCCGATGCGCAGCACGGTTTTCAGGGTGTCCGGATTCCATTTCAGCCGCTCTCCCCGGCGCAGCCGCAGGGAGGAAGAGCGGCGCAGCAGATACCACAGCAGAAAGCCGCCCCCTGCCAGCTCGGACAGCCCGGTACCCAGCGCCGCCCCGGTGACCCCCAGCCCCGCCCCAGGCATGGGGATGGAAAATCCCAGCAGGGTGACGGTGCGGGTGGGAAAGATCAAAAGGGCGTTGAACACCACATCCAGAGCGCACATCACCGACTGCACCACCCCGGGCAGGCGCATATTCCCACTGCATTGGAGCATACCGGACGCCTGCCAGCCCAGCATGGAGGCGGGGAAAAACAGGGTGTAGATGAGAAAGTACCGGCTGGCATCCGCCGCAACCTCCTCGCCGCCGCCCAGCCAACGGGGCAGGGGGGAGGATATGGCAGCACCGATCACCGCCAGCACCAGCGTAAACAGCAGGGTCAAAGCCAGCCCCTGACGGACGATTGCCCTTGCCCGGTCCTCCCGCTGAGCGCCGATGGCGTGGGCGATCTGGACATTGAAGCCGGTAAACAATGCGCTGCACATCCCGCCCATCAGCCATGTGCTGCTGGAGACCAGCCCGATGGCTGCCGCCTCGTTGGAGCCCAGATGCCCCAGCATGGAGGCGTCGATAAACTCCATGACCACGGTGGATACCTGAGCCAGTATGGCGGGTATACTGAGTTGTAAGGTGAGCAGCAGCAGGTCTGTGAGGGCGAGAGGCTCCCCCTGACGCAGCCGCTGAAGGGTCTGATTTTCCATATTCCACACTCCGAGTCAAAGCGGACAGTGCCACATTGTCTCCCATTGTCTCACGTTTTGCCCAAAAAAGCAACAGAAAAGGGAAATTTGACAACCTCTGACAGGCAGCATGGGATACGCCGGACATTTTGATGATACAATCCCGCCTGAAGCCGCCAAAACGGGCCATACTGAAAAAAGAGGGCGGAATAGACGGGGGAAAACAGAAAAATTTTTGAAATATGGTGAAAAAAGGTAGAAAAGCGGCGAAATGTATGTTAAGATAGCAAGGATACTATATGTAAGGAAGCTGGAAGCGGGGGGTTCCGCCTGTTTTTCATGCACTGGCGAGACCCGGAGCAGACGGCTGAGCGACAAAAGAGCTGGAGCAAGTCAATGGATAAGAAAAAAATCGGAATCATAGCCGGCGTGCTGGCGGTGATTCTTCTGATTGTGGTGACAACCGTTGTCTATCGGCAGGGAGACCACAGCGGTCCCACACTGACGCTGATGGAAAACTACGAGGCGGGATATGGCGAACAGGTTGGCCTGTTTGATCTGGTTCGTGCTGTCTCGGACGAGAGCGAGTATACCGTCTCCATCACCTCCGGCGGTGAAGTGAGCGTCGATGGGAGAAGCACTGTCTTTCCCCGGGCGGGAGAGGAAACGGTAGAGATCACGGCAATTGATGCCCACGGCAATCACACAGTGAAAAAGACCACCGTCAAGGTGACGGACACAAAGCCTCCGGTGATCCATGCCGCTGACCGTACCGTGGATTTGGGAGACGTGGTGGACTTGCGTACCGGTGTCACCGCTGAGGACGAGATGGACGGCGCCCTTACCGGTTCCATTCAGGTGGATACCAGTCAGGTGGACGAGGCCCGTCCCGGGGTTTATCCGGTGATCTACACCGTTTCGGACCACTCCGGCAATGTGGCTGTGGTGCGCACAGCGCTGACCATTCGCAACCCGGAAGCCCGTTCTATCAGTCTGAACCGGCAGAATCTGGTGCTGGACGGCAATGGACACTACCAGCTCACAGCGCAGGTAGAGCCTCGTGCCTGGAACGGCAATGTCGTCTGGGAGACCAGCGACCCGGATGTGGCTACGGTCTACAACGGTCTTGTGACATGGACGGGCAGAGGAAGCTGCACCATTACCGCCACTGCGGACGGCGTGTCCACGGAGTGTGAGGTGGAATGCAGCTATGTGACCGTTTCCTCCATTCGTATCAACAAAGGCAATCTGGAGCTGAACTACGGGGAGAACGTAGAGCTGAAAGCCAGAATCATACCCACAAACTGGTGGGGAGATGTGATCTGGACCAGCAGCGATACCACAGTTGCCAGCGTGGAAAACGGCACGGTTCACTGGCAGGGGCAGGGGGAGTGTGTCATCACCGCCACCGCGGACGGACGCAATTCCAGTTGTACCGTCAAGTGCCTGGAGCCTCAGGTGGATTCGGTGGAGATCATCGAGGAAGAGATTGTGCTGGATGCCCGTCAGTCCTACCAGATTACCCCTGTGGTTTCCCCTCAGGGATGGCCGGGCGAGCTGGTCTGGACCAGCAGCGACCCCACAGTGGCAACTGTCACCGACGGTCTGGTGCGCTGGACAGGAGCCGGAACCTGCGTCATCACCGCATCTGCTGGCACGGCAACGGACAGTGTGACCGTCACCTGCGAGGCGGCTTTCCTGGACGGACTGCTGGAAGGTCTGTTCGGAGATACTGCCCAGAGCGGGAATGGCGAAGCGAACAACGTGGGATAAACGAAGGAAAAGACCCTGAGATACCGAAAGGAGCTCAGGGCCTTTCTTTCCCAGAGGAGGAAGCGAGAGCATGGAAATCCAGATACCGGCTGAGCCCATGGCGCTGATGCAGCGGCTGAACCGGGGCGGATACGAGGCATATGTGGTAGGCGGCTGCGTCCGGGATGCGCTGATGGGCACCCGGCCCCACGACTGGGACATCTGTACCAATGCCCTCCCGGAGCAGGTGCTGGACCTGTTCCATGACCACCGGGTGGCCAAAACCGGGCTGCAACACGGCACGGTGATGGTGGTGCGTCAGGGGGTGGGATACGAGATTACCACCTTCCGCACAGACGGGGTGTACTCCGACCATCGGCATCCGGATCAGGTGTCCTTTGTGCCGTCGCTGGATCAGGATCTGGCCCGGCGGGATTTTACGGTGAATGCCATGGCATATCACCCGGATACCGGGGTGGTAGACCTGTTCGGCGGCCGGGAGGATTTGAAACAGGGGGTCATCCGCTGCGTGGGACAGGCGGAGGAACGGTTTGAAGAGGACGGACTGCGGCTGATGCGTGCCCTCCGGTTTGCCAGCCGGTTTGGCTTCCGGCTGGAGGAGGACACCGCCAGCGCCATTCACCGCCGTTTGGAGCTGCTGGACAGCATCGCCGCCGAGCGTATTTTTTCCGAGCTGAAGGGCTTTCTCTGTGGCAAAGGGGTGGAGGCGCTGCTGGTGGACTACCGGGACGTTTTCGCCCGGATTTTGCCCCAGCTTGCCCCCATGTTCGACTTCCCCCAGCAGAATCCCCACCACTGCTTTGATGTGTGGCGGCATACCGCCCGGGCAGTGAGGGAAACTCCGGCCCAGCCTGCCCTTCGCATTGCCGCCCTGTTCCACGACAGCGGAAAACCGGAGTGCTGGAGCCGGGACGGGCAGGGCATTGACCACTTTTACGGTCACGCCCAGCGCAGCGTGGAGTTGAGCCGGGATATGCTCAACCGCCTGCGCTGCGACAATGAGACAAAGGAACAGGTGCTGCTTCAGGTGAAGTGGCATGACCTGCCCCTGCCCCAGACCCGCCGGGAAGCCGCCCGCCTGCTCAACCGCATGGGGGAGCAGGGAGCCCAATGGTCGGTGGCGCTGCACCGGGCGGACGCACTGGCTCAGTCCCCGGCGTTTTTGGCGGAAAAGCTGGAACGGGTGGAGCTGGCAAAAGCCCTGCTGGAGGAGCTTTTGCGGGAAAAAGCCTGTTTTACCCTGAAAGATCTTGCCATTGGGGGCAGCGACCTGATCGCCCTTGGTGTGCCCAAAGGCCCGCAGGTGGGGAAAACGCTGAAACACCTGCTGGAGCTGGTGATGGACGGCGCCTGTCCCAACCAGCGGGAGGCGCTGCTGGAGCGTTGTCGACAGGAAGGCATAAACAAGGCATAAAAAAATAACATCTTGTACTTGCAAAATCACCGCTGATAGGGTACTATTAAGAAAATCATTAAAAACAGAAACCTTTTTATTTGAAAGAAAGTGAGGTCATCTCTATGGCAAGTGCAGTAAAACGGATCGGCGTTCTGACCAGCGGCGGAGACTCTCCCGGCATGAATGCGGCTGTGCGCGCGGTGGTGCGTACCGCTATCTATCACGGGGTGGATGTGATCGGGATTCGCCGGGGCTGGAACGGACTCATCAACGGCGACGTGTTCCGCATGGACGCCAACTCAGTGGCGCACATCCTGAACCGTGGCGGCACCATTCTCTATACCGCCAGAAGCGAGGAGTTCCGCAGCGAGCAGGGACAGCAGAAGGCGGTTGCCACCTGCAAGCTGCTGGGCATTGAGGGCATTGTGGCCATCGGCGGCGACGGCACCTTCCGTGGCTGTCTGGCTCTGGCCAAGCACGGCATTTCTGTGGTGGGCATCCCCGGCACCATCGACAACGACATCGGCTGCTCTCACTACTGCATCGGCTATGATACCGCCGCCAATACCGCCATCGAGGCCATTGACCGCCTGCGGGACACCATGCAGTCCCACGAGCGCTGCTCCGTGGTAGAGGTCATGGGTCACAGGGCAGGCAATCTGGCCCTGTATGTGGGCATTGCCACCGGCGCTACCGCCGTTCTGGTGCCCGAGCATCCCTGGGATTTCCAGACCGACGTGGCAGAGCGCATCCGTTCCGCCCGTCTGGCAGGGCGCACCCACTTTATGATTATCGTGGCAGAGGGCGCTTTCAATGACGACGAGATTATGAAGAACCCCGGCAGCGCCAACAAAGTGGCCTCCATGATTAAGGAAGAGCTGGGCATCGACCCCAGAGTGACCGTGCTGGGTCACATCCAGCGGGGCGGCTCCCCCAACGCCCGTGACCGTGTCACCGCCACCCGTATGGGCTACTGGGCGGTGGAGTGTCTGGTCAACGGCATGACCAACCGTGTGGTCTGCCATCAGGGCGGCACCATCTGCGATATGGACATGGACGAGGCGCTGGCTATGCCCCACACCCTCAATGCCTCTGAGGAGCGGGTGCTGGAAGCCGTGATCGGCGCAGAGCAGTCATAAGCAAAATCCGGATAAAGCATCACGCCCCGGCGACCGTCGCCGGGGCGTATTGCGTGGGCCATGCCTTTCCGATGAAAACAGTATTACTCGTCCTGCAACTGCTCCATCATCTGCTGAGTGAGCCGGTACCAGTGCTGGGTGGTGTTCTCCAAAAAGAAGTAGTGGGCGAAGTAAAACCCCAGCAGCACCGCCATGCACAGCATGGCAATCGCCCCGCCAAGGCTGACGGCAGGGTGGAGCAGCGCCAGATCCACCAGAAACAGCTCCACAAACACGGTCATCACCGTGACAATCAGATGTACCAGCCGCTCGTGCTGGAGCCAGTGAAGCTGCTCCAAATGCTGCTCCATAAGGGCAGGGGTGACCGCTCCCTGCGCCAACGCCTGCTGGATTTTCTGCTGATGTCCGGCGCAGAACTGCTTCATATTGATTCCGTATTGATCCTCTTTTTTTGCCGCCATTGTCCTTTGCCTCCTAACCTGCTCCCGGAGGGGATTATCTGATATGAGTGTACCACTTTTTTCCGGATTTGAGAAGATGAAGAAATGCTTAACACCAGAAAACCCTCCCCCAATCGCCTTGACTTTTCCCCGTTCAGCGGTTAGGATGAAGCGGACAGGATTGGATGTATCTGAGACGAAAAGAAGATATCAATCTGAGACGCAACGACGAATATGGCTGGTCTGGCCTGAATACAGGAGGCGCTTTCATGAAAAGACGTTGGATTGCTGTGACGCTGGCTCTCGCCCTGCTGGCGGGGCTGCTGACGGGCTGCGGAAAGAAACTGAATGGAACGGAGCAGTTTTATACACTGGCAGAGGAGTTTCGCCAGCTCCGGGATGCCCGGGTGTCTATGACCGTCCCCTATCACGGCGCAGTAGTACAGGTGGAGGGCTTTGTCTCCTGCACCAATCAGCAGGCGGATCTGACCTTCACCCTGTCAGGCACGCCGGAGCAGGACGGGGAATGGACGGAGATCCGTGTTATCGGTAATGACATCTGGCTGGACGTGGGGCAGATGTCCAAAGCCACCTGTGCCTTCCCCCTCACAGAGGTGAGAATGGCGGATATGCAGGAGCTGACCCAGACACAGACCGCCTCCTGGATGTGCTATACCTGGGAGGGGGACTTCTGGCAGGAGACGGAGCAGTGGCGTCAGGAGTGGTTTGACGGACTGGCGGAGACCAGAGAATCTCTGGGCAGCTATGTGAAAGCAGCCTCCGGCGGGTATGCCATGAGCCTGAACCGGGAGACGCTGGAAAAAGCAGGGGTGAACGTGGATGAGCTGATCGGACAGTATCAGCAGGACATGAGCCAGCGTTTTGTGGATACCCTGTCCCAGCAGATCAATCTGTCCTTTGCCTTTCCCCAGTCGCTGAAGGGGATTTTTGACAAGTGCTGGACGGACTTTTTTGGACGCACCCTCACCGGGGAGGATGAACTGATTGATCTGGATCAGGTGCAGATTTACGACGAAGAAGGGGAGAAAACGGAGATGGTTGAGGCTGCCCAAGACGATGCCTCCCAGCCGTCTCTGACCGACCTGACACTCGCCCTCTCCAACCAGGGGGAGGAATACAAGCTCACCCTTGACCGCAACGGACAGAGCTATCTCGAGCTGACCCTGACCCCTGCCAGCCAGATGAACGCAGAGCCGCCGGAGCAGGAGATGAGCTTTGAGCAGTATTATACCGATATTTATGAGCTGGTGTCCCTGAGCAGAGAGTACATTGCCGACATTTTAGACGGCACCCAGCCGGAGGAAGATGACCCGGAGCATACCCATGCTCTGGTGGAGGAGGAGATGCCTCCTGCCATACAGCATTTGTCCGTGTTTGAAATTCCCGGCTATTCCGACCTGAAACAGATCAACTATCTGGATGAGAACGGCGCTTTGCAGCAGGTGCCCATTCTCACCGGGTACAAGGAGAATATGGTCACCAGCGTGGACAATGACGGGGAAGTGGTGACCCAGCTCACCCTGAACGCAGAGGCGTGGTATCAGGAGATTTACACGCTGGAAGCGGAACAGTCGCTGGAAGAGGACTTGCAGGAGGAAATCGACGAGTATCAGGACATCTATATCGAAGCCTCCGGCGGCCAGCTTCTGGAATGGCCGGGAGAGCCCGTCCTTTCGGAGGACGGCAGCTGCGGGACTCTGGGCTTTAGCTTTCAGGAAAATCCCATGGCGGAGACCAGAGCCAAGGTCATGGTGCTGCTCCACCAGAAAAACGCAAAAGCGTATACCGTGCTGGATTTCTCCCTGTTTCCGGACCGGATGACTGATTCCCAGGTGAAACAGTTCAACGACTTGTGCCGTTTCCTGGGTGTAGAGGCACCCATACAATTGAACCTGCAATAATAACAGCCCCGCACCGTTTTTTCGGCGCGGGGTTTGTCATGCGTTGGGAATGGAGTCGTAGTAGACCTGCTCCAGCGTCAGACCGTGGGCGGGCAGGGCTCCGGCGGCGTGGGAACGGTCACAGGCGGCGAGCACATCCGTCATGGACTCCGGTGTGCGCAGCCCCTGCCCCACCTCCACCAGCGTTCCCGCCAGAATCCGTACCATCCGGTTGAGAAAGCCGTCTCCTGTAAAACGGAGACAGACCTCATTCCCCTGACGGGTTACCCCAATGTGAAAAATGGTGCGCACGGTGGACTTTTTAAACCGGGGCAGACCGCAAAAGGAGCGAAAATCGTGCTGTCCCTCCAACAGCCGGGCGGCCTGCCCCATGGCGGCCACATCCAGCGGCTGTGGCTGGGCGTATCGAAACCGCCGGGCGAAAACATCCGGGCGAGGGTCGTTCCAGATGCGGTAGACGTAGGTTTTGCCCACAGCATTGAGCCGGGCGTGGAAGCGGGGCGGGGCAAAATCCAGCGCCATCACCCCCATGTCCTGAGGCAGATAGCGGTTCAGATGCTCCATCAGCGTATCCGGGGGAATGGGCTTTGCCAGAGCGAAGGAGACCACCTGTCCCGCAGCGTGAACCCCTGCGTCCGTCCGCCCGGAGGCGTGAACCTCTACCTGCTCTCCGGTGAGACGGCAGAGCGCCCCTTCCAGACGGGCTTGCAGGGTGTTGTCTGTGTTGCCCTGCCCCTGCCAGCCCTGATACCGGGTGCCGTCATAGGCAATGGTCAGCTTATAGTTTTGCATGGAGATACCTCCCATGGGAAGCCTTTCAGATTGGCTATGATTGTACCACATCTCTCCCTCGGAGGGAAGACAGGAGTGTCCGTGCTGGAAATATGGATATTGGCACAAAAACTTTTGCAATCCCTCTATGCAAAATGGGAAAAATGGATTAAAATAGGAGACGTGTGGAGGTGTGCCGCTGTGCGGAACCCTTCCTGAAAACAAACAAAGGAGCGTATGCCATTATGGATCAGCCCAAATATAAGAGAGTATTGCTCAAGGTCAGCGGTGAGGCACTTGCCGGAGATGCCTCCCGGGGTCTGGATTTTGAAGTAATCGGCCGTGTCTGCGATGTGATTAAGGAGTGCGTGGACATGGGCGTTCAGATCGGTATCGTCGTAGGCGGCGGCAACTTCTGGCGTGGCAAGAAGGACGGCGGAGAGAATATGGTCCGTGTCCGTGCTGACCACATGGGTATGCTGGCCACCGTCATCAACTGCCTTGCTGTGGCGGACGTGCTGGAACAGAAGAACGTGGAGGTTCGCGTCCAGACTGCCATTCAGATGCAGCAGATTGCCGAGCCCTATATCCGCTCTAAGGCCATCCGCCATTTGGAGCGGGGGCGTGTGGTCATTTTCGGCTGCGGCACCGGCAACCCCTTCTTCTCCACCGACACCGGCGCTGTGCTCCGGGCTGCGGAGATTGACGCTGACGTGATTCTGCTGGCCAAGAACATTGACGGCGTGTACAACGCTGACCCCAATCTGGACCCCAAGGCGGTGAAGTATGACTCCATCTCCTATGACGACGTGCTGGCACAGCATCTGGGAGTCATGGACTTTACAGCCACCTCTCTCTCCATGGACAACAAGATTCCCGTTCTGCTTTTCGCCCTCAAGGACCCGGAGAACATCAAGCGTGCCATCATGGGCGAGAAGATCGGCACGATCATGAACTAATCAAAGGAGGAAACAGTGATGAACGAGATCGTAAAAGCAGCAGAAGACCGGATGAAGAAATCCATCGCCTCTGTGCAGGCGGATTTTGGCTCTGTGCGGGCTGGCCGGGCAAATCCTCAGGTATTGGATCGCATCAGCGTGGAATACTATGGTTCTCCCACGCCGCTGAATCAGGTTGCCTCCATCAGCTCCCCTGACCCCCGCCAGCTGATGATCCAGCCCTGGGATAACTCCCTGCTGAGGGCCATTGAAAAGGCCATCAACACCTCCGATCTGGGCATCAACCCCCAGAACGACGGCAAGGTGATCCGCCTGACCTTCCCCCAGCTCACCGAGGAGCGCCGCCGCGACCTGTCCAAGCAGGTGAAGAAGTACGCCGAGGGGGGCAAGGTTGCAGTGCGCAACATCCGCCGGGACACCATGGACAAGGTGAAGGCCATGAAGAAAAAGGGCGAGCTCACCGAGGACGATGTGAAGGATCTGGAGAAGGATATCCAGAAGCTCACCGACGACTACTGCAAGAAGATCGACAAGCTCAACGAGGAAAAGGATAAGGAGCTGATGAGCGTGTGATCCTGCCCCGCTCTGCGGGCACAAAATCCAATGGATAGGAATGTAGCCAATGCCTCTGTTTCGTAAAGCCTCTTCCGATACACCGGAGGTAGATTTTGAACACCTGCCCCGCCATGTCGCCATTATTATGGACGGCAACGGACGCTGGGCAAAAAAGCGGGGTCTGCCCCGCACAGCCGGCCATGCCGCCGGGGCGGAGACCTTCCGCACCATCGCCACCTATGCCAAGGAGATCGGACTGGAATATCTCACCGTCTATGCCTTCTCTACGGAGAACTGGAAGCGTCCCGAGGACGAGGTGGCAGCCATCATGAAGCTGCTGAAAAAGTACCTGCTGGAAGCCATCGAACAGATGGAGCGGGACCGGGTGAAAATGGCTTTTTTCGGTGACCTCACCCCCCTCCATCCGGAGCTTCGTGACCTTTGCCGTCAGACGCAGGAGATTTCCAAACGGTATGAGGGCTGTCAGGTAAATATCTGTCTGAACTACGGTGGACGGGACGAGATCACCCGTGCCGTGCGGGAACTGGCGGCGGAGTGCGTCCGGGAGGGACGAGACCCTGCCTCTATCACAGAGCAGGACATCTCTGACCGGCTGTTCTCCGCCGGAGTACCCGACCCTGACCTGATTATCCGCCCCAGCGGGGAGGTTCGCACCTCCAATTTCCTGCTGTGGCAGTCGGCCTACTCGGAGTATTATTTCACCGACGTTCTCTGGCCGGATTTCTCCAAAGAGGAGCTTTTGCGCTCCATTGCTGATTTCCAGCGCCGCAGCCGCCGATATGGAGGTGTGTAATGGCAAGCCGAATCATCGTTGCAGCAGTGGGCACGCCCATTCTGCTGGCTGTGCTGCTGTTCTGCCCCACCATTGCCATTGCAGTGGCGGCGGGTGTCATGTGCGCCATCGCCGCCTATGAGCTGCTGGGCAAAACCGATTATCTCCGCTACCGAGTGATGCTGTTTGCCTCTCTGGTGTCCGCCTTTCTCGTACCCATCTGGGTGTACTTTGACTGCAACCTCCACGCCGGAGTGGGAGGGCTGCTGTGCTTCACGGTGGTGCAGTTTGCGGTAGCCTTTGCCAGCCACGAGGACGTGACCGTGGGAGAACTGGGCGCAACCTATCTGGGCGGTATGGTGGTGCCTGCCATGTTCTCCACGCTGGTGCTGATTGCGGATATGGAGCATTTCCGCTTCTATATCCTGCTGCCCTTCCTTGCCTCCTTTTGCAGCGATGCCGCCGCCTACTTTGTGGGCAGGGCAATCGGCAGGCACAAGCTGGCTCCGGTGCTGTCCCCCCACAAGACGGTGGAGGGGGCGTTTGGCGGACTGGCGGGGGCAGTGGCAGGCTGTGTGATCTACGGTATCATCCTCCAAACCACCAGCGCAGCGCAGGCGAATCTCCCCGCCCTTGCCCTGTACGGGCTGCTGGGCAGCGGGGTGAGCCAGTTTGGCGATCTGGCCTTCTCCTACATCAAGCGACAGTTCCAGATCAAGGACTACGGACGGCTGTTTCTGTCCCACGGAGGGGTGCTGGACCGGTTTGACAGCGTGATCTTCTGCGCCCCGCTGACGGCGGTGCTGGTGACGCTGGTGCCCTTTTTTTACTTTTGAGAATCATTTACAGTGAGGTGGAATCTATGCCGAATATTTCTCTGCTGGGTTCCACAGGCTCCATTGGGCGGCAGTCTCTTGACGTGATTGCCGCCTGTGGAATGTCTGTGGCAGCCATTGCCGCAAATACCAACGTAGACCTGCTGGAGCAGCAGGCAAGACAGTTCCATCCCCGGCTTGTGGTGGCCTACGACCCCAAAGCCGCTTCGGAGCTGCGCACCCGTCTGGCGGACACGGACATCCGTATCGCCTCCGGTATGGAGGGACTGGTGGAGGCCGCCACCCTGCCTGAGGCGGATACCGTCATCACCTCAGTGGTGGGGATGATTGGTCTTCGCCCCACGCTGGCAGCTATCAAAGAGCGCAAGCGCATCGCCCTTGCCAATAAGGAGACGCTGGTCTGTGCAGGGGAGCTGGTGATGCGCACGGCGCAGGAGTACGGTGCGGAAATCGTGCCGGTGGACTCGGAGCATTCCGCCCTGTTCCAGTGTCTGGAATGCAACCACGACAGGGGAGAGGTGAAGCGGCTGATCCTCACCGCCTCCGGCGGCCCCTTCTTCGGCAAAACCCGGGAGGAGCTGGCTCATGTCACCCGGGCGGACGCCTTGAAGCATCCCAACTGGTCCATGGGGGCCAAAATCACCACCGACTCCGCCACCCTGATGAACAAGGGGCTGGAGTTCATCGAGGCCATGCGGCTGTACAACATGCCCCCGGAGAAAATCCAGATTGTTGTCCACCGGCAGAGCATAATCCACTCTATGGTGGAATATTGTGACAATGCGGTGCTGGCGCAGCTGGGGGTGCCGGATATGCGCCTGCCCATTGAGTACGCCCTGACCTATCCCAAGCGCTGCCCCGCCGTGGCGGGAGAGCTGGATCTGCTCACCTGCCCGCCCCTCACCTTCGCCGCCCCGGACTGCGACACTTTCCGCTGCCTGGCGCTGGCGCTGGAAGCAGCAAAAAAACCGGGCAATCCCTGCGCCGTGCTCAACGGAGCCAACGAGGCGGCAGTGGGGCTGTTCCTGCACGATCAGGTGAAATTCCTTGAAATTGCCGATCTGGTGGAGTACGCCCTGAATACCGTCCCCTATGGCCCTGCGGATACGCTGGAACAGGTTTTGGAGGCGGACGCCGCCGCAAGAGCGGCAGTGCAGGAGGGCTTTGCCCGGCTGAAATCCTGAAATCCCCAAGAGGTGAATCCTTTTTTATGAGCATTGTTTATATTCTGATCTGTATCCTGCTCTTTGGCTTTCTCATCGCCATCCACGAATTTGGCCATTTTATTGTGGCAAAAGCCTGCGGCGTGCGGGTAAACGAGTTTTCCGTGGGTATGGGGCCGCTTTTGTGGCACAAAGAGGGGAAAGAGACCAAATACAGTCTTCGTCTGCTGCCCATCGGCGGCTACTGCGCCATGGAGGGCGAGGACGAACAGAGTGAGGACCCCAGAGCCTTTGGCAACGCAGCGGCTTGGAAGCGGTTTCTCATTCTGGTGGCAGGCGCTGCCTTCAATTTCATCACCGGGCTGGTGATTGTCCTCTGCCTCTACACAGGGGTGGAGCGGTATGTGACATCGGTGATTGTGGGCTTTGCGGAGGGCTTCCCCCTGCAAGGGGAGGAGGCGCTGATGGAGGGGGACGAGATCGTCGCCATCAACGGCCGCAGGCTGCTGCTCAACAGCGACTTTACCACCATTCTGGCGCTGGCAAACAGCGACTATGTGGACGTGACCGTCCGCCGCAACGGGGAGACGCTGGTGCAGAAAAACCTGAACCTGATTCCCCGGGAGTACACGGAAAACGGCGAAACCACCCTGCGCTACGGCATCAACTTCGCCATGGCGGACGCCGGGGCGCTGACACGGGTGAAGCTGGGCTTTTATGCCACCATTGACTTTGCCAGACAGGTCTTTTGGAGTCTGGAAATGCTGATTCAGGGCACGGCGGGACTGAAAGACCTGTCCGGTCCGGTGGGCATTGTCAACACCATGACCGAGGTGGGACAGTCCTCCCCCAACCTGCTGGCGGCAGCGGAAAACATCCTCTACTTCGGCGCTTTCGTGGCGGTGAATCTGGCGGTGATGAACCTGCTGCCCCTGCCTGCGCTGGACGGCGGCAGAATCTTCTTCCTGCTGCTCAACGCTCTGGCCATGGCGGTTTTCCGCCGCAGCATCCCCCAAAAGCTGGAGGGCGCTGTCCATCTGGCGGGACTGGTGCTGCTGCTGCTGCTCATGGGCGTGGTGGCAGTGAACGACATCTATAAAATCGTGACCTGACAGGAGAGATAGAGATGACAAAACAAATCATGGTAGGCGCTGTCCCGGTGGGCGGCGGCGCTCCGGTAGCGATTCAGTCCATGTGTTCCACCCACACCGACGACGTGCAGGCCACGGTGGAGCAGATTCACCGTCTGGAGGCGGCGGGCTGCGAGATTGTCCGGGTAGCCGTTCCGGATATGGCGGCGGCGAAAGCCATCGGCAAAATCAAAGAGCAGATTTCCATTCCTCTGGTGGTGGATATCCACTTCAACTACAAGCTGGCGCTGGAATGTGTCGCCGCCGGGGCAGACAAGGTGCGCATCAACCCGGGCAACATCGGCTCAGAGGACCGGGTCAAGGCGGTAGCGGACGCCTGCCGGGCGAAAAATATCCCCATCCGAATCGGGGTCAACGGCGGCAGTCTGGAAAAGGAGCTGCTGGCCAAATACGGCAAGGTTTGCCCCGAGGCGCTGGTGGAGTCCGCCTTTGGACACATCCGCCTGCTGAACAAGTTTGACTTTGACGACATCTGCGTGTCCCTGAAGTCCTCCAGCGTTCCCATCACCATGAAGGCCTACCAGCTCATGAGCCAGCAGAGCGATTACCCCCTCCATCTGGGGGTCACCGAGGCGGGCACGCCCACCATGGGGGTGATTAAGTCCGCCATGGGCATCGGCGGACTGCTGGCACTGGGCATCGGAGACACCCTCCGGGTCACCCTCACCGCCGACCCCTGTGAGGAAGTGGTGGCCGCCAAGCGGATTTTGCAGGCGGCGGGACTGCGGCAGGACGGGCCCAACCTGATCTCCTGCCCCACCTGCGGACGCACCCGCATTGACCTGATTCCCCTTGCAAACGAGGTGGAGCGGCGTCTGCAAACCGTCACCAAGCCCATCACCGTGGCGGTCATGGGCTGCGTTGTCAACGGCCCCGGCGAGGCCAGCGCCGCAGACGTGGGCATTGCCGGGGGCAACGGCTTCGGCTTCATCTTCCGTCACGGGGAAATCGTCAGCAAGCAGGTGCCTCAGGACCAGCTGGTGGACGAGCTGTTCCGGGAAATTGAGCGGCTGTAACAGAACACAAAAAGGAGCGCTTGGGCGCTCCTTTTTGTGGTGTACGGGGGTGGGAAAATATGATATAATGAGGAACTAGAATTGAGTGAATTGAGATGAGGTTTCGCCATGTCATTACCGTCTCCCGTCCCCCTGCTCCATCTCTTTGGACAGTACCATCCCACCGGCTACCTGTCTCAGATGGCGGAAAACTGCATCGTGACCGACGCCCGGATCCACCGTGCCAGCCGTACCTGCGAGGTAGAGGCCAGCTTTGGCGACCTGTCCCCGGCACCGGAGAGCATCAACGCCCTGTCCACGGTGATCGCCGGGTGCTACGGGCTGAGCAAGCTGGTGATCCGGGTGCCTGCTGTCCCGGAGGAACCGTCCCCCTTCGAGGTGGAAGGGGATATTGTACCCGAAAGCGGGGAGGAGGAACGCCCCCCCTTGCCGGAGGAAGCCCCCCCGGAGCGGGAAGAGGCGGCGGAAGAGGATGATGTGTTTGCCAAAACCGCCGCCCTGCGTCAGGCCGCCATGAAGGCGGTTCCCCAGCCCCAGCCGGAGCGGCGCAGCAAAAACGGCAGCGCCCTGGTAATGAAGGGCGATCTGATTTTCGGCAGGGGCATCCACCGCAAGCCCATCCCCATGAAGGATGTGACGCTGGACATGGGCTTTGTGGCGGTCTGCGGAAAAATCTTTCACATTGAGCACCGGGAGCTGCCCAAGCGGAAGGCGTGGGTCATCAATTTCTATATCACCGACTACACCAACTCCCTTGTGGTGGCCAAGTTCATGGAAAACCGGCAGGCCAACCCGGTGATTGAGCAGTTGAAAAAGGGAATGTGGGTGGTGGTAGAGGGCAAAATCGGCATCAACAGCTATTCCAACGAGCAGGAGCTGACCCCCACCGCCATTGCCCCCGCCAAAGCCCCGGAGGGACGGCGGGACAACGCCGCTGAAAAGCGGGTGGAGCTGCACCTGCATACCCGCTTCTCCACCATGGACGGGCTGACCGAGGTGAAGGATGCGGTAAAACGTGCTATTTCCTGGGGACATCCTGCCATCGCCGTCACCGACCACGGCATTGCGCAGGCCTTCCCGGACGCATGGCACACCGCAGGGGACAAAATTAAAATCCTCTACGGGGTGGAGGCGTACTACATCAACGACGTGGACGACCGGGTGGTGGTCCACGGTGAGACGGACGCAACCCTTGACGATGAGATCGTCTGCTTTGACATTGAGACCACCGGACTGCACAACGACCGGGACGACATCACGGAAATCGGCGCAGTGGTGCTGAAAAACGGAGAAATCGGCGAGCGGTACAACACCTTTGTCAAGCCCAACAAGCCCATTCCCCGGGAGGTGGTGGAGCTTACCGGTATCACCGACCAGATGGTGGCGGATGCCCCCAGCCAGAGTCAGGCGCTGAACGATTTTCTGGACTGGGTGGGGGACAGACCCCTTGCCGCCCACAATGCGGATTTTGACATGGGCTTTCTCCGAGTGGGCTGCCAGCGCATGGGCAGAGACTTCCCCAACGCCTCCATTGACACCCTGATTCTCGCCCAAAACCTGCTGCCCGATTTGGGCAAGTACAAGCTGGACATTGTGGCAAACCACCTGAATCTCCCGGAGTTCAACCACCACCGTGCCTGTGACGACGGTGCCATGGTGGGCTATATGCTGGTACCCTTTCGGAAGATGCTGTTTGATCTGGGTGTCACCCGCATTGACCAGATCAACCCCGCCATGCGCTCTCTGCGCAAGCTGGGTAAGCGCCGCCAGAAGCCCAACCACCTGATTGTACTGGCAAAAAATCAGAATGGCTTGAGAAACCTGTACAAGCTGATCTCCAAAGCCCATCTGGAACACTTCCAGCGCCGCCCCATTATGCCCAAAAGTGACATCAACGAAAACCGGGAGGGGCTGATTATCGGTTCCGCCTGCGAGGCGGGAGAGCTGTTTCGTGCCATCGTGGACCACAAAAGCTATGAGGAGCTGAAGCGAATCGCCAGTTGGTACGACTATCTGGAAATCCAGCCCCTGTGCAACAACCGATTCCTCATCGGCGAGGGCAAGGCGAAAGACGATGAGGAGCTGCGGGAGTTCAACCGCACCGTGCTGCGTCTGGCAAAGGATCTGAATATTCCCTGCTGTGCCACCGGAGATGTGCATTTTCTCGACCCGGAGGACGAGATCTACCGCCACATTTTGCAGGCGGCCCAGGGCTTTTCCGACGCGGACAAGGATATGCCCATCTACTTCAAAACCACCGACGAGATGCTGGAGGAGTTCTCCTATCTGGGCAAGGAGGACTGCTACAAGGTGGTCATCGGTGACCCCAACCGGATTGCAAAGCGCTGTGACAATATCCCGCCCCTGCCAAGGGGACTGTTTGCCCCCAAGCTGAAGGACTCCGCCAAGGAGCTGGAATATCTGGTCTACTCCAAGGCCCATGAGCTCTACGGGGAGGAGCTGCCCCAGATCGTACAGGACAGAATCGACCTGGAGCTGCCCGGCATCATCGAGCGGAAATACGACGTGATCTATATGTCCGCCCAAAAGCTGGTGGCGGACTCTCTCGCCCATGGCTATCTGGTAGGCTCCCGTGGCTCGGTGGGCTCGTCGCTGGTGGCCTTCTTCTCCGGTATCACCGAGGTAAACGGCCTTGCCCCCCATTACCGCTGTCCCAAGTGCAAGTTCTCCGACTTTGACGTGGATCAGGTAAAATACGGCTGCGGCGCCGACCTGCCTGACCGTGAGTGCCCCAAGTGCGGCACAATGTTGAAAAAAGACGGCTTTAACATCCCCTTCGAGACCTTTTTGGGCTACGGCGGCACCAAAGTCCCGGATATCGACCTGAACTTCTCCGGCGAGTACCAGTCCAAAGCCCACCGCTATACCTTCGAGCTGTTCGGAGAATCCCACGTCTTCCGGGCAGGCACCGTGGGCACCGTGGCGGAGAAAACCGCCTATGGCTATGTGCTGAAATACATGGAGGAACGGGGCAGAAAGGTGAACCGGGCGGAGCTGGAACGGCTGGCCTCCGGCTGCGTGGGCATCAAGCGCACCACCGGACAGCACCCCGGCGGCATGGTGGTCATCCCCGGAGACAAGGAGATTTACGACTTCTGCCCGGTGCAGCACCCCGCCGATGACACCACCACCGACATTGTCACCACCCACTTTGAATACCACTCCATGGAGGAAAACCTGCTCAAGCTGGATATGCTGGGGCACGATGACCCCACCATGATTCGTATGCTGCAGGACGTGTCCGGGGTGGACCCCATCACCATCCCCCTGGACGACAAGGACACCATGTCCATCTTCTGCTCCTCCAAGGTGCTGGGCTTTGAGGACGACCCCATTTTAGGCCCCACCGGTGCGGTAGCCATCCCGGAGTTTGGCACCGGATTCACCCGGCAAATGCTGATCGACACCATGCCAAAGGACTTTAACACCCTCCTGCGGCTCTCCGGTTTCTCCCACGGCACCGATGTGTGGCTGGGCAACGCCAAGGATTTGATTGTCTCCGGCACCGCCTCCGTCTCTCAGGCGGTGGGCTGCCGTGACGACATTATGATTTACCTGATTCAGAAGGGCATCGAACCCCTGAAAGCCTTCAAATTCATGGAGGCAGTCCGAAAGGGAGTCATTCACAAGGGCAAGAGCTGGCCGGAGGGCATCGAGGACGAAATGCGCGCCCACGACATCCCGGAATGGTACATCGAATCCTGTCGGAAAATTAAGTACCTGTTCCCCAAAGCCCACGCTGTGGCCTATGTGATGATGGCCTTCCGCATTGCGTGGTTCAAGGTGCATGACCCGCTGGCCTTCTACGCCGCCTATTTCTCCATCCGTGCCAAGGCGGTGGACGCCACCTGTATGTGTCTGGGTTACGACGTGTGCATGGACAAGATGAAGGAGTTGCGCGCCAAGGAGAAAAAGACGGATATCGAGGACAAAATGCTCACCACCCTTGAGGTCTGCTATGAGTTCTACATCCGGGGCTTTACCTTCTCCAAAATGGACCTGTATCAGTCAGAGGCCACCCGCTTCACCGTAGACCGGGAGACAAATTCCCTCCGTCCCCCCTTTACTGCCTGTCCCGGCTTGGGAGAGAGCGCCGCCCTGTCCATTGTGGAGGCCAGAAAGACCAGGGAGTTTATCTCGGTGGAGGAGCTGAACGCCTCCTGTCCCAAGCTCTCCAAGGCCCATATCGACCTGCTGCGGCAGATGGGTGCGCTGGACAATATGCCGGATACCAGCCAGATTACCTTCTTCTGAGGAAATCTCGGGCTTGACAGGGAATATATAACGTGCTAATGTATTAGCGAAATAAAGTGACGGGCAGCAATGCCCCTGAAAGGGATTATCATGCAGTACATACCAAACACCCCGGAGGGGGCACGGGACAGGCTCTTTGGAGAGTGTCAGGAGCGCCGCCGGGTACAGAGCGCTTTGACCCACCTGTTCCGTCAGCGGGGGTACAGTGAGATGATCACCCCCGAGGAGGAGTTTTACGACCTGTTCACCATGACCGGCTCCGCCCTGCCACAGGAGGAGATGGTGAAAATCATCGACCGCTCCGGCAAAATCGTAGTCCTTCGCCCGGACTGCACCACCCCCATCGCCCGGGTGGCGGCTACGAGATTGAAGGACATGGTCTTTCCCGGCAGATTCTACTATAACGAGACGGTCTACCGTTCCTCCGCCGCCCACCGGGGTCAGCGCAGCGAGATTCCCCAGTGCGGCATTGAGCTGATTGGAGCAAAGGGAGTAAAGGCGGATTTGGAGGTCATCGCCTGCGCCTGCGATGCCCTTCGTGCCTGCGGCTTGGAGCAGTTTTATGTGGAGCTGGGTCATGCGGATATTTTCCCCGCCTTTGCCCGGCGGCTGTCCATGACCGGGGAACAGACCGAGACCATGCGCTCGCTGGTGGAGGGGAAGAACTTCGCCGCCCTGTCCGATTTTCTCGACCGGTTTGACCGGCACAGCGCCGCCGCCGTTGCCCGCCTGCCCTACCTCTTCGGCGGGGCGGAGGTGCTGGACGAGGCGGAGGCGCTGGCCGGGGAGCTGCCCGCCCTGCACCATTTGAGGGAGCTGTACAGCGGTCTCTGTCAGGCGGGATATGGCGAATATATCCGCTTTGACCTTGGCATGGTGCATCACATCGACTACTATACCGGCCCCATCTTCCGGGGCTACGCCCAGGGGGCGGGAGATGCGGTGCTCAGCGGCGGACGGTATGACCAGCTCTGTGCCAGCTTTGGCCGTCCGGCGCAGGCCATCGGCTTTGCCGTCCATGTGGACGCCGTGGCGGACTGTCTGCCCACCCCCGCTCCTGCAAAGGTGGAACAGGTGATTCACTATCCCGTCTCCCGGATGGGGGAGGCGGTTGCCCTGCTGGACAGCAAAGCCCCCGGCACCTGCCAGCTCTCCCCATGCGGGGACTTGGAAAGCACCCTGAACATGGCTCGGGAGATGGGCATTCCCACGGTAGTGATTCTGGACGAGAACGGCGTGAGGGAGGTGGAGGTATGAGAGAACGGCTTCGCATCGCCCTGACCAAGGGCAGATTGCAGGACAAGAGCGTTGCCATGTTTGAAGCGGCGGGCTTGGATTGTACCCCCATTCACAACCCCGGACGGCGGCTGATTCACCCTCTGCCCAACTACCCGCTGGATGCCGTGCTGGCCAAAGCCCCGGACGTAATTACCTATGTGGAGCACGGGGTCTGCGATTTGGGCATTGTAGGCAAGGACACCATTCTGGAGCACGGCGGTTCTTTTTATGAGGTGCTGGATCTGGGCTTTGGCAGGTGCCGCTTTGCCCTTGCCGTGCCGGAGGGCAGCGATTTCTATGGCAGCTACCAGACCAAAACCATCGCCTCCAAATACCCGGAGGTGACCAAGTCCTTCTTCCGCAGCAAGGGCATGGACGTGGACATTATCAAAATCGAAGGCTCAGTGGAGCTTGCCCCCATTCTGGGTCTGGCAGACGGCATCGTGGACATTGTGGAGACAGGGGCAACCCTGAAAGCCAACGGACTCACCCCCATTGAGACGGTGGCGGAGGTGTCCGCAAGGCTGATTGTGAATACCGCCAGCATGAAGCTGTACAAGGGGCAGATTGAGGACATGATCGCCCGCTGCGCCAAGGAGATGAGGAATACACGATGATACAGATTGTCAAAGCGGATGGCGTGGCCGAGCAGGCGCTGATTGCCTCTCTGAAAGCACGAGCCGCCGCTGTCAATGAGGACATCACCCGGGCAGTTGCCGCCATCATGGAGGACGTGCGGGTGCGGGGCTATCAGGCGGTGGAGGAATACTCCCAAAGGTTTGACCACGCCGCCCCCAGAGAGATTACCCCGGAGGAGCTGAACGCCGCCTATGCCGCCTGTGACCCGGCGCTGGTGCAGGCCATGGAACACGCAGAGGCCAACATCCGGGACTATAACGAAAGGCTGCTCACCGAGACCCGGGAGTGGCGCTCCCCCGACGGGGGACAGGTGGGCAGGATCGTCCGGGGACTGACCCGGGTGGGCATCTACGTCCCCGGCGGCACCGCCGCCTATCCCAGCAGCGTGCTGATGAACGCCGTCCCCGCTAAAGTTGCCGGGGTGGAGGAGATCGTCATGGTCACCCCGCCCACGGAGAACCTGAACACCGCCGTGCTTGCCGCCGCAAAAATCGCCGGGGTAGACCGGGTGATTGCCCTGGGCGGGGCGCAGGCGGTAGCCGCCCTCACCTACGGGGCGGACTGGATCCCCCAGGTGGACAAGCTGGTGGGTCCCGGCAATGCCTTTGTAGCCGCCGCCAAGCGGCTGGCCTACGGCACGCTGGATATCGACATGGTAGCTGGCCCCTCGGAGGTGCTGGTCATTGCGGACAGCGCCGCCAACCCCAAATATGTTGCCGCTGACCTGCTCTCTCAGGCGGAGCATGACCGCCTTGCCTCGGCATGGCTGCTCACCGACAGCATGGAATTGGCAGCGCAGGTGGACGCTGAAATGGTGCGCCAGACCGGGTATCTCTCCCGGAGCGAAATCATGGAGGAGAGCGTGGCACGGTACGGGGCAGCCATCGTCTGTGACGACCTGCACCAGTGCGCCAAGCTGGCCAATCTGGTGGCACCGGAGCATCTGGAAATCGTCACCCGGCAGCCCCGGGAGCTGCTATCGGAGATCAAAAACGCCGGGGCGGTTTTCCTTGGGGCGTGGTCGCCGGAGCCGCTGGGAGACTATCTGGCAGGCCCTGACCATGTGCTGCCCACCAGCGGCACCGCCCGGTTCTTCTCCCCTCTCAGCGTGGATGCCTTTTTGAAAACCATGTCGGTGATTGAATTTGACCAAAACAGCCTCACCCCGCTGGCACGGGAGATTATCACCTTTGCCAACGCCGAACACCTCACCGCCCACGCCAATTCCATTCAGGTTCGTATGGAACAGGAGGGAGAGAAATGAGCAGAACGGCATCCATTACCCGCAACACCAAAGAGACACAGGTTTCCGTGTCCGTTCATTTGGACGGGGGAGAGGTAAAGGTGTCCACCGGCATCGGCTTTTTTGACCATATGCTCACCGCCTTTGGCTTCTATGCCAAAATCGGTCTGGAGGTTCAGGTCACCGGAGATTTGCAGGTGGACGGTCACCACACCGTAGAGGACACCGGCATTGTGCTGGGTCAGGCGCTGAAGCAAGCGCTGGGAGACCGCTCCGGCATCCGCCGTTTCGGCTCCTGCTATGTGCCCATGGATGAGGCGCTGACCTTCACGGCGCTGGACTTTTCCAACCGCCCCTATCTGGTCTTTGATGCCCCCATGCCCCAGGAGCGCATCGGGGAATACGATAGCTGCCTGACAGTGGAGTTTATGCGTGCGCTGGCTGTGAACGCAGGACTCACCCTCCACCAGCGCTGTCTCTACGGAGCCAACGCCCACCACATCACCGAGGGACTGTTTAAAAGCCTTGGCATGGCCATTCGGGAGGCCGTCACGGTGACCGGAAGCGGCGTCACATCCACCAAAGGGGTGCTGTAATGGGCTATACCGCAATTGTAGATTACGGCGTGGGCAACCTGATGAGCGTAGAAAACGCCCTGCGCTATCTGGGGCTGTCCAGTGTCATCACCGGAGACGCGGGGGAGCTGGAACGCTCAGACTCCATCATTCTCCCCGGTGTGGGCGCTTTTCCCGACGCTTGGGACAGACTGACCGCCTCCGGACTGGACAAGGTGCTGCGTCAGCAGGCGGAACAAAAGCCCATTCTGGGCATCTGCCTTGGCATGCAGCTGCTCTTTGAGGGCAGCGACGAGGTGCGCCCCTGTCCCGGTCTGGGCTTTGTGAAAGGACGGGTGCAGCGCATCCCCACATCGGAAAAGCTGCCCCACATCGGCTGGAACAGCCTGAGCTATCCCAACCCATCCCCCCTGTTTGCCGGGGTAGAGGAGGGCAGCTATGTGTACTTTGTCCACTCCTTCGCCGGAAACGCCGGAGACGAGGGACAGGTGATTGCCCGCACCGACTACGGCACCAGCGTGGTGGCCGCCGTCCAGAGGGGTAGCGTCTTCGGCACCCAGTTCCACCCGGAGAAGTCCGGGGAGACGGGCTTGCAGATTCTCAGAAACTTTGGAGGGCTGAACAAATGATACTGGAACCCGCCATTGACTTAAAAGACCAGAAGGTGGTTCGGCTCCACAAGGGAGACTTTGACACCGTCCATCAGGTAGCCGACGACCCGGTCACCGTGGCAAAAGACTTTTCCGCCGCCGGGGCGAAGGTGATTCACATGGTGGATTTGGACGGCGCTCGCTCCGGAAAGCGGGTCAATTCGGATATCATCGCCCGGGTCATCCGGGAGACGGGAATGAGGGTAGAGCTGGGGGGCGGTATCCGCTCCATGGCTGACTTGGAAGCGGTGGATGCCATGGGTGTCTGGCGTATGGTCATCGGCTCCGCCGCCGTCACCCACCCGGACTTTGTGAAAGCCGCCGTAGAGCGCTACGGCGACCGGATTGCCGTAGGCGTGGACGCAAAAAACGGCGAGGTGAAAACCGCCGGATGGGAAGCAGGCAGCGGCCTGAACTATCTGGATTTTGCCCGTCAGATGGAGGCAATCGGGGTCAAAACCCTGATTTTCACCGATATTGATACCGACGGTATGCTCTCCGGCCCCTCCTACCAGCGCCTTGCCGCTCTGCAAAGGGCCGTCTCCTGCCAGATTGTGGCCTCGGGAGGGGTGTCCTGCAACGAGGACTTGGTGCGCCTTCGTGAGATGGGGGTGTATGGTGCCATTATCGGCAAAGCCTACTATGCCGGGACGGTGGATTTGGCAAAAGCCGTCCGGGAGGGAGGCCCCCAATGTTAGCGAAACGGATTATCCCCTGTCTGGACGTGCGGGACGGCAGAGTGGTAAAGGGGGTCAACTTCGTCAACATCCGGGACGCAGGCGACCCGGTGGAGCTTGCCGCCTACTATGACCGGCAGGGTGCGGATGAAATCGTCTTTCTGGACATCACCGCCACCCACGAGGCGAGAAAAACCGTGGCCGATGTGGTCCGCCGTACCGCTCAGCAGGTCTTTGTCCCTCTGACGGTGGGGGGCGGCATCCGCACGCTGGAGGACTTTCAACAGCTTCTCCGGGCGGGAGCGGACAAAATCTCGGTGAACTCCGCCGCCGTGAAAGACCCCACCCTGATTGCCCGGGCGGCAGAGCGGTTTGGCAGCCAGTGCGTGGTGCTGGCCATTGACGCAAAACGCAATCCCGACGGAGGGTATGAGGTGGTCATCGCCGGGGGACGCATCCCCACCGGATTGGACTTGATCCAATGGGCGAAGGAGGGGGAGCGCCTTGGAGCGGGAGAAATCCTGCTCACCTCCATGGATGCCGACGGCACCAAGGCGGGCTTTGACCTTGCCATGACCCGTGCGGTGACGGAGGCGGTGCATATTCCGGTGATTGCCTCCGGGGGCTGCGGCAGCCTGTCCGACTTTGCCCAGGTGTTCCAGCAAACCGGCTGCGACGCCGCCCTTGCCGCCTCTCTGTTCCACTTCGGAGAGCTGACGGTGCCGCAGGTGAAGGACTATCTCCGCACTCATGGCATCCCCGCCAGAAAGGAAGACAGCCATGTTTGACCTTGACCGACTGTTTCAAAAATCCCACCTGATTCCGGTGATTATTCAGGACAGAGCCACGAAAGATATCCTCATGCTGGGCTTTACCAACCGGGAGGCGGTGGAGCTGACCCTGAAAACCAAAACCGCATGGTTCTGGTCCCGCAGCCGCAATCAGCTCTGGAACAAGGGGGAGTCCTCCGGGCACTTCCTCCATGTGAAGAAGATGGTCACCGACTGCGATACCGACACCCTGCTTTACCTCTGCGACCCGGTAGGCCCCACCTGCCACACGGGAGCGAGAAGCTGCTTTTTCAACGATATTTGGGAGGAAGAACCACATGGCTGACAATCCGCTGCAAACCCTATACGATGTAGTGGCTGACCGTAAAATCAACCCCAGCGAGAATTCCTACACCTGCTACCTCTTCTCCAAGGGTCTGGATAAGATTCTGAAAAAGGTGGGAGAGGAGAGCGCCGAGACCATCATCGCCGCCAAAAACGGGGTTCAGGAGGACACGGTGGGGGAGATCTCCGACCTGCTCTATCACCTCACGGTGCTCATGGTGGAGCAGAATATCCCCCTCTCCGCGGTTATGGACGAGCTGGAACGCCGGGGACAGAAAATCGGCAACCTGAAGGTGTTCCACCAGAGCGACCACGAGAGTTAAATAAAAAACGCAGTCTGCCAGCTTCGACAGACTGCATTTTTTATGGCTCGCTTTGCTCCGCCAACTCCTGTTCCAGCTCCAAGAGCAGCTTTTTGTCCTGTTTGGAGGACAAATCCAGCTTCTCATAGAGATCGGGACGGCGCTGACGGGTGCGGAGAATAGACTGCTTCCGCCGCCATTTGGCGATGTTGGCATGGTGTCCGCTGAGCAGAATGGGAGGGACTGCCCGGTCATGCCACACCTCGGGGCGGGAGTATTGGGGAAATTCCAGCATACCCGCCCAGTGACTCTCGTTTTCGTAGCACTCCGGGGTGGACAGCACCCCCGGCACCAGACGGCAGACAGCGTCCGCAATGGCCATGGCGGGAATCTCACCCCCGGTGAGGACAAAATCCCCCAGACTCAGCTCCTCATCCACGCACTCGTCGATGAACCGCTGGTCAATCCCCTCGTAGTGTCCGCAGACCATGATAAACCGCTGATAGCTGTCCCGGAGACGAACGGCGTCCGCCTGACGGAACACCTTTCCGCAGGGGGAGAGGTAGATGGTGTGCAGCCGCTCTCCCGCCTGCTGGCAGATATGATCCCAGCAGCGGTAGAGCGGGTCAGCCTGCATCACCGCCCCGTGACCGCCGCCGTAGGGATAGTCGTCCACCTGATTCTGCTTGTTGGTGGTGAAGTCCCGAATCTGCCAGGTGTTGATGCGGATGATGTTCCGCTCCTGGGCTCTGCCCAAAATGGACTCGCAGAGCATATCTCCCACCGTGTCCGGGAAGAGGGTCATAATGTCAATCTGGTACATGACCTCACATCCCTTCCAGCAGGGCGAAGTCGATATACCCCTCCTCTGCATGGATACCCCGGACAAACTGCGGCACATCGGGAACCATCCGCTCGCCCTGTTCCCCGGCGATCACATAGATGTCGTGGGCGGGGTAGGAGAGAATCTCCTTCACCGTGCCCAGCGCCGCCCCGGTCTCTGCGTCCCGGGCTTCCAGACCGATGAGATCCACCACAAAGTGAACCCCTTCCTCCAACTGAAACACGTCCCGGGAGGCGGTGATGACCTTCCCCTTCAGAGGCAGAGCGTCATCAATGGAGGAGATGCCCTCCAGCGTCAGCAGGACAAAATTGCCGTGAATACGGCTGTGGGTGACGTTGTACGTCTTCCCGGCAACCATCACCTCATCCAGCGCACACAGATCCTCCGGTTCGTCACACCAACTCTCGCACTTCAGCTCCCCCCGCACGCCGTGGGTGTTGAGCACCTTGCCCACTTCCAAAAACGGATCCTTCATTGGAAACCTCCATAAAACGATACGGAGTGCCTGAACAGGCACTCCGTTTCAACCGTATCAGTCCACAATCTCCACAGAGACTCTGGTGTTCTTCCTCTGAGCCAGAGAGCGCACGATGGCACGGATTTCCTTGGCAATGCGGCCCTGACGGCCGATGACCTTGCCCATATCCTCCGGCGCAACCCGCAGCTCGAGAACTACCTCTCCGTCACAGTCGATCTGGCGAACCTCCACCTGATCCGGGTGCTCTACCAGATTTTGTGCAACGTAGGCCAAGAGTTCTTTCATCAGTATACTCCTCTCGGACGATTACAGCACACCGGCAGTCTTGAACAGGCGCTTCACCGTCTCGGTGGGCTGAGCGCCGGTCTTGATCCACTCCTGAGCACGCTCTGCATCGACCTTGATCTCCACAGGCTCCTTCAGGGGGTCATAAGTGCCCAGCTGCTCGATGAAACGACCGTCACGGGGATACCGGGAGTCAGCCACCACGATGCGATAGAAGGGAGCTTTCTTAGCGCCCATACGGCGCAGTCTGATCTTAACCATTTATCATTCACCTCCAAATGAATTTCTGAGTTATATGAAATACGCATCTCTGCGTCATTTCAGCGAATTATTTTTTCTTTTTGCGCTTGTTGTTCTTGCGCTGACGCTTGGGACCGGGTCTTCCAGCAGGGCCGCCAAAGGCCTGCATCATCTCCGGGTCATCCATCCCCGGCATACCCTTGAACTGCCCCAGCAGCTTGCGCAGCCCCTTGGGCAGCTTGCCAGTGGTCATGGCACGGGTCATCTTCTGCATCATGTCGTACTGGGAGATGACCTTGTTCACGTCGCTGACCTGAACGCCTGCGCCTGCTGCAATCCGCTTGCGGCGGCTGGCGTTGAGGATGGAGGGGTCGTCCCGCTCCTTGGGGGTCATGGAGAGGATAATGGCCTGGGTGCGGTCAAGCCCCCGCTCGTCCACATTGGTCTCGTCCAATTGAGCGGCGTTGATGCCGGGCATCATCCCCAGAATGTCCTTCATGGAGCCCATCTTACGCACCTGCACCAGCTGGTCGTAATAGTCCTGCAAGGTGAAGCGGTTTTTCCGCAGCTTCTCCTCCAGCTCCAGCGCCTTTTTCTCGTCCAGCGTGCTCTGTGCCTTCTCAATCAGAGAGAGCACGTCGCCCATGCCCAGAATCCGGCTGGCCATGCGGTCAGGATAGAAGACCTCAATGGCGTCCAGCTTTTCGCCTACGCCGATGAACTTGATGGGCTTTCCGGTGGTGGCCTTCACAGACAGCGCCGCACCGCCACGGGCGTCGCCGTCCAGCTTGGTGAGCATTACACCGGTGAGATCCAGCGCCTCGTCAAAGGCAACGGCGGCATTGACTGCGTCCTGACCGATCATGGCGTCCACCACAAGCATAATCTCGTGGGGATTGACAGCGGCCTTCACATCCCGCAGCTCCTGCATCAGCGCCTCATCCACATGGAGCCGTCCGGCGGTATCCAGAAGGACAAAGTCGTTGTGGTGCTCTTTGGCGTGGGCGATGCCGTTTCGGGCGATGTCCACCGGGTTGATCTGCCCCTGCTGGAAAACAGGGATGCCCAGCTGCTCACCTACCACTTCCAACTGCTTGATGGCGGCGGGACGGTACACGTCGCAGGCCACCAGCAGGGGACGCTTGCCCTGCCGCTTGAGCATACCTGCCAGCTTGGCGGCATTGGTGGTCTTACCTGCGCCTTGAAGACCTACCATCATAATAATGGTAGGAGCCTCTTTGGACACGTTCAGCCCCACCGACTCCTGCCCCATCAGGGAAACCAGCTCTTCATTGACGATCTTGACCACCATCTGCCCCGGCGTGAGGGATTCCATCACGTCTGCGCCGATGGCACGGTCAGTCACCGTCTTGATAAAGTCCTTGACCACCTTATAGCTGACGTCAGCCTCCAGCAGAGCCAGACGGATTTCCCGCATGGCAGAGCGGACATCGTCCTCCGTCAGGTGACCCTTGCCTCTCAGACGGCCAAATACGGCATTCAGTTTTTCAGTCAGACTTTCAAATGCCATGTCGTTACTCCTTCAACCCGTTCAGCTTCTCGCTGATCTGAGCGGTGAGCTGCTGCAAGCGGGGATCATGATAGCGCAGTTGATTTTGGGAAATGATGGCGTTGTTCAGCTCGTTCAATTCCTCTACGGTGTTGCGTACCCGGAGAAAACGAGCCACAATGCCGGTCTTTTCCTCAAAATCGTTGAGAATGGACTCTGCCCGGACGATCACGTCCCGCACCCCCTGACGGGTGATGCCGTAGTTCTCCGCAATCTCCGCCAAAGACAAATCCTCATTGTAATACAGGTCATAGAACTCCCGCTGGCGCTGGGTGAGCAAATCGCCATAGAAGTCAAAGAGCATGGTCATTCGCAAAGCCTGATCCTTCAAAACCTGTCGCCCTTTCTGACCGTATTTGTAAAGGGCAGCCCCTTTACAAGGCGTTACTATACTACAATTCCGCCTGCTTGTCAAGGGGGAATGCCTTACAATTTCCCGTATTTTTCCCTGAGAGATGGGAAAAATAGGGGAAGAAATGTGAGGGCGCGGATGTTCGCCCGGAAGGGAACGGTTATGCAACAGGCGCAGCTGAGACAACAGGGAAAAGAACTGGCAGGGCAGTGGAGCCGAACCGGCAGCCGCACAGCACGGCAGTACGCCCGGCAGATCAAATGGGAACGTCAGGCGCTGGAGGGGCTTTGCCGCCGGCTGACGCTGAAGCAGGGACAGGAGAGCGACCCGGCCACAGACTGGCTGCTGGACAACCGCTATCTGGCAGCGTCAGCCGCCCGAGCCGCAGAGCGCAGCATGAAGCAGGGCAGACTTCCGGTTATCGCCCCCGCCGGACAGTTTCGCCTGCACCATCTCTGCCTGCTGCTCACCAAAATCCAGCCTTTTGAGCCGGAATATCTGACCGCCTTTCTGGAAGGGGTGCAGCAGGCAGCGCCGCTGACGGAACAGGAGCTTTCCCTGCTGCCTGTGGCGCTGGGCGCGGCGTTTTGCACCCTCTTACGCCAGAGAGGGGAGGCTCTGGAGCGGGGGGAAAGCGCTGATGACATTCCGGCTCTGGTGGAGCGGCTTGCCGGCTTGCGGCGCATGGAGCTGGACGAGACGCTGGAACGGCTCAGCACGGTTGACCGGATGTTCCGCCAAGACCCCGCCCATGTCTATCCCAGCATGGACGCTTACAGCCGCCACGCCTACCGTCAGCGGCTGGTGAAGCTGGCCAAACAGACCCAGGCTTCGGAACAGGACTGCGCCCAGGCGGTGCTGGAGCTGGCCAAAAAAGAGGGGGAGGGGCATATCGGCACCTATCTCTTCCCCAAACCCCTGGGCAGGGAAGGGCATCCCCTCCCTGTGGGGGGCTATCTGTCGGTGCTGATGCTGCTCACCACCCTTCTCACCGTGGGCATTGGATTTGCGCTGGGAAAATGGTGGGCGGTGCTGCTCTTTCTCATTCCCGTGTCCGAGCTGGTGAAACAGACGGTGGATTTGGTGCTGCTCCATCTGGTGCCGCCCCGCCCGGTGTTTCGTATGGAATGGAAGCAGGGTCTTCCCCCGGAGGGCAAAACCCTGTGCGTCATTGCCGCCCTGCTCACCGGAGCTGACAGCATAGAGGAGCTGTCCTCCAAGCTGGAACGCTACTACCTGAACAACCGTCAGGCGGGTGAGCAGGTGTGCTACGGTATTCTGGCCGACTTCCCCGACCGGAAGCGGGAGATGAACCAGGAGGACGAAGCCCTGCTTGCCCGGATGGGACGCTCCCTGTCCGCACTGGAAAAACGCTATGGCTGCCCCTTCTGCCTGTTTTTCCGCCGCCCCGCCTATGATGAGCGGGAAGGGCTGTACCGGGGCAGAGAGCGCAAGCGGGGGGCGATTCTCGCTCTGGTGCGTTACCTCCGGGGACGCCGGGGAGAGATGGAGCTGCGCCGGGGCAGTGCGGAGGCACTGTGGGACGTCCGCTTTCTGCTGGTGCTGGACAGCGACACGGTGCTGACCATGGACGCTGTGAAGGAGCTGGCAGGCACCATGCTCCACCCTCTGAATACCCCTGTGGTGGACCCGGTGCGCCGGGTGGTGAAAAACGGCTACGGCATTTTGCAGCCCCGGGTGGAGACCGAGCTCTCCCAGTCTGACCGCAGCACTTTTGCCCGGCTGTTCTCCGGTCTGGCAGGGCTGGACCCCTACGGGGGAGCGGTGAGCGATCTGTACCACGACCTCTTTGACGAGGCCACCTTTATGGGCAAGGGACTGATTCACATTGACGCCTTTCTCACCTGTATGGAGGGGCGATTCCCCCAAAACCGCATCCTCTCCCACGACCTGCTGGAGGGCAGCTACCTCCGCTGCGGCTGGGTGAGCCGAACCGAGCTGCTGGACAGCTTTCCCGGCTCCCCCCTGAGCTGGCTGGCCCGGTATCACCGCTGGATTCGGGGAGACTGGCAGCTTTTGGGCTGGCTGGGCCGCCGCACCGTCACCGAGGACGGCAGCCGGGAGGACAACCCGGTTTCCCTGCTGGCACGGTGGAAAATGCTGGACAACCTCCGCCGCTCACTGGTGCCTCCGGCCACGCTGGCAGCCTTGCTGGCGGGACTGGTGGGGCGGGGGCCGCTCTTTCTCACCGCTTTGCTGGCGGCGCTGCTCATTGCGCTGGCGCAGGTCATTACGGCGGCGGTGGAATTGCTCTGTCGAAAGGGGCAGGGCAGCTTTCGCCGGTTCCACTCCGGCATTTACGCAGGCTTCTCCGGCAGCGTCCTGCGGGCGGGGGCGGAGCTGCTCTTTCTCCCGGTGCAGAGCTGGACGGCGCTGCACGCCGCCCTGCTCGCCCTGTGGCGGCAGTGGGTCGGGCACCGCCACCTGCTGGACTGGGTGACCAGCGGACAGAGCAGCAAAAACGGGGGAAGTCTGGGCAGATTTACCCTCCGTTTCTGGCCCTCTGTGGCGGCGGGATTGACCGCCCTGCTCTGCTCCCCCTTCGCCATAGGGCGGCTGCTGGGACTGGCGTGGACGGTATCCCCGCTGGTCTTCTTCCATTGGAGCAGCCCCCATCCCCGGCAGGAGACCCTCTCCCACCGGGAGCAGCAGTTCCTCCGGGAGGAAGCAGCCAAAATCTGGCACTACTACCATGACAACCTTCGAGCACAGTGGCATTATCTGATCCCAGACAATGTGCAATCCATGCCCGATCAGGGCGCAGCCCTTCGCACCTCGCCCACCAATATCGGCATGGCGCTGGTGAGCTGTCTGGCGGCGCTGGATCTGCACCTCACTGACCGTTTCGCTGCGCTGTCCCTGATCGGGCACCAGCTCACTGCCATGGAGGGCTTGGAGCGCTGGCGGGGACATCTTTACAATTGGTACGATCTCACCACCGCCGCCCCGATGCCCCCACGCTACGTCTCCACTGTGGACAGCGGCAACCTGTGCGCCTGCCTGCTGGTCTTGCAGGCGGGGCTGATGGAACTGGGAGAGGAAGACCTGTCCCGCCGGGCGGCAAAGCTGGCGGCGGAGATGACCTTTGCCCCGCTGTACGATGCCAGACAGGGATTGTTCTATATCGGCTACGACGCAGAGCAGAAGCAGTACAGCGCCGGACACTACGACCTGATGGCCAGCGAAGCCCGAACCACCAGCTATCTGGCCATTGCCCGGGGGGAGATACCGCCCCGGCATTGGCGGCGGCTGTCCCGTGCCATTGTCCGCCGGGGACGGTATACCGGCATGGTGTCATGGTCGGGAACCATGTTTGAATATCTCATGCCCCGGCTTTTCCTCCCGGTCTATCCTGACTCCCTGCTGTGGGAAAGTCTGTGCTTCTGCTTGGACCAGCAGCGCCGGGAGGGACGGAGAAACGGCCTGCCCTGGGGCATCTCGGAATCCGGGTTTTATGAGCTGGATTTGGGACAAAACTACCAGTATAAGGCTCACGGCATCCCTGCCCTGACCCTGCGCAACCAGCCCACAAAGGAGCGGGTGATTGCCCCGTATGCCGCCTATCTGGCTTTGACCGTGAAGCCCAAAGCGGCCATTGCCAACCTGCGCCGCCTGTATGCCACAGGAGGAGCGGGGCGGTATGGACTGTATGAGGCGCTGGACTATACCCCGGAACGAGGGGGCAGCCCCAAACACCCGCTGGCGGTGAAAAGCTGGATGGCGCATCATCTTGGCATGAGCCTGCTGGCGGTGGACAACTGTCTCAACGATGACCTTCTGATTCACCGCTTTTTTGCAGACCCCGCCATGGCCGCCGCCCGGGAGCTGTTGCAGGAGAAAATTCCCGCCGGGGATGCCGCCGCCAAGGGAACCCCGGTGCTGCACATTCCCCAGCCCCGCCACGCCCCTGTGCGCTACCGCAGACAGGGCAGCGGCTGGGAGGAGGAAAACCCCATCTGGGGCATCTGTGCCAACGAGAGCTACTCTGTTCGCCTTGCCGCCTCCGGAACAGGAGAGAGCGTCACCGGATGCTGGACGGTGCTGCATCCGGAGGGGGTGCAGGTGCTGCTGCGGGAGGAAGCTACCCTCCGGCGTGTCTTTCCCACCGGCAGCGCCGATGACCGTCTGTGCTGGGAGTACCGTTCCGGTGCGGCGTCTCTGCGCTGGCAGGATGGAGTCATGGAGATGGAGCAGCGGGTGACAGTCACCCAGCAGCACACCGGTGAGCAGCGTGCCTTTACCCTGACTGCCAGTCAGGGCTGGGAGGGCACCCTCTGTCTGCTGCTGCGCCCGGTGCTGGACCGCTGGGACAGCTATCAGGCGCACCCGGCCTTTTCCCGGATGTGCGTGGAGAGCGAGCAGGTGGAGGGCGGGGTGCGCTTTCGCCGCAGACCGGGACGGGGCGGTCCCTGCCCGGTGCTCACCGTCCTGTGGGACTGTGAGGATGGGGCATGGAGCACCAGCCGGGAGGACTATCTCACCCGGGGCATCTGTAACGTTCCCCGTACCGGGGCGGTGCTGGACCCCTGTGTGGCGCTGGAAGTCCCCCTCAAGCTGTCCCCCGGGGAAAGACGCACCATCCGGCTGGCGCTTGCAGTGGGGGAGGAACACGACAGCCTTACCGCCGCACAGGCGCTGCTGGGTCTGCCCCGTCCTTCCGGTGCCGCTCTGCTGGACGCACTGGCCAGCGCCATGGGAGCGGAACAGATGACCGCCGCTCTGGTGCTGTTCAGCCGAATCCAGTCCCCTCGCCGCCTTGGACAAACCGGAACGCCGCTGGGACAGCCCTCTCTGTGGCCCTTTGCCATCTCCGGGGATCTGCCCATTGTCACCTTCCGGGTGCAGCCCAAGGAGCCGGAACAGCCCATGCAGCTGGTTGCCATCCATGACGCCCTGCGAAAGCTGGGGGTGTCCTTTGATCTGGTGCTTCTGCTCCCGGAACAGGGAGATTACCGTCAGAGCGTCCGCTCTGCCATGCTCCGTGCCCTGAATCGGTATGGACAGGGGGGAATGCTGGGACAAAAGGGAGGAATCCATCTGGTCTCCGGGACGGAGGAGGTCTGGCAGCCCATTTTGGGTATGTCCACCTGTGACCTGCAACCCGGCGACCGTTTGGAGCAGCCCTTGCACTTTGACTGCCCCCAGCCGACCCGGACATGGAAGGCGGAGAAAACAGGACAGCCCACATGGAAGTGGCACCGCTCGGGCTTTGCCATGGACACCGCCGGAACCCTGCCCCCGGTGCGATGGAGTCATTTTCTGGTGAACGACCGCTTTGGATGGCGGTGTGACGAGGCGGGCACCGGACACCTCTGGTATCAAAACGCCCATCTGGGACAGTTGACCCCGTGGTGCAACGACCCGGTTGCCCAGACGGGTGTGGAGACGCTGGAGCTCTGGGACGGGGAACATGCGGTTTCCCTGTTTGCCAGCCGGGACGGTATCCCGGTGCAGGTCACCTACGGTCCCGGCTATGCCCGCTGGGAAAAGACGGTGCAGGGCAGAGATATCACCCTCACCGCCTATGTGCCGCCGAAACAGGCGGTTCGCATCTTCCGCATCACCCTGTCAGGGGTCAAACCGGAGGACAGGCTGCTCTGGCGGCTTCGTCCCCAGCTCTCCCAGCGGCAAAGCCATGCCCCCTGGGTGAGATTTCGTCAGGAGGGGCTGAGCGTCCGTCTGGAAAACCCGGCAGGCACCATGCCCGGTGTTTCGCTGCTGCTCTCAGCGGCGAAACCCCTGCTCAGTGCCCATTGGAAGGGCCAATGGCTGGAGCTGACCATCCCGGCGGCGGAGGAAATGACCCTCACCGCCGGGGTGGATGGGGCGTTTGACCCCCGTTCCCTCCTTGCCCCTCAGGAAACCATTCTGCGGGAGACGGTGGAGTGGTGGAAAAAGCGCACCTGTGCCCTTCACGTCCAGACCCCGGATGACGCACTGAACCACTACCTCTCCTTCTGGGGATATGAACAGGTGCTGGCCAGCCGGGTGCTGGGGAGAAACGGACTGTACCAGTGCGGCGGGGCTGTGGGCTTCCGGGATCAGCTTCAGGATGTGCTGGCCCTGCTGCCCTTCGCCCCGGAGATTGCCCGGGCTCAGATTGTCAACGCCGCCGCCCATCAGTTCCGGGAGGGAGATGTGCTCCACTGGTGGCATCCCCCGGTCAGCGGTGGGGAGACCCAGGGGGTGAGAACCCGCATCAGCGACGACCTGCTCTGGCTGCCCTACGCCCTGTGCCGCTGGGTGGAGGAAACCGGGGAGACCGGACTGCTGCAAGAACAGGTTCCCTACCTCACCGGAGAACAGCTCCGGGAGGGAGAAAACGAGCGGTATCAGAGCTGGAGCGCCGCCACGGAAGGCGATACCCTCTACCGCCACGGGGTGCAGGCGATAGAATGTGTCCTGAACCGGGGGGTGGGACAGCACCGTCTCTGCCTCATGGGCACCGGAGACTGGAACGACGGCATGAACCGCATGGGCGTCCGGGGGAAAGGGGAGAGCGTCTGGCTGACCTGGTTTTTCTCTCTGACGCTGAAACGGTTTGCCCCGCTGTGCGGCCTTGCCGGGGACAGCGCCCGGGGAGAACGCTACCGCACCCTCTCCCAACAGCTCCGGGATAGCGCAAAGCAGGCGTGGGACGGGGCTTGGTATCTCCGGGCGTGGGACGATGACGGAAACCCGGTGGGCAGCGCCGGAAACCCGGAGTGCGCTATAGATTCCATTGCCCAATCCTTTGCCGTTTTTGCCGGGGAAAGGGACGACCATGCCCGTCAGGCGGTGCTGTCCGCCTATGACCTGCTCTATGACCGGGAGCACAAGCTGGTGCGGCTGCTCACTCCGCCCTTCCACGGGGAGCGTGACCCGGGCTATCTCCAAAGCTACCCGGAGGGCCTGCGGGAAAACGGCGGACAGTATACCCACGCCGCCTGCTGGCTGGCCATGGCGCTGATTCGAGGGGGTGAATGGGACAAAGGAGCAGAGCTGCTCTCCGCCCTGCTCCCAGAGCATCATGACCCCTCCGTCTACCGGGCGGAGCCCTATGTGCTGGCCGGGGACGTGTACGACGCAGCGGGTCAAAAGGGTCGTGGCGGATGGAGCTGGTATACCGGCTCGGCGGGCTGGTTCTGTCAGGCGGCAGTGAGAGAGCTGCTGGGTCTGCGGCTGGAAGGGGGAGCGCTGACCATTCGGCCTGCCCTGCCCAGCAATTGGCCGGGCTATCAGGCCACATGGCAGGGAGAGAACTTCACCCTCTCCATTGCGGTGAGCCGGGGAGAGCGTGTCTGCGTCAGACTGGACGGGACAGAGATTTCCGGCGGCATTCCCCTCGGCGAGCTGAAAGACGGGCATATGGTGGAAGTAACGGTAAAATAGTAGTGGTGTATTCTGGAAAAAAGTTGTATAATGAATGAGATTATAAGCAGGCTTCCCTGTTCCGAGGGAAAGGGAAGGAAAATCCAAAGGGGGAGTAGCCCGCATGAGTACACCGGTACGCACCCGGCTGATGCCCGGGGTTTGGCTCAACGCCATACAGACGAGAAAATTCAAGAGCAGCTATTGGTCTGCCCTGCTGATGACCCCTTTGGGGGAGGAAACCGCCGCCCTCAATGCCCTGCTGCCCCGGGTGCTGTATCAGGGCACCGCCCGCTATCCCAGCCAACAGCGGCTCAGCGAGGCGTTGGAGGAATTGTACGGCGGTGTGGTCTCCCCGGTGGTGGCAAAGCTGGGAGAGGTACAGGCGGTAGGTTTCCACGGCACCTTTTTGGACGATGCCTACGCATGGGAGGGGGAGTCCATCGCTGCCAAAGCGGCGGAGCTGATGGGAGATCTGCTGCTGCGCCCCGCCACCAAAAACGGGCGTATCCGCACCGACTATCTGGAACGGGAGCGGGACAATCTGATTGCCGAGCAGCGAGCCCAATCCAACGATAAAATGCGCTATGCCGCCCTGCGGCTGAATCAGGAGATGTGCCAGGGGGAGGCCTACGCCGTTGACCGTCTGGGCAGCGAGGAAACCGCCCGCTCTATCCGCACCCCCATCCTCCACCGGCACTATCAGTGGGTGCTGTCCGCCAGCTCGGTGGAGCTGTACTACTGCGGCAGTTCCCCGGTGGACCGGATTGCAGAGTATTGGCGGGAGGCGCTGATGGACCTGCCCCGCATGGGGGAGTTCCCCCTGAACGAGACTCCGCTCCACCCTGCGCCGGAGCAGATGCGTCATGTGGTGCAGCGGGAGGACGTGACTCAGGCAAAGCTGGCCATGGGTCTTGCCACCGCCACCCGTCTGGACGACCCCCTCTATCCCGCCATGACGGTGGCCAACGCCCTGCTGGGCGGCGCACCTACCTCCATGCTGTTTCGCCATGTGCGGGAGGAACAGTCCCTTTGCTACTATGCCATGTCCACGCTGGACCCTCACAAGGGGCTGATGGGCATCCACGCCGGGGTTGCCCCCCAGCGGGTGGAGCAGGCAAAGGAGGGCATCTTTGCCCAGCTGGAAGCGCTTCAGGGGGGACAGTACACCCAAAAGGAGCTGGATGGAGCAAAAGCCCATCTCTGCAATCAGCTTCGTTCCAGTCTGGATACCCACGGCGGACTGTACGGTTTTTATACCGACCAGACCCAGTCCCGCCATCCTGTTACGCTGGAGGAACAGATTTCTCTGGTGGAGCAGGTAAGCCGGGCAGAGGTGGAGGAGGCGGCGGCACGTCTGCAGCCGGACACCGTCTATCTGCTCACCGGAGAGGAGGCAGAGCATGGAGAGGCATGATTTCCCCATGGTGGGGGAGTGCTGTTATTATCAGCATCTGGAAAACGGTTTGGATGCCTTTGTGGTCTCCAAGCCGGGTTATACCAAAAAAATGGCCATGCTGGCGGTGAACTACGGCGGCATGAATCCGGAGTTTACCCTGTCCGGGGAGCATATTTGCGCCCCGGAGGGGATTGCCCACTATCTGGAGCATAAGATGTTCGATATGCGCCACGGCAGCGCCCTCACCCAGCTCAGTGCCAACGGCGCTGCGGTAAACGCCTACACCTCCAAGGACATCACCGCCTATCATTTCTCCTGCACCTCCCTGTTTGAGGAAAACCTGCGGATTCTGCTTCGGTTTGTCTCTGTACCATGGTTCACCCCGGAGAGCGTGGAAAAGGAGCGGGGGATTATTGCGCAGGAAATCCGTATGTATCGGGATAACCCCAACCACCGGGTCTACGAGAACCTGCTCAGCGGTCTGTATCAGCATCACCCTATCCGCCGCTCCATTCTGGGCACGGAACAGTCCATCGGGGAGATTACCCCGGAGCTGCTCTACCGCTGCCATAACAGCTTTTACCGCCCTCAGAATATGGTGCTGATTGTGGTGGGAGATGTGGACCCAAGGAGGGTCTGGGAGACTGCGGAGATTTCCCTCCGGGATGACGGTTATCCCGCCGGCGTCAAACTGTGGGGAGAGGAAGAACCCATGGAGGCGGGACAGCAGCGCATCAGCGAGGAGATGGAGCTCAGCGAACCCACCTTCCTGCTGGGCAGCAAAATGCCTCCTCTCCCTGAGGGCAAAAAGGGGCTGCGGGACAGCCTGCTTTATTCTGTGGCGGCGGAGATTCTCTGCGGCAGCAGCGGTCCCCTCTACAACCGACTGTATCAGCAGGGACTGATTCACAAGGACTTTTCCGCCGCTGCGCTGGACTATCCCGGTGCCGCCTGTCTGGTGCTGGGCGGGGACAGCCCCCAACCGGAGACGGTGGCGCAGGCGGTGTTTGAGGAGACCGAGCGCATCGCCCGGGAGGGAATTGATGAAGACCGCTTCCAGCGCACCCTGCGCAGCGAGTACGGCAGCATGGTTCGCAGCCTGAACAGCGTTGACGCCATCTGTGCCCAGTTTGCCCGAAGCTGGTTTGCCGGATGCCACTTCTATGACTTCGGGGAGCTCTATCCCACCCTCACTGCCGATGAAGTGTCCCGGCTTCTGGGGGAATGTGTGCGTCAGGAGCGAAGCTGTCTGTCGGTCATCTCCCCGAAGGGAGGGAGCAAGGCATGACCCCCATCACCTTTCCCGGTCTTGGCATTGAGGTGACCATTGACCCGGTGGCCTTTGTCATTGGAAACAAGCCCATCTACTGGTACGGCGTTATCATCGCCTGCGGGTTTTTGCTGGCTCTCTCCGCCATGTACCGCATTGCCCCCCGCAACGGCGCCAAGGGGGACGACCTGATTGACATGATGCTCTACGCCATGCCCCTGGGGCTGGTGGGTGCCCGGACGTATTACGTCCTGTTCTATCAGTCCCTCTACCGGGACGCCAACGGGGTATTTCAGTGGGGTAAGGCCGTGGCCATCTGGGACGGCGGCATTGCGGTCTACGGCGGGATTCTCGCCGGAGTCGCCACGGCGGTGATCTACTGCCGTGTGCGGAAAATCCCCTTCTGGCCTATGGCGGACACCGCCGCTTACGGCCTGCTCATCGGTCAGAGCATTGGCAGATGGGGCAACTTTGTCAATCAGGAGGCCTACGGCGGAGCCTGCTCCGCCCTGTGGAGAATGGGCATCACCGTGTCAGGGGTCTATACTGAGGTACATCCCACCTTCCTGTATGAGTCCCTCTGGAACGCCGTGGGCTTGTGCCTGCTGTGGTTTGTGGTTCGCCCCCGGCGGAAGTTCGACGGACAGATTTTTGCCAGCTATGTGCTCTGGTACGGACTTGGACGGGTCTGGATTGAGGGCTTGCGTGCCGATTCCCTCTATCTCTTTTCCACCGGCATCCGTGTCTCCCAGCTTTTGGCGGGACTGTCCGCATTGGGCGCACTGACGGCGATTCTGCTCTGTCTGCGCAGACAAAAACAAAATCCCCGCCCCCTCTATGTGCAGCGGGCGGCGGAGAAAACAGAAAAGGAGTGAGCCTATGTCAGCCATTATCATGGACGGAAAAGCCCTTGCGGCAAAACGAAAAGGGGAGCTGGCCAAAGAAATTGCCGCTCTTGACCGCCGGCCGGGGTTGGCGGTGATTCTGGTGGGCAATGACCCTGCCTCCCGGGTGTACGTCACCAACAAGGAGCGGGACTGCGCCCAGTGCGGCATCTACTCCCAGGAGTTTGCCCTCCCCGCCCAAACCGGACAGAAAGCGTTGCTGCAACTGATTGACGAGCTGAACCGGGATGACCGGGTGGACGGCATCCTCTGCCAGCTCCCCCTGCCTCAGGGGTATGACTATGACCAGCAGGAGGTGCTGCTCTCCATTGACCCCCGCAAGGACGTGGACGCCTTCCATCCCTACAATGTGGGGCGTATTATGATTGGGGACTATACCTTCCTGCCCTGTACTCCCGCAGGGGTGATGGCCATGCTGGACGAATACGGCATCGACCCGGCAGGCAAACGCTGCGTGGTGGTGGGACGCTCCAATATTGTGGGCAAGCCCATGGCCATGCTGCTGCTCCACCGTCATGGCACCGTCACCATCTGCCACTCCCGCACCCCCAATTTGGCCGAGCTGACCCGGGAGGCGGATATTCTGGTCAGCGCCGTGGGCAAGGTGGGGCTGATTACCGCCGACATGGTCAAGCCGGGAGCGGCGGTGATTGACGTAGCTATGAACCGCAACTCGGAGGGCAAGCTGTGCGGCGACGTGGACTTTGCCCCTGTGGCGGAAAAAGCGGGTTGGATTACCCCGGTGCCGGGGGGCTGCGGACCCATGACCCGGCTGATGCTGCTGGAAAACACCCTCGCCGCAGCCAGGGCAAATTTGGCTGGTCGGAAATGACGATTGTTTTCTTCCTGCTCCGCTTCGGGGCGGGTATGCTGTTTGTCCTCCCGTTGTGGCTGGTGCTGCGCCGGCCCAAGGCCGCCCAGTGGCAGAGAGAAACGGTGCTGGCGCTGTTTGTGGTGTACCTCGCCTCCCTGCTGGCTCTGGCGTGGAAGGGAACTTGGGGACCACCCATGGAGATGCTCCGCCTTGCCCTTGCGCGTGTGCAAAAAGGGGAGGGCATCAACCTGAGACCCTTTTACACCATCCGTACCATCTGGCTGTACAGCGACCGGGAGACGCAGGCGGTGAATCTGGCAGGCAACGTGGTGATGTTCCTGCCCTATGGCTTTGCCCTGCCCCTGCTGTGGAAACGGTTCCGCCGTACGGGTCTTGCTTTTGCCATGTGCCTGCTGCTGACGGTGACCATCGAATCGGTGCAGCTTTTCATTGGCAGAAGCGTGGACGTGGATGATCTTCTCCTGAACTTTGCGGGAGGCGCGCTGGGCGTGGGTATTTTCGCACTTGCCCGACGGATGCTCCCGCAATTGGACAATCTATCGCAATAACAGAAACCCGGCTGACGGGGTGGCATTTCACCTCCGTTCAACCGGGTTTTTATGGGAAGAGGTAGGCGCCCATCTGCCGATGGTATTCCAGCAAAGGGGGCATGTTCAATCGGGCAAGCCCGGAGCGGCTGTAAGCCAGCGGGTTGCGCTGCCAGCTTTTGCTCAGCATCCGGAAGGCAGCCAGAGACGGAGTAGACCACCCGCTGTAAGCGGCGTTTTTTGCCATGTTTTCCGTGCGGCACAGATAGTTCATCAGCTTAACCGCCGGACGTGGATGAGCGGCACTGCTGGGAATGGCGTAAGCCAGCAGGGTTTGCCAGCTTCCCTCGGTGGGGCGCACAAAGCTGAGGTCAGGCATATCGTTCATCAGCTCAATTGCCTGCCCGGCGTAACAGGGGGCAAGGGTGGCAGCCCCGGAACGGAAAGCGGCGTCAAGACTGCCCACAGAACGGGATACCAGCGCCGTACGTTCCAGCCGCATCAGCGCCAGAGCGGCGTGAAGCTGCTGCTCAGGGGAAGGGGAGGTGATGTCTCCGTGAACGGCCATCATGGCGCAGGAGAGGGACTTTTGTACGCTGCCGTTGAGCATCACGGTTCCGGGATAGCCGGGGTCGAACAAATCGTTCCAACTGGTCACCTGCACACCGGATGCGGCGGAGTCGTGAAGCAGCCCCATGGTAGTCCACAGGGCGGGAACCGCTTTGCCGGAGGTGCCCCGCTCTGCTGCCCCACGGTAGGACGCCGCCAGATTCTGAGGCGGCTGTAACGATTCCGGATCAGGTGTCATGAGCTGGTCATACTGATCCATCAGCTCCAACAGTGGAAGCTCTCCCAGAAGCAGGTCGCAGTCAGAGAGCGACAGAGGATGATCCACTGCCTCGTCCAGACGGCAATAGGTCACCCGGATGTGGGTTTTCTTCTGAAACTCCTCCAACAGCGCAGGATTCACCATATCCCCCACACTGTATACCGTGACCAGATCCTCATGAAACCGCCTCAGGTGAGCCAGCATCAAAAGACACGCCAGAACCAGCACCACCAGCAGCGCACATAGTACAAGGGTCATCTTGTGTCTCACTCTGCCCCCTCCCCTCTGCGTTCAGAAATAGAAAAGCGGGGGAAGTACTGCTGCACAAATTCCACCTCCGGCACCTGCCAGCTTCTTCCGTTGAGATCGTTCAGCGCACCGGCATCGGTGGTGAAGCAGAAGCGCAGCGACCAGGAGCAGAGCGCCTGCTGACGGCGATGGTAACTGCGGTTGACCCGCTCTGAGCCGTATTTTCCATCTCCCAGCAGCGGACAGCCGATGTCCGCAAAGGAGGCGCGAATCTGATGGGTGCGCCCGGTGACCAGCTCACACTCCACCAGCGCCAGCTCTCCCTCTTTTGCCAGCGTCCTGTATCGGGTAATGGCTGTTCTGCCGCCGGGGACGCTCTTGTGGTAAACCTGTACCTGCTTCTGACGCTCATCCCGGAGCAGCACGCATTCCAGCGTCCCGGATGGGGGGCGGGGAACGCCAACGGTGACGCAGAGATACCGCTTCTCCATCTCCCGATCCCGAATCTTCTGGTTCATCACCCGCAGCGCCTCGGCGGTCTTTGCGGCAATGACAATTCCGGAGGTGTTTCGGTCAATCCGATTGCAAAGGGCAGGGGTGAAGGCGTGTTCCCAGCGGGGGTTCCACTCCCGTTTCTGATAGAGATAGGCGAGGATATGGTTGATTAAGGTGTTGACGCTGCCGCTCTCGTCGGCGTGAACCACCTGCCCGGCGGGCTTGTTCACCAGAAGCAGATGCTCGTCCTCGTAGAGAATGTCCAGCTTGGGATTGGCGATGGTGAGAAAGGCGTTTTCCTCGCTGGGAGTATCGAAAAACTCGTCGTTGATATATAGGGAGAGGATATCCCCCTTTTCCAGCCGGGTGTCCCGTTTGGCGCCCTTTCCGTTCAGCTTGACCCGCTTGAGCCGGATATACTTCTGAGCCAGAGGGGCGGGCAGCAGCGGCAGGGTCTTGCCCAGCCAACGGTCCAAACGCTGCCCGGCGTCGTTGGCGCCAATCTCAAATTGCCGCATGATATTCCCCTACCTTGCATGATTTGCGCTTTGAAGACGATACCCGTCAGAGCATTACTCACTTCACACCGGGCATCGTTTGCTGCGGCATTATTATAACAGCTTTTTATCCGGCTGCACAGTTACAAAATGGAAAAACTCATTTACAAGGGATACGGGGTGGAAAGTGAAAATACTTTCCAAGAACGGGAAAAAAGGCTTGACACCGGGAAATGGGTGGACTATAATCACAGTTGTGTCGTTATGTGAGGTGTGCTATGCGTCTTGATTTGCGTGACATCATCCATGTACCGGGTGCTGTCAAGGAATTTACCTTCGATCTGGATCTCTCCGATCTGGAATTCTATGGGGACAAGCCCATTGAAGAGCCGGTTCATGTTCAGGGGAAGGTAGTCAACCGGGCGGGACTTCTGCTGTTGGAGGCGGAGATGAGCAGTAATCTGCATCTGCGCTGTGACAGCTGCGGCAGGCCCTTCCAGCGTGTCAAGACTGTCAGCGTACAGCGTATGCTGGCCACCGAGCTGCAGGACCAAGAGGATGATGACATCATTCTGCTGGATGGCTCCGTTCTGGATGTAGGCGAGGTACTCACCGAGGAATATGTTCTGGAAATGGACACCAAAAATCTGTGTCGGGAAGACTGCAAGGGGATTTGCCCCGGTTGCGGTGTTGATCTGAATACAGAACCCTGCAAGTGCAAGCCCGACATAGACCCCCGTTTCTCTGCGCTGGCGTCTCTGCTGGAGTGAGAAAACAAGAGCAGTAATCAAGATCCGAAAGGACAATGAGGAGGTGTCATAGATGGCAGTCCCTAAGAGCAAAGTCTCCAAGGCCAGACGCGACAAGCGCCGTGCCAACTGGAAGCTGGAGGTTCCCGGTCTGATCAAGTGCGAGTGCGGCGCGTACCGCCTGCCCCACCGGATCTGCCCCTCCTGCGGCAAGTACAATGGTCGCAGCTATGCCAAGGACGCAGAGGCGAAGTAATTCCGCCCTGCATGAGTAGGAGCCTGTCTGCAGCAGGCTCTTTACTTTTACCCTTTTGCGGACTATAATAGCCGGGTAACCGCAAATAATAAGAACAAATCTCCGGAAAGGAGTGATTGATATGAAACCAATGGTAGCCATTGTGGGCAGACCCAACGTGGGCAAGAGCATGCTGTTCAACCGTCTGGCAGGGCAGCGGCTGTCCATTGTAGAGGACACCCCCGGTGTCACCCGTGACCGGCTCTACGCTGACTGCGAGTGGCTGGGACACAGCTTTACCATCATCGACACCGGCGGCATTGAGCCCAACACAGACAGCGAAATCCTCCGCTTCATGCGTGCGCAGGCGGAAATCGCCATTGACCACGCCACGGTGATCGTGCTGGTGTGCGATTTGCAGACCGGCGTGACGGCGGCGGATCTGGATGTGGCGTCTATGCTCCAGCGCTGCGGCAAGCCAGTGGTGCTGGCGGTGAACAAGTCGGACAAGCCGGGGCATGTGGACCCGGACGTGTACGAGTTCTACAATCTGGGTCTGGGCGACCCCATCCCCATCTCCGCAGTCCACGGCTTGGGGGTAGACGACCTGCTGGACGCCTGCATCCGGGAGTTCCCTGAGAAAGGGGAGGAGCAGGAGGAAGAGGATGTCATCAAGGTTGCCATCATCGGCAAGCCCAATGTGGGCAAATCCTCTCTGGTCAACCGGATTCTGGGAGAGGAACGGGTGATCGTCTCCAATATGGCTGGTACCACCCGGGACGCGGTGGACTCCCTGTTTGAAAACGAGCACGGTAAATACTGCTTCATCGATACCGCCGGAATGCGCCGCAAGAGCAAGGTGAACGACCGGGTGGAGCAGTTCTCCGTTCTGCGTGCCACCATGGCCATTGACCGGGCGGACGTGTGCCTGATTCTGATTGATGCCAACGAGGGCGTCACCGAGCAGGATACCAAGGTGGCTGGCATGGCCCACGAGGCGGGCAAAGCCTCCATCATTGTGGTGAACAAATGGGACGCAGTAGAGAAGGACGACAAGACCATGGACAAAATGCGCCGTCAGGTGCAGGAGGGCTTTGCCTTCATGCCCTACGCCCCGGTGCTGTTTATCTCCGCCCTCACCGGGCAGCGGGTGAACAAGCTCTTTGAGCGTATCAACGCCGTTCGGGAGATGTCCATGCTCCGCATCCGTACCGGCACGCTGAACAGCGTGCTGGCAGATGCCACCAACCGGGTGCAGCCTCCCACCGACAAGGGCAGACGGCTGAAGATTTACTATATGACCCAGGTGGGTATCCAGCCCCCTCATTTTATCATCTTCTGCAACGATGCCCGGCTGTTCCATTTCTCCTATCAGCGGTATCTGGAAAATCAGATCCGCAATACCTTCGGTCTGGAGGGAACTCCCATCAAAATCACCATCCGGCAAAAGGGCGACAAGGAGGACAAGTGATATGATCGTGAATTCCGCATCCCTTCCCGCCTTTGCCACAGTGGCATTGGCTGCCTATCTTCTGGGCTGCTGCAATACGGCGCTGATTATCTCCAAATATTTCCTCAAGGATGACATTCGCTACCACGGCAGCGGAAACGCCGGACTCACCAACTTTTACCGGGTGTTCGGCAAAAAGCTGGTGATCTGGGTGATTCTGGGCGACCTTGCCAAGGCGATTATCTCCTGTCTTCTGGGCGGCTGGCTCATTGGCAGCGTGGTCTTTGGCGGAAACGATGCCGCCATGACCGCCCTTGGCAAGCTGTGGGGCGGCATCTTCGCCATGCTGGGACACTCCTTCCCCTGTATGTTCGGCTTTCGAGGGGGCAAGGGCGTGCTGTGTGGGGCAGGCATTATCTGCTGCATGGACTGGCGCATCGCCGTGCTGTGTCTGGGTGTATTCGCTGTGCTGGTTGCCATTACCAGAATGGTGTCTCTGGGGTCCATGGTGGCATCTGTCCTGTTTCCCATCGCCTGCGGCGTGCTTTATCACAATGCCGCCGTGGTGGTGCTGGCAGTGATTGCCGCCTTTTTGATCGTCTACCGCCACAAGGACAATGCCAAGCGTATTGCCAGAGGCGAGGAAAACAAACTGAAATTCCATTGACCATCAGGAGGTTGTTGAGATGAATGTGACAGTTTTGGGCAGCGGTGCATGGGGGACCGCCCTTGCGCTGGTGCTGCTGGAAAACGGAAATCAAGTCACTCTGTGGTCCTTCTTTCAGGAGGAATCCGACCGCTTAAAGGAGCTGCACGAGAACCCCATGCTCAAGGGCGTGCCCCTGCCGGAGGAGCTGAACCTCACGGCGGACATCAGCTGCGCCGCTCAGAGTGACGTGGTGGTGCTGGCTACCCCCTCCTTTGCTGTCCGCTCCACCGCCCAAAAGCTGGCGCCGCTGGTGAAGCAGGGCACCATTCTGGTGAGCGTAGGCAAGGGCATTGAGAAGGACACCTCCTTCCGCCTCAGCCAGGTGATCGCCGACGAGGTGGGGGACAAGTGCCCCATTGTGGTGCTGTGCGGCCCCACCCATGCGGAAGAGGTGGGCAGGGGAATCCCCTCCGCCATTGTGGCTGCCAGCGAAAACCGCATGGCCGCCCATGTGGTGCAGGATCTGTTTATGAGCCCCCGGCTGCGGGTGTACGCCTCCCCGGATGTGGTGGGTGTGGAAATCGGCGCAGCCCTGAAAAACGTCATCGCCGTGTGCGCCGGCGTCATTGACGGCATGGGCTTTGGGGACAATACCCGTGCCATGCTCATGACCCGTGGACTCACCGAAATTGCCCGCCTTGGCATGGCTTTGGGCGGCAAACAGTCCACCTTCGCCGGGCTGGCTGGGGTAGGCGACTTGATTGTCACCTGTACCTCCATGAACTCCCGCAACCACCGTGCCGGTATCCTCATGGGACAGGGCAAGACCATTCAGCAGGCCATGGAGGAAATGGGCGGCGCTGTGGTAGAGGGCTACTACGCTGCCGCTTCCGCCCGGGCATTGGCCCACAAGGTGGGGGTAGAAATGCCCATCACCGAGGCCGCCTACCGGGTGATGTACGAGGGGCAGGACATCAACGAAGCCTTTCAGGGGCTGATGACCCGGGGCAAAAAGGACGAAATCGAAGATACATGGCTGTGACAGCCGAAAACAAACAGCGGAATGACCTCCCAAGGGAAGCCATTCCGCTGTTCTATTCCTGAATGTAGAGCAGTTCCATTTCCAGCCCTCGCTGCCGGGCGTAGTCCAGCGTCTGATGGGTTCCGCCGGAAGGAATGCCGTCGTAGACCCCGATGATCTTGGCGGAATGATCCACCAGATAACGGTTTCGCAGAAAAAAGCAGGACTTGGAATAGGCTGGGGAGACCACCACCATCTCTCCGCCGCAGGCACGCAGCACCGCCTGATACCGCTCTCGCTCCTCTCGCCGCCAGTGGGAGGCCTGACCGGGGTAGGGAATTACCGGAACCAGAGTCACCTCCGGCTCTGTCTCCCCCAGCCGCAGCACCAGCTCCGCCGCCATCAAATCCACCCCTTGCGCCATGCCGGAGAGAAAACGGGTGTATCCCTGATGATAGCTTTCTGTGATGCGCTCCCAGAGGGCGGAGCGGAGGGCGACATAGCGTGGGTCATTGCTTTCGCCCAGCCACGGCACCCGTTTGGGACGATGCCCGGTAAAGCAGCAGGTTTTCTCATCCAGAGCCATAGCACACCTCAAATAGAACATTTGTTTTATTATCATAGCAGAACCCAGGGCTGAATGCAAGAAAAAACGGAGAAGGGGTTGCAATTCCTGACAGAATTACTATAATGGTATCAGAACAACTGCATAAACGTCTTCAGGGCAGGGTGTGATTCCCGACCGGCGGTGATACGGTTTTCCGTCAAGTCCGCGAGCCTACGGGTTGAATCGGTGTGATTCCGATACCGACAGTATAGTCTGGATGGAAGAAGATGTGTGAGAAGGGACTTTCTTTTCAGAGGTTTCCCGGCTTCACGCCTGTGGACGTAGGATACAGGCGTTCAAAGCTATGGGGCAAACCCGGAAAGGAAGTTATTTTTATGTCCGCATCCAAAACCATCGCAAGAACCCGCAAGCTCACCGTTACCGCCATGCTCTCCGCCGTGGCATTCCTGCTTATGTTCGTGGAGATTTCTCTGCCCATGATTATCCCATCCTTCGTGAAGATGGATCTATCCGACCTGCCTGCGCTGATCGGAGCCTTTTCTCTTGGTCCTGTCTTTGGGGTCGTGATCGAGCTGCTGAAAAACCTGCTGCACATCGTCTTTAAGGGCACCACCTCCGCCGGAATCGGAGAGCTGTGCAACTTTGTACTGGGCGCTGCCTTTGTGGCAGTGGCGGGGGTGATTTACCGCCGCATCCACACCAGACGGGGGGCGCTGATCGCCTCACTGGCAGGCGCTGCCGCCATGGCAGTGGTCTCCGTACCCATGAACTTCTTTGTCACCTATCCCTTCTACGCCTCGGTGTTTGGCGGCATGGAGAACATCATCGCCGCCTATCAGGCAATCCTCCCCAGCGTCAACAGCCTGCTGGAGTGCCTGTTGATTTTTAATGCCCCTTTTACGCTGGTGAAGGGGCTGTTGGATGTGCTGGTTTGCTTTCTGATTTACAAGCCCCTGTCCAAGGTGATTCAGGGCTGATAGAACTCATAATCAGGAGACGGTTTTCCGTCTCCTGTTTTAGGCTGTAAATAAAGCCTCGCAGAGTTCCGCCCGAAGGGTGGAAGAGCGTCTAACTCATTTTTTGCACGGGCGTGTACCGGGCAAAAAATACCTCTCAGCCTGCAAACGTGCGGTTTTTGGTACAAAATCCGTGCGCTGCAGCAGGCTGCCAAATTCGCAGACAAAGGCTGGAGGCCTTTGTCTGCGAATTGACCAGGAGACGGTTCGCCGTCTCCTCTATTGTTATGAATAGGTGTTCAAATGTGGAGAAAATCAAAGGTTTGACAGGGCAAACCGGCTATGCTATACTGCCACCCGTGACCCAAACGGAAGGAGCAAACCCATGAGACGATTATTCCCCCTTCTGGCGCTGCTGCTCCTGCTCTCCGGATGTGGAGCGCAGCAGACAGAGGGGTTTACTGTGGCCTGCACCACCTATCCGGTGTATCTGCTGGCAAATTCCATCGCCGGAGATGTGGACGGGGTGGAGGTAAAGCTGGTGGTCAATCAGCAGGTGTCCTGCCTCCACGACTACGCCCTCACTGTCTCGGACATGAAGACCATCGAAGAAGCGGACGTGGTTGCCATCAACGGGGCAGGTCTGGAGGACTTTCTGGGGGATGCCCTCCACGGGAAACAGGTCATCCACTGCGACGAGGATATCCCCCTTTTGGAGTCCGGGGAGGACGACCACCATCACGAAGAAGACCACCACGACGAGGGCCACCACCATGACGGCGCCGACCCCCACATCTGGATGGACCCGGACAACTACGCCCAAATGGCCCGCAATCTGGCGGAGGGTCTTGCCGGGATGGACAGCGCCCACGGGGAGCAGTACCGGAGCCGGGGCGAGGAAACCGCCCGGGAGCTGGAACGCTTTGGGGCGCAATTGCGGGACAGCGAAGCGGGACAGGGCATCCGGGGGATTGACATGATTACCTTCCACGACGGATTTGCCTATTTCGCCCAGAGTATGGGTGTCCACATTGCCGCCGCCATTGAGGAGGAGGAAGGGGCGGAAGCCTCTGCCAAAGCCCTGGGGGAGACCATTGAAATCGTGGAAGGGGAGGGGCTGCCCGCCGTGTTCACCGAGGTAAACGGCTCAGGCAACGCCGCCCGGATTATCTGCGCAGAGTGCGGCATTTCCTCCTATCCTCTGAGCATGGTGATGAGCGGACACACCGGGGACACCGTGGAAGCCTATGAACAGGCGCTGGAACAGAACGTGGAGACCATTTGGGAGGCGTACCGATGATACCAAAACGACATCTGGACTGTCACCGGGGCTGTGACGGGCGCTGCTGTCTGCGGCTGGAACACCTCACCGTGAAGCTGGAAGAGGATTTGATTCTGGACGATGTGAGCTTTCACCTCCACTGCGGAGAGCTGATTGCCCTCATTGGCCCCAACGGAGCGGGGAAAAGCTCCCTGTTCAAGTCCATTCTGGGGCTGATGCCCTATCAGGGGAAAATCACCTTTGAATCCGCCGAACGGGGCAGACAGAAGCCCCGCATCGGTTATGTGCCCCAAAATCCCGGCTTTGACCCCGGAGACCCGGTGAGCGTGCTGGATTTGTTCCTCACCGCTACCACCCGCCGCCCTGCCTTTCTGCCAGTGTCCAAATCTCAAAGAAATAAGGTGCTGGACAGTCTGAAACGGGTCAACGGAGAGGAATTGATCGACCGCCGGGTGGGCACCCTCTCCGGGGGAGAGGTGCAGCGGGTGCTGCTGGCCATGGCGCTGGAGCCGCTGCCCAACCTGTTGATTCTGGATGAGCCCATGAGCGGCGTGGACATGGAGGGAGAGCAGCAGCTTTTGAATCTGCTGGATCAGATTCGGGAGGAATTTGACCTGTCCATCCTGATCTCCACCCATGACTTCCAAACCCTGAACCGGGTGGACAAGGTGATTCTGCTGCAAAAGCGGATTCTCGCCGCCGGAAACGCTCAGGTGGTGCTCCACTCCCCGGCGTTTACCCAGCTGTTCGGCACCGGGAAAGGAGGGGCGCAGGCATGAGAATCTGGTATGCTCTTGTTGACCTGCTGCCCTTTGCGTGGGCGGAGCCGGGCAGGATGCTGTTTATGAAAAACGCCCTGCTGGCGGTGCTGGTCATCTCCCCGCTGTTTGGCCTGCTGTCCACCATGGTGGTGGAAAAGCGGATGAGCTTTTTCTCCGATGCGCTGGGACACTCCGCCTTTACCGGCATTGCCGCAGGCACGTTGGCGGGCTTTTCCGACCCCAGTTGGTGCGCCGTGGCACTGGCGATCTGCTTTGCCCTGCTGTTCACCTGGGTGCGGGAGCGCACCCGGCTGGCCAGCGATACGGTGATCGGTGTCTTTTCCTCCACGGCGGTGGCGCTGGGCATCTTTCTGTCCACACTGGGCGGGCGCAGCTTTACCAAGTTCAACACCCTGCTGGTGGGAGATATCCTCTCGGTCACACCGGGGAAAATCGCCCTGTTGGCGCTGATTCTGGCACTGGTGGTGGTTTTGTGGTTCCTGTCCCTGAATCAGCTCACCCTCTCTGCGGTTCATCCCGCCCTTGCCCGCAGCCGTGGCATCCAGCTCTGGCGGATGGAGGCCCTGTTCAACTGCGCCGTGGCGGTGGTGGTCACCCTGACCATGACCTGGGTGGGGCTGCTGGTCATCAACTCCCTGCTGGTGCTGCCCGGAGCGGCTGCCCGCAATGTGGCGGGCAACCTGCGGCGCTATACCCTGTTCTCTCTGCTCAGCGCCGTAATCTCCGGCGTGGCGGGGCTGATGATGAGCTATTACATCGGCGCCTCGGCAGGGGCGTCCATCACCCTGATCTGCGCCATCTGCTTTGGGGCAACCTATCTTATGCGGGGCAATGCAAAATAAAAATGTGTGCGGAACCTGCTTCCGCACACATTTTTTGTACTCGTTTACTTGTTTCCGTTGAGAAGCCCCATCAACCAGTTGGCGATCCCGGCAAACAGATTGGAGATAAACCCGCTCACGCCCTGACTGTCCGCCTTGGGCATACCGCCGAACAGCCCCACCAAACCGCTGATCCGGTCGTAGAGGGCACCTGCCTGCTCCTTAAACGCATCCATGTCGATGTCGGTTTTTTGCAGCTTGCGCAGCAGGCTGATAATCTGCGCCTTCATATCGTCGTCCAGTGTGATTTTCAGCTCCACGCAGATCCGGTCGATGGCGTCGTCCAGCTCCTCATCGCTGATTTCGTCCCCGTGCTCTGCCAGATACTGCTTCAGCAGTGCCAGCAGCTCCACGGCGGTCTCTTTGTCTCCCAGTGCGTCGGCAACGGCACCGGTGGTCACCAGCTCGTCCACAGCGGCGTCGGCAGTGGTGGCGTCCACCTTCTTGCCGGTCATCTGCCCGTAGCCGTTCATAGCGCCCAGCAGAGCGGCGGTGCCGGATACCTCAAAGGGGGCGGCCACATACACGTCCACATCCCGTGCCCCGGCGGTAATCAGTGCGCTCTGGTACATCTCCTTGGTGACATAGGTGATGTTGGTGGTCTGGATGTGAATACCGGAGCCTTCCTCACGGGGCACCAGCAGGATGGAGGAAACAGCGTGGCTGCCAATCACCGAGGCAGAGAGATAGTCGTCAAAGGCCTCATGCTCCTGCTGATTGGTGGCGTAGGAGACGGAGTATTCCTCCACATGCTCCACGCCGAAAATATCCAGCACCTTTTTCTGCTGTTCGGTGGTGAGATCAGCGCCAAGCACCAAATACCCCTTGGGGGAAGCGGTGGTGGTGTCTGTGGCAAAGGCGGGCAGGGCAAGAGCCAACAGCATACACAGCGCCAGCACCAGTGAAATTGTCTTTTTCATGGTAATCCCTGAACGGGACGTCACTTCCTTTCTGAAATAATAAGATTCCATGGGCTATCATAGCATTCTTTTTGCCTTCTGCCAATGGCAAAAAGATGAAGATTGGGTAAACTATTCTGGAAGGGTATGCTGAGAGAGCAGCACAGAGGCATACCGCCTGCATACAAATGCCCTTGTCACCCCGGTCATCAGGGGATGCTCGGCAGCCTCGGGCAGCACCGGCTGCTCCAATTGGTTCAGCTCCTGCTCCAACAGCCGGACAAACACCTGGTAGCCCTGCGCCACCTGCCCGGCGGGAAATTCCAGCGCCAGCAGGGTGCGGATTTCCTCCATGGTCAGCACCTGCTTAAACAGCAAAATCAGATACAGGCAGACCACCTGATCCCGGCTGTACTTTTTGTGCTCCGGGGGAGAGAGCACCTTCAGCTTCACATAGTTGTTAATCATGGCAGAGGTCAAAGGTGTTTCCCCCTCCGGCCACAGGGGTGCCAGAGCCTGGTTCAGAAAGACCAGCACCTGATCCTTGTACAGCGGCACCGAGGGAAACGCCTCATAGTCCGGACAGCGATAGGAACGCAGCAAATCCAGTTGATCCATGGCTTTCGCCTCCTTCATCCTGCCAGTATACCAAAAATGAACGATTTGTCAACAACGCGAAAAACAGTTGACAAGAGGAATGAAACGATATAATATAATATCAAATACTAGATAACATGGTTTTAAGGAGTGACAAGATATGAAGCATCCTCTGGATCTTTCTCAGACAATGACCTTCCGTGCCCGGGACCATTACAGCGCCCTGAGCCATTTTGTGGGCTTTCTGGTCTCCATTGCCGCAACCTTCCCGCTGATGGTGCGGGCGGCGGTGACCGGGTGCAGCCTGCCTCAAATGCTCAGTCTCTGTGCCTTTATGGCGGGAGCCATTGCCCTGTACGGCGCAAGCACTGCCTACCACACCTTCCATGTCCCGGAGCATATCTATCTCCGCCTGAAGCGTCTGGATCACTCTATGATCTACCTGTTGATCGTAGGATCCTACCTGCCGGTGTGCGTCTTTGCCCTGTGGAACGCAGGGGGGAAAATGCTGGCAGGACTGGTGAGCCTGATCGGTGCGGCTGGCATTTTGTTTACCATGCTCTGGGTGAACTGCCCCAAGTGGCTCTCCTCCTGTATTTATATCGCCATGGGCTGGCTGTCGGCGACTGCGCTGCCCCAGATGCTTCAAACCATGACCCCCATCGCCCTTGGCTGGCTGGTGCTTGGGGGCGTACTGTACACCGTAGGCGGGGTAATTTATGCCCTGAAGCTGCCGGGCTTGGAGCGGCGCTTCCCCGGCTTTGGCGCCCATGAGCTGTTTCACCTGTTTGTGCTGGCTGGCACTGCCTGCCACTATATTATGGTGCTGTTCTGTCTGGTGGGATAACGTGGAAAATAATCTTAATTTGTTTCTTAATGTTTTATGATAGTGCTTGCCATTCATAAGGCTTTGGTGTAAACTGAGTCATAAAGAAACCTGTTGTCAGCATGGAGAAAGGAAGTAAGATCATGAAACTGAAAAGAATGGCTGCGGGCATGCTTGCAGCGCTGACCATCATTGCCACCCCCGGCGTGATCCAGAGCGCACAGGCGGTATCGGTTCCCGCTTCCACCAGCGCATCCAGCGCATCCAGTGCGTCCATTAAGGCGTACAATGTGAAGGTCACCGCATATTCTCTGAACGTCCGCCAGAGCGCCAGCGCCAAGGCGAAGATCACCGCTGTCCTGAAAAAGGGCAACACCGTCACCATTACGGACGAGAAAAAGGTCAACAGCACCACCACCTGGGGCAAGACCTCCAAGGGCTGGATTAACCTCAACTACACCCAGAAGATCACCAAGGTGAACTACACCGGCAAGATCAACGTTCCCAGCCTGAACGTCCGCAAGAACGCTGACAACACCAGCAAGGTGGTCAAGGTACTCAAGCAGAACACCAAGGTCACCATCATCGACGAGAAGAAGGACTCCCGCAACATCGTCTGGGGCAAGGTGAAGGAGGCCAATGGCTGGATCAATCTGGACTTCATCCAGACTGCCAAAACTATCAAAGTCAAGGTTCAGGTAACCGCCGCCAAGACCACCACCCGTCAGTTTGCCAGCATCAGTGCCAAGACGGTCACCACCCTGAAGAAGGGTGCCGTGGTGGATGTGGTTGCCGCCCAGAAGGACAGCCGTGACGTGACATGGGCGAAGCTGGCCAATGGCAAGGGCTGGATCTCCATGGAGGATGCCAAGAAGGTGGATACCTTCAAGTCCTATAAGGTGAAGGTCACCAGCGACTCTCTGACCATCCGTCAGTCTCCCAACATCAACGCCAAGGCGGTGGGCTGGCTGAAAAAGGGCGCTGTGGTCACCGTCACCGCCGCTCAGAAGGACAGCCGTGGCGTGACCTGGGGCAAGACCAGCAAGGGCTGGATCAGCTTTAAATACTGCAAAAAGGCATAATCATTGCACGCAACAGCAAACGTCCCCCGGCTCATTGAGCCGGGGGACGTTTTTTGACGAAAAGAACAGGGGAACACTACGGAAAAAACATCCTCCCGAAACCGGGAGGATGTGATGGGATTAGTGCTCAGCAACCCAGGCGTCAACCTTGTTTTTGGCGATGCGGGAGATGTTCTCGGTGGCATAGGGAGAATCAGGGCCGCCCACGGTATACACGAAATACTTGCCGTCGGGGGTCTGGAACAGGGACTCCTCGTAGCCGGCGGGATCACCGAACTCGCCGCAGGTGTGCTTCTTAATCAGGGTGGCGTTCTCGGTATCGTACTCCACCTTAGCAATGACTTTCTTCATAATACATACTCCTTTGCAATCATAAAAATGACATTCAAAACGTAATTCTGCGCCTCCGGACAGGCTTGTTCATCGGAGACTGTCCATATTATAGTAACTCCGAAGGACAAATGCAACTGTTTTGACAACATTTCATTGATTTTTTACCTGACACAGGGAATGGAACCACCCAAATTGGACAGATTGACGACATTTTGCCCGGATTTGCTGGCAACAGGGGAAAAAATCCGTGGGTTATTCCTGATCCTCCCGGAGCAACTCGTCCAAAATCACATTGAACAGACGACCGGGCTGCGCCTGAAAATGCTGGCTGATCAAATCTGCCTGCACCTGATCCGGCGCAATCAGCTCCAGCGTCATCACATTGCCGCTCTCATCGTCCAGAATCATCTGCACCGTATATCCGGAGCCGTCCTCTCTGGCCTTGATACTGCTGCGAACCTGACGCTCCCGCTGCACCTTGCGATTGTGTGCAGCCGTATTCCGGTCACAGCGCACCCGGACGGAATAGGGCAGCTCCTCCTCAGTGGTCTTGCCGTTGACCCGGCCCTTCTCGGTGATCAGATATTCCCCTTTTTCGTTTTGCACCACATGTCCGGTTGTCTCCAATTTTCCCAGAGCGTCGGAAAACTGAAAATAATCCACCCCCTGATCGCACATGGACAGATCAGCCAAATTGCCCATGTCAATGGGTCCATCCACACGGGCTAAGATATAGAGGATCAACTCCATGATTTCCAGAGGCGTTTTAATAAATCCAACGGGCATACAAACCCCTCCTGTTACTTTTTTGTGTTATTATACTAAAATTTTAATCTTTTGACAAGAGTCCTTTCTTGACTGTACTGACAAGATAGGGTAGAATAGGAGCGAACAATTTCATTGGAGGTATCCAGTATGAAACGTGTATTGGCATTTGTTCTGGCGCTGATGATGCTGCTGAGTCTCGGTGCCTGCGCAAAAAAGGAAGAACCCGCCCCAGAGCCGGAAGTGGTAGAGGAGGAACCGCCCGAGCCTACCTCCGTCATTGACGAGTCCATCCTCGAAGAGGTGGAGCCTGTGGAGGAACCGGAACCTGAGCCCACATGGGCAAATACAAACCCCCTCACGGGCGAGCCGGTAGAGGAGGACATCAGCCACAAGCGTCCTGTGATGGTCATGCTGAACAACATCAAGCAGGCGCTGCCCCAGTCCGGCAACAGTCAGGCTGACGTGATTTATGAGATTCTGGAAGAGGGCGGCATCACTCGTATGCTGGCGGTCTATCAGGACTTTGACAAGGTGCAGGGCAATCTGGGCACCATCCGCTCCACCCGTCCCTATTATGTGGATCTGGTTGCTGGCATGGACGGTATTCTGGTTCACGCCGGCGGCAGCGGCGCAGCCTATGACCTGATTGAGGAGCTGGGCGTCACTGAGGTGGATGCGCTGGGTCGTCTGGGCGGCGGCGGCACACACCTGTTCTGGCGGGACAAGGGCAGACTTGCCCGGAAGGTTGCCACCGAGCATACCATGTACTTCACCGCCGCTGACTTAGCCGCATGGCTGCCCACCAGCAATCTGCGTCTGGAGCATTACGAAGGCTTTGCAACCAGAAACACCTTTGTGGAGGACGCTACCCCTGCCGACGGCAGCGTGGCAAACCTGATTACCGTACCCTTCTCCGGTTACAAAACCGGCGAGTTCCAGTATGACGAAGCCACAGGCAGCTATCTGGTCTCCGAGTACGGCGAGCCCTACATGGACGAGACGGAAAACAAGCAGGTCAGTGTGAAAAACGTTCTGATTGTCATGACTGAGGTGAAGCCCATCGAGGGCGACTCCAAGAACCGCATCAGCGTGGCTATGTCCGGCAGCGGCATCGGCTACTTCGCCTTTGGCGGCAAGTACGTTCCCATCAACTGGAAGCGGGCCACCGATACCAGCCTGTACGAGTTCACCACCATGGACGGTCAGCCCCTCAAGCTGGGCGTGGGCAAGAGCTATGTGAACATCGTCCCCACCACCTGCTCTGTCAGCTTCGTGGGTTAAAAGCCTTCCTTAGCCTTCCCCCAAAGGGGAAAGGGGGGACCGCCGCCGCAGGCGGTGGTGGATGAGGGTCCTTGCCTTTCTCCCCCAACCCCAAACCACATAACACCAAAAGAAGAGGCTGTCCGTTTTGGACAGCCTCTTTCATATCGGAAATATGGAACGAACGCAGGAAAGCTAAGCCGCTCGGACGTATTGTGTCTCAAAGTCTCCCACAGACATGGGCTTTGCGAAGAAATAGCCCTGAAACAGCTTGCAGCCCATAAGGGTGAGGTCAGAGAACTGCTTTTGCGTCTCCACACCCTCGGTCAGCGGAACAATGTTCAAATCGGTGGACATACTGATGATGTGCCGCAGAATCTTATTGGACTTGTCATCCAAATCCGAATTGCGCAGGAACACCATGTCGATCTTAATCAGGTCAATGGGCATATTCTTCAGCATATTGAGGGAGGAATAGCCGCTGCCAAAGTCGTCCATCTCCACCAGAAAACCTGCCTCACGAAGATGCGCCAGCAGTTTCAGCTTGTTCTCCACATCGGAAATCATGACGCTCTCGGTAATTTCCAGACGAAGCCGGGAGGGTTCAATCTGGAACTCCTTCACCAGATTCTTCAATTCCTCCGCCACATCCATGAAGTAGAAGTCTTTCGGGGAGATATTGACTGAGATAAACAGATCATTGTCCTTCCATTCCTGCAGCCGCTCACAGGCGCAACGCCACATATACCGGTCTACTTCCGCAATCATGCCGTTCTGCTCAAAGATGGGAATGAACTTGATCGGGGGAAGAAAGCCGAACTCCGGATGGTTCCAGCGCACCAGCGCCTCAGCCCCCACCACTTTTCCACTATCGTTGACCAGCGGCTGTAAGTAGGGGACGATTTGACGCTGCAAAATTGCGTTCTCCAAATCACCGGAGATCTGCTGCTCCCAGAGCATATTTTCCCGGACCTTCTCATCGTACCAGGCGACATGAGTGTGGAAATCGTTGCGCAGCCCGGAGGCCGCAATCCGGGCTCGGTCAAACATCACCGAGACCACCAGAGACGGATCTGTTACCTCATAAACGCCCATGTGAATCAACACATGGTAGGGCATATCTCCGGTGCTGACGGTAAAGTTGGTCAGTTTCTTCTCCATCATTTCGGTGTCGAATTGCGAGCGGGGGATCAGAATACCGAAGGTATCGCCTGAGAGGCGGCCATAGACACCGTCCATAGGGAAGAAACGCCGAAGGGTGGCTGCGATCTGCTTCAAAACGCCGTCGCCGAACTCGACACCAAAGACGTCGTTAATCAGCTTAAAGTTTCTTACATTAGCGAAAACCAGACAATAGGGCTGGTCATGAGGCTCTGCCAGCTTCTTTTGAATCCGCTCATACAGATAGGGGCGGGTATAAAGCCCTGTCAGGTCGTCGTGCTGTGCCCGGTATGTCTCCTGCATCAGATTCAACTGCGCCTGTGTGTCGTCACGGACGCTGAGGAAGGAGCCGTCCACATAGCCCCGCCCATCTCGAATGGTTTTGCGTTCCAGAACGTAGTGCTTCCAACCCTTGGTCGTATTCATCTCCAGCGTAGATGTCCAGTTGTCTCCACCATCGCCTCCCTCAAAGAAGGGCTGAAGCTTTGGCGCTACCTCGCTGAGATCCTTGCCGGGAATCTCCAAAAGCTGACGACCTTCATTGTTCACCCAGTTGCACTCCCCTGTGTCATCGAAGAAGAACAGGGCATCGGGAAGCTCGGCGGAAATATCCAGCAAAATCCGGTTGAGCAGCTTGACAGGCCTGTAATACAGGGAGAAGTAGAAGGAGAGCAACCCAAAGGCAGTATAACCGATCATGGAGCGGTCCAGCGGCGTGCGGGAGACAACGTAGAAGGTACACCAGAGAATGACGGCGAGCATGGAAAAGAAAATGACTCCATATCGCCGGGAGTAAATGCGGGAGGAGTGGAGCATTTTCAAAAGAAGAATCGTCAGGGAAGCGGCAAGCATGGCGTATACAAACATCCGGTGAAGATTCTGAGGAAGATAGGGCACCATGCGATAATAAGCCCGCCCGGACAGTTCAATGCGTTCCATGCCGAAGGCGTGACCGAGGAAGATATTGGCGGCAAGCTGTACCACGTCGATCACCAGAAGGAAGGAGACCAATCCCCTGAGCTTGTGGCTTTCCCAGGAAATATTGCAGTAGGCAAGGGTGTAGTGCAGCAGGAAAAACACGGTAAAGTCAATACCGATGTAGTAGAAATAGCAGCCAATGACAGCGGGCAGCTTTGTGCTGACGCTGACGATCAACAGGTTGCCAAGCACCGGCGGGATGAGGGAATACAGCATCCGTCCCAACGGCTTGCCAATGGCCTTTTTCGACTGAAGGGCAACACGTCCGCATACCGCCAGGGCGACAGAAAGCGTTATGAAAATGAGGGAGAAGACGCTTCTGATGTTCATGACCCACACTCCATCTTTGATCCCGTTCTGTAGCTGAGAAAGTCATTAAAGTGCATTATAACACAATGTTAATAAATATACAATCGGTTATTATCAGATTTTTTAGCATAGGACGGGTTTCCTCTGAGGAAAATGACCGCCTTGGTGCGATCTGCTTTTTCTTGGCGGAGGCGGTGGGATTCGAACCCACGAGACCTTGCGGTCTACCTGATTTCGAGTGTTGTAAGTCTTTGGCAGATTCACGTCTGGGGGAGGTCGTTTCAGGCCGCTTTGTTAAGAGCCGGAAACCCAGGCACCGCAAGGGGTTTCGGACACTCTGACCTGTATCAGCCAGAGGCGATTTGAACCGCCCCAGAGTTCAAATAAAACCGCGTTCTTGCGTAAAACGCCGCCGTTCTTGCGCGTTTGCAAGATGTCAGGCAAGAAAACAGAGACCCCGACAGCGCCGATGAAGCCCCCTTTCGGACCGCAATAACAGAAAGGAGCTTCGCCATGACATACGATGCAAAGGAACTCGAACAATACCCGGAAATCATGAACAAGGAACAAATGCGCAAGGTCTGTCATATCAGCAAGCGGACAGCGCACTATCTGCTGCAGTTCAATCTGATCCCCCATGTCTGCACCGGGAAGAAAACCCGCTGCTACGCCATCAAGAAACGCGACATCATCGACTTTATGATCAACCGGGAGATCAACCCCAGCCGATACATCGTACCTACCAGCTGGTACAAATACGGAAACGAGGACGTAAAGCCCTACAAGATCCGCATTCAGCCGCCCCTCCCCAACGATCCGCAGAAGACCCGGCGCTACTATGAAAGCAAGCTTGCCTCCTATCCGGACGTGATCGATGTGACCGCCGTCGTGGACTTCACCGGCTACAACCGCCATACGGTCTGTGAGTGGATTCGGTTTGGAAAGCTCCACGCCCTGGCGCTGCAGCACAAGTACATGATCCCGAAGTGCTATCTGATTGACTGGCTCTCCACGGACGAGCACAACGCGACCCTCCGCAAGTCCCGCCGCCATATCGACCGGCTTTGGGAGCTGCAGAAATGGAGTGATGGACAATGAGGAGGAATATCATTGAGGAGCTGTACTTTGGCAACATCGACCCGCAGGATCGCGGCTATTGCCCAAAGAGCCCTGTGAAAAAAGCATCCGACTCTCTGAACGACCTGGAGGAAAAGCTCACCGAGCAACTCGCCGGCGAGAATAAGACACTGTTCCTCCGCTTCTGTAACGCCTACGCGGAATTCATGGGCGAATCCGAGCTGGATACTTTCATCACCGGCTTCCGCCTGGGTGCACGATTTATGATGGATACATTTTTGAGCGATGACGCCCCGTTCGAGAGCTTTCGGGAGGAATAACCACCTCAAGAACACAATATATTGTGCCTACATTTGATATTAAACCATATATATGGTATAATACGTGTATCTTCAAAGGAAGGAGGTACACCGAATGGCACAGCCTATTAAACCCGGCACTGACAACCAGCGTCCAGGAACTTATGTTGAGGTAGGCCCTCGTGGCGGGAAAGTGGATGATCCGAGAATTGTCCACATTGATCCCGGCGACAGATTGCCACCTACGCAAAAGCCCGGAAACGGTTGGCAGAAAAAGTAAATAGCTCTACCAGACTGAGCGAGAGGCAAAAGCCCCTCGCTCAGTCTGCTCTTCATGATCCACTATGATTCTATCCTACTATCAGATTGGGATAGTTTTCTACGTTGTGATATCAAGGCTTCTATAAGTGGGATTATTTAAAGAAAAGCCTTCTATAATTTCATAAATCAATAATTAGCTCAATCCCCAACGCTTCGCTAATTCTTTTGTTCTCTTCAAGAAGCAATTCCCGTATCATTGCTCTTGTCGGGAACACTTTGTGAGGTTCACTCGAATTGACTGTGCAGTCCAAACCGACATAAGTCGGCATGTGTTTTTCAGCATAAAGAAATGGATCGTCCTCATTTCCTGGTTGCCCGTTGGAGTGGGAAAGGTATTCAAAATGATAATCTTCAGCTTTAATCAAAGCAATCCCATGCGCCTTGGCATATTCGAGTGCGCCGCTTTGAAAGTCACTTGTTGAAATAAGAATACCTTTCTGGGCCCCAATGCTATCTAGTTTCCGATGTAAAACCGCAACCTTCTCCCTACCAACGCGGTATTTGTATTTTTTACACTCACATAATATCCTAAACCGAGCCCCCATAGCCGTAAATTCGGCATACACATCAATCTGGTATCTTCCATCAGACGCCTTTATTATCTTATTGTGCGTGATTTCGAATCCGTTTAGATGTTCCTCCTCAGCATAACCGGATAGAATATCCAAACAGCATCTTTCAAATTCGGTCGGTGTCATATCGGAAATACGTTTGTAAGTCATTCGATCACCTTACCTTTGTAATGCACAAGCATGCTCAATTATCATACGGTATCCTGAAATAGTCCAGGTACTTCTTAAACTTATCCTGCGCCGCCAGGCATGTATCTCGCAGATAACCTCGCTCCTGTTCCCATTCCTTCAGACCGCGATAGTAAAACAGCTTCGTGTCCTCATCGATGATAAACGGAACGATGTTGTTTCGTAGACATTCCTTGAACAGAATCAGCCGACCAACTCTTCCGTTGCCGTCTTGAAATGGGTGGATCCGCTCAAAACGGTAGTGAAAATCAAGCAGATCATCGAAGGTCTTTGCCCTATTGGCGTTGTATTCTGACAGCAGCTTTTTCATCTGTGCAGCAACCTCTTCCGGCTGGGCGGTATCCATTCCGCCGACCTCATTCGGAAGCATTTTATAATCGCCTACGGCAAACCAGTCCTGCCGGGAGTCAGACGTTCCGCTTTTGAGCGTCGCATGCAGCTGCTTGATGAAGGCTTCGCTGAGTACATGGGCGGCGCTGTCTATGATCATATCAATACACTTAAAATGATTGGCAGTCTCTACAACGTCATCAACCTTTATCGCACCGTCAGACATGCCGATCGTGTTCGTTTCAAAGATAAAGCGCGTCTGGTCGTGGGTCAGTCGGCTGCCCTCAATGTGATTGGAGTTATAGGTCAGGTCGATCTGTACTCTATGATAGATCCCTCCATGAAGCTTTGCCGCTTTTTCTGCCCGCAGTACGTCCAACAGCGTTTTCGGCATGTCTACATGCTTATTGAGGCGGTCGGGCTTTTCGGCGGTTGTGGGAATGTTCCAGGTCTTTCCCGTCAAAAAAGCTCCGGCGATTCTGCCTTGGGCACAGTAATTCCGTACGCTGCGTTCAGAAACGCCCCACCTTTTTGCAGCCTCCGAAACAGAGATAAAATCCATCGTATACTGCACCTCCAATCCTAGATATAGTATAGCACATTATCGGCAAAAAAACAACCGGCGATGCAGCTTTGTTAGGAGGTATTTTGCCGTTGCCGGAAATGTTAGCATGAAATAATAGGCAGCGAGCCGCTGATGAATTCAGTGGCCCGATGCCTGTTTTTTCGAGTATTGCTACGCAATTCCTGAAAGGGCTAGCGGCAGAATTTGAAAAGTGCGTTTTTCAGCACCGCTTTTCTATTGAAAAGTGTGTATTCTGAGCATCAAAATCCATTGAAAAGTGGATATTCAATCCATTGGGGCCTCCTTTGCTTTCGCCGAGGAGGTCCTTTTGTACTTTTAGATACGATCCCTATCCGTTTTAATTGGCGAATGCGCCGGTTGTTCACATTGAATAAGTGAATATTCGCCGAAAATTCACCCTGCACGGTTGACAAAGCGAATTTTGTGAGTATAATATAGTCAGACTTCTTATAAGGAGGCGCTCCGATGAATATTGAGACCGAGAACATCGAATTCAAATCTCAGTTTACCGAGGATATCTATAAAGAAGTAATTGCCTTCGCCAATACGGATGGAGGCATTGTGTACGTTGGCATTGACAACAATGGCAACGCCGTCGGACTGACTGATGTGGATCAGGAATATACCCGTATCACCAACGGTATCCGTGACGCGATTATGCCGGACGTCACAATGTTCGTGCGCTTTACGATCCAGGAGAATAAGGTGGTACGCATTACGGTAAGTGAGGGCAGTAACAAGCCTTACTACCTCAAAGGAAGAGGCCTGAAGCCCAGCGGCGTTTATGTGCGCCAGGGCACCTCCAGCGTGCCGGCGTCCCCCGAGCAGATCCGTCAGATGATCAAGGAAAGCGACGGCGATACATTTGAGGAAATGCGCTCCATGGAGCAGGAACTGACTTTTGAAGCGGCCCAAAGAGCGTTCAATCTTTACGGTGTGGAATGGGGTACAGAAAAATATCGGTCACTTGGTATTACACAAAAGAAAGACGGCATTTATACCAATCTTGCCTTGCTCCTCTCCGATCAGTGTGCACACACAACAAAAATTGCTGTGTTCAGCGATGATGCCTGTACCGTGTTTCGGGATAGCAAGGAGTTCACGGGTTCGATATTTAAGCAATTTGAAGACGCCGTAAACTATTTGGCGCTGTGTAATAAAACGAGCTCTGTAATCAAAGGGGTAATACGGACGGATAAGCAGGATTACCCTGAAGAAGCTATCCGTGAGGCTCTGCTTAATGCGATTGTCCACCGCGATTACAGCTTTAGTGGCAGTATCATAATCAATGTCACCGACAATAAAATGGAGTTTATTTCTCTCGGCGGTCTTCTTCCCGGCCTTTCCCCAGAAGATATTCGTTCCGGCATTTCTCAGCCCAGAAACAAGAATCTTGCCGAGGTGTTCCATCGTCTGCGTCTGATTGAAAGTTACGGCACCGGCATTCGAAGAATATTCAACCTGTATGCAGATTGCCCTGAGCAACCGCAAATCGAAGTGACCCCCAATACGTTCAAAATTGTTTTACCCAATATGAACGCCGTGGTCGCCGCGCCGAAACACGCTTCGCCAGTGACCGCGCAGATGCAGAAGGTGCTCGACTATATCTCTGAGCACGGCCAGATTACGGACGAAGAAGTCCAGTCCTTGCTGGGAATCAAAAAGACCCGCGCGTTTGAGCTCATGAAGCAGATGCGCAATATGGAACTTATTAACGTAGTTGGCAGAGGTTCGGAAAAACACTATCTAATCAAGTGGTGAATTGTATTATTCACAAGTTTTTGTCGGCAATAGATATAATAGAAATGGAGAAGACACCATGAGAGTCGCAGATTTTTTCTGCGGTGGCGGAGGATTTTCAGAAGGCTTTCGCCAAGCGGGATTTGAAATCGTTTTTGCTGTCGATAAATGGGCTCCGGCAGTCAACACATACAAAGGAAACAAGCCCGGTGCAAATGTGATTCAAGATGATGTCATCCGGATTTCAAATCTCCCGGATGATGAATTTGAAGCTTTGGTCCCTGATTCCGAAGTCATTATTGGCTCACCCCCGTGTCAGTCATTTTCACATTCAAATAAGTCGGGAAATGCAGATAAGGAACTCGGTATAAAGCTAATCGAGGCATATCTTAAAATTGTTGCCCGAAAGAAATACAAACAAGGGTCAGTCCTCCGCTATTGGGTTTTGGAGAATGTTCCAGCGGTCAAGGATTACATCAAAGACGAGTATACTGCTGCCGATTTTGGACTTGATGGCGATTTCGTATTGAGGCCAAAAGATGGCGCGTCTGGGAAATATAATGCAAAATACTATGGTGCGCCGACAAACAGAGAAAGATATCTCTGCGGAGAGTTTCCAAGGCCTGTAGCAACCAAAACCGACAATAATATAACCACTTTAAGACAAGTCCTTAATTCGCTTGGAGATCCATTGAGAGCAGATAACGGGCCAATTACAGATATCAATTATCCTGATTTCACGCTGGAAGCACAACAAGTCACTGATCAGCATTACATATATGAACTGGCGGCGTTCGAGTGCAAAACGGCAAAACGGTTGAAGCAAGACAAGGGATATATGGGTAAAATGTCCTTTCCCGAAAACCTTGATAAGCCAGCAAGAACTGTAATGGCGACTATGACTGCAAGTGCCAGAGAAGCGATGATTCTAGGCTACGGAGAAGGCCGGTATCGTCTCCCCACGGTGAGAGAAGCTGCTTGTATGATGAGCTTCCCGATAGATTACTGGTTCTACGGCGAATCAAAAGGTGTTAAGCACACTCTTGTCGGCAATGCCGTTCCGCCAAAGCTTTCATATGCAGTTGCAGTAGCAATTGCTACTGCAGCGAATGAGCCTATCCCTGCGGAGTATATCCCGATCCAACATGCACCAGATGATGAGCAGCTCCACTTCGTTAACCTTAACGGAGCCGAATTTGAAATCAGGGAAGAACAACCGAAGCGGGAAACATCAAAATTCAAATATCATATTCCCTATTTGATTATTGATGCCTATCGTGTGGAACTCACAAATTATCGGTCAGATTTTAAGAACGGAAAATACAAATGGGAGACTGAAATCCATTATAGTCAGGGGAAGGATAAAGCTCGTGTATATAATCCCAACATTACTATGCGAGTAATCCCGCCACAGCACAAAAACCGTGTCCAGAATTATATTGAACAGGCGAAAAAAGCCGTTCCAAACATGAATGCTTTTCAAACCGTTTTCTGCATGACGACAGAGGCCCGTGGCCAGCAAAATTATTACGGTCCTTATGAATTGCTAGAAAGTGTAAAGGCCTTCATAGAAACGATATTCACGCCAGAAGAACAAAAAGAATATGTTCGATTTGGTGATGAACCCACCAAACTACCTTTAGCAATAGCCACAGGGTATCTGATACTAAAAAGAGTTGTAACACATATGGGGAGGTTACAGTAATGGATTCTGCCACGAGAAAAACTAAGCTGGAAGAACTGAAAATAAACAACCAGAATCAGGCAATGACGGGTATCCCCCTTCGCTATAAGGGATCTGTACGGAAAGAAATCGTATGGCGTATCCCGTTGGACTACCTTATCTACAACAAGTACAATGGCAGGATTGGTTCTGATGTCTTATCCTATGAGAAGCAAAACGGAGAACTGAACGCAGAGGAAGACGCCGATCGTCAGCTTATCGAAAAGTTCTTGTTTGAATCGAAAAGAGATCGCAACAAGACAACCATGGAGAGCTTGCTGAAAATCGGCCAGCAGCGATATGGTATCGTTACTTCAGATGGCATTATTGTCGATGGCAACCGTCGTGCGATGTTGTTGAACAAACTGTACCATGAGCATGAAGCGCTGGGCCACTCATATGCCGAGGTGGAAAAATGCAAGTATTTTCTCGCTATAATCCTTCCCGATGACGCTGAGGAAAAGGACATACAGCAGCTTGAGACAATCTATCAGATGGGCGAGGATGATAAGCTGGATTATAATCCTATCGAAAAGTACTTAAAATGCAAAGAATTAAAGCGCCTCGGTTTTACAGAGAGACAGATTGCGGAATTCATGAGTGAGAAAGAAAGCCAAATCAAAGAATGGCTTGATATCCTCGCCCTAATGGAAGAATACCTGCAAGAGTATGATTACGATGGGATTTATACTCGCCTTGAAAAAACTGAAGGTCCTTTTGTTGACCTAGAGAACTACTTGGATTCTTATTCAAAGCGTGGAGCAAATGTCCGTAATGTTGACTGGACATACACAGATTCGGACATTTCTGATTTGAAGCTAGTCTGCTTTGACTATATTCGCGCACGATACGAGGGCAAAGAGTTCCGCGATATCGCCAAGACAGGCAAGGAAGGAAGCATCTTTTTCTTCAAAGATCTCTGGGATGATTTCTTGAAGCAGCACCAGGAGAATACTCCCGCTGATGAAGAAACTGTCGATGAGTTGAGGCAGCGCTGTCCCGGTGAGGACCTAAGCTTGTTGCTGAAACAGCGTGACAACACTTGGGTCGAGCAAGCAAAAGGTCATCTGAAAGGTAATCTCAACCGCTTTTCACGGCGGTTAGAGGACAAGCGTGATGCTAACAAACCTGCTGAGCTTCTTGAACGTGCACTCAGCGCACTCCAATCGGTAGACTGCAATCAGGAGAGTTTTAAGGATGATCCACATATCGAAGAAATGGTCAAGGAAATCAGCAAAATCACTTGGGAGATGAAAAAAATACTGGATCGGAGATGAGCACGGTGGCTAATATCTCTATAGATTTTGATCCTGCGAAAAACGAAGTGTATCTTGTAGGGGATATTTCCGCCCTACAAAAGCAGCGTTACGCATGGAGATATGTTCGGGACTATCTTCACCCGTCGGTGGAGGCGGACCATATCACTATCCCCATCGGGGAAAGAGAGCCTTTTGCTGTAATGTCTGATATCAGTGCAATGCTGTCAAAATATGGATTTACAGAAGCTCAGAGCGATAGTTCTGAAAAAGTCATTCGCGACTATTACGAAGAGGAGCGGCGTTTTGCTGAATTCTCGAAGAAGGCTCTCCATATCCGCAATAATGAGTGTGACGCAGCAGAATTCAAAGATTTTACGGATTCTGTCGCCGCAAATCTGACAGCGCGGTCTCTTTATCCTCTTCAGTTGCTTTCAGCGTATCATATGGCGTTTTCACAGAACGCTTGCAACTTTTCTGTCCCCGGCGCAGGAAAAACGAGTATTGTATATGGTGCCTATGCATATCTGCACAACTTACCAGAAGATGACCCAAAGCACATCGACCGGCTCCTTATAGTTGGCCCCTTGAGTTCTTTTGGCCCGTGGGAAACAGAGTATGAAGAGTGTTTCGGACGAGCTCCGAAGTCTAAACGACTCGTTGGAGGTGTGTCTAAGAACGATAAACAGGATTATTTGATTTCAAGGTATCCATTTGAGTTGACTCTGATTTCTTATGCTTCCTTGATTTCGTTACAGTCCGAAATAGGCTTTTTCCTCAGGAACAATAGGGTTATGGTCGTTCTTGATGAGGCACATAAGGCAAAGAACTCATCTGGTGGCGTCATCGCTCAGGCAGTTTTGGACATGTCCAGATATAGCAAGGCTCGTATCGTGTTGACAGGTACTCCTGCGCCAAACGGATACGAGGACATCTACAATATGTTCAAGTTCATTTGGCCGAACAAAAACGTGCTGGGTTTTGAAGTCAATCAGCTACGCGATATTACCGCGACTGGAGATACAGCACGAGTCTCTCGTTTAATAGACAACATTTCTCCTTACTTTATTCGTATTCGAAAGAGTGATTTGAACATTCCTCCTGCGACAGTACATCCGCCAGTGTTCGTCCCTATGGGTCCATTGCAGCAAAGGATATATGACTTCATCGAAAAAAAGTACATGGACGAATTCATGGCAGACGGTGCTGTGGATACTTCTTCTCGATTTAAGGCGGCGCTTGCCCAAGCGCGAACTATCCGTTTGATGCAGGCAGCATCCGATCCTGCCATGCTGAAAGCGCCGTTACGTGACTTTTTTATGGACGAAGAGGATCCCGTAGAAGCGTATCAAGCGATCGACGACTCAGACGTGCTAAAGTCTATCCTCGAGTACGAAACGAACGAGATTCCCGCAAAATATATTGCTGTCAGGCAACTTGTGGAGCAAATCATATCTGATGGCGGCAAAGTGGTTATCTGGGCAACATTCATTCATACGATCCACGGGTTGAAGCACTATCTTGAAAGTGCAGGTATCCCTTGCCAAGAATTGTATGGCGCGACTCCTGTTGAACGTGAAGGGATTGATGATGACGAGTTTGTCCTTACGAGAGAGAAGATCGTGAAGGCATTTCAGCATCCAGATTGCCCCTTCAAGATTATCATAGCGAATCCTTTTGCCGTTGCTGAATCCATCTCCTTGCACAAGGCGTGCCATAATGCAATCTATATTGAGCGGTCTTTCAATGCCGCCCACTTTGTGCAGTCTAAGGATCGCATCCATCGTTATGGACTCAGACCTGGCACGATCACAAATTATTACTATATCCTATCCCGAGATACAGTTGACGAGACTATCAATACGAGGTTGTCAGAGAAAGAACGTCGGATGACGGAAATCATGGAAAGTATGCCGATCCCACTGTTCAACAACATCTCTGAAGATCTCGGTGATGAAGATATAAAGGCGTTGATAAGAGATTATGTTAGAAGAACTAAAAAATCTTAACTATCACGGCGGCAAAGACGGGTTACTTTTCTTCCTCTGTGATGTGATAGGGCGGACCGGCGTCAGGATCCGTGATGCTGAAGTGATTTGCTCCCACGCTCCAGGAAAGAGGCAGCTGTCTGTTGAGGATTTAGTCAGCTATTGTCTTGCGTTAGGATGGATAAAAAAAGAAGCAGATGTACTTACGATTATAGCTGATTTTGAACCAGTCCTCGATAACAAAGATGTATTAAATGAAGAATTGACCAAATCAACCGTTGAGCAACTATTTCTGGGGGGTGTCATAGATCAAACCATGTTTTCCTATGATTCCATTCAGAGTAGCTATGCGTTCAAAAACGAACTACTGCCGCTTTCTTTTTCCTGCGTGAGGAATGTGTTGATTAGTCAAGGATTTCTGATCCCGCAGAGAGACCCTCAGGGCACTCGCTTTTATATTGCACCGTTATACGATACTCTGATTGCAAAGCACTGTAGAATCAGACGCAAGCAGCTCTCCCTTGAACGCCTTAAAAAGCAATTGGAAGTCAATGAATTGGGCGGAGAAAAAGCAGAGCTATTTGTTGTGGAGTACGAGAAGAAACGAGTAGGCCCTCCTTTGTGCGAAAGAATCAAGCGCATCTCTGAAATAGATGTTGCTGCGGGATATGACATAGTCTCTTTCAATTCTGGTGATTCTCGTGAACCGGATCGTTTTATCGAAGTCAAGGCCGTGTCTAGTTCCGGTTTTTTCTGGTCAAAGAATGAACTTGAAATTGCAAAACTAAAGGGTGAGATGTATTACTTATATCTGGTTGAATTGGGTCGCATTGGCGATTCGGTATATGAGCCAGAAATCATACAGAATCCTGCATCAAGCGTTATGGGTTCAGACGAATGGTATGTGGAAGCGCAATCGTACCACGTTAGACACATATAGCAGCAAATCATCAGACGCCAGCTTTCGACTGGTTTGGCTGTTCAGGAGAAATCTAGGATGAAGCAATATGGACGCGATGAGGACGTAATCAATCGCGGTAGTAGGTACATGGATTTGTCGTTTGAATATCATGTCGCCGCTCTATCATTGTGGAACTCAATAGCTGATTCCCCATATCTGTATAATCCATGTATGTTTTTGGCTCGCCAGACAATCGAACTGCTGCTAAAAGGATTGATATATCGAGAGTGTGGAAACATCGTTGGTGCTAAGATTGGTTCCGGCAAGGAGAAGCGGTCAATAGATAATACCCACAATCTGCTTGCGCTATGGGACTATTATGTTCAAAACATGCAGCCTCGGCTTTTGCCTTCCTCTGATGATGTGGGCAGAATAGGAAAGGCTATTAAGCAATTTGCGAAAAGAGATAATGACTCTACAAAGTACCGCTATCCGGAAACGAAAAATCCGAAAACGTTTTTGAACTTAGAGCCCATTCGGATAAACCATACTCCTACAGCCTTTCCTGAATTGGGAAACACGCCGCCGATTTTGGTTTCCTCGCAGTCCAATAAAGTTGGAATCGTCACATCTGGGGCAACGGATTTAAAACGCGGATATGAAGTATTTGAATTAATCGAGATGCTTTTCCAAATGGCTGAAGTATAATCAAAATCCATTTTTTCGAGAGATTTGAACTAGGAGACCTTGCGTCAAATTGTCAAGCATGCAAATCTAGGGTTTACACATTGGCGCTTTTTGACGCGCTGCGGTAGTATAGGGGCGAAAGAAGAAACCATCACCGCAAACGTGAAAGGAGACACGATATGGAAAACAGATTTGCAGCGGCGCGAAGGCGGTATCTGCGCACGCACATGGACGGGATCTACACAGGGATGCTGCTGACGGGTACTTTGGAGCCGCATCTTGAAGAGATCGGCGAGTCGGCACAGGCAATGTTCGACCGGCTGATCGAGCAGATGAAAAAGGCCGAAGGCGTCACCGAGCAGCTGAAGGCTGCGGATCAGATGGAATGGGTCGGACGGATGAACAACATCCGGCAACGTGCCGAAGAGGTCGTTCTATCCGAGCTGATCTACTGTTGAGGTGCAGCCATGTTCGGGAGAAGGAAAAGAGATCGATTTCTGGTACTCTGCGCCGATGAGCGTCGGCTGCTGACAACAGCTTTGCTGTCCTTTCGGAACAGACTGCTGGCAAGCGGCAAGCCAACAGAGAACAGCAACGAGCTGTTGGTCCGGCTGACGAAATAACAACTGCATACGCAAACCAAGCGGCGCATGCTTCCTCTCGGAGGCAGGCGCCGCTTGTTTTGTCAGTATTTCAATCGCTCCAATGTGACTTCGTGAAGCCATATATTCCTCGCTGCTTCGTGTACGCACCAGTCGCTGAAGCGCTCAATGCTGAAAATGATAATGTGAGTGTTGTAGTAATATCTGTTCTGTCTCAATGCGTCATATATGTTTTTAATCTCAGCTTTTGTATATCTCGTATCCAGTGAGTGGGGGAAAACAAAGACATACATCGCATCATCCGTCTGGACGCAAAGATCAAAAACCACCTCCTGCCCATCCCGAGTTTTTATTGACAGGGCATTTTGTGTGCTTTCTACCTTAGAGGCCCGGTATTCAAATAAATAGTCTTTTGCCGCCCGGTCAATGAATCGCATACAAGAGGACAGAAATGCGGGCAATGCTACCGCTGAATCGATATCATCTGTCACATACTCATACAGCTTGTCGGGCATGCCGACCTGCATCGCGCTTTTTCCATAGGCATATCTTGCCCATGAAACATAGTAACTGTTTGCGAGGTGATAGGTGGACTGCTTGCCGCTCTCCGTCTTCTCCGCAATCACATACCCGTGCCGGATCAGTGTCTCCAAGTACTTTCCGCATTTGTTATTCGGGAATCCGATCTCTTTCGCAATTTCACTCAGCCGGTGATGGCCGCTGGCAATGCTCTTGAAAATCGGATAATAGCTCTCCGGGCTGCGAAAGGACTGTGCAAGCCACATGGGAAGCGTTTTCGTAAAGGCGGAATCATAGGCAAGCAATCGACGCACGTTTTCCTCAAAACTGCACTGGTTGTTCAGTTCCTTTGCAACACTTAATATGCCCCCTGTCAAGGCATACAGCCGAATCAGATCCTGTCTGCAGTAATTCGGAAACGCATTGAAATAGTCCGGAAGTGTTTGATAGCTTACTTCAAATGAAACATCATTCCATGCCCGCTTTTCTCCCGGAGAAATATAGCATGCTCTGACATAATGGGTGCTGTATATGTATCTGTCGAACGCATGCTCACATCCGTTCATCGCCGCTGAGTTCTCATGTTCAAAAATCAGAAACGTGGATCTCTTATTCCGCTTCTTGATAAAAGCGTCAACCGCCTTATTCCAATCGGAGAATTCCGATGCCTCCGGGACGTATTGCAGACGAAACGCTTCCATCGCCTCCTGCTCCGATAAATCTCCAAACGAAATATAGAACGCATTGGCGTGGGACCTGACATAGTCCTGCGCTATTCTTGTTTTTCCGCTCCCCCTGGGTCCGCAGATGGAAAATGTGTACTTTTTTTCAGCCCTTGCTATATTCAGGAAAACCGCCTGCCGCGAAGACTCCATTTTGGCGACTGCTTTGCTGTTGGAAAATATCATTTCTATAATCCTATCCTAATATGACTTTTTGCAATTATACCTGAAATGAGACGCTTTCTCAAGAAAATATCCGAAAAAGTACTCCGGGAAAGCGTTGATATACCAAGGAAAACAGAAGTTCACAAAATATTTACATTTTGATGGGGTAACAAATTAACGTAAAAAGATCTACCACTTGGAGGGCAGGAAAGGAGCTCTTCCAATGTTCCTTGACAACTGAATAACCGTCACCGAAAGAGATATGACCGTGCGACGACCTCGAAAGAGCGAGCACGGCGACGCCGCGGAGGTCCTGGGGCAGGCATAGAAAAACGGTATCGGGAGGACGGCGCAAACCAAACAATACACGTACCAGCTAAAAAGAAAGAAGGTGAAAACACATGAACAAGATTCAACTGATCGACGCGGAGACGCTGTACTACAAGCCGCTGGCGCACCCAAGAATGCTCATTGACGGCATTCTCGCCGACGGGCTGGCGGTGATGGCTGGCGACTCCAAGATCGGCAAGAGCTGGATGGTTCTCTGGCTCTGCCTGCAGATCAGCAAGGGCGAGCCGGTATGGGGGATCCCCACCCGGAGAACCGACGTGGTGTATCTGGCGCTGGAGGACCGGGAGTGGCGCATCCAACAGCGAATGCAGGAGCTGACCGAAGCGCCGCCGGACAACCTGCATTTTGGCTTCTCCTGCGGTCAGCTGGGTGCTGAGTTGGAAAGTCAGATCGAAGATGTTTTGAAAGACCATCCCTCCACGGGACTGCTCTTCATCGATACTCTTCAGATGGTAAGGGACAACATTTCCCCAAAGGTCAACGCCTACGCCCAGGACTACCGGGATTTGTCGTCGCTGAAAAAGATTGCTGACAATCACGGCATCTGCATCTTTCTGGTGCACCACACCCGGAAGGATCGGGACGGCAGCAATATCTTCAACGATATGACCGGCTCCACCGGCATCACGGGCGTGGCGGACACGGTGATGATTCTCCGCAAGGAGGAGCGCTTTGGGGGCGCCGCTTCCCTTTGCATCACTGGACGAGACGTGGAGGAGAAGAAGCTGAAAATGCAGATGTGCGGCGTCCGCTGGGAGATTACCGAGGAGCTGAACGCCGACGACCTGCGCCGGGAGCGGATACCCGACTTCGTGTACGAGGTGGTGGAGTTCCTTTTTGAGCACAGTAAATTCCAGGGCACCGCCACGGAGCTGCTGGCCGCGGTGGGCAACACCGAGCTGAAGCCCAACATCGCCAGCAAGTATCTGACGCGGTATTACAGCGAGGTTCTCCTCCCCATGGGCATCAGCTACGAGTACCGTAAGACGGCGGCTGCCCGGTTGATTATCCTGGAGCTTCATGACAATGCTGACGGTCATGACGGTGCTTCCGGAAGCGAGGGGCTTGCGTCACAGAGAACCACAAGTGACGGTACTGACCAGCTTCCCCTTTTACCGTCACAGCAGTCATCTGCGTCACGAAGGGAGGCGAAGGAGGATGAAGCATCACAGTGCTGAAAACCCGGTGGCTATACACTGCGTTTCTATCCGTAAGGATAGCGAGCATGGGATTTGTGTAGCCATCCGGCTCCCAAATCCCCCGTATCCTCGGATACGAAAGGGGCAAGCCCCTGTAACCCCGCCCGAAGGAGGTGAACGCTATGCGCAATCGCACGGAGGAAATTAACGTGAGGGTTTTCAAAACCGAGAAGAACACCATCCGAAGAAAAGCGAAGAAGTGCGGCATGAATATGTCCGAATACCTCCGCACACTCGGAACAGAATCGACGGTAAAGGAAGCCCCGCATGAAGAACTGATGCAGGCCTACCGGAAGCTGACGCGGCTGCACGACGGTATCCGCTACGAGGTCTCCATGACAGCGTTCAGCGACGCGCTGACGGAGATCGAAGATCTGCTTTTGCAGGCCTACTATGGAAACGAGGTTGATACCGATGGCGGTGACGAAGATCTGGGCAATCCATGACAGCGTTTCCCGGGTGGTGGACTACTGCAGCAACCCGGAGAAGACCCGGCTGACGGATCTGGAGCAGGTGCTCATCTACGCCGCCAACAAGGCCAAAACCCTGGACGTGGGAGAGCAGAGCTACGCTGTCACCGGCGTCAACTGCCACGCAGAAACGGCAGCGGAGGAGATGTCCGCCACCCAGCGGCGCTTTGGCAAAACCGGCGGCAACGTGGCCTACCACGCCTACCAAAGCTTCAAGACCGGCGAGGTGTCTGCGGCGGAATGCCACCGGATTGGGCTGGAGACTGCCCGACGACTCTGGGGTGACAGCTACCAGGTGCTGGTGGCGACCCACTTCAACACGGGGACGTACCACAATCACTTTGTCGTGAACTCCGTGGGGATGTGGGACGGGCACAAGCTGGAGGCCAAATACGGCGCCTACTACGCCCTGCGTGCCATGTCGGACCGCATCTGCAAGGAACACGGCCTGTCGGTGGTACAGAACCCACAGCGTCATAAAACGGCGCGCTCCGTCTACTTCGCCGAGAAGAACGGCGATCCTACCCGCTTCAATCTGATGCGTCAGGCGCTGGACAAAGCGCTAACCCTGTGCAGCAGTTGGTCGGAGATGACCACGGTGCTCCGTAAGCTGGGCTATGCGTTCGAATGCGGTCCAAACCACAAGTATGCCACGATCCGGCCCTTCCGCTCCAAAAAATGCACCCGCACCTTTCGGCTGGGTCCCGCCTACGAAAAGGAGGCCATGCGGGATCGGCTGCTGGAAAACCAGCGAGACTACCGGGTAACACAGAACTATTACGCCTTCCTGAAGCCCTATTCCAGGAGCTACGCAAGAGAAAACCCGCCCACGGAGGCGTACTACCGCAAGCGGGACTTCTATTTCAAGGCGCCGCGCATCACCGGATACGTCAGTTTCTTCCGCGCCTTGGCCATCGTGCTGGGCATTGCACCGCTGTACGAAAAGGAATATCAGCAGCCGCTGTCAGCGGAGTGCCGGGAGGCCTGCAGGCGTCTGGATCGGTACACGGCAGAAATCACGCTGGTGGAGCAGGAGCATCTGGAAACACCCCAGGATTTACAGTGCTTTATCGCCCGGATCAACGCAGAGATCGACGACGTGACAGACACCCGCAGTAAGGTCCGCAACAAGCAGAGAAACTGCACCGACCCGGAGCGGATGGTGGAGCTGAAAAAGCAGTGCGCCGCCTGTACCACGGTGCTGACCGATCTGCGGAAGAAAAAGAAAACAGTCTACGCCATCATCGAGGACCATCCAAAGCTTCAGGAGCTTCTGGAGAGCGAATTTGAGGCGCGGCTGGAGAACGACCCTTATCTCTCGGAGCGGGAGAAAAGCACTCTGAGGAAGCGGAACGCTCCGGCGAGAGGGGAAAACCATTATGAACGCTGATTGCGGCTGAAAGGGAGATGATGAAATTGAAAAACCAAACCATTGATTTGGGTCTGAGCGGCTATGACAAGCTGTTCATGACCGAGCAGGAGCGGGCAGACACCCGCAAGCCGAAGGTGGAGGAGCTGCCGCTTTCGGAACTGACGCCCTTCAAGAACCACCCCTTCAAGGTGAAAAACGACGCGGAGATGGCGGAGCTGATGAAAAGCATTGCCGACGCCGGTGTGCTGTCTCCCGCCCTGGCGCGACCCAAGGAGGGCGGCGGATATGAGTTAATCTCCGGTCACCGACGCCTGGCGGCCTGCAAGGCGCTGGGGATGAACACCATGCCGGTGATCGTCCGCAAGCTGACCGACGTGGAGGCGGTTATTACGCTGGTGGACAGCAACCTGCACCGGGAGCACATTCTGCCGTCGGAAAAGGCTTTCGCGTACAAGATGAAATACGAGGCTTTGAAGCATCAGGGAACTTCGTCCCAAGTTGGGACGAAGTTGAGAACCGATGAACTTCTTGCTCAGAGCAGCGGAGATAGCCGCAACCAGATTCAGCGCTATATCCGTCTTACAAACTTGATACCCGAAATCCTCCAGATGGTGGATGACGGAAAGATTGCCCTGACTCCGGCGGTGGAGCTGTCGTACCTGCAGCCTTCTGAGCAGGAAACGCTCTTCTCCGTGATGGACAGCGACGAGGTGACGCCGTCGCTGTCTCAGGCTCAGCGGCTGCGACGCATGAGCGAGGAGCAGAGGTTTACTGACAGTGCAGTGATGCAGCTGATGTCCGAGGTCAAGGGCAATCAGGTGGAATATGTTAGGGTTCCGGTGGACAAGCTCCGCAGCTACTTCCGTCCGGGCACTTCTATGAAACAGATGACCGAGACGCTTGTCAAGGCTATGGACTTTTACAACAGACATTTGGAGCGCCAGCGCCGAGACCGTGACGCTCGCTGAAAGGAGATTTACAATGAAAACCAATTCTATTCTATGCGCTCTGACCGAGAGCAGAAAAACGAGGCATGACAGCATGACCGTTGACGACGGAGGAGGTGGTTTCGGTGACGAAGGCTGAAATACACGCTATGTACGAGGTGATGTTCACGGACTACCCCGATATCGTGAACGTCGCCCAGGTCCAGTCCATGCTGAAGATCAGCCGCCATCTGGCCTACGAGCTGATTGGAGACGGCTATATCCCCGGCATGAAGATCGGAAACGCCTACCGTGTTCCGAAGATCAACGTGATCCGCTACGCCCTCTCGGCGGGAAATCCCCCGCCTGCGCGTAACAGCATGACATAGATTTGAACTGAAATGACACATTGGACGGGCACCTGAGTAGGCCCTATAATAAATACGGTCCGAAAGGGTGCCCGTTCATACGCTGTCAGAAAAGGAGGTATAGATGAATGATAGCGGGACACCTGCAAATCAAAAACGGCTACTATTATATGGTCCTGAGCTATTTGGACGCCAACGGCAAACGGAAGCAGCCGTGGTTTCCAACGGGACTGCCAATGAAGAACAACAAAAAGCGGGCGGAGAAGATGCTTCTGGAGCTGCGTCAGACCTATGTTCCCCCTGCCGAGCACAAGTCAAACGGAGAGTTGTCCGCGGACATGCTCTTCGCTGATTATATGGAGCTGTGGTTGGAGGTCGTGCGCAATTCAATCGAGATAACAACCTTCTCCTCCTATACCCAGATGGTAAAGGGCAAGATTGTGCCGTACTTTCGCAAAACCGGCGTCAAGCTGGGCGAGCTTCAGGCCAGGCATATTCAGAGCTTCTATCTGTATGAGCTGAAAACCGTGTCTGCCAACACGGTGATTCACGAGCATGCCAATATTCACAAGGCTCTGAAATATGCCGTTAAAATGGATCTCATTCCGTACAACCCCGCCGACAAGGTGGAGCGTCCGAAGAAGCAGAAGTATATCGCGGATTACTACCGTCTGGAGGAGCTGGAGCAGCTCTTTGAGGCGACAAAGGATCACCCCTATTCTCTGCTGATCCAGATCACCGCGTTCTACGGACTGCGGCGCAGCGAGGTCTTGGGACTGAGATGGGATGCCATTGATTTTGAGCGCAATACCATCACCATCAGACACATCGTAACAAATGCCAAAATCGACGGCAAATGTGAGATCGTCTGTGCGGATCGCGCCAAAACCAAATCCAGTCTGCGCTCGCTTCCTCTGGTCGCCAACATCCGGGAAAAGCTGCTGGCCTTGAAGGAACAGCAGAAGGAAAACAAGCGGATCTGCGGCAACTGCTACAACCGGAAATATGACGGTTATGTGTTTGTGGATGCAATGGGGAACATTTTCAATCCCCGTAACCTGAGCGGCAATTTCAGCAAGCTGTTGGAAATGAAAGGTCTGCGGCATATCCGTTTCCACGATCTCCGACACAGCTGCGCCTCGCTGCTGCTGGCAAACGACGTGCCCATGAAGCAGATTCAGGAATGGCTGGGTCACAGCGACATCAGCACCACGGCAAACATCTACAGCCATCTGGATTATAAGTCCAAGCTCACGTCCGCAAATGTCATGGACAACGTTCTGACCTTGCCGGAAACCGAGACCGTCGGATGGCAGACGTGATTTCTTGCCGAAAATCATGTGCAGCTATGGCAGATCAGCAAAAAGAAAAGCCCAGTCATCTGGGCGCAAAGCCTTGATATGACTGGGTTTTTTGGCGGAGAGTTAGGGATTCGAACCCTAGAGACCTTTCGGCCTACGGCATTTCGAGTGCCGCACCTTCGACCACTCGGACAACTCTCCGTATATCTCAAGTGTTTTCCGTGGGCTGAGAAAATGCAAGAAAAACACGCAAGAACAATATGAAATTTTGAAATTCGAACCGGCGAAAACCCTTATCATTCAAGAAGTTTCAACGGAGAAAGCGGCCAGAACCCATGCCCATTTCGAGTCAGGCTCGTTATGACCACTTCGATACACCTCCCTATTCAATTGCACGCCCCAAGGCGGCTTCACAAAAAACCACCCCGCTCGGGCATAACCAGACACGGCAATGGGCCGATACGGGGAGGGGAGAAGTGCCGGTGGCCGGACTCGAACCGGCACGCTGTCGCCAGCGGTGGATTTTGAGTCCACTACGTCTACCAATTCCATCACACCGGCAGATGTGAAGCTCATATATTATATACAAAGCTGCGAAAAAAAGCAATAGGAAAAGGAGAAAAAACAGGATAGGAATTTCGCCGGGAATGTGTTACAATAAACTCGGAATGCCATGGAGAGAGGAGTGAGGGCGTTTGTTCCGAAGATGGCCCGCACTGATTATCATACTTGCGCTCTCCGCACTGCTGAGCGGATGCAACTTCCGCGCCGGGGATGATCTGTACACCCTGCCCAAGACCAGTGTGGAGTATGACAGCCTGCGCAGTTCGATACAGTCTATTCTGGACAGCGGCATGGAGTACGCCGCACCCCTTTCCGGATCAAACGCCCAGCCGGTGCAGGACATTGACCTGGACGGCGACGGAAAGGGTGAGGTGGTTGCGTTCTTCCGCAGCAGCACCGGACTTCAGGTGTCGGTGTTCTGGCAAAACGACAATGGCGAATTTGAGGAACAGACCACCATTACCGGACAGGGCAGCGCCGTAAACAGCGTGTCTTATGCCCAGCTGGATGGCAAAGACAACCGGGAAATTGTACTGAGCTGGCAGATTTCCTCTGGCGTGTATGCCCTGAGCGCCTATTCCGTCGCCCGGGGCAACAGCGTGGAGCTGCTCGCCCCCCGCAACTATACCCGCTATGCCCTGACCGATCTGGATGCCAACGGGCAGGACGAACTGGTGCTGATCCTGCTGGATTCCTCCGATTCCAGCAGCAACCGGGCGGAATACTATCTCTGGCAGGATGGCGGCTTGACCAAAGCGGAGGAGGTTCGTCTCTCTGAGGATCTGACCGTCATTGATAAAACCCGGGTCAGCGCCCTGTGTGACGGTCACAACGCCCTGTATATCACCGGAAATGTCTCCGATACCGGAGAATCCAGCTCCCGCACCCAGCTGACCGACATCCTTGCCCTGCGGGATGGGGCGCTGACCAATGTGACATGGAACGAAAACGCCAAGTCCAGCCTGAGAACCAAACGGAGGCTGTTTGTCTCGGATCAGGATCTGGACGGGGACGGTGTGTGGGAGATTCCCATTATCTCCTCCCTCTATGAGCGGATGGAGGACGGTGAGGTTGTCCCTTCGGATAACTTCTGTCTGGTCACATGGATGCAGTTTGATCTTCAGGGCAATCCTGTGGAGCTGTGCAGCACCTACTATAATGTCAGCGACGGCTGGTATCTCTCCATTCCACGGGAGTGGGGCGATCAGGTTGCCCTGTCCCGGCGGGAGTATTCTCTTGGCAGCACCACAGAGCGCAGCATTGATTTCTATGCACTGATCCCTGTGGACCCCAGTCGGGATACCTCTCTGGAGGAGAGTATGGATCTGGGGCGCTCCGTGCTGACAAATGTGCGCTGTCAGCAGTTTATGACCATCCACAAGAATACCGGCGCAGACCGGAGACAGCGTGCCGAACAGGAAGGGCGCACCAATCTGGGTCTGGACACAGAGGAAGCCACCTACTGCGTGGAATTTGCCCAGAACAATTGGAGCGACTGGACGGCAGACACAGTGAAAGAAAATATGCACATTATCACCACCAGCTGGTTCAACGACTGAGCCGCTGGGGTATGGGAGGTTCTTGCATGAGAAAGGTACTGGTTTTGGAGGACGAGGCAAATATCCGCAGCTTTGTCGTCATCAATTTAAAACGGGCGGGGTATGACACACTGGAGGCATCCAGCGGAGAACAGGCATTGGAGCTGGTGCGTGCCAATCCGGACATTCGGGTGGCGCTGCTGGACGTGATGCTGCCCGGCATTGACGGGTTTGAGGTGTGCCGCCGCATCCGGGCAGACAATTCAAAAATCGGCATTATCATGCTGACCGCCCGGACGCAGGAGATGGACAAGGTCACCGGTCTGATGACCGGTGCGGATGACTATGTGACCAAGCCCTTCTCCCCGGCGGAGCTGACTGCCCGGGTGGATGCCCTCTACCGCCGCACCGGCGGGGAGCCGGTGATGGACGACGGCATTATCCGTCAGGAGCCCTTTATGCTCAACACCCGCAACCGCACGCTGGAGAAAAACGGGCAGCGGGTGAAGCTGACACAGGTGGAATACGCCGTCATCAAAATGTTTATGGACAACCCGGGTAAGGCGCTGTCCCGGGACGAGATTCTGGAAGCGGTGTGGGGCAGAGACTATTTTGGCGAGGTCAAGATCGTTGATGTCAATATCCGCCGTCTGCGCCTGAAGGTGGAGGACGACCCCCAAAACCCCACCTATATCACCACCGTGTGGGGCTATGGCTATAAATGGGGATTCTGAGCGGTAAGCGCCGCTCGGCGCAGGACAAGCCCAAAGAGCCCATGCCCGTCCCGGCGCAGGGAGAGCGGCACGGGGCGATGCACGGCTTGCGCTCCCGCTGGATGATTAACAGCGTGGGCGTGGTGATGGGCATTGTGGTGATCGTGGTCATCTTTACCGCAATGGCTCTTAGTAATTACTACTACAATTCTATGCAACTTGGCCTTGAATCCAAGGTGAATACTGCCAGTGAATTTTTTTCCAGCTATGCCAGCACTGAGTCTGAGTATCTGGAAATGGCCAATTATTACGTCCGGGAGTTTACGGAAAAAGACCGTCTGGAGCTGCAATTCATTGACACACGCCGTCAGAGAGTGGTCTTTTCTTCCCTGTCCACCTATGGCCTCAACGCCATGAATCAGGAGATGACTCCGGATGTGGTGCAGGCCATGGAGCAGAAGACCACAGGCCGATGGGTGGGCCGAAACAGCAGCACCGGAGAGCGGGTGATGGCTGCCTCTGCGCCCATTCTCCACGGCGGCGAGGTAAAAGGGGTCATGCGTATGGTGACCTCCCTCTCCCGGGTGGACCGTCAGATCATCTGGATTATTCTGGCGGTGCTGCTGGTGGGCTGCGGTCTGGTGACCATGATGTACGCAGTGAGCATCTACTTCATCCGTTCCATCATCCGCCCGGTGGAGAGCATCACCGAAACCGCCCGGCAGATTGCCGACGGCAGCTACGGCATCCAGATCGAAAAGCAATACGATGACGAGATCGGACAGCTTACCGACGCCATTAACGATATGTCTACCCGTATCGGCGAAAACGAGCGGATGAAAAGCGAGTTTATTTCCTCTGTTTCCCACGAGCTGCGCACTCCCCTTACCGCCATCAACGGCTGGGGAGAGACGCTGCTGGCAGGGGAGATCACCGATCAGGAGAGCTATCACAAGGGGCTGTCCATTATGCTCAGTGAGGGCAAGCGTCTGGCTCAGATGGTGGAGGAGCTGTTGGAGTTCTCCCGGATTGAGGACGGCAGATTCACCCTGAATATGGAGCCGGTGGACATCAAGGCGGAGTTTGAGGACGCTGTCTTCACCTACTCCCAGATTTTCCACAAGCAGGGCATCACTCTGCACCACAACGAGTGCGAGGAGGACTTTCCTCCCATGTCCGGCGATCCCCAGCGGCTTCGTCAGGTGTTTTGCAATCTGTTGGACAATGCCGCCAAGCACGGCGGGGCAGGCAGAGCCATCCAGACGGCAATTGCCCGTTTGGAGGACACCGTCTGCATCACCATCCGGGACTACGGCCCCGGCATCCCGGAGGAGGAGCTGCCCTTTGTGAAGAAGAAGTTCTACAAGGGTTCCTCCAAGGCAAGGGGCAACGGCATCGGTCTTGCGGTGTGCGAGGAGATTATCACCCGCCACGGCGGCAAGCTGAACATTGCCAACGCTCCCGGCGGAGGCTGTCTGGTGCGGATTCTGCTGCCCATCGCCGCTGCTGCGCCTGCGAAACAGCAGCCCACGGAGGGAGGTACCCCCTCCCTCACCGAAATCCGTGCCGAGATGACCCGGGAAAATGGAAAGTAAAACATTTGTTCGATTTCACTCTTGAAAATAGAACAGATGTTTGATAAGATATAGAAAGAGGCAAATCTATGGCAAAAGAGAAAGAGACCTCCGGGGAGAGCTGCTGGCGCACCTCCATCGGCGGTCAGGCGCTGATCGAAGGCATCCTCATGCGGGGGCCGGAAAAACAGGCCATCGTGGTTCGCCGTCCCGACGGCGGGCTTGAGATCAAAACCGAAGAACTGAAGCTGATTAAGCAGCGCTATCCCATTCTGGGACTCCCGCTGATTCGTGGCTGTGTCACCTTTCTGGACTCTATGGTGCGGGGGGTAAAGGCGCTGATGTTCTCTGCGGACTTCTACCCGGAGGACGAGGCAGCCCAGCCCTCCAAGCTGGAACAGTGGCTGGAGGCGCATCTCAGCAGCGAGGCGTTCAGCAAGGCAATTGTAGGTCTGAGCGTGGTGCTGGGAATCGGCTTTTCGGTGGGCTTGTTCTTTCTGCTGCCTGCCATCCTGACCAACCTGCTGGGTCATCTGGTTCCTCTGAACAAGCTGGGAGTCAGTCTGGCAGAGGGAGTGGTACGCATCATCATTTTCTTCCTCTATCTGGTGATGATCTCCCGCATGAGCGACATCCACCGGGTGTTCTCCTACCACGGTGCGGAACACAAGACCATCTTTTGCTATGAGCGGGGTTTGGAGCTGACGGTGGAAAACGTCCGGAAAATGCCCCGGCATCATCCCCGCTGCGGTACCAGCTTCCTGTTCGTGGTGGTGGCTGTGGCCATTTTGGTACACGCCGCCCTGTTTACCCTGATTCCGCCCCCCAATATCTTTGTGCGTATCCTGATGCAGCTGATTTCCCTTCCGGTGATCGTGGCCATCAGCTACGAATTCAATCGTTTTGCAGGGGCACATGACAATGCGTTGACCCGAATCCTCACTGCGCCGGGTCTGTGGATGCAGAACTTCACCACCTTTGAGCCGGATGACTCCATGATCGAGGTGGGAATTGAGTCGCTGAAGCAGGTGCTGCCCAGTGTCAAGGGTCAGGATCGGTGGTGAAAGGAGCGGCTATGATTACCTACAACAATTTGTATCTGGATATGCGTCAGAGCTTTCGGAAAGCGGGCATCGAAGCTGCCGCACTGGAGGCAAGAGAGCTGCTCTGCTATGTGACCGGGAAAAGTCAGGAGGAGCTGCTGGCAGACATCCACTTCTATATGTCCAAGGACCAGGAGGAGCAGGTGCGCTATCTGGCGGAGCGCCGCTTGGAAGGCGAGCCGGTGGCCTATCTGATCGGCTCGTGGAGCTTCTGTGGGATTGATCTGGAAATTGACCAAAATGTGCTGATCCCCCGGGTGGATACAGAAGTGGTGGCAGAACAGGCCATCGCCCGGACAAAGGCGGTAGAGGGACAGGCGAGAGTGCTGGACCTCTGCGCCGGCTCCGGCTGCATTGGTCTTGCGGTGGCCACCTTTGCGAAAAACAGCCGTGTGGTGCTGGCGGACGTCAGCGAAGAGGCGGTGAACCTGTGCCAGCGGAATCTGCGCCGCTGCGGCAAGCGGGGCACGGTAACGGCGTTTCAGACGGACGCCACCAAGGCACCCCCGGCTCAGTTCGGACAGTTTCATGTGATTGTCTCCAACCCCCCCTACATCCCTACCGGGGACATTCTGGGGCTTGACCACTCTGTCCGGGACTATGAGCCCAGACTGGCGCTGGACGGCGGCGCGGACGGGCTGAGCTTTTACCGGATCATCACCAAGCAGTGGAAAAAAGCCCTGCGTCCCGGCGGCTGGCTCATCTACGAGGTGGGCATCGGTCAGGCAGAACAGGTGAAGACCATGCTCTCTCAGGAGGGCTTTGAGCAGGTAGCCAGCTATCCGGACACTGCCGGCATTCAGCGGGTGGTGGAGGGACGACTCCCGGAGGAGCCGGAAGAAATGGCGCAACTGGAACTTTGAAAGTCCTGTTTATAGGACTTCCAATCTGCGATACTACATACACCATCTAAAGAGAGGATAAAAACATATGGCGACGAAGAAACCTGCAATTCGGCCGGCAACTCCGGCAAGCGATAAGAAAAAGGCACTGGAAACCGCCGTTGCTCAGATTGAGCGCACCTTCGGCAAGGGCTCCATTATGCGCATGGGCGACAATTCCAACATTCAGGTGGAGAGCATCCCCACCGGCTCTCTGGGGCTGGATCTGGCGCTGGGCATCGGCGGACTGCCCAAGGGACGGATCATCGAGATTTACGGTCCTGAGTCCTCCGGTAAGACCACGCTGGCCCTTCATGTGGTGGCAGAAGCCCAAAAGCTGGGGGGCGAGGTGGCCTACATCGACGCTGAGCACGCCATGGATCCCGGCTATGCCCGGGCGCTGGGAGTGGACATCGACTCGGTGCTGATCTCCCAGCCGGATACCGGCGAACAGGCGCTGGAAATCACCGACCAGTTGGTTCGCTCTGGTGCTGTGGACGTGGTGGTGGTGGACTCTGTGGCCGCACTGGTGCCCCGTGCCGAAATCGAGGGGGAGATGGGTGACAGCTATGTGGGTCTTCAGGCACGGCTGATGAGTCAGGCGCTGCGTAAGCTCACCGGCTCCATCGGAAAGACCAACTGCATCTGCATCTTCATCAACCAGCTTCGTGAAAAGGTAGGCGTTATCTACGGCAACCCGGAGGTGACCACCGGCGGACGTGCCCTGAAATTCTATTCCTCCGTGCGGATTGAAGTGCGCCGGGTGCAGTCCCTGAAGGTAGGTGACGAGCTGATCGGCAACCATACCCGTGCCAAGATCGTAAAGAACAAGGTAGCCCCTCCCTTCCGTGAGGCAGAGTTCGATATTATGTACGGCACCGGTATCTCCAAAACAGGGGAAATTGTGGATCTGGCGCAGCAACTGGGTCTGATTGAGAAGTCCGGCTCCTGGTACTCCATGGGAGAGGTTCGTCTCGGTCAGGGGCGTGACGCCGCCAAGCAGTACATGGAGGATCACCCCGACGTGGCCGACCAGCTGGAAGCCCAGATTCGTGCCAATGTCCACAAGCTGATGAGCCGTCAGGCGCTGGTGGCGGCAAAGGCGGCAGGACGTACCTTTGGCGGCGGGGAAGAGGAAGAGGCCGCCCCCGCTCCCGCTCCTGCGGATATTGACATCTCCGCCGAGGACTTTGAGGGCTGATGGTGAAGGTAGACCGGGTAGAGCCCTCCAAACACGTCAAAGGCAGGTTTCTGGTCTTTCTGGACACGGGAACTCTGGTGAAGGTGGGACAGCAGGAGCTTCTGGACTTCGGACTTCGCCCGGGGCTGGAACTGGACGAGGAAGCCCTGAACCGTCTGCTCTCCTCCAGTGAGGATACCGCAGCAAAGGAGCGTGCCGCCCGTATGATCGGACACCGCCCCCTCTCCAAGGGGGAGCTGGTGCAAAAGCTGGTAGCCAAAGGGGAGGGCAGACCCGCCGCCGAAAAGGCGGCGGACTGGCTGGAAGACCTGGGCGCAGTCAATGATCTGGAATACGCCAAAATGGTGGTGCGCCACTATGACCGGATGAACTACGGCCCCCAAAAGCTCCGGGAGGAGCTGTACCGCCGTAAGGTGCCCCGGGAACACTGGGAGCAGGCGTTGGAAGAAGCACGCCCCCAAAAGGAAGTGGTAGCGGACTTTCTTCGCAGCAAGCTGGGCAGCCGAAGGGCGGACGAACGGGAAATTCAGCGCCAGATCAACGCCCTGCGCCGCCGGGGCTTTGGCTGGGAAGCGATTCGGGAGGAAATCCGACCCTACCAGACGCAGGATAGCGATTATGATTGACCAAAGGGCTGACCGGGATCGGGCAATGTCACTATCTGAATGACGTTGCCGGGAACAGGTCAGCCCTTTCCATATCCCTTTTCATGGATTTAGCCATTGAGAAGCGGAACAAAATCTGCTATACTGTGGTACAACAACGAATGCAAGGACGGTGTCACGTCGTGGGATACAACATTGCCTTTATCAGCCTTGGCTGTGATAAAAACCGGGTCAACTGCGAGCAGATGGCCGCTCTGGTACAGGATGCAGGCCATACCGTGGTAGACCAGCCGGAGGGTGCGGACCTGTGCGTGGTCAACACCTGCGGCTTTATTGACGCTGCCAAGGAGGAAGCCATCGCCAACATTCTGGAAATGGCTGAACTGAAAAAGGAAGGATTGCTGAAAAAGATTCTGGTCACCGGCTGCCTCTCTCAGCGCTACCGGGAGGACATCCGCACCGAGCTGCCCGAGGTAGACGGTATGCTGGGCACTGGGAGCTATACCGACATCGTTGCCGCTGTGGAGCAGGTGATGGAGGAAAAACGCCCTGAGCTGTTTGGGGACATCAACGAAACCGTGGAGGACTCCGACCGCATGGTCTCCACCCCTCCCTGGACGGCCTACCTGAAAATCGCTGAGGGCTGCTCCAACCGTTGCGCCTTCTGTGTCATCCCCTCCCTCCGGGGCAAGTACCGCAGTCGCCCCATGGAGTCGGTGCTCTCCGAAGCTCGGGCGCTGGAAGCCCAGGGGGTGGAGGAGCTGATTCTCATAGCACAGGACGTAAGCCGCTACGGCAAGGAGCGCTATGGCAGATATATGCTGCCTGAGCTGCTCACTGAGCTGTGCAAGATGGACTTCCACTGGATTCGCCTCCACTATCTTTACCCTGACGCCATTACCGATGAGCTGATTGACGTGATGGCACGGGAGGAAAAAATCGTCAACTATGTGGATATCCCCATTCAGCACGTCAATGACGATATTCTGAAAGCCATGTGCCGCCGGGGCAGCAAATCCTATATCACCGGGCTGTTCCATAAGCTGCGAGAGCGTCTTCCCGGCGTGGTTATCCGCACCAGCCTGATTTGCGGCCTGCCGGGAGAAACCGACGCCGCTTTTGATGAGCTCTGTGCGTTTTTGAGAGCGGAAAAACTGGAACGGGCAGGCGTGTTCCAGTTCTCCCCGGAGGAGGGGACCCCTGCCGCCGCTATGCCCAATCAGGTGGAGCCGGAGGAAGCCCAGCGCCGGGTGGAGCTGGTGTCTCAGCTTCAGGCACAGGTGATGGACGACTGGAACGAAAGCCGTCTGGGTCAGGTAGAGGAAGTGCTGGTGGAACGCTTCGATGAGGAAATGGGCTGCTGGGCAGGGCGCACCTACGCCGACTCCCCCGGCATTGACGGAACCGTTTACTTCACCGCCGCCGGGGAGATGCCCCTTGGCACCTTTGTTCCGGTGCTGCTCACGGGCACCGAGGACGGCGAACTCACTGGCGAGATTGACACTTGGGAGGCGTAAGGAATGAATACAGCCAATAAAATCACCTTGTTCCGGGTGGTGCTGATTCCGGTTTTCGTAGTCCTGTGCTATATGACTGCGCCGTGGAGCCAGTGGGCTGCGCTGGCAGTCTTCCTGCTGGCCAGTCTCAGCGACTTTGCCGACGGCTATATCGCCCGGCATTATAACCAGATCACCGACTTCGGCAAATTTTTAGACCCCATTGCGGATAAGCTGCTGGTCACCTCTGCCATGCTGATATTTGTAGAGCAGGGGAGAATGCCGGCATGGGTGCTGCTGTGCGTCATCGCCCGGGAGTTCGCTGTGTCCGCTCTGCGCCTTGTGGCGGTGGACAATGGCAGAGTGATTGCCGCCGGGTGGTCGGGGAAGGTGAAAACCGCCGCCACCATGGTGACCATCTGCATACTGCTGGTCTTTTCCGGTGAGATGCTGGACAGCATTGGCAACGCTGTCATTCTGGTGACCACTGTGTATTCCGGCGTGGAATACTTTGCGAAAAACCGGGATGTCATAAATCCCAATAAGTGAGAACGAGAAAAGATTGACACAATTCTTCTCTCATGCTAATATAATAGACCGAGTGCGATGAAGGGAAAGAGTAGCACAGTGTCCGACCAACAGCGAGGATGGGCCATCGGGTGGAAGCCTGTCCGGGTGCGGCGTGTGTGAAGTGCGTCCCGGAGCAGGAGGGTAATGCCTCCGGTGGAGCCGCCGTTACCGGCCTTTGAGCGAGAAATGAGAGTGGAACCGCGGTTTATCCGCCTCTTGCAGCAGGTTTGCTGTGAGAGGCGTTTTTTTGTTGGGAGCGTGAGAGATGTTTCGCTATCTGAATGAGACACTGGCGGCCTATCAGGCCAGAGACCCCGCCGCCCGGAGCAAGCTGGAAATCTTCTTGCTCTATCCCGGTGTGCGTGCCACCATCGACCATAAGATCGCCCACTTTTTCCACACCCACCATATGCCCTTCATCGGCAGAGCGGTGAGCCAGATTGCCCGCTTCTGGACGGGCATTGAAATCCACCCCGGCGCTACCATTGGCCGCCGTCTGGTGATCGACCACGGCATGGGCATTGTCATCGGTGAGACGGCGGAAATCGGAGACGACGTGCTGCTCTATCAGGGTGTGACCTTGGGCGGCACCGGAAAGGATCAGGGCAAGCGCCACCCCACCATCGGCAACAATGTGCTCATTGGCAGCGGTGCCCGGGTGCTGGGACCCTTCAAGGTGGGGGACGGAGCCCGCATTGCCGCCAACGCTGTGGTGCTGCGGGAAGTGCCCCCGGATGCTACCGCCGTAGGCGTGCCCGCCCATATCGTCCGGGTGGCAGGGCAGCGGGTTGCCTACGCCAGCACGGTGGATCAGATCCACATCACTGACCCGGTGAACGAGACCATGAAATCCCTGCTCTCCCGTGTGGAGTTTTTGGAGCGGGAGCTGGACAGCCGCAAGGGATACCATTTTGAACCAACCGAACCGGAACAACAAAAGGAGGAGACATAATGGAGATATTCAATTCCATGACCCGCCGCAAGGAGGAGTTCGTACCCATCGAAGAGGGCAAGGTAAAGATGTACGCCTGCGGCCCTACGGTTTACAACCTGATTCATGTGGGCAATGCCCGCCCCATCATTCTCTTTGACGTACTGCGCCGTTACTTTGAGTACCGGGGCTATGAGGTCACCTTCGTCCAGAACTTCACCGACGTGGACGATAAGATCATCAAGCGCGCCAACGAGGAGGGCATCACCGCTCAGGAGGTGGCGGAGAAATATATTCAGGAGTATTTCACCGATGCAAAAGGTCTGGGTGTCCGCCCCGCTACCATCCACCCAAAGGCCACCGAGACCATGGACGAGATTATCAACCTGGTTCAGACCCTGATTGATAAGGGCTACGCCTATCCTGTTCCCAGCGGGGATGTGTACTACCGTACCCTGAAATTCAAGGGCTACGGTAAGCTGTCCCACCAGCCCATCGAGGATTTGATGTCCGGCGCCCGTATCGACGTGAATGACGAGAAGGAAAATCCGCTGGACTTTGCCCTGTGGAAGGCGGCCAAGCCCGGCGAGCCCTATTGGGAGTCCCCCTGGGGCAAGGGCAGACCCGGCTGGCACATTGAATGCTCTGCCATGAACCGGAAGTTCATGGGCAACACCATCGACATCCACTGCGGCGGCGAGGATCTCCAATTCCCCCACCACGAAAACGAAATCGCCCAGTCCGAGGCAGCCAACGGCGAGCCCTTCGCCCACTATTGGATGCACAACGGCTTTTTGAACATCGACAACAAGAAAATGTCCAAGTCTCTGGGCAACTTCTTCACCGTCCGGGATGCCGCCGCTGCCTACGGCTATGAGCCCATCCGCTTCTTCATGCTCTCCGCCCACTACCGCACCCCTCTGAACTACTCCCGGGAGTCTCTGGAGCAGGCACAGGCGGCATTGGAGCGGCTGTATACCGCCAAGGACAACCTGTCCTTCCTCAGCCAGAACGGCGCAGAGGGCGGCCCCAACGCCGCCGAGCAGGCAGTGCTGGATCAGGCGGACAGCTTCCGGGAGCGGTTCGACGCCGCCATGGACGACGACTTCAACACCGCCGACGCAGTATCGGTGCTGTTTGAGGTGGTGCGTGCCGCCAACAAGGCAGTGAGCGAGAATGCCACCAAGGCGGGCGCCGCCGCCCTGCTCAAGCTGGTGCTGGAATTTACCGACGTGCTGGGTCTGCTCTACGGCAAAGAGGAGGAGAGTCTGGACGAGAAGGTAGAAGCCCTCATCGCCCAGCGCCAGCAGGCACGGAAAGACCGCAACTGGGCGGAGGCTGACCGCATCCGTGACGAGCTGAAAGCCATGGGCATCACCCTGATGGACACCAAGCAGGGCGTGCAGTGGAAAAAAGACTGATCCGCCGGAGAGAATGATACAGATCCTCATTCAAAAACTGACATCGTCTGTTTTGATAGCGGCGCAAAGAGCGTCGAGAATTGTATGAGATGCCAATTGGGTAAGTAATGGAATGCCGCCTACAGGGCATTTCCCTGATAAAAAGCGTCAGCTGATTATCAAGGATTTGTATGGAATGGAAAAGCGCATCATACTGCTCTTTGATAGAAGACGGTCAAAGCGCCTTATCCCCGAATAGATCTAAAGGGGCTGCCTCGTTTTCGTGAGGCAGCCCCTTGCTATGTCATATTATCCTAAGGAAGCGCTGAACAAATCAGGCTACGGCGTCTGAGCGGTCTGTTTTCCGCCATCCGGGTCTAAAATCCCTTGAAATACGCCGGTATTCCTGCGGTCTTTTATCCCC
>ATWA01000006.1 GCA_000421005.1 Clostridiales bacterium NK3B98
CATCAGATAGTTTTTGTACAAAACAGAGTACATCAAGAACCGTTTGCGATTTCAGAGCGTCTGCTTTAGGCAATTTCATCGCAAAGGTTTCCAGAATTGCGTGCGAACGTCCCTTTGTTTTCCTGCAAGCATGGTGTTCGCACTACACCATAAGCAAGCCCTCTGCATCATATCCGTCTGCTATGCCAAAATGCTCAATTTTCGTCTGATAGTGTGTGCCGAGATTGTAGAATCGCAGGCTGTCTTTCTGTTTGTCAATAATCTCAAGCAGCTTTGCCTTCAGCAGTCTGTATTGGGCGGCATCCAGATCACATTCAAATACAGAGTTTTGTACCCGCTGTCCATAATTGACGCACTGCTTTGCAACCTTCCTCAGCCGTTTTCTGCCCACAGCATCCTCTGTGTTTACATCGTATGTGATAACAACCAGCATATAAACCTCACTTCCACAGAAAGGGCGGATAGCCATCCAGATCGCCTCGCAAATAACGTGCCAGCAGCAGCGCCTGTACATAAGGCACCAACCCCCACTCCATCTTCTCCTGAAGAAAAGGATGGGTGATTTTTGTCTGTTTCCTGCTCTGCCACTCACGTTGAATGATCTGTCTTCCCTCCTGCGTCAACAGTACTGCCCCGCTTTCCTGTTTCTCAAACTGTTTAGGCGTAATCTTTCTATCATTGATCAGCGTCAGCACAAAGCGATCTGCCATGCAGGGTCGCAGCTCCTCCATCAAATCCTGCGCCAGCGAAGTTCTGCCTGGTCTGTCCCGATGGAGGAAACCCACATAGGCATCCAAGCCCACCATTTCCAGCGCACCGGCACACTCATTTCCCAGCATGACATAGACAAAGGAGAGCATGGCATTTACTATGTCCAAAGGAGGCCGCCTGCTCCTGCCCTGAAAGGAGAAGTCCGACTTATTGCTGAGAATCATATCATCGAAAACGCGGAAGTAAAGCTGCGCCGCAGCACCCTCTAATCCTCTCAGTTCATCCAAAGACTCTTCCTGCGTAATCTGACCCAACAAACCCTTCATCTGTCCGGAGACAGTTTGGAACTGCTCAATATCTATTCTGGCTCCGTGATCCCGCCGGGTTCGGTCAATCACATGACGGGCATTGCTCACCTTTCCAAAGATGAAGTTTCGTGCAATCCGGCAGCTTTGTATCGGGTCATCCGCAGCTCTGTATTGGGTTCTGCGCAGCAGCACATTGCCCCTGCTTTGTCCGCTGGTACGGGCGAGAAATCTGCCTCTGGGAGAGAAAAAGATCAAATCAATCCCCTCTCTGGCGCACTTCCCCATCAGTGCAGGCGATGCCCCTGCATAGGAAAACAGATAGATGCCCTCAAAATGTGAAGGGGAAAGCGTCCAATCACCTCGTCTGCATGTCTGACCACCACATTCTCTCCGTCAAGTGCGGCGTAGGCATTTTCTTTTGTCACAAAAAGGGTGTTTAACAGCTTTCTCATGACCATTCCCCCAGTTCATGGCTCATATACTCCGCTACTGACCGCTTTTTCAACAGCTTTGGCAAACACAGACCATTCAGAGAGCATGCCTGACATCCCTTTTGGGGTCGTACTCGTGGCGTGCAGCCCCGCCTGTATAGCTGGTGCATTTCCTCTGCTGTCCGTTCCACCAGAGCGCGAAGCTCCGGCGTAAAGGTCACAACCTGACGGTGCCGGGTCTCTCCGTAGTAGAGTGCGCCCTCTGCAATCTCACAGCAAAGCATTTCCTCCAGACACATAGCCTCAGCACAAAGCTGTGCCTCGTCCGAAGCGTCCGGCTTGGTTCTGCCCCGCTTGTACTCCACCGGATATGGAAGCCACAACCCCGGCTTATCGTGAAGAAGAATACCGTTTTTATTCTGCCGAAACTCTACTACATCGCAGGTGCCTGACAGTCCCAGCCGTGGGGAATGGATGTGCATCCCGCTCAGAACAAACAGCTCTCCACGGCTGGTGCGTTTCCGGTCATCGTGGGCATTCTTATGCATCAGTTCTCCGTCAGTGGTGCGATAGTTCTCCGCCCACTGCTGCTCCAGATGAATCAGTGCCCATTGGCGGCGGCAGAACAGGAAGTGTTGAATTCCGGAGAGTTGGAGATACTCCTCCTCCTTATAGCCCATCCAGAACCTCCGGCTCCAGACCGGGCAGAGAGGCAAGCGTAATCTCATAATCATCTACACACTCCGGCACATCCACCCCCTCCTTCAGGCGCACCTGCACAGAGCGGTGTACCTTTGCGGAAGAATACTGGCCATCCTTGCAATTGTGCTGCCACCAGTAAAGGCGAACCACCTCCATGGAGCCTTCCGGGCGGGCAGAGGAGGCGTCATTGGCAAACAGGGTACGAAGGCACTCTTTGATAACATCTGCGTCCTCCTGGGTAAAGCCTGTCTTTTCGGCAAGCTGGACATTGATGGCACCCTTAATCTCATACAGCCCGAAGCGGACGAAGTGCTTCATGCCCATGGTATCAGAGGTGCGAGCTTTGTCCTTCTCCTTTTTCTCTCCGCTGACGCTTTTGGTAATCTGCAGAGATTCCACCTCCACAGGCGACAGGCTGACAGCCTGATGGATGGAGACAGGACCCCTGACGCCCACAGAAAGGCCCTTGGAGTCCTTGAAAGCAAAGACCTGCCCAAAGGTACGCACATCCATCCACGTCTGGCAGGCAAGCTCAGCATACTTGTCCCTGTCCTTAATTCCCTTCATTGTTGCGGAAGCACGCTCGCTCAGGCTGCCATATCCGTCATCACAGCGATCCTCCGACTGAACAAAGATACGATGACCCAGATCCTGCATACGGTTGCGGATTTTCCGTTTGATGCACACATCGGAGATCTCTCCAAAGCCGTTGTAGTCGGTTCTGGGGCGGTTGCCGTTCAGGGGGTCTCCGTTGCTGTTGGCCATGCGCACCGATACCAGCGCCACAAAGTCGATCTTGTTTTTCAGTTCACTCATTGTTCTCGTCCTCCTCATGCTCTGCCTTCTGTTTTACTGCTTTCGACTGATACAACACACTGCGCTGTAAATAGTACCCCATCAGGTAGGTGTCCTTCAGGGGGCGGTTCCATTCGCTTTCCGGGCTTTCGTGTATCACATCCAGAATCTGGCCGCACAGGTTTTTGTAAAATACCCTGCTGCCCGGTTTCAGTCTGGGATAATAGGCACGTTCCAACTGTTTCTCGATGATGCTTGCCGCATAGAGGGGCCTCTGACAGAACACCGACTGCATCCGAATGGCGTTGGGCTCTCTGTTCTCGTCCTCACCGTAGGTGTCCCGCTCCGCCTTCTCCATCACTGCCAGCAGTCTGCCGAACTGATAGCTTCGGTCTTTGTTTTCCGGTTCCAATGACATACTCCAATCCCCCTTGTTATGGTCGTGATAATATTTCCTGATGACTGCGCAGGCAGTGAACAGCACATCACTGCGCAGATGGTCATCTTTCTTATCGTTGTACAATTCCAGATGAGAGGCACGCTGCACCAGTGCCCGCTCAATGTCCAGCGGCATGGCCGTACGATCCACCCGGCAGGACACCAGACGCTGCATCTGCTCCCGCAAAACCGCATCTTTGGTTTCAAACTTTCCCTTTTGCAGCGTTCCAAATGCCATGTTGACGATTTGGAACAGAGAGGGGGATTCTATGCCGTAGGGGTGATGTGGAAAGCAGCACCATGTATCCCAATCGTGAAGCCGCTGCAAAAAATCCGAGCCTCTCAGTTCGTTGTAATAAGTCAGGGAGAGCCGTCCGGTGGTGGCGGCATCGAAGGCAGCAATCACAACCCCGTCTTTGTCTTCCGGAAGCTGACTGCGCCAGCCATTGAGTGTCTGTTGCAGGTCTTCCCGGTATTCTGATGGATAAACAGCCGGCTTCGTGTGGCGGCGAAACGGCCCTGCCACTTGGGGCACTTTGCGTCCCTGTGGATTCCAGCACAGGAAGGTTCTTCCGCCAAACACCACCTTTGCCCCCTGCTCTGCCGCCAGCCAACGCAGGGCGTTGTGAGCTTTCTGGGAGGATATAAAACTGACCGTTGCCGCCTGTGTGTCGTCTGTAAATCTGCCACGGTAGGTGAAGCCGCTGCTGTCATTGGCGGAAATCAGCTTTGCATTGCCGTTGATCGGGATAATTCCCTTGGGATGCTGTTTTGCAGGTGTCTGTATTTCCCCACTAATATAATCAAGCGCAGGACTCATTCCCTCAAGGGATGACTGATACCACGAGATATAGGCTCGGAACAGCCCCCTGTTGAGCCAGCAGGCACTGCCCCCTTCCATCCCGAGAACCCTCCAGCGAACCATCTGTTTTTCTTTCTCCGGATGGCCCTTTTCATCCAACTGAATCAATCCGCACCGGAGAAGATCATTTAAAATCGTCTCTCCTTCTATATAAGCAAGTATGGGCAGAAGCATTGGGTGAGAATGTGGAGAATGCGCCCATCGTTTCAACTGTTCCACATACAAACCGTGTTTGATTTCATGGTAAGGCGCCAAATAGACCAATTGGTCACAGAGGGGATGGGCGCACGGCGCACTGGTTCTTCCTCCCGATTCTTCTGTTACCGGAATGAGGATTTTAGGGTCAGATGCGTCTACCGCTCTTGCCTCCACAAAAGTTCCCTCAGAATCCAGCGTGATTTCCAGTTCTGCTCTGGTGATGATGTGGCAGATGGGCGCAAGCATCTGATGCCCTTCCCACTCTTGTCCCGCATATTCCGCATGGGCATCATAGGTCTCCACCGCCTTTTGCAGCAGTCCCATTTACTCCACCTCCCCAAATTCCCGCAGCCCGGAGAAGTTTTCCAGCGCTTCTCCAAAGGGCTTGATCTCCATCTCCCGCAGCGTTTTGTGATAGGGGCACTCCTCCGGTCTTGGGAAACGGATGATTCCCTTCTTCATCACGGGATGCCAGAAGCGGGCAGTCATTTTTCCCGCTGTCTCCCCGGAATAGGCCTCATCCGCATAGGTGATGCCGTGATACATCAGACCGAAGCTGAGTTCAGGGATATTGTCATAGAATCCCTCCCCCTCTCCGAACACACAGGGCTCCACATACCCCTGACATTCCCGTGTGCCGAGAAAGATGTCCCGCCGTCCGCCCCGCTGAATCATCCGCCGGGCGATATTGTGGTGCTTGTTCTCGTTGCGGTCATGGGCAAGCTCCGGGCGGTTGTCGTTCCACTCAAAATGCGCCTGCACCTGATAGCGGCAGTTTTTCAGATAGGTATAGAAGGAAAGGTCGTTTCCTCCACCGTATTTGATGGGTCGGATTCCCTTCACCTCTGTCTGGATGGGGTTCATCACCCGTACTGCGTCAATGTACCAAATAAGGGTGGGCTTCCAGTAGACAGAGGACAGAATCCCTTTTAGCGCCTCATAGGTAGGCACCTGATAGGTGCATTTCTCCCCACCCACTCGCATGATCGGATCAGAGAACAGCCCATAGTCTCCCGTCACCTCAAATTCTACCAGATTGGAATGCTCCGGCTTTGCCATACTCACACCTCCAAATAACCTTTTGTGCCTGCAATCGACTGAAGCCCGGTCTTTTCGTCATAATACCCCTCCTGCAATACCAGCACCGCACCGCCGCACTTGGGAATCAGCGCTCCTGCCTGTTCCAGTTGTTTCCTCTGCTGTTCATAGACAGATACCGTGTATCCCTTTGCCTGTTCCAAAACGGCGGCCAGTCTATCCCCCTCATGTACCGGGTCAACGGTGCCCAGCTCCAGAATCAGCTCATTCCCCTTTTGGAAGGGTACGATTACATCCGTTGTATCCTCATCAAAGACGGTAAACAGGGAACCTGCCAGCTTGAACGCCTGACGGAGCTGAAGTTGTGCGGCGGCGGGGCAGTCTTCGTCACAATACGCCGTATTTGTGCTCAACAAGTCGTATAGTGTCACTGTTCGCCTGCCCTTGTGAACCGTGTCATCCTGATAGCCCTTCGGCATTGCTTCATAAAGAGTGCGGTAATACTCCCGAATGGCCTTGTGGGAGTCCAGTGCATTATCAAATCGTCCGGGATTGCGGCGGTAAAGCTCCAAAAGCTGTAAGGATGCGTCCCTGCCCATTTGAATCTCTCTCAGATGGCGCAGCCGCTCATCTGCACAGCGAACCAGATAGACGGTTGCAGGCTCTGCACTCTCCCCGTTTCGGTTGCACCGCCCCGCAGACTGCACCACGCTGTCCATCCCCGCAGCAAGGCGAATGACCCGTTCAAAGGAGATGTCTACCCCCGCTTCAATGACCTGGGTAGAGACACATACCGTTTTTCCATTTCCCGCCCGGCTGAGGGACAGGGATTGCTCCAATTCCTTCAGCGTCTGCCTCCGATGCTCCATGCACATGGAGGCAGAGAGATGAAAGCACCGGACCGGTGCGGCCGAAAGGGTGCGGTAGAAGGCCTCCGCCTCCCCTTTCTTGTTACACACAATCAGCAGGCTGTCCGCATCCTTCAGAATCTCCAAGGCGGCATCCGGGATTTCTTCCAGCCGTTTCAAGCCCATGTCCTGAATGGTGGTTCTTTGGAACGCCTGCCACAACTCCTTCTGGTAAGGTACGATATCCTGACACTCACGGCAAATGGGATGGGTCACCCCTTCCAGATAGGGCTGGGTTGCCGAGCAAAGGACAATGGTTGTCTGACAGATTTCCGCCAGATAGTTTACCGCAAGGTTAAACAGAGACAGCATGTGATTGGGCACGGTCTGTACCTCATCAATCACAATAATGCTGTTGCAAAGCGCCTGAAAACGGCGGATGCAGGTTGTCTTGCCGCTGAACAGCGTGTTCAGCAATTGCACCAATGTAGTGACAATCATAAGAGCATTCCAGTTTTCCGCCCGCAGCTCCAGTCCATCCAGCTCCATTCCGTCTTCTTTTGTCCGAACCACATTGGAGTGATGTTCCAAGATCAATTCATCCGCCTGCAGATAGTCCCGTATCACCTTTGCATTCTGTTCCAGAATAGACAGCAGCGGGGATGTAAAGATAATCCTTCGTTTACCCCATTTTGCTGCATGTGCAAGGGCATAGCGCAGCGCACTCAGCGTCTTACCCCCGCCAGTGGGCACATTCAGGCGATAGACCCCGCCCGGATGCTGGGCAAACTGACGGCATTGCAGGGAAATCTGTCTCCTCGCCTGCTGAATCGCCGTATCGGCTGGGAACTCACTCAGTTTTTGCTCTGCTCTGGACAGGTATTCTCCCCACGGCACAGCTTCACAGTTCCAATTGGAGTGACTGCCGTTCATAAACTCCGCCGTATCCCTGCGGTCGCCCTCTATCACTGCAGACAGGAGCAGTCTTGCTGTCAGCCCCAAATAAAAACAGCCCTCGCCGCCGTCGTCCTGTTCAGAGATCAAACCATCCAGCCGCTGCACCAGTGTCGCAATCTCCTCGCTGGCACGTTGAAAACGGGTGCCCACTTCGTTTTCATCCGCACACTGCTGTAAGAACGTCTGCACCGACTGTTCATATTGCAGGTTTTCCGCCTCCATACGATGTAAAAACCCGGAATTGCGTTTTTCGTCCACACAGTCAAACTGCCCATGATGTGCGCCGACTGCATAGGCGAGCAGCTCTGCGGTCAGATTCTGGTAGGAGACATCCTCCGCTCCTTCCTCTGAGTATGAGCTTTCATGGAAGCGCTCCATCAGATAGTGAACGCCTTGAAAGGTGTGAATCACACGCTCTCCCCGCCATACTTCGCCTTCGATGGTCTGGGTGGTGATGTAATCCCGAAACGCCTTGCGGCATTTTCCCATGTCGTGCAGCAGTGCAGCCAGATAGGCCGCCTGCCCCAGTCCGGCATCCCTCGCACTGTTTTCTGCGTAGACTGCCGAATGCCTGCAATGGTCAGCAACGCTTTGAACCGACCATGCCTCACCTGATTTTCTGATGTGGGCAGGAAAAATGGCAGCATCCATTGTATCCCCTTCTTTCGCATATGCCGTGTCATGTTGCAATCATCAGAATCCTATTACGTTAGACTTGTTTTGTCCCTGAACAGAATCATATAGCATCCGTTGTCCCATAAACCGGACTGCGAGAAATCTTTTCATTGTTAAAAAGGAGCATATCAAACTGCTCACAAGCAGAGTATACTCTGACTACAGCACCATTTCAATCGACATAGCGAAAAGTGTTTGTATCTCTACCGTTATTTCCTGCAACAAGTAGAGTGAGCTGCATTTTCTACATACAAACAGAGCCTGACCGGAACAAATGACGAATCATTTTTCAGGAAAGGCTCTGTCTATTTATAAGATTCAGCAGCTGCGGTGGAGGATAGAGTGAACGAAACTGTTTTCGAAAAAGACAAGTTTCGTATCGTATTACACTTTGACTATTTCACGTTCATACCGCTACGATACACTTTTGGGGTGAGCAAAGCCAAACATGCCGGTGGCATATTTTGCTTTGCGAGACAGATTTACGCCGAAGGCGCTCATCTATCTCCTTCCGCTGTCCCAAACCCTCGGAGTGATTTTCTTACAGAAAATGCGGCAGAGCCGCTACACGATTTGCCCCGGACAAGTCAAACAGAGCAAACAACAGCACATGCCGAAGCATATAAAAATACCCTGCAAGTTTACAGCTTGCAGGGTAGGATCGCCATATGTTCAGGCTCTCAGCCAATCTTCTCTCGTTAACAGGTTCACTTCGTCTTTCTCAACGGTATTCACTCTTGTCTCGTAAGTACCAAAGGCGTAGTGCTTGAAGCCGCACTTTTCCTGAACCCTCTGGGACTGCTGGTTCCACAGGAAATGACCGCAGAAGATTGCATCCAGACCGATTTCCTCAAAGAGAAACCGAATCACTTCTTTCACGGCTTCCGGCATCAGACCCTGTCCCCAGTACTCTTTGGAGAGTACATACCCGATTTCACGGCACTTTTTCTCTGCAAATTCGGGAAAGCGGTCTTCGTTGTATTCCTCAATGCCCAGAGAGCCAATGACCTTGCCGCGATATTCCAAGGCAAATGTTTTCTTTTCGCTGATGAACATATCCAGAATTGTTTGAGATTCTTCCTTGCTTTCATGGGGCTTCCACCCAGCCATCTGACCAACGCCGTCAACAGAAGCATAGGCGAATAATTCATCCAAGTCACTCTGTCTCCAAGGGCGGAGGGTCATGCGCTCCGTCCGCAATGTAGTATTGCTGATGTCAATCTCTGTATTCACGGTGTTACTATCCTTCCGCTGCCTGCATTGCCTTGATTGGGTGCCGGATCACAGTTTTCAGCTTATCCGGCGCTGTCTTTCTTGCGTCACTCAAGTAGATTTCGTGATGATATCTGGTATCCGTAATATCCAGAGCGTATCCCTGCTCAGATATATACTGATGCATTAGTTCCACAGTCGCAGGCTCATTGTCGTATGGACCGACGTGCATACACTGAACGCAGAGCCCCTCATCGTAGGTCAGAAACTCCACCTTAGAGAAGCCCGTTTTCTTCTTTCTTGTCGCTTCGTCAACCGCCCATTCAAACTCGGCTTTCGTCACAAAATCCGGCAAGCGGATGAGAGAGATCCATTCAAAATTTTCTTTATGAGCATAATCCACTCCCGTGATGCCTCTCTGCCACCAGAAGCCTTCCAGCGGCGGCACCACATAGTCAAAGTAACCCTTGATTTGATGGCTGCTCTTCTTGCTCATTTTAATGGTGTACGCTATCCCATAAAGAAGGCCAATGGCATCCTTGTACTCGCCGCTTTCGGCATTGGGATCTCCTTTGCCCCGGACAGCGATATAATTCATGGGGGGTACGATAACAATGGACGGCTTGTCCTTGGGAAGATAGAATTCCTTGTACTCTTTCTTATAATCAAATGACATATCTATACCTCGTTATTCTCGGTCGGCATTCCTGCCAACTCCAGAAAGGCAGGCTTAAACCGTTTCAGGATTCTCGCCGCCACAACATCGATTTTCTCATCATCGCTCATATCAATCATCGGAGACTGTTCAATATCATACAGAATATACTTGGGCTTGTTATTCTTAAAAATGACCGCCTGACCATTCTGATCCGCAATCCGTGTCACTTTGGAAAAATTCTGATTCGCCTCACTGACAGAGACGATCGTATTCGTGTCAATTGTCATAACGCATCCCCCTTTTGCTTCCTATTATACTCCATGGTAGGTATCATTCAACCTTGTTTTTGTAGCTCAAATATATCTTTTGCAGAGCTTTCCCTTTTCATGATGTCAGAAAGAATTTTTGCCCCCTCGCCCAATTTCCCGCTTTTTCGACCCTCTATCTCTGCTATAATCAATCATCGAATGAATGGATGCAATGAATCAACAGTCAGACAGGTATTCTGTTTGGCCGCTGGTTCATTTTTATTTTACCGTGAAAGGACGTGTCTCTTCATTCCACTCATGATTCATCTCCACCCTCCATATGATAGACGCAAAGGAGGTGTGGATCATCCGAACCAGCGCACCTGTTAAGCTCAAAATCTACTACCCCCGCACGAAAGACGGTCAACAGGAGCTTGCCCTTCGAGCTGCCCAGGTCCACGCCGACTACATCAACTGGAAGTTGAAGCAGCTTCAATGCCCCAACCGACAAAAACTCGAATTATTGGATGCTGTTTCAGAAACGTTGAAACACACATAAACACAGCCGCAGTCTGTTTCGGACTGCGGCTGAACCTGTGTTGTTGTTTTCCTGATTACCACGCAGGTTTCCCTGTGCTGATTAGACTGTCTAAATCCAGAAAAGCGTTCTCAATCGCCTCAGAGTGGTACATCTCATACATTCCATATACAAAATCGGTGAGTTGTTTTTCATCCAGCGTTTCCAGCACATGGGCTGCTGTTGTCCCCTTATGAGCCGCATAGCTCTCCAGAAGATAGGTAAAAAACCGCAATTCCTTAGCCAATTTCATCACCTCGAAGATACAGGGAGTTCCTTGGGTCTCCTGTCGCCACTTCGTTTTCCCACATATCAAACACTGCCAGAGGGCTGAAATACCACAGCTTCAGCTTATCATCCGCCAACATGGCATGGGTTTCAGAAGCAAGAAAGAGGCGCAGGCCGTCCATCTCAGAAATCCCCCGGCTTTGTGCAATCAGTCCCGCAAGTTCAGAGTCAAAGTTTTGAAGAATGGAAGCTCTGGTTCGTTCATCCATATCGCCTGACCTCCTGTAATCTGAGTGCGGACAAGCCTTTCCATGTCAGAAAGGCAAACTGGTCAGCCAGCTTCTGTGGTTTCAACAGAATCAGGGCAGTTTCCTCGCCGATGACACCTGACATATAGTCACTGATGACGGGCATGGTATTGTCGTTCGCCACAGGGCCAATCACCATATCATACTTGCTGCCGCTGTAAATCCCTTTTCGGTTCATGGCAACGTAGTTCAGCCATTCCTTGACAGCATGGTCAAATCGCATGACAGACAACGCTGCCACAGCGTCCTCATCCAGTTCATACACCGTGACGGTGGGTTCTCCTGTCCTTCGGCGCTGTGTTTGAAGCTGCGCCCAGCGGATTGCCTGCGGTTCATCTGACGTAACATAAAAACCGGGGCCAAAATCCAGTGTCCGATTAGAAGTGATGATCTTTGGTTCCTTCACTGCCACATTGCTACCATGATACAGAAGCACCACACTCACCCGCCTTTCCCACTTAACATGGTTATTATACCATAATTACTCTGTCCTGAACAGAGCAGAAATACCGCTTCTTAATCTCACAGTCTGTCCTTAAAATACTTCTCCCAAGCCTTCTTACTGACCATCCCTCTCTCCTCCTCCCACTTTCGGACAAGGCATTCCGACATCCCCAGCTTTTTGGCGAAGCCCTTTCTGCCAAGCCCCAGACTTGTGCGGTATTCCAGAATGGTTCTCCCCGCCCCGTTCATCAGAAAACGGTTATACTCGTCAATCAGGTCATCCACAGGAACGCCGTACAGCTTTGCCAGTGCGTCCAGCTTGTCCAGCGGGAACCGCTGGCAGTCTCCCGACTCCATATCCCGATAGGTGGAGCGGCGGATGCCCACTCGGTCTGCTACCTCCTGCCGATTCAGTCCAAGCCGATATCTGCACCACTTCAATCGCTCCGGTACCGTCTTCACGTCCTCATAGCGCAGATACCGGAGGTTGAACCTCTGCGCCTCCGCGATCTTCCTGGGTGCGGTCAGGCGGAAGCTACGGACGATGAGCGGTGCATATGCAGCCGTATCTCCCACCATTCTCGCCATGAGCCACACCTGATCGCTGGAGTGTCCGTTATGGGGCTTGTCCAGTTCCTTGATTGGGACCAAACGCCGCCAGCGATGCGCTGAGGTCGGTGAAAACGCCTTGGTGAGAGGATAGCATTTTCAATACACCGTGCCGCATAAGTCCCCAGCTTAATTTTTCTCCCCGGCTGGTAGGTATTCACCGCCTTAATCAGCCCAATGGTTCCAATGGAGATCAGATCATCTGCGTCTCCGGTCTGGGAGTAGTATTTTTTTGCGATATGTGCCACGAGACGCAGATTGTGTTCCACCAGTTTGTTGCGGGCATCCAGTTCTCCCGCAGCCGCCCGGCGGATGTATTCCTCCTCCTCTGCCCCCTTCAACGGTCGTGGGAAAGAACCGTTCTGACTGAGGCGGAGAGTAAAGAGCTGTCCTTGCAGCAGCAGCATGGTAAGTAAGGATAACATTGTCCCATCTCCTTTCCCTGGGACTGCTATCCTATTCTCCATGGGATTGTCCATTTGACTGATACGCAGTCATTTTTCCATTCTGGCACTTTCCCTGGCACTTTCCCTTCTTTCTCCCTTGACGCAGAGGTTCATTCAGAGTAGAATAACCAAAAATCCGTTTTTTTGCAGTAAGGAGGGAAGTATGGTAGCAGGAAATACCTTTTTCTTTGACTGGGAAGTTTCCCTGATGCTCTGGCTTCAGGCGCATCTGGGTTCTTTCGGTCTTACCCTTGCATCCCTCTGTTCCGCCATGGGTGAGGAACTGGTGCTGATCCTTGTCATGGGTTTCCTGTACTGGTGCTGGGACAAAGAGCTGGGCATCCGGCTGGGCACCAATCTCTGCGCTGCGCTGGTATGGAATCCCATGGTGAAAAATGTGGCCATGCGCAGGCGCCCCTATTTCGACACCCCGGTGGTCTGTTACCGCCCGGTAGACCCCAGCGCCGATATAAATGACATCGCCGCTCAGGGCTTCTCCTTCCCCAGCGGCCACTCGTCACAATCTGCGGCGGCATATGGTTCTTTCGCCTTCTATCGGAAGGAGCGCTGGGCAAAGGTGGTGGGCATTGTCCTCCCGCTGCTGGTAGGTATCTCCCGGTTTTGCGTCGGCGTTCACTACCCCACAGATGTACTCTGCGGCTGGCTTCTGGGCTGCGGGGCGATTTTCCTGCTGCCCATGGTGGAGCGCCTGTTCCCTCAAAAATGGATGTTTTATCTGGCGCTGATTCTGACAGGATTGCCCGGCTTCTTCTACTGTACCACCACCGACTACTTTACCGCCTATGGCATTATGATCGGTTTCTTCTCTGGCAGTCTCTTTGAGCAGCGCTTTGTTCGTTTTCAAAGCACACGGATCTGGTGGAAGGTTCTGTTGCGGCTGACTGGCGGTGTAGGGATTTTTTTTCTTTTGTCCTCCCTGCTCAAGCTGCCTTTTTCGGAGGCTTTTCTGGATTCCGGCACCGTTGCCGCCCATCTCGTCCGCACCTGCCGCTATATCATCATTCTCTTTTTGGATATCGGCGTATATCCCCTGCTCTTTGACCGCTCAGGCGGGAAAACGGAATAGCCCAAAGGGACTGAACTCAGTTACAGACTTCAGCTCCTTTTCCCTCGCCAAAAATGCGGGCGCTCCCTCAGGGGAAGCGCCCGCATTTTGATTTGGTTTTCTTTTACTTGTCGCAGTAGGCCACAGCGCTCTCGCTGGCCACCGTGCCAAAGACCACGATATCCGCCACAGCATTGCCGCCGATTCGGTTGCCGCCGTGGACGCCGCCGCAGACCTCTCCCGCTGCGAACAGACCGGGAATGGGCTTGCCCTCGGTGTTGATGACCTGCGCTTGCGTGTCAATCTTCACGCCGCCCATGGTATGGTGGATACCCGGGGCGATTTTGATGGCGTAGAAGGGAGCTACGCTGAGATCGTTCTCCATGCCGGTGTCACGACCAAACTCCTCATCGTTCTTGTTGGCAACCGCCTGATTCCAAGTGCTCAGCGTCTCGGACAAGGTAGCAGGATCACAGCCGATTTGCTCTGCCAGTCCTTCGATGGTGTCAGCCTGTACGGTGATGCCAATGGAGACATACTTCTCAATGGCTTTCAGACCATCCCGGAGCCGCTGGTCGAAGAGGATGTAGGCATAGCCGCCGGTCTGCTCCAGCTCGGCAGCGGAGACCTTGTCCCGGGTGAGCAGCTCGTCGGTAAACCGCTTGCCCTCCTGATTCACCAGAATTGCGCCGTCACCCCGGACGCTCTCGGTAATCAGCATACTGGTACCCTGCTCCACCGTGGGATGGAGCTGAATCTGCTCGATGTCAACCAGATCAGCGCCAACCGCCTGTGCCATGACGATGCCGTCACCCATAGCGCCGGGAGCGCTGGTGGAGACAGTGCCTTCCAGATCGGGACGGTACTGGACGATCATATCCTGATTATTACCAAAGCCGCCGGTGGTGAGGATCACCGCCTTGGCGTTGATGGTGTAATTGGTGTCTGCGCTCTCTGCCTTCACGCCTACTACCGTGCCGTTATCGGAAATCAGCTCGGTGGCTTTGGTGTCGTACAGGACATTGATGCCCAGCTCGTTCACCTTGTTCAGGAACCGGGTGACCAGGAAGGCGCCTACGCCGGAGCCGTCCTCGGGGGCATGGATTCGGGCGTTGGTAGCGCCGCCGGAGAAGCTGACCTTGGGCAGGGGCGCGCCGATGGAGTCCAGCCAGTCAATGCCCTTGGCGGAGTTCTGCGCCATGACGGTGACCAGATCCTTGTTGTTCATCTGGTGTCCGCCCTCCATGGTGTCGTCGATGAACTGCTGCACACTGTCCTCGATGCCCTGTTCTGCCTGATAATGGGTCTCGGCTGCGTTCATGCCGCCGGTAGCCTTGGTGGTATTGCCGCCCACATAGGGCATTCTCTCCAACAGAATCACGTTTTTGCCTGCCTGAGTGGCTTTGATGGCTGCGGTCATGCCTGCGCCGCCTGCGCCCACAATGCAGATGTCACAGTCCAGCGTCTCATCCGTCTTGGGTGCGTCGGGGTCGGCTTCTTCCGGTGCAGGGAAGCGGGACAGGTCTGCCCCTGCCTCTGTAAGCGCCTGCTGGAGGGCACGCATAATGGCGCTGCTGGTGACGGTAGCGCCGCTGAGTGCGTCCACGTTGGGACTTTGCGCATCCATAATCCGCTCACCCAGCATACTCACAGCAAAGGAGCCGATGTTCTCCGTCTCGTGGTCGCCGGAAATCTGGATGTCCTCAATGGCCATCTCGCTGACCGTGACTGTGACCTCCACGTCACCGCCGAAACCCTTGGAAGAGCCGGTGTAAGTGCCTGGGATGAACAGATTGTCCCCCTCTGCCTTGGGTCCGGTCTCGATCTCCTGACCGGAGGCCAAGGCCAGTGCGTTGGCGGCTGCTTCCTTCACAGCGCCGCTGGTAAAGGATGCGCCGGACACGCCGTCGATATCAGCGCTCTGTGCGGTGATGATCTGGTTGCGCAGCTCAGGGATCGCGGCGCCGCCCACATCCGGAGTCTCGCCCTGTCCGGCAATTACCACGTCAGCAATTCCCCCGGCGTCACCGATGGTAATGGTGACATCCACAGGGCCGCCAAAGCCGTTGGCCGTTGCCGTGTAGGTGCCGGGCTGAAATGCGCCTGCCGCATTGGCGTCTGCGCTGATAGGTTCCGCCTCCGCCACAGCGGGAACAGCCGGTGTCTCCGCTGTCTGAGCAGCGGAAGACTGCGCCGCCTGATTGTCTGGGTTGAGGTAATACTCCACCGCCATCAGACCAAAGAGCATTGCGATGGACACTGCGGCGGCAATCAGCCCGCGCAGAAGTCCGGTTTTCGTAGAACCCTTCATTCGTTTTCTCCTCCTCTGAATGGAATCGCTATGGTATAGGTCATTCTATCATTTGAAGCAACTATTGTAAAGCACTTTTTCTCTGTGAATCCTGTTTTTTCGACATTGGCAGTCTGAGTCAGGCCATGCTATAATAGCTGCATTCCATCCTTCCCGTGTACATGACAGGAGGCTGTCTATGACTTCCTTTTTCGGTGCAAAATCCCCCAGGAGGGATTTCATTTTCATCTGCGCATTGGGGCTGTGCGCTGCCATATTGGCAGCGGTGCTGCTGACACACCGTCACAGCGGCCATCAGGTGGTGGTGCTGGTCAACGGCAAAGAACAGGTCTCCCTCTCTCTGGAAGAAAACCAGAGTTACACCATTGACGACGGGTACGGCGGGGAAAACCATCTGGTTATTCAGGACGGGATTGCCTGCATAGATGAGGCAAACTGTCCTGACCGCATCTGCGTCCTACAGGGTGCCATCTCTCAGACAGGGGACTGTCTCATCTGCCTGCCCCACGGGGTTGTGGTAGAGATACGGGAATAAAAAACACGCCACAGCAGACTTTTGCCCGCTGTCAGCGTGTCTTTGGTCAGAATCGTTTCAGCACGCCTGCCTCATAATCCCGGCTGGCCTGCTCTTTGATGACATTGTGCAGTTTTTTTCCTGTGGCATTGTAGGGAATGGCGTCCACCAGACGGTAGTACCGGGGGCGTTTGTAGGGGGAAAGCCGGTTGCCCCGGTTGCAAAAATCCACCAGCTCCCGCACAGTAAGTCCCTCCCGTTTGGGGACCACATAGGCCACTACCGCCTCCCCCCGCACCGGGTCAGGCACCGAGGTGACGATACACTCCCCCACATCAGGGTGTTCCAGCAGCGCCTCCTCCACCTGTGCCGGGTAGATGTTCTCCCCGGAGGAGATAATCATGTCGTCCTTTCTGCCGCAGATGGTGATATATCCCTCTGCGTCCCATGTGGCAAGGTCGCCGGTGTACATCCAGCCCTGACGGAACTTCTGCTTCTCCATTTCCGGATTTTGATAGTAGGCGCAGGTGGACTTGTTGGGGGAAAAAATGACAACCTCCCCTACGCTGACCCCGTCCTGCGGCACAGTGTCCTCCGGGTCGGCGGTTCCCCCCTCGCGGACGCAGACCACCCGCACATCGTCGTCAATGCAGCTTCGCCCGGCGCTGCCTGCGTGGTCGGGCAGGTCCGGGGGCAGGAGAAAGGTGTTGCACAGCGTTTCCGTGGTGCCGTAGCCGTTGTAGATGTTCGGGGTCAGGGTACGCATATAGCGGATGCAGCTCTCCCGCTCCAGCGGCGCTCCCATGGTCACCAGTCCCCGGAGCCTGCTCAGGTCATGGGGATTCTTCTCCTGCATCCGGCAGAGCATCTCCAGTGAGGATGGTGCGCCAATCAGGTAGGTGACCCCGTATTTCTCTACCCATTGCAGGCTTTGCTTGGGGCTGAAGGTACGCATGGTCACCACCGCCCCGCCCACATACAAGGTCGGTCCCAATCCCACCACATGACAGCCGCCCCGGTGAAACCATGGGGTCATGTTCAATGTCACATCCCGGCAGTTCATGGCGTAGTGCATAATAATGTCGTGGGCGGAAAGTACGTCGTTGATGTCGTTGATGGGTACGCTTTTGGGCAGCGCCGTGGTACCGGAGGTACAAAGCCGCAGCACCTCGTCGTAGATATGGGGTCGGAAGCCCATCTCCGGAGCAAAGGTGTCCTTGTCCACCACATAGTCCTGATACAGGATATGCCCCTCCGGGAGGATTTCATCCCACAGGTTGTCCGCCATCACCATCCGATGGGGCTTCCACGTCGCAATGCGGAGCATTTCCTCCACCTTGCCCACAATCTCCGCAGAATAGAGAAACACCTTGGGGCGGTTGAAGTCCAGCAGCAGGGCCAATTCATAAGGGGCAAGGTTGAAGTTTGCCAGATAGAGTATGGCGCCGATTTTCCGGGGGGCGATATAGGCAGCCGCCATCTCCGGGCAGTTCAGCGTGGCGCACATCACCACGTCTCCCCGCTCCACCCCGTCCCGGCGCAGGGCGTGGGCAAGCTGATTGGACCGCCGGTCCAGCTGCCGGTAGCTCCACTGGCGCTGGCTCACCGGGTCGATGACAGCAGGGCGGTTTCCATAGCGGCGCACATTGCGCAAAAAGCCGTTGAGCCAGGTGAAACCATGCTCAAAGCTGTCCCTAAACATCTCATCCTGATAGGTTCTTTCCATTGGTATTACTCCCCTTCGGATGCCGTTTTTGATGCGCCGAAACCCCTTTTGGCTGTCCGTGGAGTGTATTATAGCATCAGGCCATACTTTTGTCAATGAGTCTGCATTTCTTCCCCTGTTTTCTGTTCTTTCCGACATTTTTTCTAAGGAGTTGACCGATTTGTTTCCCTATACTCTGATTCGTTCCCGGCGGAAAACCCTGTCTTTGGAGATTCAGCGGGATTTGACGGTTGTGGTCCGTGCCCCCCTGCGGATGCCCCAGCGGGACATTGACGATTTTCTCCGCCGCCATGAGGACTGGCTGCAAAAGCACATGGACAGGGCAGCGCAGCGCCGGGAAAACCACCCGGAGCCCACCCCGGAGCAGGCCAAGGCGCTGATACAAAAGGCAAAGGACATTTTACCGGGCAAGGTGGCGCACTACGCCCGGATCATGGGGCTCACCCCCGCAGGCATCACCATCACCGGAGCCCGCACCCGGTTTGGCTCCTGCTCTCCCAAAAATCGGCTGTCCTTTTCCTGGCGGCTGATGGACTACCCGGAGCAGGCCATTGACTATGTGGTGGTACACGAGCTTGCCCACATTGTCCACAAAAATCACTCCCCCGCCTTTCATGCGCTGGTGGCCAGCGTCCTGCCCGACCACAGGCAGCGCAGGCAGCTTTTGAAACAATAGCCAGCGGCGTTTTTCGCCCTGGTTCCCCTTGACATTCCGCTGGAATTGTTCTATCATATCGTTAGATAATGATAACTCAAAAAGTTGTCGTTACAGACGGAAACACGACGAATCTTCCACAAAGGAAAAGGAGCGGATGCATCATGAAACAGATTATTGAGATTCAGGACGTACTGGGCCGCGAGATCATCGACAGCCGTGGCAATCCCACCGTTGAGGTAGAGGTCTATCTGGAAGACGGCACCATGGGTCGTGCCGCTGTTCCCTCCGGCGCTTCCACCGGCATTTACGAGGCCTGTGAGCTGCGTGACGGGGACAAGGACCGCTATCTGGGCAAGGGCGTGCTCACCGCTGTGGGGCATGTGAACAACGAGATCGCTGACGTGCTCATTGGCATGAACGTTCTGGATCAGACCGCCATCGACAAGGCTCTGATTGCCGCTGACGGCACCCCCAACAAGACCAACTTCGGCGCCAACGCCATTCTGGGCGCTTCTCTGGCCTGCGCCAAGGCTGCTGCCGAGGCTCTGGGTCTGCCCCTGTATCAGTATATCGGCGGCGTCAATGCCAAGACTCTGCCGGTGCCCATGATGAACATCCTCAACGGCGGCGCTCATGCCACCAACAACGTGGAAATTCAGGAGTTCATGATTATGCCCGTGGGCGCTCCCACCTTCCGTGAGGGTCTGCGCTGGTGCGCTCAGGTGTTCCACACCCTGAAAACCGTCCTGAAGAAGAACGGCACCCCCGCCGCCGGTGTGGGCGACGAGGGCGGCTATGCTCCCAACCTGCCCTCTGACGAGGACGCTTTGAAGGCCATCGTGCAGGCCATTGAGGCTGCCGGATTCGTGCCCGGCAAGGACTTCAAGATCGCTATCGACGCCGCTTCCTCCGAGTGGCAGAAGGAGGGCGAAAAGGACTATCACCTGCCCAAGACTGACAAGCACATGACCGCCGACGAGCTGGTGGCTATGTGGAAGGACTTTGCGGACAAGTATCCCATCATCTCTCTGGAAGACGGCATGGCTGAGACCGACTGGGAGGGCTGGAAGAAGCTCACCGATGCCATTGGCGACCGTGTCCAGCTGGTGGGCGACGACTTGTTCGTCACCAACGTCACCCGTCTGGCTACCGGCATTGAGAAGAAGGTAGGCAACGCCATCCTCATCAAGGTCAACCAGATCGGCACCCTCACCGAGACGCTGGATGCCATCCAGATGGCCAACCGTGCCGGCTACACCGCCATTGTCTCCCACCGCTCCGGCGAGACTGAGGACACCACCATTGCCGACATCGCTGTGGCGCTGAACGCAGGTCAGATCAAGACCGGCGCTCCCAGCCGTACCGACCGTGTGGCAAAGTACAACCAGCTGCTGCGTATCGAGGAGGAGCTGGACGACGTGGCTCAGTATCCCGGCATGGACGCTTTCTTCAACCTGAAGTAAGATTCTTTCCCAGAAAAGCGCTTGCCCCTCTCCTTTCGGAGAGGGGCTTTTATTCACGTTACTGTTTCATTCCAGCAAAATTCCCATCTGTCCAAGCTGCTCACACACCCTCTGGTAAGCCCCCTCATCCGGGCAGCGGAGGGTATGGAGATGGATGCCGTCGGTGAGCATACTCAGGGGATTTGCCTGTTTGGAGCGCTGTAAAAACTGCTCCACATCGTACCGGGAGGCGAGCTGCAAGGCTCCGGTGAGCTGCCCGTAGACAGGATGCTCCACCATCACGTCCAGCACGGTGCAGCCGTTGTCCACGCAGGTATTCAGCTCGGTTCCCGTCTGTTCTCCGGTGTGGCACACGGCGATGGTGCGGAGGATGCCTTCCTCCTGTCTGCGCAGCAGATAGCCCCGGGGGGTTGCCTCAATGGCGTGACCCTCCGCACGAAGCAGCGCCACATCCCCTACAATAATCTGCCGGCTGACGGCAAACCGAGCGGCCAGCGTGCTGGCGCTGATGGGGCTGTCCGACTGCTGGATGGTCTGCAAAACCGATGTGCGCCGCTGCTGGGTCTGCATCCTTGCTCACCTCATTCCACTTTGGTCATATGCTGGGCGGCGGATTTCAGCATCATCCGCTTGGTACCCACATTGTCAAAGGCGATTTCCACCAGCGCATCTCCCCCCATGGGAGTAACCGAAGTAATCATGCCTCTGCCAAAGGCGGTATGGTCCACCATCTCGCCTTTTTTGAACTGAGCCAGCAGCGTCACATTCTGAGCAACCGCAGAAGCGCCCACCACTGTCCCTGCCCGGGAAATGGTGCTGCCCCCGCCCAGCTTGCCCTCCCGGGCAATGCGCTGGCTCTGGCGGTTAAAGCCTCTCCGGTTCTGATAGCCGCTGCGGGAATGCTCGCCTCCAGAGGATGTCTGTCCCTCTGCATCTGCCCAGTGTCCGCCGTACTCCCGCTCGCTCTGGCTGATGGCACCCCGTCCGCTGCGTTCCAAATACTCCTCCGGAATCTCCGAGACGAACCGGGAGGGACGGTTGCTGGTGGTGTGGCCGAAAATCATCCGGTGCTGGGCGCTGGTGAGGTAGAGATGCTCCTTTGCCCGGGTCAGCGCCACATAGCACAGCCGCCGTTCCTCCTCCATCTCCTCCCGTTCGCCGATGACCCGCATACCGGGGAAGATGCCCTCTTCCATGCCCACCACAAACACGCTGGGAAATTCCAGTCCCTTGGCGGCGTGCATGGTCATCATCACCACAGCGTCGTCGCTGTCGCTGGCGCTGTCCAAATCGGTGTACAGCGCCACCTCGTCCAGAAAACCTGCAAGGGTAGGTTCTTCCGCATTGTCCACATAGCCCTGCACCGAGCTTTTCAGCTCCTGCACGTTCTCCATGCGGGTGCGGTTTTCCAGCGTATCCTTGGCCTCCAGCGCCTTCAGATAGCCAGTGAGGGATACTGCCTCGTCATAGAAATCGGGCAGGGTCATGAGGGGCAGCTTCTCCCGCAACTCCTCCATCATAGCGGCGAAGGTATTCAGCTTTGCGGCGGATTTGCTCAGTTCCGGATAGTCCGAGGCGTGGGTGATAATGTCATACAGAGTGCGGCTCTCCCGCACAGCCAGCTCCCCGGCGGTATCCACCGTCTTGCTGCCGATGCCCCGGGCTGGGACATTGATGATCCGCCGCAGGCGCAGCTCGTCCGCCGGGTTGTGGATGACACAGAGATAGGCCAGCATATCCTTGACCTCTGCCCGGTCAAAGAAGCGGATGCCCCCAAAAATCTTATAGGGAATGCCGTTGCGCTTGAAGGCGTACTCCATGGCGTTGGACTGGGCATTCATCCGATAGAGTACCGCATGGTCCTTCCAGTGCCTGCCCTGACTGATGCCGTTGAGTATCTGAGATGCCACATACTGCGCCTCGTCGTTCTCGTTCATAGCAGTGTAGCAGCGAATCTTGTCCCCGCTGCCCGCCTGTGTCCAAAGCTCCTTGCCTTTTCGCCCCTGATTGTTGCGAATGACGGCGTTGGCAGCGTCCAAAATGTTCTGGGTAGAGCGGTAGTTTCGCTCCAAGCGAATCACCCGGGCACCCTCGTACTGTTCTTCAAAGGAGAGGATATTCTCGATGGTAGCGCCACGGAAGCGGTAGATGGACTGGTCATCGTCACCCACCACGCAGATATTCTCCCATTTACCCGCCAGCGTGGAGGCCAGCAGATATTGCAGATGGTTGGTATCCTGATACTCGTCAATGAGCACATAGCGGAATTTGCTCTGCCAATACTGACGAATCTCCCCGTGGGTGAGCAGCAGACGGACGGTGACGAAAATCAAATCGTCAAAGTCCAGTGCGTCCGCATCCTTCAGCCGCTTTTCGTACTCCACATACAGCTTTGCCATCTGAATCAGCCGCAGATCTCCGCTTTGGCGGCACTCGTCCAGCCAGTCTGCACCCAGCAGCATCCGGTCCTTCGCCTTGGAGATATAATTCAGCACCGTCCGGGGCGGGAAGCTCTTTTCATCCAGATTTTCCGACTTGAGGATCTCCTTCACCACTCGCTTGGTGTCGTCGGTATCATAGATGGTAAAGGAGCGGGTATAGCCCAGCGCCTCAATGTCCCGGCGGAGAATCCGCACACAGGCCGAGTGGAAGGTGGCCGCCCAGATATCGTTGGCCTCTGGGCCAAGGCGGCGCTCCAGCCGCTCCTTCAGCTCCCCCGCCGCCTTGTTGGTAAAGGTGATGGCCAGAATCGTCCACGGAGCGGCGGGGCGGAGCTGGCACAGCCGCTCCATCTGGCCTCTCTGCTCCTCCCGGGGCTGCTGTAAAAAGGCTTCCAGCGCCGCAACATCCCCGCTGCTCACCCACTCCGGCACTTCGTTTACCGTAGGGTCGGAGGCGCAGCCGTACTTGATCAGGTTGGCAATGCGGTGGATGAGTACGGTGGTCTTTCCGCTGCCTGCGCCTGCCAGCAGCAGCAGCGGGCCTTCTGTGATCAGCACCCCCTGCCGCTGCTCCGGGTTCAGGTTGATAAACTCCTGCTCAATCAATGCCCTTCTGGCAGTCAGAAATCGCTTTTGTTCGGTTTCGTTCAGCATAAGTGCCTCTCTTTTCTCTTGGTTTCTTTTTCACCTGTGGACTTTTATTATATTCCATTGGCAGGATTTGGTCAAATGAAATCGGCAAGCCGTTTTCTGCCCCGTTTTTGGGCTGCCGCCGTTCCCGGCTCCCCTTCCACCAGAATGATGTCCGGGCCGAACCGCTTCACCTGCTCCCAGCGCACCAGATAGGTCTCCCGCTTGCCCAGCAGGCCGAAGAAAAACCTCCCCTGCCCCGGCACCAGCAACCCCCGAATCTGCCCGGTGTCCAGGTCAAAGGTGAGGTCGCCCACATAGCCGTAGCGGGTGCCGTCGGTGACCGAAATTACCTCCTTGAAGCGCATTTCTTCCAAATTACTCTCCATATCCATCCCTCCCGGCGATATGCTATGCCGGAGACGGTTCGTCCTATGCGATTGCAATTTTTTCCCCTTTGGAGTACAATATCCCAGACTGACATAAAGGAGGTGCGGTTTTGGAAGAGATGATGCGGCAGGCGCTTGGGGAATACTTCGGCTATGACAGCTTTCGTCCCGGACAGGAGCAGGTCATCTCCGCCATTCTCTCCGGGCGGGATGTGCTCACGGTGATGCCCACCGGCGGCGGCAAGTCCATCTGTTATCAGCTCCCCGCCGTCATGGCGGACGGGATCACCCTTGTGATCTCTCCTTTGATTTCCCTGATGCAGGATCAGGTGCGGTCGTTGATTCAAACCGGAATCCGTGCTGCCTACCTGAATTCCACCCTCACCCCGGCACAGCAGAGCCTTGCCCTGCGCCGGGCATCCCAGGGTGCCTACCAGATCATCTATGTGGCACCGGAGCGGCTCAGTCTCCCCTCCTTTCGGGCCTTTGCTCAGCGTGCCCCCATCGTCTTCATCACGGTGGATGAAGCCCACTGCATCTCCCAGTGGGGGCACGATTTCCGACCCAGCTATCTGGAAATTGCGGACTTTCTCGCCTGTCTGCCCCGCCGCCCGGTGGTGGCAGCCTTTACCGCCACAGCCACGGAGGCGGTACGCAGGGATATTGTCCGCTCCTTGGCTCTGCGCTCCCCTGAGGTGTTTGTCTCCGGTTTTGACCGTCCAAACCTGTATTTTGAAACCCAGGAGCCGAAAAACCGGGATCAGGCAGTGCTGGATGCCATTGCCCGCTTCCCTGAGCGCAGCGGGATTGTCTACTGTCTTACCCGGAAAAAGGTGGAGGAGCTGTGCGATATTCTGGGTCAAAACGGTGTGCAAGCCACCCGTTACCACGCCGGGCTTTCTCCGGAGGAACGGCGGAACAATCAGGAGGACTTTCTCTACGACCGGAAACGGGTGATGGTGGCCACCAACGCCTTTGGCATGGGCATTGACAAGCCCAACGTGGGTTTTGTCATCCACTGCGGTCTTCCCTCCAATCCGGAGAGCTACTATCAGGAGGCTGGCCGGGCAGGGCGGGACGGCGCTCCCGCTCAGTGCATTCTGCTCTTTCTGCGCCGGGACATTCAGGTGAACCGCTACTTCATTGAAAACAAGGGGGAGGAAAACGCCGGTCTTACCCCGGAACAGCTTGCCGCCCAGCAGCAGGCGGACACAAGACGGTTGCAGCAGATGGTGGACTATGCCACCACACCCCGCTGTCTCCGCCAGTCGCTGCTGTCCTATTTCGGTGAAAAGGCGCCGGGGCAGTGCGGCAACTGCTCCAACTGCCTGAACGGGCAGGCGCCGGAGGACATGACCGCTCTGGGCAGAGAGATCGTCCTGTGTGTGGCGGAGCTGGCAAGAGAGGGGAGAGCCTTTGGCATGCTGGCGCTGGTTTCCATTCTCACCGGAACCGCAGGGGACACCCTGTACTGGCTGCATCCGGAGCATCTGGACTGCTACGGCAAATGCGCCGCCATACCGCCCCGAAAGCTGAAGCAGGCGGTGCAGGCGATGACCGATCAGGGCTTTCTTGCCCGCAGCGCAGGGGAAAAGCAGGTATTGGAGCTGACGCTGAAAGCCACCGAGCTGGTGAGCGGAAAAGAGCATCTGCTGCTCAAGCCACGGACACGGAAAAAGCCCCTTCCCCGTCCGGCGGTTTCCGACGCTCCCCCAGATGCCGCCCTGTTTGACCGTCTCCGGGAGACCCGGGCTGCCCTTGCCAAGCGGGACGGAGTACCTGCCTTTATGGTCTTTTCCGACGCTGTTTTGAAGGAGATGTGCCGTCTGCTCCCCCGCAGCCGGGAGGAGCTGATGCAGGTGAAAGGGGTCGGCACCCACAAAGCAAACCGATACGGAGAGGTCTTTCTCCGGGTACTGAACCAGCGCTGACAAGGAGGAACCCAATGAAAAACACCACCCTTTGCTATATTCAAAAGGGGCATCAGTATCTCATGCTCCACCGCATTCGCAAGCAAAACGACCTGAACCAGGGCAAGTGGATCGGCGTAGGCGGAAAGTGTGAGGAGAACGAAAGCCCGGAGGAATGTCTGCTCCGGGAATGCCGGGAGGAAACCGGGCTTACCCTCACAGACTACCGCTACCGGGGCATTGTCACCTTCGTCTCCGATCAGTGGGAGGGGGAGTATATGCACTTGTTCACTGCGGACGGCTTTACCGGAACCGTGGGTGAGTGCAATGAGGGGGTGTTGGAGTGGCTGGACAAGAAAGCGCTGCGCTCCAAGCAGCTCTGGGTGGGGGATCACATTTTCCTCGACCTGTTGGAGGCGGAAGCACCTTTTTTCTCCCTGAAGCTGGTTTATCAGGGGGATACCCTTACCGCCGCAGCGCTGGACGGCAAGCCCCTGTCCCTTCCGTGGCGGGGCGTCGTTAATGCAATCTAACAAATATGTTGAAAAACTGCCTCTGTTTCCCCTTGACAGAGGCAGTTTGTCCGTGATAAGGTAACTGCAATCAGGCAAAGCGCCGGTTCGCAGGACTTTAACTATTTTGACATCCGTGGGACAAAGTGGTTCCGTGGGTGTCTTTCGTTTTTTGGAGGTGTTTTCATGCAGCAGCAACAGACCGGATATGCGCTGGCCATGCGGGTCACCCGGGAAAGCGTGGCGGTGAACCTGCTTTTGTCTCTGGGCAAGCTGGCGGCAGGCATTTGGGGACGCTCTGCGGCTATGGTGTCAGACGCAGTACACTCCGCCTCCGATGTGTTTTCCTCCCTCATTGTCATGGTAGGGCTGCGGATGTCCCGCAAGGGAGAGGACGACGACCACGAGTACGGCCATGAACGGCTGGAATCGGTGGCTGCCATTCTCCTCTCGGTGGCGCTGGCCATCACCGGAGGGCTCATTGGTCTTTCCGGCTATGAGGGAATCCGCTCTGCCGGCGCTGTGCCTCTGCCGGTGCCTGCGGTGGGGGCGCTTGCGGCGGCGGCGGTGTCCATCGCCGTCAAGGAGGGGATGTTCTGGTACACCCGCTGGGCGGCAAACAAATGCGGCTCTGCCGCTCTGATGGCGGACGCATGGCACCACCGCTCGGATGCGCTGTCCTCAGTGGGCAGTTTTATCGGCATTGCCGGGGCACGGCTGGGCTGGCCGGTGCTGGACTCGGTGGCCAGCGTGGTCATCTCCCTGTTCATCCTCAAAGCGGCCTTGGACATTTTCCGGGACGCCATTGACCAGATGACCGACCACGCCGCCTCTCCCCAGTTGGAGAGGGAAATACGGGCACTGGTTCAGGCGCAGGAAGGAGTTGACCGGGTGGATCTGTTGAAAACCCGGCGATTTGGCAGCCGGGTCTATGTGGACATTGAATTTTCCGCTGACGGCTCTCTGTCCCTGACCGATGCCCACCAGATTGCCCAGCAGGTGCACGACCGGGTAGAGGAAGCCTTTCCCGCCGTGAAGCACTGCATGATCCATGTCAACCCATTGGGATAAAAAGCAGGCGGTACGCACCGTTTTCCAAGTGCGTACCGCTGTTTTTTGCCTGTTATCCGCCGAACACCAGACCGTCAAAGATCTCGGTATCCTCCACCGTCTGGCCGTCGTTTTCCACCAGATAGGACTGCTCAAAGTAAGCCCAGCCGGTGGTGCCGTCGGCACAGACGATCTGCACCCAGTGCTCCGTGTCCGTCAGGGGGAAGGTCAGTGGCTTTCCGTCTGGCTGCAGGGTGAGCTTCTCGCTGCTCTTGTCCGCTTCGGCATAGACCGTCAGCGGCTTTTTCAGGGTGACAGTAAAGTCATGAAAAACGCGGGGCTGCACCATCTCCCCTTCTTCCTGTTCCATTTTGCCGTCTGTCAACTGATAGTTCACAATGCCGCCCCAAGTCTGCATCACATCGAAACGGTCATAGGCGGAGACGGTGCCGTCCCCGTGGTAGGTGGTGCTCTCACTCTCCGGTGTGCCGCTGATGGCGCCCAAATAGGTCAGTTTTCCATCCTCATAGCGGAAAAACAGGGTCATCGTATAGTCGTTGCTGCCCCAGTCGCAGACAGCCAGCTCCACGAAATCATCGCTGCTGTCCAAGTCCACCAGAAAATACCATTCCGTGCTGGGATTCTCCAGCCAGATATCAAAGGGATGGAAGGGGTTATACTCGTCCTCGGTGTCCAAAAACTCCTGATCGTTCACCTGCAGCGACATGGGGGTCGCTTCATGCCAGACGCCATCCTCATCCTCGTATGTCTCGCCGATTGCATAATAGATCCGGTCTGCCTTGCCGTCCCCATCCAGATCGTACTGGCACTGGGCGTTCATGCTCACCGGCTGAATCCAGCCGTTGGACGCTGCGGGGCCGTACTCAGCGTTGGTGAGGGTGATGGTCAGAGAGGCGGCGTTGTCCTCCGCCGGGTCACCGGTGAAGGAGTTGACAGAGGGAATGCAGTAGACATACTGTCCCGCCTTCAGCTCCACCGTGATCTCCCCTTGCAGCCTGTCAATGGCAGGACGGTATGCCTGAGAGAGATACCGCCAGCCGTCCTCAAATTCCTCATCCAGCACATACACGCTCCACAAAATGGCGTCGGGATCATACATCTCCATCTCATAGGAGGGGTTGGTGCTGAGGAAGCGGTAGACACCGTCCTTCTCCGGGCGGAAGACGCAGGGCGCATCGTAGCCGTCCTGATTGGCGTATCGGGCAACCTCCGTCTCCTCCGGGGTGGCCAGCTCTGCGCTCTGGGAGCTGTCCCCTTCCGACTCCTCCGCTGCGGGCTCCTGTGCCTCTTCTTCCGGGGTGGGGGTATCCTGCGCCGGAGGGTCCTGCTGGGTCTCCTCCTGTGCCGGGGCGGGCTGCCCCTCTGCGCCGCTCTGTCTGCCGCATGCCATCAGACTGACTCCAAGAGCCAGCGCCAGCAAAAATGCCAGCCATCGTCTCATTCAAAAAACCACCTTTCTCACACTGGAAGTGACCTACCCTGCCTTTGGGATTTGCTGTGGAACAATCAGCCCTCCCGAATGCGGTGGGCTTCCATGATCGCCCGAACCGACCGGAACAGCCACGGCTTATACCGCTCCAAGTCCACCGGGTCCTGATCCAGCACCACACTGTAACTGGCAGCGCCTACCAGCTCAATAATGGTGTAGAGCATCAGCTCCTGCTCCTGCCACTGCTGTCCGCCGGAGCTGAGGATCCGCTTTACCTCACAGAGATAATCCACGTTGGACTTGTCCATGGCCCGGCGGAACACCGCCCAGCTCAGGTTTTTGTTGATAAACCGCAGCAGCCGGGGATCCCGCTGCATTTCGGTGAGAATGTCGTCCAGCAGAGCAATGATCTGCTCCTCCGGATCCATGCTGCCCTGATTCTGCACCGCAGCAATGGCGTGGCGAAACAATACCTCTGCCTTATGGACGATTAAGCGCTCCTGCAAGTCGTACTTGTCCCGGAAATACAGGTAAAAGGTGCCCTTGGCAATGCCTGCCTGCTGCGCAATATCTGAAATAGAGGTCTTTGCAATCCCCTTGCTGGTAAAGAGCTGAAAGGCCGTGTTGAGCAGGCTGCGCTCTTTTTGCTGTTTGTTTTCTGTGACCTTTCCCATACTTCCAACCTCAGTTTCCCCTTGCGGGCGTGTTCTGATACCATCTTACCCCAATCTCTCCCCCCCTGTCAATTGTCACCACACGGAGAAAGCGCCAATCCCACCCTGTGTGTTATGCTTCCCTTTTGAGGAAACTGACCAAAGTTCATTTTTCTCCCAAAAAGGGATTGACTACTGGTCAGTTTTGGAGTACACTCCCTATGAAATCAAAAATGACCGTTGGTCATTCCATTCCTGACCAACCCATCGGAAAGGAGCAATCAAAGGGTATGCGGAAACTCAGTCAGATTATCGTCAGGCGGCGGGTGCTGATTCTCATTCTCAGTGTCCTGCTGCTGATTCCCGCCGCATGGGGCTATCTGAACACCCGCATCAACTACGATATCCTCTACTACCTGCCGGACGACATTGAAACCATGCAGGGACAGGATATTCTGCTGCGGGATTTCGGCAAGGGGGCTTACGCCCTGTTTGTGGCCGAGGGTTTGGACGACCCACAGGCGGCGGCGCTGAAAGGGAAAATCGAATCGGTGGATCATGTGGCGGAGGTCATCTGGTATGACACCCTGCTGGACGACTCCATTCCCCAAGCCATGCTGCCGGAGGAGCTGTATGACGTATTCCACGCAGAGGATGCCACCTTAATGGCAATCTTCTTTGACGCTGGTACCTCCGAGGACGTGACCATGGATGCCATTGAGGAAATCCGTGCCATCTCCGGGGAGCATTGCTTCCTCAGCAGTATGTCCGCCATTGTCACCGACACCAAGCTGCTGGTGCAGCGGGAGCTGTTCTGGTATGTGCTGATTGCTGTGATTCTCTCCGCCGGGGTGCTGGCGGTGACCATGGATTCCTTTATGGCTCCGGTGCTGTTTCTCACCAACATCGGCATGGCCATTGTGTACAATCTGGGCACCAACTTCATTCAGGGGGAGATTTCCTTTATCACCATGTCGCTGGCGGCGGTATTGCAGCTGGGCGTCACCATGGACTACTCCATCTTTCTCTGGAACGCCTATAAAGAGGAGATGTTTCAGGGCAAAGCCCCAGAATCCGCCATGGCAGACGCCATCGCCGCTACCATCACCTCTGTGGCAGGCTCTTCTCTCACCACGGTGGCGGGCTTTCTGGCTCTGTGCTTTATGACCTTCACCCTGGGCGTGGATTTGGGCGTGGTGATGGCAAAGGGCGTGGTATTCGGCGTGATCTCCTGTGTCACCGTGCTGCCCGCCCTGATTCTCAGCTGCCAAAAGCTGATCGTGAAAACCCGGCACAAGCCCCTCACCATCAACGGCGGACGGTTTGCCGATTTGGTGCTGCGGCACAACAAGCTGTTTCTGGTGGGGCTGCTGATTCTCTGGCTGCCCGCTATCTACGGCAACAACCATGTCAATGTGTACTACAAGCTGGACGCCAGCCTGCCCTCCTACCTGAACTCGGTACAGGCCAATCAGGTACTCAGTGACAAGTTTGATATGAGCACCGTTCACATGATTCTGGCTGACCGGGAGATGGACAGCAAGCAGGTGAAGCAGATGCTGGACGAGATGAAGCAGGTAGACGGGGTGCAGTTTGCGCTGGCCACCGACTCCCTCATCGGCTACAACATCCCCCGGGAATTTCTCCCTGACGACCTCACCGGCAAGCTGTCCAGCGGACGCTGGCAGCTCATGCTCATCAGCACGGAATATCCCGTGGCCAGCGACGAGGTGAACGCACAGGTGGAGCAGCTGCAAGCCATTATGAAACGGTATGACCCCTCCGCCATGCTCATTGGCGAGGCACCCTGCACCCGGGATTTGATCCGCATTACCGACCGGGACTTCCAGATGGTGAGCATTGCCTCCATCGGCGCCATCTTCCTCATTATCTTCTTTGTACTAAAGTCCATCTCCCTGCCGGTGATTCTGGTGCTGGTGATTGAGCTGGCCATCTTCATCAATATGGCTATCTCCTATTACACCGGCTCCACCCTGCCCTTTATCGCCTCCATCGTCATCGGCACCATTCAGCTTGGCGCTACGGTGGACTATGCCATTCTCATGACCACCCGGTACAAGAAGGAGCGCATGGCAGGACTGGACAAACAGCAAGCCGCTCACGTCGCTCTGAGCAGCTCGGTGCCCTCCATCGTCACCAGCGCATTGGGCTTCTTTGCCGCCACCATCGGCGTGGGTCTGTACTCCGATGTGGATTTGATTGGCTCCTTGTGTCTGCTGATGGCACGGGGTGCGCTGGTGAGTATGGCAGTGGTGCTGACCCTGCTGCCCACTCTGTATCTGCTGTGTGACAAACTCATTATCGCCACCACATGGGACATGAGACGCCCCAAGGTGCAGAAAAACCGCTCTGCTGTGACGGCAAATGCCGTCTCCAAATAAGGAGGAATCCATATGAAATCCCATTGGAATCGAATCATCGCCGGGGCTTTGTCAGCGGCTATGCTGACCGGCTGTCTCACCGGCTGCGGCTCCAAAACCGCTCTGACTCAGCCCACAGTCATCTCCACCGCCGAAACCGACGCCATTGCCGAGGCGGCTTCTTCCCTGCTGAAAACCCACGGCAACGCCGAGGGTAAGGAGGAGACTGTCTATGTGGTAGCGGACGCCAGCGGCAAGCCCACTCAGACCATTGTGAGCAACTGGCTGAAAAACCCGGAGGAGCGGGATGTTCTCTCTGATGTCTCCACCCTCAGTGACATCAAAAACGTAAAGGGCAACGAGCCCTTCACCGCCGGGGCGGGGAACACCCTGCAATGGCAGGCAAACGGCAGCGATATCTACTATCAGGGCAGCACCAATCAGTCTCTTCCGGTGGATGTGTCCATCTCCTATACGCTGGACGGTAAGGAGGTCACCCCGGAGCAGCTCAGCGGCGCTTCCGGCCATCTGGTAATGCGCTTCACTTATGTGAATCACATGAGCACCCAGAAGACCATCAACGGCAAAGAGGTCACCCTCTATCAGCCCTTCACCGTCATCTCCGGCGCAGCGCTGGAGAATCAGCACGCCTCCAATGTGACCGTCACCAATGGCAAGGTCATCAACTCCGGCGACCAGTCGGTGGTGGTGGGCATGGCGATGCCCGGACTGAAGGAGAGTCTGGGGCTGGACACTCTCACCGACCGAAACGACAAGCCGGTGGACATCGACATCCCTGAGGATGTGGTGATTGAGGCGGATGTGAATGACTTCTCCCTGCTCACCACCCTCACCATGATTGACAACAACTTCCTGTCCGATCTGGATTTGGACGACGTGGACACACTGGACGATCTGGACGACGCCATGAACGAGCTGACCGACGCCTCCCGTAAGCTGGTGGACGGCACCGGGGAGCTGTATGACGGCGTGGACGAATTGAACAGCGGCGCTGCCGACCTGTCTGACGGGGTGAGCAAGCTGGACGACGGCGCAGGAAAGGTCAACGACGGTGCAGGCAAGGTCAATGACGGAGCTGCGGAACTGAGTCAGGGTGCGGACACGCTGGCAGGCGGTTCTGTTCAACTGGAGGGTGGCGCCCGCACCATCGCCTCCAACATGGATGAGCTGTATCAGGGTCTGGTTTCCCTGCAGGACGGTTCCGCCAAGGTCGATCAGGGTCTGGGGCAGTTGAGCGACGCAGTTGCCCCCCTGCCAGACGGCGTAGACCAGTTGAAAGGCGGCGCCGAAACTCTGAAAGGCGCACTGGTAAAGCAGGTCGCTCCCGGTGCCAGACAGCTAAAAGATGGAGCGGATCAGATTTCCACCGTTGCCGGGAGCATGGTCTCCGGTATCAATCAGCTTGCAGGCGGTGCTGACCAGATTGCCGCAAATGCCCCTGCCATTGCGCAGGGGGCAGGGCAGATCAAAGAAGGTCTCAGCCAGCTTCCCGAGGCGGTACAGCAGGCAGCCGGGGGATTGGACGCAGCCGCACAGGCAAACGGCGCTGCGCTCTCCGCCCTCAATGGCATCAAGGACAATGAAAACCTGACACCGGAGCAGAAAAACGCCATCAACGGTGCAATTACCGCCATCACCGGAAGCAGTACCGCCATCAGCGGGGTGGCGGACGGGCTGGGCAATGTGAACACCGACCTCACCTCCGCCGCAAACGCCCTCACCGCCATGGAAAACGGCGCCAACGCCATCACAGCGGGCGCACAGACCATCTCCACCAAACTAAACGGAGACAAGGGCAACGATCTGCTCTCCGCCGCCAGCGGCATTCAGACCGGAGCCGGTGCGCTGTCCGGCGGTGCTGACAAGCTGGAGCAGGGCGTAACGGAAATGGTATCCGGCAACAATGGGAACAACCTGAACACCATGATCGGCGGTCTTTCCCGGCTGGCAGACAGCAGCAAGACCCTGGTGAGCAGTGTGGGACAGTTAAAGGACGGTCAGGATCAGGTGGCACAGGGTGCCAAGACCGCTGCCGCCGGTGCCGGCAAGCTGGACGAAGGCGCTGACGCTCTGGCCGATGCCAGCACCCAGCTCCGTCAGGGCTCTGGCCGGCTGGCAGACGGTGCAGCACAGTTGAAGGACGGCACCAAAGAACTGAAAGACGGTACCGAGACGCTGAAGGACGGTACCTCCACCCTGAAAGACGGCACTCACGATCTCACCGACGGTGTCTCCCAGCTGTTCGACGGAGCCAAGGAGCTGAAGGACGGCATGGCTGAATTTGATGCCGAGGGTATTCACAAGCTCTCTGACCTCTTTGAAGACGACGGCAAGGAGCTGGTAGACCGGCTTCGTGCCTTGCAGGAGTACGGACGCTCCTATACCACCTTCTCCGGTGCGGACAGTGCGCTGCCCTGTCAGGTGCGGTTTGTCATCCGCACGGAGAGCATCTAAATTTCTCTTATAACATGGCAACCCCCGATTCGTCAGAATCAGACGAATCGGGGGTGCTGTTTTTTCCGATGTTTTCCGGAGTATCATTCCGCTTTCCGGTGATTACCAGTGCCGCTTCATAATCTCCTCGCAGGTGCGCTTGCTGTTGTTGTGGTCAATGTAGGCATACATTTGAGGACGCATCTCAGCATAGCGCTGGGGCAGGGCAAAATCCTGCGCCGCATACTGCTCTATCAGGCGCAGCAGCGTCTCCGGGTCCGTGGCACGGTCGCCGAACAGCTCGGTCTCCATGTCGATATAGGAGCCGGTGGACTCGTTGTACTGCTCCACGTCAAACTGATAGAACAGCACCGGCTTGCCCTGATAGTACACATCCCAGCATACGCTGGAATAGTCGGTAATCAGCATCTTACAGCCCATAATCAACTGGTTCAGCGGCTGGGTGCCAAAAGGAATCAGCCGCACCCGGTGATCTCCGCTGATGGAGAAGTTGGAGATATAGTCCCGGAACTTGGGATGGATGTAGAAGTCCAGATACAGGTCGTACTTTTCCAGCAGGACACCCATGCGTGGGTCATTGAGCAGCGCCATATAGCTGCGGTAATAGTCACTGGTCATAAAGGCGGTATCCGACACCTCTTCCAGCCAGTTGCGCCATGTGGGCATCACCAGAATGTGCTTCTCCTGCAATCCCTTGTCCTCCAGCACATCCCAGCGGGCAAGACCGGTGATAATCACGTCCTCGTCGGGATAATCCATCTCCCGGACGATAATATCATGCTCCCGCTGGTTGGAGGTGACAAAGAGCTGCACGGCGTTGGTGCCCTTGCTGTAAAACTCCACCCGTTTCAGGGCGATGACCCCATGCTGCAAAAAGACCAGTTTTTTCTGTTTTTCAATCCGGGGCAGGATTACGCTTTCCTTTGCCCGCCATGCGTAGGCATGGGCTTTGGAGTCGCTGGAAATCAGCAGCCGGGCAGCGAGCAGATAGACCATGTGGCGCAGGCTCATAAACTGGATGACATTTTTTCGATAGGGCAGCAGACGTTCTTTGTAGTCCGGCTGTTTCTTGTCGATGACAAAGTAGATATGCCTGCCCATCCGCCGCTCCATGTCGTTCTCCATGCAGTAGCGGAAGAAGTAGTAGCCGTTGTCCTGTGCCATGCAGCAGTATTTCTCGTAGCACAGGAAGATGCTTTTTGACGCAAAATACTTGCGAAACAGTCTGTGTATCCCCATGGCCAGCCGTTCCTTTAACCGGAACGCAAATCCGCTGTAGGGAGAATACTCCTGACACACCAGTGCATATCCAAAGTTTGCCGTACGGTAGAGAGAGACGGACAAATCCTTGTCCTGACGGTAACCGTCACTGCGAAACAGCTTACCCAGGTGTTTTCTCAGTGATCCGATCTGTTCCTTTATGTTTTCCCCGCCCTTTTTCCGCCGGGCCATAGCCCGCACAAGGTAGGTCTCTCCATCCTCTCCTGTAAAGGCGGCACGGATATCCCAATAGAGAGGGCTGAGCTTCACCCGGGCCATGTCGATATCTGCCACCATCTCACAGATTCCATCTCTGCGGATGATCTGCCGGGCAGGGAAAAAGGTCATGGCACGGTCTGCCTCCAGCTTGAACCGGTGGCTCAGTATCACTCCTGTCCACTTGCCCGGCACTATTTCCGGGCAGCGTATGCGCAGATGCAGCTTCTTCCCTTTCAGAGACACCTCATCCACCCGGCAAGCCAGTTGGTAATCATACTCCCGAACCGTATCCTGCACCTGCAAGCCACCATATCCACTCAGCACGCAGAAAAGCATACCGGAGACGCTGTGATCCCCCATAGGCGCTGTGCCGATGGGCTTGCTATAAGCGGAGGTATAGTCCAGATACTCCGGGTCTACATCCAGATTGCGCCGCACCATCCGCATGGGGAAACGGGTGGCCATACAATACCAGTTCCCGTCTCGCTGAAATGCCAGATCCAGCTCCCAGCGAACCGATCTGCTGTTCTGAATGTAGGGGAGCAGACCCTGAAAGTCCACAGAGAGGACACAATCTCTCTCATCACTGGAGAGAACCGTGACCGGCATCAGATAACGCTCCAGTTGGCGATAGACCACCATCACCGGCGTATTGTCCTGGGTGAGGGGGAGGTTTGGCAGTTCAATATGCATCTGCCACTGCTCTCCTCCCAGCTCGCGGGCGGCACAGTGTCCCTTCCGGGTCAACTGTCCGGACAGAACAGCCTGCTCCAACGTCATATCCGGGACAGGCCGCTGCGCCTGGGGAGGAAGAACGGACGCCCGGAAGGTGGGGCGGCACAGATCGTCCAGCCTCATCCAGCATTTCAGCTCTCCCTCCTGACGGAAGGGATGCCCGTTGCACTGTTCCTCCATCCACTGATGTGTCTCCCGCCGAATGACAGACAGAGGCACATGGCGCAGCACCTCTCCCTGACGCTCCACCACACCAGAGAGGGCATATTCCTCCCCGTCCATAGGCAAAGCCCGCAGGGGTACTCTCGCCAGACCATCCTGCATGGGAAAGAACCGCTGTCCCTGTTCTGCTCCGTCGGTTCGGTGCAGGGACAGCCCTGCCAGCTCAGGTGCGCCTTTCGGTTTCTGCACCCGGCAGACCAGTTCCTTGCCTTCCCACTGCATCTGGGTCAGACCGTAGACCATCTGATCCCAGAAGCGCAGGCTTCTGGGCGAGGCAAGCAGGCACAGCGTCACCGAGTCGTTAGGGGTATCCACAAAGCCGGGGAACACCTCATATTGACGGTCATTTACCGCAAACGTATCCACCGGGTCGGAATACCACTTGCGCTCATCTCGCAGAAACAGGCAGCGCTTGCTTTCGCTCATCTGTTTTTTCAAACGGGAAGCCCGCAGGGGATACTTGACCAGCCCATCCTCCCGCCGCACCGCCAGCGCCGTCAGCATAGGTCGGCCATCCCGCAGGTCAAAGGCGCCCCCGCTGCCGGACAGATCGGCCACCAGAAATTCCTCTTCCAGCGCCGCCGGAATCAGGTAATGGGTGGTCTGGGGCCAGTCGGAGACGATCAGGTACAGCTCTCCCTGAGGAAAGGGCTGATTCTTTGCCCTGACGCACAGCCTGCCTGTCCGGGCAGGGAGCAGCTCCACCTGAAGGGGACTGGAAATAGAGGCAATAGGCAGATTCAGTTGATTCCAGCTCTGTGCCATATGAATCTCCTTACGATACAACGAGCCGACCCAGAAAGGCCGGCCCGGCATTGGTTGTCACGTCATCACAGGGGAATATTTCCGTGGTGGTGCTTTTTCTGTCCGCTCTGGAAGGTAAGCTGGGCTTCCAGCACCTTCTCCAGCAGGCGGCGGGTGTCCTGAGGCATAATCACGTCGTCAATGAAGCCCAGCTTTGCGCCGATATAGGGGTTCAGATAGGTCTGCTTATAGGCATCCACTTTCTCATTGAGTACCTGTTGGTACTTGTCCCCTGCCGCCTTCAGATCCCGTTTGTTGAGAATCTTGACTGCGCCCTCAGCGCCCATGACGGCGATCTCCGCATAGGGCCAGGCCCAGACCACATCCGCTCCCAGCTCCTTGCAGCACATGGCGATATAGGCGCCGCCATAGGCTTTGCGGAGAATGATGGTGATTTTGGGCACCTTTGCCTCAGAGTAGGCATAGAGCATCTTGGCGCCGTGGCGGATAATGCCGCTGGACTCCTGATCCTTGCCGGGGAAGAAGCCGGGAACGTCCACCAGATTGATGAGCGGGATATTATAGCAGTCACAGGTGCGGATGAACCGAGCCGCCTTACAGGAGGCGTTCACATCCAGACAGCCGCCCAGTACAGCGGGCTGGTTGGCCACAAAGCCTACCGTGGCACCGTTGATGCGTCCAAAGGCGGTGACCACATTGCAGGCAAACTCCGGCTCGATCTCGTAGAGGGAGTCCACGTCTGCCAGATAGTCAATCACCTTTTTCACATCATAGATCCGCCGTTTGTTCTCCGGCACCAGATCCTGAATACCTCTCTGCCACTTGGCCTTGGCTTTGGGCAGGATATCCGGGAGCTGGTCGGCGTTCTGGGGCAGATAGCTGAGCAGCTTGCGGATTTTTACCAGACAATCCCGGTCACTGGTGGCTCTCACATGGGCAACGCCGTTGCGCTTCATATGCACGTCCACGCCGCCCAGCTCCTGCATGGAAATATCCTCGCCAATGACCTCTTTCACCACAGCAGGTCCAGTGACGAACATCTCGCCGGTACCCTCCACGAAGAAGATGAAGTCCTGCAAGGCGGGAGAATAACTGGCACCCCCGGCACAGGGGCCCATAATGGCGGTAATCTGGGGGATTACGCCGGAGGCCTGCACATTCTGATAGAAAATATTTCCGTACTGGGCGAGGGCCTGGATGCCCTCCTGAATCTTGGCACCGCCGGAGTCCATCAGGGCAATGATAGGCACCTTGGCCTTCAGCGCCATTTTCTGCACCTCGGTGATCTTCCGGGCGTTGGAGTGGGACAGCGAGCCGCCGGAGATGGTGAAGTCCTGTGCGTAGGCATAGGCAAAGCGGCCGTTGATCTTGCCGCATCCGGCAATCACGCCGTCTCTGGCACAGGGCTTTTCCAATCCCTGAGAACGGTTCTGGAACACGTTGAACTCTACGAAGGTATCCGGGTCGAAGAGGATGTTCAGCCGCTCGTCTGCGGTGAGCTTGCCTTTATCATGCTGACGGCTGGGGTTTCCGCTGTCCAGCAGGTCACGGCGGTGCTTTTCCAACTGCTGAATCGAATCCATGGGACATACTCCTTTTTACGCTCCCCGTTTTGTCCGGGGTTACTTTCCGTTTAATGGTATGATTATACCAATCTTCCCACGCTGTTGCAAGTCGTATTCTTCTCCACTGACCGGAATTCACCGATAAAAAGTGGTTTCAGCGCAGATTGTCCCCCTTCACTCACCATTCCGCCCGATCCAATGGGCAGGTTTTGGTATATTTTCGGAAACAGCGGAGCAAAATAACACCATCAAACCAGAGAGGTGAGAACATGAAAATTTCTTCATCGGTGCGTAAGGGAGTCCTCTCCCTGCTGCTGACGGCGGCGCTGCTGCTGTCACTGGCAGCTGTCTTCCCCCAGGCGCACGCCGCCTACCGGCAGGGCTCCTCCGGTTCTACCGTGAGCACCATTCAGAAAAAGCTGAAAAACTGGGGCTACTACAACGGTGCGGTGGATGGGATCTATGGCTCCGCCACTGTCAGTGCGGTGAAATACTTCCAGCGCAAAAACGGTCTGACCCCGGACGGGGTCTGTGGCAGCGCCACCCTGAAGGCGCTGGGTATCAACGAGAGCAGCTCCTCCGGCGGCTCCTCCTCCCAGAGCGGGGACGTTGCCCTGCTGGCAAAGGTCATTTCCGCCGAGGCACGGGGTGAGCCCTACGCCGGGCAGGTGGCAGTGGGGGCGGTGATTCTCAACCGGGTTGCCCACCCCTCCTTCCCCGGCACCATCTCCGGGGTGGTCTATGAGCCGGGGGCGTTTTCCTGTATGGATGACGGGCAGATCAACCAGCCCGTAGCCGACTCCGCATACAAAGCCGCCCGGGATGCCCTGAACGGCTCCGACCCCAGCGGCGGGGCCATCTATTACTTCAACCCCGCCACAGCCACCAGCAAATGGATTTGGAGCAGACCGCTGATTACCGTCATCGGAAAGCACCGCTTCTGCTCCTGAAAAATGCCCCGGCGCAGTGGTTTGCTGCGCCGGGGCTTGTGTCACCAGTGGGCTTCTCCCGCATGGGGGATGCCGGTATATTTGGCAATGCTGTCGCTGAGGGTGACCAAATCCTCCCGGTTCAGGTCATGGACATCCCTGTGTCCGGTAATGCGGGCGAAGGTAGCCAGCTCCTTTGCGGAGACGTTGAGGAAGTTGGCCACCCGCTGGGCGGCGGCGTCCTCATGGAGCCGCTTACGCAGCTCTGGGTTTTGGGTGGCAATGCCCACCGGGCAATTGCCGCTGCCGCAGATGCGGTACTGCTGGCAGGCGGCGGCAATCAGGGCGGCGCTGGCGATGGCCACCGCATCCGCTCCCAGTGCCAGCGCCTTGGCAAAGTCCGCTGACACCCGCAGTCCCCCGGTGATGACCAGCTGAACATCCGACTGCACCGAGTCCAGATACTTTCTTGCCCGGTTCAGCGCCAGAACGGTGGGAACTGTGGTGGCCTCCCGGAGGAAGAAGGGGCTGGAGCCGGTGGCGCCCCCTCTGCCATCAATGGTGACAAAGTCCGGTTTGGCAAAGACGCACTGGAACAGGTCACGCTCAATGTGCCCTGCAGCAATCTTAATGCCGATGGGTCTGCCCCCGGAGCGGCGGCGGAGCATATCCACCATGTCCCGCAAATCCTCCTTGCTGTTCAGCTCCGGGAACTTGCTGGGGCTCTGCACATCCTCCCCCGGTTTTCTGCCACGGAGAGCGGCGATTTCCGCCGTCACCTTTTCCCCGGGCAGATGTCCTCCCATACCCGGCTTGGTGCCCTGTCCGATTTTGATTTCAATGGCGTCCGCCGAGCGCAGGTTCTCGTCGGTGACGCTGTATTTGTTGGGAATGTACTCAAAGATGTACTTATAAGCCGCCGCACGCTCCTCCGGGAGAATCCCTCCCTCGCCGGAGCACATAGCCGTCTTTGCCATGGCGCTGCCCTTGGATAATGCCACCTTGCTCTCCCTGCTCAGCGCCCCAAAGGACATATGGGAGATATACACCGGGCTTTCCAGCACCATAGGCTTTTTCGCCTTGGGGCCGATGACGGTACGCAGGTTCACCGCTTCGTCGTCATTCAGCGGGGCAGGGTCAAGCTGCGCCCCCAGCAGCAGCAAGTCGTCCCAGCCGGGCATGGGCATCTGGGTTCCCATCGCCCCGCCGATGGTCTTTCCGGTGACTGCCATCTGGTGGATTTCCGCCATATAGCGGCAGTTTTTGTCTGTTCTGGCATAGGCCGGGTCGTAGGCCAGTGGGCCGTCGTAGCCGGCGGGGGCTTCCGGGGCAGCAGGCTGCTCCACCGGCTCAAAGACGGACACCGGCTGCTTGCACACCGGGCAGGCATCCAGCTCACTGAGCTTTCTGCCCTCCTTCTCCTCGTCAAAAATTGCGCCGCAAATGCTGCATTTGTACACTGCCATAATCAATTCCCTCCTGTGTTGCCATTGGTGGAACGGGACTGGCGCAGATACAGGTCATAGACCGCTGTGCCGTAGCGGGTGATGTGGCGGACGTTGGCGTTGTAGCGGGTAAAGGCAAGCTGAAACTCCTCCGGGGTGTAGGCAGCAAAATCGGTGTGACCGTTCATCTCCTCGGCGGCGCTGACCAGATTCAGGGCGGACAGGGCGATATTGTACCGGGTATCCCGGCGGAGGCGGTGCCACATGGTGCAGAGCGCTTCCGGGTCGTCAGGCCGAACGCCTCCCTCCGGCAAATCCAGTTCCCCATAGGTGGTCAGTCCCCGCTCCACTCCGTAGTTGGCGGCGTTGATGGCCACATAGGCGAAAATCTGCCCAAATCCGGTGGAGCTGTCCCGCTTGCCCAGCGGCCCACGGTTCAGCACGGGAAGCGGGCTTTTCAGCAGTCCGATTTTGCAAAGCCCCCGTCTCAGGCGGTAGCGAAACCAGTAAAAACCCACGATTGCGTCGGCCACCGGGTCCATCCAGTCGATTTCGGTCATCTCCCGTTCCAGCACTGCCCGGACACAGGCTGAGGGAATCCGGTACTGTTTGGACACGGTATCCATCCAATCGCTCCACTGTGCAAGGTTCTTTTGCACCCGCTGTCTGCTGTATCGCTTCAGCATTGCTCTTACCCCCCCTCTGCTTTCTCTCAGTGTACCACACTTTTTTCTCTTTGTCTTCTTCTTTTTTCTCCCTCTTGCAGGACTTAGGCAAAAGAGTTATAATAATACAAATCACCTAATACAAATCACCATAAGGAGGTCGTCGCATGGGCATTCTGGTTTTCGGCGCCACATTCGTGGACATCAAGGGCTACCCCATCACCCAGTACATCTCCGGGGGACGCAATGTAGGCCGTGTAGTGCAGGTACACGGCGGCGTTGGGCGCAACGTGGCGGAGGACATCGCCAACATCGAACTGCGCCCCACCTTTGTCACCGTACTGGACAACAGCGGCATCAGTGCCGATGTGCTGGACAAGCTGAACCGTCACAATATTGACACCCGCTACATCCAACACTCGGAGAACGGACTTGGCACCTGGCTGGCCATCTTTGACAACTCCGGCGACGTAATTGCGTCCATCTCCAGCCGTCCCGATCTGGGTGTCATTGCGGAGGTATTGGATGCCCACGGAGACGAAATGTTCGCCGCTGCGGACAGCGTGGTGCTGGAAATCGACATGGAGGTGCCGCTGGTCAAGCGCATTTTCGAGCTGGCAGAGCGCCACGGCAAGGAGATTTACGCCGTGGTGAGCAATATGTCCATCGCCGTGCAGCGCAGAGACCTGCTCAAGCGCACCGGCTGCATCGTCTGCAACCAGCAGGAGGCGGGGATACTCTTCTCTGAGGACTACGAGGGCATTACCCCGGAGGAGATGTGCCAGATTCTGGAAAAGCGCATCAAACGGGCGAAAATTCCCCGGATGATTGTCACCATGGGCGCACAGGGGGCGGTTTACGCCCAGCAGGACGGCTACTGCGGCATCTGTCCCTCCCAAAAGGTGGATATCATCGACACCACCGGCGCGGGAGACAGCTTTTTTGCCGGGGTGGCCATCGGACTGACCTACGGAAAGAGCCTGATGGAGGCCTGCCGCATCGGCACACGGCTGGCCTGCTCGGTGATTGCCACCAAGGAGAGCGTCTGCCCCCGGTTTTTGCCGGAGGAATTTGATCTTTTTCCCCGTTGACAAAGATGTGGCATGTCTCTCTCTTGACAGATACCCGTATTCTGTAATAAAATAAATAAAACTTTCTGCCTTTTCCTTCCCGCTTTTCACGAGGAGACATTTCATATGAACCGCACTGATTCCACAAGCCGCCGTCCTGCCATCGGCATTTTGACGGGCAGCTTTCATACTGACTACTCTCGCCGTATTGCGCAGGCAATCTGCATGGCGCTGGAGGGGGAGCCCATTGATGTCTATCTGTTTCAGGGATTGGACGCCTCACGGTTTCTCAATCTCACCGACTATGTGGACACCGGCTTTGACCTGCACTACTACTCTCAGTTTGAGTACAGCAGTTTTCTTTCTCTGGACGTGCTGATCGTCTCCTATGGCACCATCTCCGCCGTGAAGAACGCTTTGGATTTGGAAACCTTCCTCTCCCTGCTCCCGGACGTGCCGGTGATTCTGCTGGAAACCGAGTCGGCTCTGTCCAATGGCATCTATGTCACCGTGGACAACTATACCGGGATGAAGGCCTGTGTGGATCATCTGATCGAGTGTCACGACTGCAAAAAGATGATCTATGTCTCCGGGCCCAAGGGAGTGGCGGACGCCGAAGTGCGTCTGTCCGCCTATCGGGACTCTCTGACCGCCCATGGTGTTTCCGTTGACGAGGAACTGATCTGCTATGGGGACTTTACCGACTCGGTAGACGATCTGGTCTGGGCGATGCTGGAAAAGTTCCCCGATGCGGACGCAGTGGTCTGCGCCAACGACGAGATGGCTGAGAGCGCCTACCGGGCAGTGTATAACCGTGGTTTGACCCCCGGACAGGAAATCGCCGTCACCGGTTTTGACGACAATCCCTCCGCCAGCTTTATGACGCCGCCCCTCACCTCAGTGCTTCAAAACAACGACCTGGTGGCTGATGCGGTATCCGAAGCGGTACGCAGCTATCTGGCAGGAGAAAAGCCGGAGTGCGTTCATCTCCCCGCTGAGCTGGTGGTGCGCCAATCCTGCGGCTGCTCCGGTCAGGAGGATGAGCTTGTGGAGGAAGGCCACGAAATGGCCGCCTATATGCTGATGAACTACCGGATCCAGAACAAGCATTTGGTGCGGGATAATATGCTCAGCGCCCTGATGCTGCGCAACCTGCTCAGCGAGCATATCAACATCCACACCTTCTTCCGCAATCTGGGTAAAATGCTCCATTCGCTGGGTACTGCCCACTCCTGGATCGCTCTGCTGCGGGAGCCGCTGACGTTGCAGCCCGGGCAGCGGATGCGTGTACCTGACCAGCTCCGGCTGCACATGGTACAAAACGGAGATCAGGTGGAGTCCTACTCCCGGATTCAGGCTCCGGTGATTTGCAGCACCTCTCTGGACGTGGTGCCCCGCTGGGACTGCCCCAGCGAATACCCCACCGCCGTGTTCCCCCTGTTCTATGGCAATGTACACTATGGCGTGTTGGCGGTAGCGCTGCATTCGGAGGAAATGCTGTTCAACTATGCCCTTTCTCTGGAAATCGGCACCGGGCTGCGGTATCTGTTTATGGCGCTGGATCAGCAGGACGCCCATCAGGCGCTGGAGGAAAAGAACCGGATTCTGGACTATTCCGCCAGCCACGACGGTCTTACCGGACTGTTTAACCGGGTAGGCGTGATGAACCACATCTATGCCTTCGTCCGTGCCTGCGGCAGAGGACATCGATTTGTGGCGATTATGGCCGACTTGGATCACCTGAAGCAGATTAACGACACCTTCGGTCACGCCGCCGGAGACACCGCGATCAAAGCCGCCACCGAGCTGCTTCGTAACACCCTTCCGGAAGGCAGCCCTCTGGGACGTACCGGCGGTGACGAATTTACCGGCCTGTTCCTGCTTCAGGATGAGTTTGATGAAGACGCATTCTGCAGTGCCCTTCGTGCCGCCTGTCATGAATACAACACCCTCACCCCGCAGCCCTATTATGAGGAAATTTCCGTGGGCTGCTATGCCTTTGATTTTGAACAGGCCACGGACATTCCCGCTCTGTTAAAGCGGGCGGATGAGAAGCTCTACGAGGCAAAGGCAAAACGCCGTGACAACGTCATCAGGAAACAGGAAGAGCCTTCAGGGCTTTAAAGAGCCACCGCAAGCGAACGCTTGCGGCGGCTTTTTCAGTCAATCAGCAGCTTTGCGTAAAAGGCGGTGGCGTTCTGCATGGCGATGATTTCCGCCGCACGAAGGGCATCTGGCAGCGTCTCCGGGTGGTGCAGCCTGTTTTGCTCCACGGCATCCACCACCCCCTCCCACCGGAGAAAGGGAATGGCGCAGGGCAGCAGCACACTGAGCTGCTTTGTGCTCTCGTATCCGGCACGGAAGAACCGTCCCAGTCTCTCGCCGTGAACGCCTTCCAGTCCGCCCCGCACCGAACATCCCCGGATGGTCACTCCCTCCAGTGCCAAAAGCTGCTCTTTATGCGCTAGGAGCCAGTCCCAGCGAAAGCCGGGGCCTTCGTCGTCAAAGTCGCTGAGAACAAGGCACAGTCCCACCCGCTGCAAGGGCTGACCGGGGTGCCACATTCCGTTCCATTTTGTCAGGCTCTCCCAATCCCGGGCTACCGGCCATGGCGGAGGCGCTGCAGCATAGCTTTCGGGCAGCATGGCTGTTTTGTCTTTCATCCCTGACTCCCCCTTTTTCTGTATTGTATCGGCTTGCAGCGGATGTGTCAAGGGGTCGTGCTTTGCAACCGCTCAGACGGATTTCCCCATGCACTGAAATTTTTTCCGGGAAAACGTGGATTTTCCCGCTGTATTGTGCTATGCTAGACGGGTTAGTTGTATCTTCCTTTTATCCGGTGTGGATACATCGGCAAATCGCTATTCAGGGGTTGAGCAAAATGATAAATCGGATTGGATTTGACAGTCAGAAATACATCGCCCTCCAGTCGGAGAAGATCCGCCAGCGGATTGAGTCCTTCGGCGGCAAGCTGTATCTGGAATTTGGCGGCAAGCTGTTTGACGACTACCACGCCTCCCGGGTGCTGCCCGGTTTTCAGCCGGACAACAAAATCCGGATGCTCACTGAGCTGCGGGATCATGCGGAAATCGTCATTGCCATCAACGCCAACGACATTGAGAAGAACAAGGTGCGGGGGGATCTTGGCATCACCTACGACATGGACGTGATTCGTCTGGTGGACGTGTTCCGGGAGTTTGGGCTTTATGTGGGCAGTATCGTCATGACCCAGTACAAGGGACAGCCCGCCGCTGACCTGTTTATGGAGCGGGTGCAGCATATGGGGCTCAAGGTCTACCGCCTGCACCACATTCCCAACTACCCCTCCAATATCTCCGGCATCATCAGTGAGGACGGCTTTGGCCGCAACGATTACATTGAGACCTCCCGCTCGCTGGTGGTAGTCACCGCCCCCGGCCCGGGCAGCGGCAAAATGGCCACCTGTCTCTCTCAGCTCTACCACGAGCATAAGCGGGGCATCAAAGCGGGCTATGCCAAGTTTGAGACCTTCCCCATCTGGAATCTGCCCCTGAAGCACCCGGTGAATCTGGCCTACGAGGCGGCTACCGCCGACCTGAACGACGTGAACATGATCGACCCCTTCCATCTGGACGCCTATCAGGAGACTACGGTGAACTACAACCGGGATATTGAAATCTTCCCGGTGCTGCGGGCCATGTTCGAGCGTATCTACGGCGAGTGCCCCTATAAGAGCCCCACTGACATGGGGGTCAACATGGCAGGCTACGCCATTGTAGATGACCAGGTATGCCGGGAGGCGTCCTGTCAGGAGATCATCCGCCGGTATTACAAAACCGCCTGCGCTGTCAAACAGGGGAACGCCCGTGAGAGCGAGCTGAACAAGCTGGATTTGCTGATGCGTACCCTTAAACTGGACTTCTCCTGCCGGGTTCCGGTGGAGCCTGCGCTGGCACTGGCACAAAAAACCGGCGAGCCTGTCCTCGCCATTGAGCTGACAGACGGCCGGGTCATCACCGGCAAGACCTCCGAGCTGCTGGGTGCCGCCTCCGCCGCCGTGCTCAACGCCCTCAAGGAGCTTGCGGGCATCCCCGATGAGGTCAAGCTGATCTCTCCCACCGCCATTGAGCCCATTCAGCACCTGAAGGTCTCCCACATGGGCACCCACAATCCCCGGCTTCACACGGACGAGGTGCTGATTGCCCTTGCCATCTGCTCCGCCACCGACGAAAACGCCTCCCGGGCGTTGGAGCAGCTGGGCGCTCTGCGCGGGTGCGAGGCTCACTCCTCTGTGATTCTCTCTCAGGTGGACGAGGGCGTGTTCAGCCGTCTGGGGGTCAACCTCACCTGTGAGCCTGCTTACCAGACCAAAAAGCTCTATCACCACTGATTTTCCGCAGAAAGGAAGCTGTTATGGGTTCCAATGAAACCACCTATGAACAACAGGCATCGGTCAAAAACGGCACCTGGCGTCTGCTGTTTACAGCACTCTCCATCGTATTGGAAATCGGGTTCATCGTCCTGCTGGTGCTTCGGCTGAATGAAAATGCCCAGTGGATTTCCTTTCTCACCCATCTTGTGGCAGCACTGATGGTGCTGGGCATTTACTCCCAGCACAAGACCTCTGCCATGAAGATGCCATGGATTGTGCTGATTATGCTGCTTCCGGTGTTCGGTGTGACCCTGTATCTGCTCATCGGTCTCAACGGCTCCACCCGGAAGATGCGCTCACGGTACGAGGCGGTGGACAAGGTGCTGCTCCCCCTGCTGCCGGACTGTACTGAGGCGCAGCAGCACCTCTCTCAGCAGTCTCCCTATACAGGCAACATCACCCGCTATCTTCACAGCAAGGCAGGGTATCCGGTGTACGAGAACACGGCGGTGGCGTATTATGACGACGCCGCCAAGGGATTGGATGCCCAGAAAGAGGCGCTCCGTCAGGCGAAAAAATTTATCTTCATGGAATATCACGCCATTGAGGATGCTGAGAGCTGGCACGGCATTCAGGCGATTCTGGAGGAGCGGGTGCGTGCCGGCGTAGAGGTGCGGGTATTCTATGACGACATGGGCAGCATCGGCTTTATCACCACCGATTTTGTCAAGCGGATGGAGTCCAAGGGTATCCGCTGCCGGGTGTTCAATCCCTTTGCCCCGGGGCTGAACCTGTTTCTCAACAACCGGGACCACCGGAAAATCACCGTCATCGACGGACAGGTGGGCTTTACCGGGGGATACAATCTGGCCAACGAATACTTCAACCTCACCCATCCCTTCGGCCATTGGAAGGACACCGGAGTGAAGCTCACCGGTCAGGCGGTACAGAGTCTTACTGTCACCTTTCTGGAGATGTGGAACGCCGTCAGCCCCCGGGATGCCAATGACGAAAACTTTGCCCGGTATCTTCCCCCGGCGGAGCAGTCCTTTGAGGGTGCCGGCTTTGTGGCCCCCTACGCTGACAGTCCCATGGATGACGAGCATGTGGGCGAGGAGGTCTATATCTCCATGGCAGAGAGTGCCACCAAGTATGTCTGGTTTATCACCCCGTATCTGATTCTCACCGACGAGATGATCCATGCCCTCAGTCTTGCCGCCAAGCGTGGGGTGGATGTGCGGGTCATCACCCCCGGCATACCGGACAAAAAGATGGTCTACTCCGTCACCCGTTCCTACTACAACGCACTGGCACGAAACGGTGTTCGCATTTTTGAATACACTCCCGGCTTTTGCCACTGCAAAATGAGCATTGCCGACGACTACGCCGCCACCTGCGGCACCATCAATCTGGACTACCGCAGCCTGTACCACCACTTTGAAAACGGCTGTCTTTACTGCGGCAATCAGGCCGTTTTGGACACCAAGGCCGACTTCGAGGCCACCATGGCCGTGAGCCGGGAGGTCACCGACCAGTATCACTCCGGGCGCAGCGCCGGGCTGCGGCTGTTCCAGCTGCTGCTGCGGTTGATTGCCCCGCTGCTGTAACCCACTCAACATCATACAGGAGGGAATTGTCATGAAGGAAGTATTGGAATTTCTGCAAAAGTGCGGCACCTTTTATCTGGCTACCGTAGAGGGCGACCAGCCCCGGGTGCGTCCCTTTGGGGCGGTGTGCCAGTTTGAGGGCAAGCTGTATCTCATCACCAACAACAAAAAGTCGGTCTTTGCCCAGATGCAGGCCAATCCCAAGGTGGAGATCTCCGGCATGGCCGGGGGCAAGTGGATTCGTCTCAGCGGCACTGTGGCCTCTGACCCCCGCCGGGAGCCGAAAACCGCTATGCTGGACGCCAATCCCGCCCTGCGCAATATGTACAGCGAGGATGACGGGGTGATGGAGGTGCTTTACTTCACCAAGGCCAGCGCTGACATCTGCTCTTTCACGGATGCTCCGGTGCATTACGAATTCTGAAAATACCATCTGCTCACAAAAAACCGCCCTCCCGGAAACCCGGGAGGGCGGTTTCTATCTTTATGGGCTAATTACATCAGCTTGCGGAACATCTCTTTATACTGGTCAATGCTGGCCTCTCTGGGGTTGCCGGGGGTGCAGGCATCGGCGGCGGCGGACTGGGCAAGGAAGTCCAGGTCTTCCTCACGCAGCTTCTCCAGCTTGGTGGGGATACCCACGTCTACGCTGAGCTGACGGACAGCGTCAATAGCAGCCTTGCGGTAGGTGGGCTGATCCATTCCGGTGGTGTCCACACCCAGCGCCTCAGCGATGTGCTTGAACTTCTCGCCGGTGTACTCTTGGTTGAACTCCATGACGATGGGCAGCATCATAGCGCAGGCCACGCCGTGGGGAGTGTCATACAGAGCGCCCAGCGTATGCGCCATGGAGTGGGCGATACCCAGACCTACGTTGGAGTAAGCCATAGCGGTGACGTACTGCGCCAGAGCCATGCCCTCACGACCCTCAGGGTCGTTCTCCACTGCCTTGCGCAGGTTCTTGCCAATCAGCTTGATGGACTCCAGATCCAGGCAGTCGGACAGCTCCCATGCCGCCTTGGTGGTGTAGCCCTCGATGGCGTGGGTCAGAGCGTCCATGCCGGTGGAGGCGGTAAGGCCACGGGGCATGGAGGACATCATATCCGGGTCAACCACAGCCACGTCAGGAATGTCGTTGGGGTCGACGCAGACGAACTTCCGGGTCTTCTGCACGTCGGTGATCACATAGTTGATGGTGCTCTCAGCGCCGGTGCCGCCGGTGGTGGGGACGGCAATGGTGAACACGGTGCGCTTTTTGGTAGGTGCTACGCCCTCCAGAGAGCGCACGTCGGCAAACTCAGGGTTGTTGATGATGATGCCGATGGCCTTGCCGGTGTCCATGGAGGAGCCGCCGCCAATGGTAATCATATAGTCAGCGCCGGACTTCTTGAATGCCTCTACGCCGCACTGGACGTTCTCAATGGTGGGGTTGGGCTTGATGTTGGAATAGACCTCATAGGCCATGCCCGCCTCGTCCAGCAGGTCGGTGACCTTCTTGGTGACGTTGAACTTCACCAGATCGGGGTCAGAGGCCACAAACGCCTTCTTGAAGCCCTTTGATGCCACAATGCCGGGAATCTCCTTGATGGCTCCCTTACCGTGGTAGGATACGCCGTTGAGTACAAAACGATTGACTGCCATTTGAATTACCTCCTGTTGTGCTGTTGTTTGATAGGTGGTTTCGATTACGAAGGGCATCTGCCCTCCGATGATCTGCGTCAGGTTTAGGGGGTGGGGGTGATTCGTGAATCGACCCTGCACCTGCTCAGTGTTTTTCGTACAGGAACTTCTCCGGCAGCTCTACCTTGAAGTCCTTTGCCAGATGGCGGAACTCGTCGGGCTGGATGGTCTGGCGCTTGTTGGGGGTCATGGACAGCACCTTCACCAGAATCTCAGCGGACTTCTCCACCGTGTGCATCAGGCCGAAGGTGAGGTCAAAGTCCTCCCCGGAGCAGAACATACCGTGATGGGCCCAGATTGCCACATCGTACTGGCGCATCAGCTCAGAGGTTGCCACGGCGATATCACGCCCGCCGGGCACCATCCAGGGCACCACGCCGATGCCGCCGGGGAACACCACCGGGCACTCGGTAGCCATCTCCCACAGCTCCCGGGTGAACGCCTCGTCAGTAAGCGGCAGCACAAAGGTGAGGGCGATGGTGTTGGCGGGGTGGCAGTGGTAGATGACCCGATGCTTGCCGCCGGTGGCCACGAACTTCACCTCGTGGTTCATCAGGTGGCTGGGCAGCTCGCTGGTGGGACGGCCGCCATTGACCAGACCCCAGCAGATGCGGTAGTTCTCGCCCTTGTCATCCAGCTGGATGATGCAGAAGGAATCCTCCGGCTTGATGGTCACGTTGCGGAAATACTTGCCGGAGCCGGTCACCAGGAAATACTCCCCTGCCAGCTTGGGCACGCTGGTGCCGATGCTCTGCCACTCGCCGGGGTGCAGCTCCTCCTTTACCTGCTCTACCTCCTCAGGCTTCATCCGGTAGGACAGGTTGCCGCCGTTGCGCTCGTGCCAGCCCTGCTGCCAGCCGTCGTCGGCCATGCGCATAAAGCCCTGTACAAATTCTGCGTCCAATACCTTCATTTTATGTCATCCTTTCGTTCAATCAGTTCTTCTGCCTGCTTCCGGTGTTTTCTGCGGGCGCACACTGTGTGCCCCTGCAAAAGACACGGGATGATATTACCGGGTCACGATGTCCACGGGGACGTTGAAGATTTTTGCCACCTTCAAAATGGTGTCGATATGTCTGCCCACGGCGGCGGCCATGTGGTGGGTGGGGCCTGCCTCGCTCCAGCGGTTGCAGAACTCCCGGGCGCCGCAGGTGAAGCGGGTGCGCATATTGGTATCACCGAAGGTGAAGATGGGGCCCGCCTCGTTGACGCCCTCCGCCACCACAAACTTGAAGTTGCCGTTCTTATCCTGCGTAATGCCCAGATAGGTGACGTCGCCCACCGGGGGATAGAACTGGGTCAGATAGCCGCCGCCGGTCTTGCCGTGGAAGACGGGGACAATCTTCATGGTGGGCTTTTTCGCCTGAGAGATATCAGCATCGCCGGAGCCGGAGTGGCCGATGATGCAGATGTCCTCGTTGAAGTCGATGGAATACATCTCGCTGAGCTGTCCCGTGCCGGAGATGGTCTTGAGGATGCTCATCGCCATGGCGACCTTGATATCCCCCTCTACGGCGCAGGCAGTGCCCTGCTTAATCAGCATGGAAAAGGCGGGAATCAGCATGGAGTCCAGTTTGCCTGCCACGCCCTGGGCAAAGCCGTCATAATGGGAGGCCACAAAGGCCAGCTTTTCCTCTTTCACCCACTGCTCAAAGGCGACCACATACTTGGCCATGTCCCAGACCTTTTCGATGGTACCGCCGCCCTCGATGTCGAAGGTGTCCAGAATGTCCTGCGCCTTGGCACGGATGGCATCCTCGTCGGTGATGTTATCCGCAATGGCCCACATTTTTTCCCAGTCGAACTGCTTAGTGTACAGCCACATGCGGTGATAGAGGTTGGTCTCGTCAATGTAGAGATCCATCATGCCGGGATAGGGTCTGCCGATCTGGGCAAGGTTGGTATCCCGGAAACGGCGGCGCACCTGGGCGGCACGGCACCAGTCCTCGATCTCTGCCTGAACGTAGGGGTCTCCCCCCTCTACCACGCCGGTGATGACGGCATGGCGCTTTCCGGCACGCTCCAAATCGGCAACCATTTCGCCCACAGCGCCGCAGGCGTACAGCTCGCCCAGCCATGTAGCGGTGTCGGTATTGGCGTAGTCCGGTGCTTTCTTCTTCTGCACGTTGACCAGCACCACAGGCACGTCCAGATCCCGGACGGCGGGGAGCATATTGTAGCTGGTGGCGTAGGTGAGCAGCTGCAAAATCACCAGATCCACATCGGCGGCACGGAATTTGTCTCCGGCGGCCATGGCCAGCTCCTTGGTGGTGACGATACCGCCGTCGATGATCTCCACTGAGTCGGGAATGGTCTTTTTGAAGTCGGCGTACTGTCCCTCAAACTCCGGTACCAGAGAGGGGAACTGAGGCAGATAGGCGCCCAGCGCAATGGCGAACACGCCGATGCGGGCTTTGGTTTCCACTAGCATAGAAAATCCTCCTTTAATCATTCATCAGGGCACGATGGTTTTGATGTCAAAGCTGGCACGAATGGCGGTTCTTGCCTGATGTAAGTCGGCAAACACGCCGTCCGCAATGAACTGCACGATCAGGTTGCCGATGGCGGTACCCTCGATGGGTCCGGCGTACACGGGCAGTCCGGTAGCCCGGGCGGTCATGGCGTTGAGGTACATATCCTGACAGCCGCCGCCTACAATGTTGATGCTGGTGTAGCGCTTGCCGCAGATCAGCTCCAGACCGGAAATGGCCTCCTTATAGCACTGGGCGAGGCTGAGGTAGACGCACTGCATGATCTCGCCCACGCTCTCCGGCACCTTCTGTCCCGTCTGGCGGCAATAATCTTTGATGGCGTCGATCATACTCTCCGGGGCAAGGAAGCTGGGGTCGTTGGCGTCCACCATGCTGGTGAACCGGTTTGCGCCCTGTGCCGCCTCAATCAGGTCCGGGAAGCTCCACTGTCTCCCGTCGGCGTATTTGCTGGTGCGTCCCGCCACATAGGCCACGCCGTTCAGCTCCCGGCGGATGGACTGGATCATCCACAGACCCATAATGTTTTTCAGATACCGGAACCGATACCATGCGCCCCCCTCGTTGGTGAAGTTCTGACGTTGGGATTCCAGCGTGGTGATGGGTTCTTCATTCTCCACGCCCAGCAGGCTCCATGTGCCGCTGGAGAGGTAGGCGGCATGGTCGTCCTTTGCGGGAACGGCAAGGAATGCGGAGCCGGTATCGTGGGTCGCAGGGAGCACCACCACTGCGTCAAACCCCACCTCATCGGCGATTTCTTTGGTGAAGTGTCCCACCGCAGCCCCCGGCATGGACAATTCTCCAAACAGCTTTTTGGGCAGCCCCAGCCGGGTAATCAGGCCGATGTCCCAGTTTTTCTCCCGGGCATTCACCAGATTGGTGCTGGTGGCGTTGGTGTACTCCTGTTTTTTCACCCCGGTGAGCAGGAAGTTGAAGTAATCCGGAATCATCAGCAGGCTCTCCGCCTTCTCCAACTGCTCCGGATGCTCCTGTCTCTGAGCTACCAGCTGATAGATGGTGTTGAAAAGCTGTTTCTGAATCCCGGTCTTAGCGTACAGGCTCTCGGCGGGAATGGCGGCTTCCACTACCTTGTCCATTCCCTCGGTACGGCTGTCCCGGTAGGCAACTGCGTCGCCCACCAGCTTGTCGTCCTTATCCAGCAGGACGTAGTCCACCGCCCAGGTGTCAATACCCACCGTTTTGGGCAGCTTGCCCAGCGCCTTGCAGGCTTTCAGTCCCCCCAGAATGCCGCTCCACAGGTTGTCCATATCCCAGCAGTCGTGACCGTTTTTGTGAACCTGTTTGTTGTCGAACCGGAAGACCTCTTCCAGAACGATCTTTCCGTCCTGAACGCTGCCCAGAATGTGCCGCCCGGAGGAGGCTCCAATGTCGATAGCCAGATAATACTCACTCATTGCAGTTTCGCACCCCTTTTGTCCCTCGTTTGTTCTGTGCCTATTCTACCAGTCCCCCGGGCAAAAATTCAGGACGTGACACACAAATTTCAGGGACCTTATTTGCAATTTTGTGATATACTTTACCTATCCTCTTTGCAAAGGCAGGTGCGGCCATGATTCGCGCGGAATTGCTCGCCCGTCTGCGGCAGATTACCCCGGAGGAACAGGAGATTTTGGGGGGACGCTCGGACATTCGTCAGGAACAGTACACCTCCTCCCGGGAATTTGTCATTGACAGCAGGCTGTTGCTGGAAAAGGGGCGGCTCATTGAGATCCGCCCCCACACCCGGTTTGCCTATTTTCCCCGGCACCGGCACAACTATGTAGAACTGGTATACATGGTCTCCGGCACCACCACCCATATCATCGACGGTCATGAGCGGATTGTCCTTTCTCCGGGAGATTTGCTCTTTCTCAACCAAAACGTGTCCCACGAAATCCTCCCTGCGGGAGAGGAAGACATTGCGGTCAACTTCATTATTCTGCCCGAGTTCTTTCTCCGCCCCATCTCCATGGTGGAGCAGGACAATCTGCTCTACGACTTTCTCACCGACTCCCTGTCCGGGCGCAGTCAGGTTTCCCGGTATCATCACATACAGGCGCAGGGCATCGTCCCGGTGGAAAACTTGCTGGAGAGCATGATCTGGTCGCTGGTGGAGCATCAGCCGGGGATGAACACCATCAATCAGACTTCCATGGGACTGCTCCTGCTCAATCTGTCCCGGTTTGCCTCGGAAATCAACCGCAACGACCCTGGCGGACGGGAGCAGAATCTGGTATTCTCCCTGCTCAGCTATCTGGACAGCCGCTATAAGGACGGCACCCTATCAGAGATTGCCGCGGAATTGGGCGAGCCGGAGTACGCCCTGAGCCGGTTGCTGAAGCAGCGCACCGGCTACAACTTCAAGGAGCTTTTGCAGCGGCGCAAGCTGCAGCAGGCGGCCTATCTGCTGGTGAATACCCCCCTGCCCATTGAGTCCATATTGGAGCGCATCGGCTACGAGAACAGCAGCTATTTCTACCGCCGCTTCCGGGTAAAATACGGCTGCTCGCCTAAGGAGTACCGGGAGCGCAACCGAATCACCGGAGAGACATAAAAAGAGTGCGCGCTGCCAAAGAAAAACTTCCGCAGCGCGCACTTTTTCTACTCTTTTATTTATCTCAGGTTTCTGTGCGTTCGTTTTTGATCTCCCAGTGGATGAGGATGGTCAGCACTGCCCGCAGGGCGATGATGCTGCCCACAATGGCGATTTCCTCCAGATTGCGCACCACCACGGTGCGGAGAATCTCGCTGCCCAGCTTAAATTCCAGACCCATGGCGAGACCCTGTGCCAGCAGCAGCCGGGTCTCCGGATTGCGGCGAACGTAATTGATGATGCCCTGGATGCCCGCAACCGCAATCACTGCCACTCCGATGTATTCAAACAGAAGCATAGCCAGGTTGACGAAGGTGTTTAATACGGTTTCCAGAAACTCCACAGAGAACCTCCTTTGTTACAGCAGGTGTGCTCTCAGCTCCTCCCCGCTCTGGGCGGAGAGATAGGCGGGGGGGATGTCCAAAATGGTCTTGCAGCCCTTCTGGCCCTCAGCGTGCATCCGATAGGCCGCCCGGGCGCAGGCCACCAGCACGTTGGTGGTGAACTCCGGGTTGGAGTCCAGCTTGAGGGAATACTCGATGATGTGCTTATGCTCCTTGTTCACCCCGGTAGCGCCGCTGCGAATCACAAATCCGCCGTGTGCCATGCCGCTGTGGTTGGTCAGCAGCTCTTCCTCGGAGATGAAGTGAACGGTGGTGTCATAGTCGGAGAAGTAGTTGGGCATGGTCTTGATTTCCTGCTCCACCCGTGCAGCGTCTGCCCCTTCCTCCAGCACCACGAAGCACTCTCTGGTGTGCTTTTGCCGGGTGGTCAGCTCCGGGTTGGCACCGCTGCGCACCGCCTCCAATGCCTCCGGCACCGGGATGGTGTACTGCTTGGCGTTTTTCACCCCTGCAATGCGGCGGATGGCGTCGGAATGTCCCTGAGAGACACCCTTGCCCCAGAAGGTATAGTCCTTGCCGTCGGGAAGGATGGCGTTGGCATACACCCGGTTCAGGGAGAACATACCGGGGTCCCAGCCGCAGGAGATGACCGCAACATGACCGCTCTCCGACGCAGCGGCATCCACATTGGCGAAATGCTCCGGGATGCGGGCATGGGTGTCAAAGCTGTCAATCACATTGAACATGGCGGCATACTTGGGGGTCTGCACCGGAAGGTCAGTGGCGCTGCCGCCGCAGATGATGACCACGTCCAGCTTGTCCTTCCACTGCTCCACCTCATCCACATGAACCACAGGTACGCCGGTGGTGAGGATGCTCACCCTGGCGGGGTCACGGCGGGTGAAGACCGCCTTCAATTCCAGATCCGGATTGTCCCGGACGGCGATTTCCACGCCTTTGCCCAGATTGCCATAACCGATAATACCCAAACGAATACTCATTCTGTTCCACTCCTTTGCGGGGAAATACTCTTTTAGAGTTCACTTTATTGTAACAACGATTGTTTCCCCTGTCAAACCTTTGCTTGTCAGCGTTTTTCATGAGAAAGTCCGGCAGCCACAGGCAGATTGGGGGCGGATTGATGAATGGGGCAGGGGCAGCAAGGTCGCACCGTTCAGTCCGTTGTGCCTTCCTCCCCTTTCCATACCGGCAGGCGCACATCGGTCATAAAGCTCTGTCTGTCCTGACGCACCGTAAAGGTGCCGCCCATCAGCTGCACAATCCGTTTGCAAGTTTTCAGGCCGATTCCGGTGCTTTCCGCCCGGTTGGGGTGGGGACGCACTTCATTTTTCATGCTGATGTGGATTTCCTCCCCTTCCAGCCGGGCAGCGACCTGCACCGGGCGGTGGAAATCGGCATATTTTTCCACGTTGGAAAACAGGTTGTCAAACAGACGCTTGAGATACACCGGGTCTACCCGCACCTGCACCTCCAGCTCGTCCGGACGGTTCAGCGGAAACAGCCGCAGCTGCCAGCCCTGTTCTGCCAGCAGGATGGTATGCTCCCCGATCATCTGAGAGAGCAGGGTCTTTGCGTTCACCGCCTCAGGCTTCATCTCGTAGCTGCGGTGACCAAAGGCCAGAAAATACTGGAACAGCTTATCCGCCAGCTCCCGCAGCTGGGCGGCATTGTGGCGGCAGATGCTCAGGTATTGGAGATACACCTCATCATCGCTGTACTGCCCCTCGTCCAGCAATTCCAGAAAGCCCATTAAAACAGTGAGGGGCGTGCGGATATCGTGGCTCATACGGGTAATCAGGTCGCTGTTGGCGTTCCACGCCTCCTGTTCCGCCCGCATGACCTCCATGACCGTGTCCCGCATGGCGCTGACGTTGCGGGCAAGATCACCGATTTCGTCCCCGCCGGTGCAGGTAATCTCACCGTGGACATTGCCCCGGGCTGCCTCCTCCACCTGTTGGCTCAGCTGGATGATTTTTCGGATCACCGTCTGGTGGTAGCCCACCACAATTGTAAGGATCAGCAGGGCGCCTACCATGTAGCTCAGCACATGTATCATCCGATACATGGGCACCTCGGAGAAGTCATAAATCTTCACCTGAAAGCGGCCATTGGAGAATTGAATGGTACGCAGCGCCTCTCCGGGCAGCACATAGTCCTCCGGCTCTGGGCCGTTTTTCGCTGCGTCTTCCCCGTCCTCCTGATAGTTGGCGAAATATTCCTCTCCATTCAGCCAGCCGCAGTTGAGCAGCACCGTGTCTCCGTCCAGCAGCATGAAAAAGAGATACCGGCGATGATTGACCCATTTTGCAATCTCGTCCACATGATGGGCACTGAGGTGACGTCTTGCGGCATAGTCCTCAAAGTCGTCCATCACAGTCTCTGCCCGGGCGACGGCCACATCATCCCGCATAAAATGACGCTCCACCAGTCTCTCGCCCAGCACCCGGAAGCCAAATCCGCTGCCAAAGCCCAGCACAACCGCCAGTATCGTGACCAGCACGAACCGGAGCTGAAGGGACATCCACTTATGGCGCTGCTCAGTCAATCCGATACCCTCTTCCGTAGACGGTGCGAATCAGCACCGGATTGGCAGGGTCGTCCTCCAGCTTTTTCCGCAGGCGCTGGATGTATACCATGATATTGTTGTCCGACGAGGGCATATACTTGCTCTTCCAAACCGCTTCATACAGGGTCTTGACGTCCATGACCTCCCCCCGGTGGTTCATGAGAAAGAGAAACAGCGCCATTTCCTTGTCGGTAAGGCGAATTTCCTCTCCGTTTTTCCGTACCCGGCGGGTGCGTCCGTCCACCACCAGTGCGTCAGCCGCCGCTCCCGCCTGTTCCCTGCCCCGGCGGACACCTCCATAGACCCGGTAGCGCCGAATGAGAGAACTGACCTTCAGCATCAGCTCATTTTGGGAAAAGGGCTTGGGCAGGTAGTCGTCGCCGCCGTTTTCGTAAGCCATCTCCCGGTCCGCCTCCGTATTCCGGGCGGTGAGGAACAGGATCGGCGCTTTGGAATAGACCCGGATACGGCGGCAGGCGTCCAATCCGGACTGTCCCGGCAGCATAATATCCATCAGGATCAGATCCAGCTCCGGGTTGCGGGCAGATTCCTGCACGGCAGTCTCTCCATCCGCCGCCTCCAGCACCCGATAGCCCTTTCTCTCCAGCAGAATACGCAAAAGCTGGCGAATTTCCACCTCATCATCTACAATGAGCACCAATCCGCTGTCTGCGCCTGTATTCTCGTTCATCGCTGCTCCTCTCCCGGGACGAATTTGTCCCGCTTTCGTTCTATCTTGCCGGGTGCGTCATACAATGCACCATCATCCAAAGACAGGAGCGAGGGCATTGCAAACAGACTGGAATGAAAACCGCGCCAGATTGGTGGGGACGGCAATGGGAGAGCCGGAATACTCCCACAGCAACCATGGGGAGGATTTCTTTCGCTTTCCCCTGCGTACCTGTCGGCTCTCCGGCGCTGCCGATCAGGTGAATCTGATTCTCTCCCGCACCATGTTGGAAACCCAGAGCGTACATACCGGCGACCGGCTGGCCGCAGAGGGGGAAGTGCGCTCCTACAACAACCGCTCCGGCATCGGGGCAAAGCTGGTCATCACCCTGCTGGTTCGCTTTTTGCAGCCCGCAGGAGAGGAGCCGGACGACAATCGGCTTGTCCTCTCCGGGGTGCTGTGCAAGCAGCCCAACTACCGGCATACCCCGTTGGGTCGGGAGATCTGCGACCTGCTGCTGGCAGTCAACCGCCGCTATGGCCGCTCGGACTACCTGCCCTGCATTGCATGGGGGGCGCTGGCGCAGTACAGTGCCGAGCTGAACGTAGGAGACCCTTTGCGTCTGGAAGGACGGCTCCAAAGCCGGAGCTATACCAAGCTCACTGAAAACGGCCCTCAGCGCCGTACCGCCTTTGAAATCTCCATTATGACGCTGCAACCGGCTGAGCCGGGGCTTTTTTGATTTCCTGTGGTGCAGGGCGTCTGTCGTCCTGCACCCTCTCATCATCTATACCACCTGAAACAGGAAGAATTTCAGATACTCTGTCTCCGGCACATTCCACAGGATGGGATGATCCGGTCCCTGCTGTCTGGCCTCAATCTGACGCAGGGACACCCCTGCGTCCCGGGCGGCTTCCCGGAGCATTTTGCGAAACAGTCCCTCGGTCATGAAGTGGGAGCAGGAACAGGTGGCAAGATACCCGCCCCGGGGCAGCAGCTTCATGGCACGGAGATTGATCTCCTTATAGCCCCGCTCCGCCTGCGCCGCCGTGTCCCGGCTTTTGGTAAACGCAGGCGGGTCGAGAATGATAAAGTCGTAGTCCCGGTTTTTGGTCTCACACAGCCGGGTGAGCAGGTCGAAAACATCCGCCGTCTCAAAATCGATATTGGTCAGACCGTTGCGCCGGGCGTTTTCCTCTGCCATGGCAATGGCGCTGTCGGAGATATCCACGCTGTGGACGCGTTGCGCCCCGCCCAGTGCCGCATTCAGTCCAAAGGAGCCGGTGTGGGTAAAGCAGTCCAGAACCCGTTTCCCCGCCGCCAGCCTTGCCACCGCCTGACGGTTGTACTTCTGATCCAGAAAGAAGCCGGTTTTCTGGCCGTTTTCCACGTCCACCAGATACCGTACCCCGTTTTCCACGATTTCAGTCACCGGGCTGTCCGGGTGGCTCATGCCGCTCCACCAGCCCTTTTCCTGCGCCATACCCTCCCGCTCCCGGAGGGCAAGATCGTTTCGCAGATACACGCCGGAGACGTTTTCCCCCTGCTCCCCCAGCACATCGCACAGGGCGTGGAGCACCGTGTCCCGTACCCGCTCCATACCCAGAGAGGTGATTTGGACACTGAGCAGGTCGTTGTACCGGTCTACCGTCAGCCCCGGCATCTGATCCGCCTCGCCGTGAATGAGACGGCAGCAGCGAAAGTCCGTCCCCGGCATCACCGTCCTCCGGTAGGCCACGGCATAGCTCACCCGTCTGCGCCAAAAGGCAGGGTCAAAGGTATCGTTGGCGTTTCGGCTGATGAGCCGGAGGGTGATCTTGGAGTTGTCGTTATAAAATCCGGTACCCAGCCACGCATTCCCGGCAAACACGTCCGCAAGTCCGCCGTTTTCCGGCGTGCCCTCTCCGGGGCGCAGTTCCTCGCCGTAGACCCACGGATGGCCGTTTTTGATGCTTCGCTCTCCTTTTGTGCTGACCTGAAGGGAGGGATAGGGGCGTTTTTGTCTCATGGTGCTCTCTCCTGTTTTGTGCTGAACATTTTGTTTTTTATTTTACCACATTTTTGCCTGCCGCTCAACGGTCAAGAAAGGGCTTGGTGTGGTTTTTCTTCCGGCTGCACTCCCTTTTCCCCTTGCAGTCTTGGAAAAAGGGGGCTATACTGTACCCGGTATTCTGAGAAAAAGGTCCATCTGCGCTGGGAGGGCAGAAGATATGAACGTAAACAAGCTGAAATCCATGCTGAATCCCGGTGTCCACGCCCATCTGGTAGGCATTGGCGGGGTCAGTATGTTCCCCTTATCCGAAATGCTGATGCGCCGGGGGCTCACCGTCACCGGCTCAGACAACAACATCCACAGCCCCAACTGTGAGCATTTGCTCGCTCAGGGAGTCACTGTCTACCCCGGCCATTTCCCGGACAACGTGAAGGGGGCGGATCTGGTCATCCGCACCGCCGCCGTCCACGACGACAATCCGGAGATTGCCGCCGCCAAAGCCGCCGGGATTCCCGTGTTCGAGCGGGCGGAGGCGCTGGGAGCACTGATGAGTGATTACCGTCACGCCCTTTGCGTGGCCGGTACCCACGGCAAGACCACCACCACCTCCATGTGTACCTATATCGCCATGGCAGCAGGCACCGACCCCTCCATTATGATCGGCGGCAACGTCCCCCTGCTGGGCAGCGGCTACCGCATCGGTCAGCGGGACACCTTCGTGCTGGAAGCCTGCGAGTACCGGGATTCTTTCCTCCACTTCCGTCCCACCGTGGCGGTGGTGCTCAATGTGGAGCTGGACCACACCGACTATTTCCCTGACCTGGACGCCGTCAAGCGCTCCTTCCGTGCCTTTGCCGCCTCGGTGCCGGAGAACGGCTTTGTGGTGGTCAACGCCGACGACGAAAACGCCATGGACGCCCTGCACGGTATTGACCGGAAAACGGTCACCTTCGGCATGGCTCAGGGCGACTACACCGCCCGCAACGTGGAATATACCCTTGGCGTTGCCCGGTTCGATCTGGTGGAGCGGGGGGAAACCCTTTGCACCATTCAGCTCTCCGTCCCCGGTGCCCACAATGTGTACAACGCCCTTGGCGCAGCCGCCGCCTGCCGGTGCATGGGCTTCTCCCCTGAGGTCATCGCCAAAGGGCTGAACCAGTTTACCGGTGCGGAGCGGCGGTTTGAGTACCGAGGCGAGTGCAACGGTGCAAAGGTCTATGACGACTACGCCCACCACCCCGGCGAGCTGGACACCCTGTTCACCACCGCCCGGACGTTGGGCTACAACCGGGTGGTCTGTGCCTTCCAGCCCCACACCTACACCCGCACGGAGGAATTCTTTGAGGAGTTTGTCGCCCAGCTCTCCCGTGTAGACAAGCTGGTGATGATGGAAATCTACCCCGCCCGGGAGAAAAACATCCACAACACCTCCTCCCGGCAAATTGTGGAGCGTATCCCCGGCTCGGTGTACTGCGCCACATTGAAGGAGACGGAACAGGCGCTGCGGGCAATCGCCCGACCCGGCGATCTGGTCCTCACCGTTGGCGCCGGCGAGCTGAACCAGGTGGCCGGATGGCTTACCAGTACCCCATAATCTTCCCCTGTTTCCTGACGTCGGGACGGTTCCAAATTTTTGGCACCGTCCCGACGCTTTTTCACACATAATTTACAATCCCCTCTTGCGCCACGGAAGGAAAAAGTGTATACTTTCCCTGAACGTTAAAATAATAACGATCACCACTTTCATATTCCAAGGAGGCAGCAAATATGGCATTCATTCAATACGAAGTGAAAGACATGATCGCCGTGCTCACCATCGACCGCCCCAAGGCGCTGAACGCCCTGAATTCTGCGGTTCTGGATGAGCTGGATGCAGCAATCTCCGCCATTGACCTGAATACCGTCCGTGCGCTGGTCATCACCGGCGCAGGTGAGCGCAGCTTTGTGGCCGGTGCGGACATCGGCGAGATGAGCACGCTGACCAAAGCGGAGGGCGAGGCCTTCGGCAAGAAGGGCAACGACGTGTTCCGCAAGATCGAGACCCTCCCCATCCCTGTCATTGCCGCCATCAACGGCTTTGCTCTGGGCGGCGGCAACGAGCTGGCCATGAGCTGCGACATCCGTATCTGCTCTGACACCGCCGTGTTCGGTCAGCCCGAGGTGGGTCTGGGCATTACCCCCGGCTTTGGCGGCACCCAGCGTCTGGCCCGCCTGGTCAGCCCCGGCATGGCCAAGCAGTTGATCTACACCGGCCGCAACATCAAAGCCGACGAGGCGCTGCGCATTGGTCTGGTGAATGCAGTCTATCCGCTGGAAGAGCTGCTGCCCGCTGCTGAGAAGATGGCTGTCACCATCGCCCGCAATGCTCCTATCGCTGTGCGTGCCTGCAAGCAGGCCATCAACGAGGGTCTGGAAGTGGGTATGGACGAGGCCATTGTCATTGAGGAAAAGCTGTTCGGCTCTTGCTTCGAGACCCACGACCAGATCGAGGGCATGGGATGCTTTATGAGCAGAGAGAAACCGAAGCCCAAGGCAGTCTTTACCAACAACTGATTCCGGATTAACGCTTTTGTGTGTACGGGACGGCGTCCTCGACGTCCCGCAGGGTAAGCCATCCATAATCAAGGGGGCGTCGAGGACGCCGCCCCCTACCAAAACGATTACAAATGCAGGAGGTAATTTCAATGAAAGTCGGTATCATCGGCGCTGGCACCATGGGTCAGGGCATCGCAAAGGCATTTGCTCAGTGCGGCATGGAAGTCGCTCTGTGCGACATCAAGCAGGAGTGGGCCGAGGGCGGCAAGGCCAAGATCGTCAAGGGCTATGAGCGTCTGGTTGCCAAGGGCAAGCTGACCCAGGAGAAGGTGGACGCCATCGTAAACGCCATCACTCCGGGTCTGAAGGAAGATCTGTGCGCTGACTGCGACCTGATCGTGGAAGCCGCTTTTGAGGATATGGGCGTGAAGCAGAAGACCTTCTCCGAGCTGGACGCCATCTGCAAGCCTGAGACCATTCTGGCCTCCAACACCTCCTCCCTGTCCATCACCGAGATTGGCAAGGGCATCAACCACCCCGTGGTGGGCATGCACTTCTTCAACCCCGCTGACCGTATGAAGCTGGTGGAAGTCATCGCCGGTGCCAACACCTCTGCTGAGACTGTGGAGAAGATCAAGGAGATCTCCGCCCAGATCGGCAAGACCCCCGTGCAGGTGAACGAGGCCGCCGGTTTCGTGGTCAACCGCATCCTGATTCCCATGATTAACGAGGCCGCCTTCATTAAGATGGAGGGCGTTTCCGATATTGAGGGCATCGACTCCGCCATGAAGCTGGGTGCCAACCACCCCATGGGCCCGCTGGAGCTGGGCGACTACATTGGTCTGGATATCTGCCTGGCCATTATGGACGTGCTGTACAAGGAGACCGGCGACGGCAAGTACCGTGCCTGCCCCCTGCTGCGCAAGATGGTCCGCGGCGGCCAGCTGGGCGTGAAGAGCGGCAAGGGCTTCTATGTCTACAACGCTGACCGCACCAAGACTGCGGTTGACAAGCTGTAAGTCGTAAACTCATTTCAGGCGGCTCTGATGGGCCGTCTGAATGTGCGATAAAATAATAGGAGGATTCTTTTATGGATTTTACTCTGTCCAAGGAGCAGGCTCTGGTACAGAAGATGTATCAGGAGTTCGCCCAGAATGAGGTCAAGCCTCTGGCGCAGGAAGTTGACGAGCTGGAGCGCTTCCCCGAGGAAACCGTGAAGAAAATGTCCAAGCTGGGCATGATGGGTATTTACTTCCCCAAGGAGTATGGCGGAGCCGGCGCTGATGTGCTGAGCTATGTCATGGCCGTAGAGGAAATGAGCAAGGTTTGCGGCACCACCGGTGTTATCATCTCCGCTCACACCTCTCTGTGCGCCGCCCCCATCTTCGAGAACGGCACCCCCGAGCAGAAGGCAAAGTATCTGCCCAAGCTGTGCTCCGGCGAGTGGATCGGCTCCTTCGGTCTGACCGAGCCCGGCGCAGGTACCGACGCTCAGGGTCAGCAGACCTATGCCGTGCTGGATGAGGCCACCAACGAGTGGGTGCTCAACGGCTCCAAGATCTTCATCACCAACGCCGGCTATGCCAATGTGTTCATCATCATCGCCGTCACCGGCACCGTGGTGGACAAGCGGGGCCGCAAGGCGAAGGAAATCTCCGCCTTCATCGTGGAGCGCACCGACCCCGGCTTCTCCGTGGGCAAGCACGAGAAGAAGATGGGCATCCGCGGCTCCTCCACCTGCGAGCTGATTATGGAAGACTGCCGCATCCCCAAGGATCGTCTGCTGGGCGTCAAGGGCAAGGGCTTCCAGCTGGCTATGAAGACGCTGGACGGCGGCCGTATCGGCATCGCCGCTCAGGCTCTGGGCATCGCCGAGGGGGCTCTGGACGAGACCGTTGCCTATGTCAAGGAGCGCAAGCAGTTTGGCCGCTCTATCGCTCAGTTCCAGAACACCCAGTTCGAGCTGGCTGAGATGAAGGCCCGCATTGACGCTGCCAAGTTCCTGGTCTATCAGGCCGCTCTGAAGAAGCAGGCGGTTATGGACGGCGCCAAGGTGCGTTACAGCGTAGAGGCCGCCGAGGCCAAGCTGATCGCCTCCCGTACCGCCTCCGACGTGACCCGCCGCTGCCTGCAGCTGTTCGGCGGCTACGGCTACACCCGTGACTATCCCATCGAGCGCATGATGCGGGACGCCAAGATCACCGAGATCTACGAGGGCACCAGCGAGGTGCAGATGATGGTCATCGCCGGCGATCTGCTGAGATAAGGAGGAAGCGTAACAATGAAAGCTATTGTCTGTGTAAAGCAGGTACCTGATACCTCCGGCAAGGTTGCCGTGAAGCCGGACGGCACGCTGGATCGTGCCTCTATGGCTACCATCACCAACCCTGACGACCTGGCCGCTCTGGAAGCCGCCCTGCGCCTCAAAGACGCCACCGGCTGTGAGGTGGACGTGGTCACCATGGGTCCCCCTCCTGCTGAGGGTATGCTCCGGGAGTGCATCGCCCGGGGTGCTGATAAGGCCTATCTGATCTCCGGACGTGAGTTCGGCGGTTCCGATACCTTCGCCACCAGCCAGATTGTGGCTGCCGGCATCAATGTCATCGGCATCGGCCCTGAGGACGTGGTGTTCTGCGGCCGTCAGGCCATCGACGGCGACACCGCTCAGGTTGGTCCCCAGATCGCTGAAAAGCTGCATCTGCCCCAGGTCTCCTATGTGGCTGACATTCAGAAGGAGGGCAACTCCCTCACCGTCAAGCGTATGCTGGAGGACGGTTACATGATGGTCAAGGTGCAGACTCCCTGCCTGCTGACCTGCATCAAGGAGCTGAACGAGCCCCGCTATATGTCCGTAAACGGCATCTTCGAGTGCTACGACAACGAAAAGCACCCCATGATCGTGCTGGACTACGCCGCTCTGAAGGACGATCCCCTCATCGAGGTGGATACCATCGGCCTGAAGGGCTCCCCCACCAACGTGTTCAAGTCCTTCACTCCTCCCCAGAAGGGCGCAGGCATGATGCTCACCGGCGACGCTCCCGCAGCCGATCTGGCAGGCATTCTGGCCAAGAAGCACATCATCTGATTGAAAGGAGTCTCTTCACATGGCATACGATTTTCGTGATATTGCCGCCTTCAAGGGCGTGTGGGTTTTCTGCGAGCAGCGCGGCGGCGTGCTGCAGAACACCGATTTTGAGCTGATCTCCGAGGGCCGCAAGCTGGCTGACGAGCTGGGCTGCGAGCTGGCAGGCATTTTGCTGGGCAACGACATTGCTGACGAAACCGCCAAGGAAGTGGGCGGCTACGGCGCTGACAAGGTGCTGGTCTATGACTCCCCCCTGCTGAAGGATTACACCACCGACGCTTACGCCAAGGTGATCTGCGACGCAGTACAGGAATTCAAGCCTGAGGTGTTTCTGATTGGCGCTACCAACATTGGCCGTGACCTGGCTCCCCGTATGGCTGCTCGTCTCCACACCGGTCTGACCGCCGATGCCACCCATCTGGACATCGACACCACCAAGTATGTGGAGTTCCTGAAGGAGTCCTCCTCTCTGGATCTGTCCAAGCAGACCTTCGACTATGAGGATCGCAACCTGAAGATGACCCGTCCCGCTTTCGGCGGTCACCTGATGGCTACCATTATCTGCCCCCGCTTCCGTCCCCAGATGTCCACCGTCCGCCCCGGCGTGATGAAGAAGGCGGACTTCTGCGCTGACAAGGCTGCCGCCTGCGTGGTGGAGCGTCCCGCTTTCGCTCTGACCCGCGACGACATCAAGACCGAGGTTCTCTCTGTGGAGAAGGCCGCCAAGAAGATGGTGGATCTGATCGGCGCTGACGTGATTGTCTCTGTGGGCCGTGGCATCAGCAAGGACGTGGAAAAGGGCATCGCTCTGGCTCAGGAGCTGGCAGAGGCTCTGGGCGGCGGTGTGGTCGGTTCCTCCCGTGCGCTGGTGGACGCTGGCCTGATCTCCGCTGACCATCAGGTTGGCCAGACCGGCAAGACCGTCCATCCCAAGATCTATGTGGCCTTGGGCATCTCCGGTGCCATCCAGCACACCGCCGGTATGCAGGATTCCGAGACCATCATCGCTGTCAACAAGAACGAGACCGCTCCCATCTTCGGCGTTGCCGATTATGGCATTGTGGGCGACCTGTTCAAGGTAGTACCTCAGCTCATCGCTGAGATCAAGGCTGCCAAGGCTGCGAAGTAAGGATAACCCATTCAGCCCCGATTCTCATTGTAGAATCGGGGCTTTTTCTGAAGGTGATGATATGGTTCAAAAGCGACATACATGGCCGTTTTATCTTGGCTGCGCCATTGCTGTTCTGGTCACTTTGGCGGTGACGGTCTTTTTCGCTTACACCCTTCATCTGCGCACGGAATACAAGGCATTTGCCAGAGAGGTCAATGACGTGGTTCTGGCTGTTCCAGCCGGGGACTGCACCATTGAGCGAAACGGACAGGTGTGGCAGGCAGATGAGGCGCTGGTGGATTATTATGACCGCTTTCTACTGCAAGAGAATGTGAACGTGGTCAGCCGCAAAGGGGCTGCTGACAACAGCGAGACACTTACCCTTCGCCTGGAAGACAGTGCGCTCTCCTTTACCGGGTTGGACAACAGCTTTGACATTGCCCTGCGGTGGGACACGCCACAGGGCAGCAGCACCTATACGGTCAACGGCGGCAGCTTCTCTTATATGCAGCTCAGCGCCTACCTCTCCAGCTTTGCGAAAAAGCACGAGCCTATCTCCTGAGACAGCACAAGACCCGGACAGCCGTCCGGGTCTTGCTTCGTTTCTGTTTACTTTACCATCAGGTCAAACTTTTCCACCTGCTCAAAGACAGCCTCGCCGCCCTCGGCAAAGAAGGACACGCCGATTTCATCAAAGTCCGGGAACACGTTGCCTGTCATCACCGCCAGACCGCCGTCCACAAACACCTCCACCGAAGACACGTCCAGATAGCACTGAAGCTGAATGGAAGAAGCGTCCTCCACCGGGCAGTAGCGGCGGTACTTGTCCCGGTCTCTGCCTCCGGTGTCCTTGCCGGAGCGGGTGCGGTCAAAGACCATAACCCCCTCTGCGGCGTCATAATAAACCAGCGTCTCGTGGTGGGTGCCCTGAAACAGCTTGACGCCGCTCTTACGGGCAGTACCGGGCTTCAGCATCAGATTCAGCTCGATGGTGCTGCCCTCCACCCCTTCACGCTGTACAGCGCCGTCAGAGACGGAAAAGTCTTTGCAGGTCACCGGATTCGTCCGATAGTTTTTCAGGGCAGCTACCGGCTGCTGCACCAGTTTCCCGTCCTTTATGTGAAGCTCACGAGGCAGGGTGTAGGTACCCGCCCAGCCCTCGCTCTGGGTGGGGAAGGCACGGTCCCACATCTCCTTCCATGCGATCATCACCACCCGCCCGTCAGGGGTGTTCATCGCCTGCTCTGCGTAGAAGTCAAACCCGTAGTCCACCTCGCCCATGGAATCAATGGAGAAATGTCCGGTGTCGAAGTTCAGCTTTCCGGTCATGTAGGTGCTGGCATGGACGTTCTGATAGCTTTTCCCCTCACCCACAAAGTTCTGAGGGCTGGAGAGCACCACCTCCGTGCCGTCCAGTTCAAAGTAGGAGGGGCATTCGTATGCGCCCAGCAGCTGATAAAACTGCTCCGGCAGGTTGTCCACCCGGCGCACCAGACGGCCAATATAGCTCCAATGGTACAAATCATCGCTGCGGCAAAGCACCAGATTGCCGAATCCGTCGCCGCTGTCCAAGCCTGCGCCGGAGGCGAAGGGCGGGTTGGAGGGGTTTATATCCGTGGGGTCCAGATTGGTGGCTCCCGCACCCCAGGACCCAGTGCCGGGTCTGACAGAATATTTGTAGGGCGGGTCCAGCAGCTTTGCCCCTGCCAGCATATAGAAGTGACCGTTTTTCCGGAACACAAAGGGGTCACGGAAGTCCTTGATGGACACCTCCGGGTGCAGGTCATCCGCCCGGAGAATGGGGTTGGCAGGGTCTTTGGTGAAATGGATGCCGTCCTCCGACCAAGCCAGACACTGACGCTGCAAATCCGGCTGGGCGGCGGTATAAATCAGCACCATTTTCCCGTCCAACTCAATGGCTGAACCGGAGCAGCAGCCGCACACCGCCTCATACTCCTCATCCGGGGTCAGCGCCACCGGCTGATTCTCCCACTTCACCATATCCTTGGAGGTGAAGTGTCCCCAGTGCATAATGCCCCATTGGGTCTTATAGGGATAGTGCTGATAGAAAAGATGGTACTCCCCGTTATAGTAAATCATGCCGTTGGGGTCGTTAGACCAGCCAGAGGGCACGCAAGCGTGGTAGGTCTGGCGATAGCTGTTCTCCATTGCTCTTTTCCTCCTCTGTTATAGAACGGTTTCGGCTGATCGGATGCCTGTTCACAGCTCTCATAGTACAGGAAAACGTCTCTTTTGTCAATTCGTTTGACGAATCAGAATAACGTTTCATTCCCCTTATTTTCCTGCGTCTATCGGTGAAATATCCCATAAAACGCAGGAAAAACCCCTTTCGCCAACAGGCGAAAGGGGTTTTGTGGTGATGTGCTTAGTAGAACTTCTTACGGTTCTTACGGGCAGCCTCGGACTTCTTGCGGCGCTTGACACTGGGGCTCTCGTAATGCTCACGCTTACGAACCTCTGCCAGAACGCCAGACTTAGCGCAGGAGCGCTTAAAACGCTTCAGGGCGCTGTCCAGAGACTCGTTCTCGCGGACGCGAATTTCTGCCATTTTATTTTCCCTCCCTCCGATTATGCCCAGGGAGATAAACGTACAAGGGCATACCACCACTTTGATGGTGCTGAATGGGTATATTCTACTCCACAACAGGGATTTTGTCAATACTGGTTGAGCAACTTTCCCAAATACCTGCCGGGAGTCTCCCTTACTTGGCAGGCTTGAAAATCAGATTGACCAGCTTGATATTCTGGTCCTTGCCGCGGACGACAATCTGCTTCACCAGCGTCTTGCCCTCGGCCTGCTTCTGGATCTTATAGTCTGCCAGGGCAGCGGCAACAGCTCCGGCATCGTCGATGGAGGCAGGCACCTTGATGCTGGCTCTCAGCTTACCGGCCACCTGAACGGCAACCTCGACCTCGCTGGCCACCGTCTTGCTCTCGTCGTACTCCGGCCACTTCTGGTGGCAGATCATGCCTTCGCCGCCCAGATTCTCCCACATTTCCTCGCACATATGGGAGGCAAAGGGACTGAGCATCAGCACCAGCGCCTTTAGGTCGGCCACAGTGCAGCCGTTGGCGTAGAAGTCATTGGTCAGTGCCATGAGGGTGGCAATGGCGGTATTGAACTTCATGGCCTCAATGTCCTCGCTGACCTTGAGAATTGCCTTGTGAATGGCGGCCACGTTGGCTTCGGAGTAGTCCTCGCCGGGGGCTGCCTTCTCCTGCAGATTCCACACACGGTCCAGGAACCGTTTGCAGCCCTTCACCGCCTCATCCGACCAGGTGGCGGTCTTCTCAAAGTCGCCGATGAACATGATATACAGCCGCATGGTGTCTGCGCCGTAGGCTTTGATCACATCGTCCGGATTGACCACGTTGCCCAGACTCTTGGACATCTTCACCGCAGGGCGGAGGGCTTCGTTGCCGTACTTGGCAATCAGCGCCTGCTTTTCCTCCTCTGTCTCGGCAAAGCCCACATAGTGGGGGTTCTTGCCCAGAATCATTCCGTGGCTGGTACGCTTGGCGTAAGGCTCGGCGTGGGGCACTACACCGATGTCATAGAGGAAGTTGTTCCAGAACCGGCTGTACAGCAGGTGGAGGGTGGTGTGCTCCATGCCGCCGTTGTACCAGTCCACCTGTCCCCAGTAGTCCAGCGCCTCTTTGGAGGCCAGCGCATCCGGGTTGTGGGGATCCATATATCGCAGGAAATACCAGCTGGAGCCTGCCCACTGGGGCATGGTGTCCGTCTCCCGCTGGGCAGGGCCGCCGCAGCAGGGGCAGGTGGTGTTCACCCAATCAGTCATGGCAGAGAGGGGGCTTTCACCGTCGTCGGTGGTCTCGTAGCTCTCCACCTCAGGGAGAAGCAGGGGCAGCTCGCTCTCGGGGAGGGGAACAAAGCCGCACTTCTCGCATTTCACAATGGGAATGGGCTCGCCCCAATAGCGCTGACGGGAGAATACCCAGTCACGGAGCTTGTAGTTCACCTTAGCGCAGCCGATGCCCTCTTTTTCCAGCCATGTAATCATGGCCTTCTTGGCCTCTTCCACGCTCATGCCGGTGATAAAGCCGGAGTTCACCATCACGCCGGTCTCCACGTCAGTAAACGCCTCATGCTCCAAATCCACCAGAGCGCCCTCTGCGCTGGCCACCACCTGAATGATGGGCAGGTCGAACACCTTGGCAAACTCGAAGTCACGGGTATCGTGGGCAGGCACGGCCATAATGGCGCCGGTGCCGTAGGTAGCCAGTACATAGTCGGAGATGAAGATGGGGATTTCCTTGCCGTTCACCGGATTGATGGCGGCCACGCCGTCCAGACGCACGCCGGTCTTTTCCTTGGCAAGCTCGGTGCGCTCAAAGTCGCTCTTGGAGGCGGCCTTGCGGACGTAGGCTTCCACTTCGTCGTAATTGTTCAGCTTGTCCTTCCACTTGGTCACATAGGCGTGCTCCGGGGCGATGACCATATAGGTGGCGCCAAACAGGGTGTCGCACCGGGTGGTGTAGACCCGCAGCACGTCCCCCTCGGTGGTGTTGAAGTTCACCTCTGCGCCGGTGGAGCGGCCAATCCAGTTGCGCTGCTGGGTCTTGACCCGCTCGATAAAGTCCACGCTGTCCAGACCGTCAATCAGCTTCTGGGCGTACTCGGTGATCTTCAGCATCCACTGGCTCTTTTCCTTGCGGACCACCTCAGAGCCGCAGCGCTCGCACACACCCTCTACCACTTCCTCGTTGGCCAGCACACATTTGCAGCTGGTGCACCAGTTCACCGGCATGGTGGTCTTGTAGGCAAGGCCGTGCTTGAACAGCTGAAGGAAAATCCACTGGGTCCACTTGTAATAGTTGGGGTCGGTGGTGTCAATCACTCTGTCCCAGTCGAAGGAATAGCCCAGCATGTGAAGCTGGCGGGTGAAGTTTTCGATGTTCTGACGGGTCACAATCGCCGGGTGGATGTGGTTCTTGATGGCGAAATTCTCCGTAGGCAGGCCGAAGGCATCATAGCCCATAGGCAGCAGCACATTATAGCCGTCCATCCGCTTTTTCCGAGCCACCACGTCCATGGCGGTATAGGGGCGGGGGTGTCCCACATGGAGTCCGGCGGCGGAGGGGTAGGGGAACTCCACCAGACCGTACCACTTAGGGCGGGACTTGTCTCCGGTGACAGCGGCAAAGGCCTTGCTGTCCTGCCATCTTTGCTGCCATTTTTTCTCAATGGCAACGAAATCGTATTTCATTGGTATCACACTCTCTGCTTTCGTTTTAATCTGATGCGAAAGACACAGCGTCCCCCGCAGGCATTTCGTAGGGGACGGCGTCCTCCACGTCCCACACGCTCTCATCAGAGCCGGTTTTCCTCCAGCTCCTTACGCCGTTCCTCTCTGGACTGCTCCAGCAGGGCGGTCAGGTCCACGCTGGTGCCGTCCTGCCACAGCCGTTCCAGATCGTAGAACTCCCGCTGCTCGGGCAGGAAGATATGCACCACCACGGTGGAGAAGTCCAGCAGCACCCATCCGGATTCCCGCTCACCCTCTCTGTGGTGCAGCTCTTCTCCCAGCTTTTCCGCCGTCTCCTCCGCCAGATCCGCCAGTGTCCGAATCTGTGTGGTGGAAGATGCGGTGCAGAGAATGAAGTAGTCCGCCAGAATGGTGATGTCTCCCACCTGAATGACCTCGATTTTCTGCGCCCGCTTGCTGTCCAGCGCCTTGACGATTTCTTCCGCTAACACTCTGGGTTCTGCCATATTACCCTTCCTTCCTGTGATGTTGGTCCAGCCACAGCCATGCCTCCAATGTCTTGGGGTGCAAAGGGTGCCCGGTTTGTTGGTTGTGCGCAATGGTGATTTCCAGACCCCGCTTTACTGCGGCGTCCAGATCGGTATAAATCAATGCCCGCAGCTCCTCCGCCCAAGGGTATTGGCGGTTTGGCTCGGCATAGTCTGCGATATAGAGGATTTTCTCCAGCAGGGTCATGTCCCCCCGTCCGGTGGTGTGCCAGCGAATCGCCTCGCTGATTTCCTCACTCATGCCGTAAACACACCGGGCAATCCCCGCCCCGCTCTTGGCGTGGAGCAGCGGCAGAGTGGACTTTTCCATATCATCCAACAGAATACCATACTTTTCGCAGGTTGACAACTGCTGGGCAAGGTCAAAGTATTTGGTGCAGTCGTGGAGGATGGCGGCTTTCCGGGCGCTCTCCTCGTCCGCACCCCAGCGCAGCGCCATCTTTGCCGCTGTCTCCTCGGTGCCCCGGATATGGGGCAGGCGTTTCGCCTTCACCATGGAATAGCTGCACGCCCGGAGCTGCTCCAGAGAGAGGCGGGTCAGGTCTGCGTTGGTGCCGTAGAGGCGGTTTCGGAGAATATAGCCCCAGACGCTCTCGTCCAGACAATTCCCGCCCTTCCCCTCTGCCAGTGCGGAGCGCACCTGCGTGGAGGACATGGGAATCACTTCCCCGTTATCAATCACAGCGCAAGTTGCCTCAAACTCCCCCTCCAGCCGCCGCTTTTGGGCGGCAAATTCCTCCGCCCGGTCATCGCTGTCCCGCTGGAAGGCGGCAAGGTTGACACACTCGCAGATAGTCTGGGGTTCCCGCCATGTGTGGAAGGAGAGAAACATATCCGTTCCCATGAGCAGCCACAGCTCATCCTCCGGGTACTGCGCCCGAAGCTGGCGCACGGTGTCTTTGGTATAGCTTGCCCCCTCCCGGCGCAGCTCCATGTCTGAGACCAGCGTGGGAACCGCCGGGCAGAGACGGTCAGCGGCAATGCGGCACATTTCCAGCCGGTGCGCCGGGGCGGCGGAAGTGCCGGAAACCGCCTTGTGGGGCGGGATATTGTCCGGTATCAGAATCAGGCAGTCCAGCTTCAGCGCCTTCGCCGCCGCTTTGGCCGCCTGCATATGTCCCAGATGGATGGGGTCAAAGGTGCCGCCGTAGATGCCGATTCTCATTTCTTCACCAGCACAATTTTGTCTCGCTTGTCCTTCCGGTGGCTGGGACGGTAGAGGACAAATTTGCTGCCGATGACCTGCACTTCGGCGGCGGCAGTGCGCTCTGCCAGAATCTCGCAGGCCTCCCGGGCGTCGTATTCGGCGTTTTCCAGCACCTTGCCCTTAATCAGCTCCCGGGCTTCCAGTGCGTCCCGCACCTGCTTCACCAGCTCGTCGCTGATGCCCCCCTTGCCCACGGTGATGATGGGGTCGATGGTATTTGCCATGGCACGAAGCTGTGCCCGCTGTTTGCTTGTCAGTTCCATATTGTCTCCTTGTATCAGAATTGCACCGCAAAGGCGGCATACACCTTCTTGCAGGCTGGGCAATACTGCCCCTCCGCCCTGGTCTCACATGCTACGGTTCCTTTGGGAATCAGCTTTCCCAGCTGTTCCTGAGGTGTCCATTTCACAATGGCAAAGCTCCCGATTTTATAGGGAAACGTCTCTGCCTCCGCCACGCCCTGTTGTAGTATTCCGCCGCATTCCGGGCAGCGCTCATAATATCCCTTCATACGCCCTCCAAATGCTCTTTCAGCACCTGTGCAAACGCTCTCAGCGCCTGTCCCCGGTGGGAGATGGCGTTTTTCTCCTCAGCGGTAAGCTGGGCGAAGGTCTTGCCCAGCGCCGGGAGGAAGAACACCGGGTCATAGCCAAAGCCGTCGCTGCCTGCAGGGGCTTTGGCAATCACCCCGTCACAGCGCCCCTGAGCGGTGAGCTCCCTGCCGTCTGGGAAGATGCAGGAAATGGCGGTCTGGAAGTGGGCTGCCCGGTTCTCCGCCCCCTTCAGGTTCTCCAGCAGAAAACGATAGCGCCCTTGGTCGTCCAGCCCCTCCCCGCCGTAGCGGGCGGTATACACCCCGGGGGCGCCGTCCAGTGCGTCCACGCAAAGCCCGGAGTCGTCCGCAATGGCAGGCAGTCCGCTGGCCTTGCACACCGCCTCCGCTTTCAGCCGGGCGTTTTCCGCAAAGGTGGTGCCGTTCTCCTCCACATCCACAGAGATACCAAGCTCCGATTGGAGCACCACCTCAACGCCCACAGCGCCAAGCACTGCCTGCATCTCTTTCAGTTTGCCCGGGTTGTGGCTTGCCAGTACAAATTTCATCTCTCAGGCCTCCGGACGGGTACGCTTACCCAGTTCAATGGCCTCGTTCTGCTTTTCCATCAGCTCATGGATGCCCTTGGAGCAGAGACGAACCAGCTTCTGCTGCTCCTCCACGTCAAAGGCTCTGCCCTCGCCGGTGCCCTGAATCTCCACCAGCTTGTCCCCCTCGATCATCACCACGTTCATATCCACCATGGCGGAGGAGTCCTCCTCGTAGCGCAAGTCCAGCAGCAGAGCGTTTTCCACGATACCCGCAGAAACTGCCGCCACCTGATGCACCACCGGGTTCTCCTTCAGGTAGCCGTTTTTCACCAGCAGGTCGCAGGCCAGATACAGCGCCACATAGCCCCCGGTGATAGAGGCGGTGCGGGTTCCCCCGTCCCCCTGCAACACATCACAGTCCACCGTGATCTGGAAGCCGGACAGCTTTTTCATGTCCACCGCCGCCCGGAGGGAACGTCCAATGAGCCGCTGAATCTCCGCAGAGCGCCCGGACAGCTTCAGCTTGCTCACGTCCCGGCGGGAGCGGTCCCGGTTGGCACGGGGCAGCATATTGTACTCCGCTGTCACCCAGCCCTCCCCCACAGGCACATGGGGCGGTACTCTGTCCTCCACGGAGGCGGTGACATACACATGGCTGTCGCCGCACTTGATGAGGCAGCTCCCCTCGGCAAAGCGGTTGATGTTGGGGATGATCTCTACCGGACGCAGCGCGTCCTTGGCTCTTTCATCAATTCGTTTCATAGCTGCCTCCATCAAATGAATGCTTTGACAAATTCGTCAGCGTCAAAGTATCTCAAATCGTCGATGCCCTCGCCCACTCCGGCGAACTTCACCGGCAGACCCAGCTCCTGGGCAATGGCAATGGCAATGCCGCCCTTGGCGGTGCCGTCCAGCTTGGTCAGCACAATGCCGGTAATGCCGCAGGAGTCCTTGAACTGTCTCGCCTGATTCAAACCATTCTGCCCGGTGGTGGCATCCAGCACCAGCAGAGTCTCCTTGGAGCAGATAGGGCACTCCCGCTTGATCACCCGGTCAATCTTGTTCAACTCGTTCATCAGGTTGGTCTTGTTGTGCAGCCGTCCGGCGGTATCCACCAGCACCACGTCGGTATACCGGGCGTTGGCGGCGTTGATGGCGTCAAAGACCACAGCGGCGGGGTCTGCCCCCTCCCCCTGCTTGACAATCTCCACCCCACAGCGCTCCGCCCAGATGGTAAGCTGCTCAGAGGCGGCGGCACGGAAGGTATCAGCGGCGGCAAACATCACCTTTTTGCCCTCGTTTTTCAGGATATTGCCGATTTTGCCGATGGTAGTGGTTTTGCCCACACCGTTGACCCCGATAAACAGGACGATGGAGGGCTGGGAGTAGAGAATCAGCCGCTTGTCGCCCACGTTGAGCATATCCGCCAGAATGCCCCGGAGCACCTCCTTGGCCTTTTCCATGTCTCCGATTTTGTTTTCGGTGCAGTGGGTACGAAGCCGCTCCACCGCTGTTGCGGCGGGGCCTGTGCCCATATCCGAGAGAATCAGACGGTCTTCCAGTTCCTCATAGAAATCGTCTGTGAGGGCGGTATAGGTGTTGAAAATCGTAATCTTTTTCAGTTTATCAAAAAATCCCATATCAAATACTCCTGTCAGGCTGGATTTTCACTGTTCTGTATCACGCATGGCATCAGTTCGCCTCGATACCCAGCTCCCGCTCCACATCGTTCAGGTTGAGGGTGAGCACTCTGGACACGCCCTTTTCCTGCATGGTCACGCCGTAGAGTACGTCCGCCTCTTCCATGGTGCCCCGGCGGTGGGTGATGGCGATAAACTGGGTCTTGTCCGTCATGCCCCGCATATACCGGGCAAAGCGCACCACGTTACTCTCGTCAAGAGCCGCCTCAATCTCGTCCATCACCACAAAGGGTGCGGGACGCACCTTCAAAAAGGCAAAGTACAGGGCGATGGCCACAAACGCCTTCTCGCCGCCGGAGAGCAGGGTCAGCACCTTCAGCGCCTTGCCGGGGGGCTGTACCTTGATTTCAATGTCGCAACCCAGAATATCGTTGGGGTCGCTCAGCTCCAGGGACGCCTTGCCGCCGCCGAACAGCTCATGGAAGGTGGTGACAAAGCACTCCCCGATGCGCTGGAACTGCTGGGCGAAAATCCGCTCCATCTCCTCGGTAATGCCGCCGATGATCCCTTCCAGTTCTCCCTTGGCCTGTTCTACGTCGTTGCGCTGGTCGGCCAGATATTGATACCGCTCGTTGACCCGCTGGAATTCCTCTACTGCGCCTACGTTTACGTTGCCCAGCGCCGAAATCTTCCGTTTCAGCTCCGCAATCCGCCGATTGGCACGGTTGCCCGATTCCAATTCCATACGCTGGCTCTGGGCGGCGTCGTAGCTCAACTCGTAATTGTCCCACAGCTTGTCCAAAAGCTGCTTTTCCTCCATGGCCGCGGCGGTTTTCCGCTGCTCCAGAATGGAGCACTCCCGCTCCATGTTCAAAAGCTCCTGATTGCGCTCTCTGGCGTCCTTGTCCGCCCGGGTGCGCTGGGCTTCCAGTTCCAGCTTTTGGGCGGTGAGGGCGTCAATTTGGGTCTGCTGCTCCTGCTGCCGCTGGGAAAGGGCTGCCAGTGCTTGCTCGGCGCTCTCAATCTGGGCGGTCAGGGTGCGGTTTTTCCCCTCAAATTCCCGAATCTGGTTCATGCGGGTATCCCGGTCCCCGGAGATGTCCCGCTGGACGCTGCGAAGCTGATTCAATGCCCCCTCTGCGGTGCGTTCCTCCGCTTCCAGTGCCGCAATCTGGGTTTGCAGGTCGGTGAGCTGGCGGCGCAGCTCCTCCTGCTGCTGGCGGAGGCGATCCCGTCCGGCGCTTTTGTCATCGCTCTCGTTTTGGGTGGTCTGCGCCTTCTGTTCCAGCGCACTGATTTCCCCTGCGGCGGTCTGGCTCTGGGCCTCCACCTGCTGGGAGCGCTGTTCCAGCGTGTTCAGTTCCTCCCGGCAGCTGGCGAGCTGGCGGTTCAGGGCGTCGACGAGAATGTGGTACTGTCCAGCCTCGCCCTGTAGCTTCAACACCAGATCCTCCTGCTGCCGCTGCTGTCCCTGTGCCAGTTCCAAATCATACTGTCCGGCGGAGGCACTTCGCTTGGCGTCTTCCAGCACTGCCTTGGCCTTTTCCAGACTCTCCTTTACCCCTTCCGCCTGCTGACGGAGACGTTCCAGCTCTCCCGCCCGGGAGAGAATGCCGGCGCTGCGGCTGGTGGAGCCGCCGGTCATGGCACCGCCGGGGTTGAGCACCTGCCCGTCCAGCGTCACAATGCGGAAGGAATAACGGTATGCCCTTGCCATGGCAATGGCGCTGTCCATGTCCTGGCAGATGACCACCCGACCCAGCAGATGGGAGAAGATGTTCTCATATCGGCTGTCGTAGCGGACGAGCTGGTTGGCTATGCCTACAAAGCCCCGCTGACGCTCCAAGCCCTGTTCCTTCAAAAATCCGGGGCGAACCTCGCTCACCGGGAGGAAGGTAGCTCGCCCGCCGTCCCGGCGTTTCAGGTATTCAATGGCACGCTTGCCGTCCTCGGCGGATTCCACCACGATGTTCTGCATACCGCCGCCCAGAGCAATCTCAATGGCCACGGTGTAAACATCGTCCACCCGCAGCAGCTCCGCCACAGTGCCGCAGATATGGTTCAACTGTCCCCGCTCTCTGGCCTGCATCACCGTCTTGACCGCCTTGGAGTAGCCTTCGTACATCTTCTCCATTTCGGCAATCATGTGAATCCGGCTTTGCAGGTTGTTGTCCTCCATGACAATCCGGTTGAGCTGGTCGTTGGCGGCGGTGAGACGCTTTTGCCGGTTTTGCAGCCGCAGCGTATAGCCGTTCACCTGATTGGCCAGCTCCGCCGCCTTTGCTCTGGCGGTATCCAGCTCCCGCTGCTTGTCCGCCTGCTCCTGCTGTACCGTCTCCAGACGGCTGCTATGCTCCTGAATCTGGGCTTTCAGCAGGGTATCTCTGTCCAGCAGCTCCTGGGCTGAGGCGGACAGGGCGGACAGTCTGGCTCTGGCGTCGGCGGCGGAGGCGTTCTGCTCCGCCTGACGGAGAGAAAGCCGTTCCAGTTCCCGATCAAGTACCTGACTCTGGCGGCTCAGTACCTCCCAGTCGGTTTGGCGCTGGGTGTATTCCTGACTCAGCGCCCCTGCGCTGGCGCGGATCTCCTCCAGCCGCTGTTCCCGGGTGCGAATCTGCTCCGCCACTGAATCCGCCCGGTTTTCCTGCTGATCCAGCTCCCGTGTGAGACGCTGGGCGTTTTCCTCGTTGTTTTTCACCTGATTGCGGAGAATGGCGATTTCCGATTCCCGCTCCCCCGCCTGATTGTTCAGCTCGGACAGCTGACCTCGCAGCTCGTCCCCCTGAATGTCCATCTGCCGCAGCCCGGCGGCCAGCTCCTCTGAGCGCTGATAGAACTTCTGCTGGTCTGCTGCCGCCTGATCCCGCTGGCGTACCGCTTCCTCATAGTCGCTGTACAGCTTCCGGTTGCCCTGACGGAGGCGGTCCAGATTGTCCATCCAGACGGAGATCTCCAATCCCCGCAGCTCGTCCCGGTAGATGAGAAATTCCTTCGCCTTTTCCGCCTGTTCCCGGAGGGGCTCTACCTGCAATTCCAGCTCAGAGATTTTGTCCCCGATGCGCAGCAGATTATCCTGGGTGCGGTCCAGCTTCCGCTCCGCCTCCTCTTTACGGTGACGGTAGCGGGAAATGCCCGCCGCCTCCTCAAACACGGCACGGCGGTCCTGCCCCCGGGTGGACAGAATCTCGTCAATCTTGCCCTGGCCGATGATAGAGTAGCCCTCACGACCCAGACCGGTATCCATAAACAGGTCGTTGATGTCCCGCAGGCGGCAGGATTGGCGGTTGATGTAGTATTCACTTTCTCCGGAGCGGTAGTACCGGCGGGTGACCATCACCTCGCTGTCCTCCATGGAGAAGGTGCCGACCGCGTTGTCCAGAATCAGCGACACCTGTGCGTAGCCGGTCTGTTTCCGCTTCAAGGTGCCGCCGAAGATCACGTCCTCCATCTTGCCGCCCCGCAGCGCACGGGTGGACTGCTCCCCCATGACCCAGCGGATGGCGTCGGAGATGTTGCTCTTTCCGCTGCCGTTGGGACCCACAATGGCGGTGATGGCCTCGTTAAAGGTGAGGACTGTCTTGTCCGGGAAGGACTTGAAGCCCTGTATTTCCAGTGCCTTTAAGTACACGCAATTCCCTCGTTTCGTTTTCCATACAATGACAGTCTATTATATCAGTAAACGACCGGGTTTGCAATCTCCCAAAGGGCATTTGAAGACAAAAGTTAAGAGTTAAGTGCTGGCGGCTCTGTGCAGAAAGCCCGCCGCAGTTCTTAACTCTTAACTCTTCATTTCTAATTATGGTTATCCAGATAAGTCCGCTTGGCAAAATGCCGGAAAGTACGAAATTCGGTGCGTACGGGACGGCGTCCTCGACGTCCCGTCCATCGAGGAGCGGGCGCTTGCAGGTGATGCGGGGCGTCGGGGACGCCGCCCCGTACAAAAGATTATCATCTTCTGCCGTTTTTCAGGTATTTCGTACATGATTGCTCATATACAAGCTGACTCAGATGGATAACCACATTTCTAATTGTTCACAACGGCTTCCGCCACCCGAATCCCGTCCACTGCTGCGCTGACGATGCCCCCCGCATACCCGCAGCCCTCGCCGCAGGGAAAGATACCCCGGATATTGGCCTGCAAGCCCTCATCCCGCAGCACCCGCAGGGGTGAGGAAGAGCGGCTCTCAATTCCTGTCAGCACTGCCTCCGGATGGGCAAAGCCATGCACCTTCCGGTTCAGCAGGGGCAGAGCGCTCCGAAGGGTGCCCGCCACATAGTCCGGCAGGCACCCGTCCAGCCCCGTCCACGTCACGCCGGGACGGTAGGTGGGCGCAACGCCGCCCCCGGTCTTGGAGGGGCGCTTTGCCAGAAAGTCCCCCACCAGCTGCGCCGGGGCACGGAAGCCGCCGCCCCCCAGCTCAAAGGCCAGCTTCTCCCACTGCTGCTGAAAACGCACCCCCGCCAGCGGGTCACTACCGGGATAGTCGGCGGGGGTCACCCCCACCAGAAAGCCGCCGTTGATGTTCGCCCCGTCTCTTGCCCGGTAGCTCATGCCGTTGGTCACCAAATGTCCCTGTTCCGAGGCGGAAGCCACTACCACACCGCCGGGACAGACACAGAAGGAAAAGGCGCTTCTGCCGTCCGGCAAATGGCAGCTCAAATGGTAGTCGCTGGGGGGCAGTCTGTCCCACGCCCAGCCGTACTGGGCCTGTGAGATGGCCTGCTGGTGGTGCTCAATGCGCACGCCGACAGCAAAGGGCTTGGGCTCCATGGCGATACCATGGCTGAGCAGCATGGAAAAGGTGTCCCTTGCAGAGTGTCCCGGGGCAAGAATCAGGTGGTTGGTGGTGAGACGCTCTACCCCTTTGGGGGTAGTCACCTCCACCCCGGTGAGCTGTCCCCCGGCAATGTCCAGCCCGGTGAGCTGGCTCTCAAAGCGGACATCGCACCCAAGGGCAATCAGCTCTCTGCGGATGTTGGACACCACCTGCCGCAGCACATCCGTACCCACATGGGGGCGGAAGGAGTAGGCCACATCCTCCGGTGCGCCGAAGGCCACAAAGGTATCCAGCACCGCCCCGATTCTGGGGTCATGGGTGCCGGTGGTCAGCTTGCCGTCCGAGAAGGTGCCTGCGCCCCCCTCTCCGAACTGGACGTTGGAGCGGGTGTCCAAAACGCCGGTCTGCCAGAACCGCTCCACATCCTGTTGACGCTGCTCCACCGGTCTGCCCCGTTCCAGCACGGTCACCGGAACGCCGTTTCGTGCCAGCGTCAGGGCGGCAAACAGCCCCGCCGGCCCCATCCCCGCCACCACCGGGCGGTCACCCTGCCACGGCTGATGCGCCGGGAACTGATAGGCGGGCTTTTCCAGACGCTTGGCCGTCCCATCGCTGCGGCGCAGGGCGTAGTCCTCGTCTGCCAGACGCAGGTTCAGGGTGTACACCAGATGCACATCCTGTTTTCGCCGTGCGTCAATGGACTGCTTCACCACTTGCAATTCCTGAATGTCCCGCCGGGAGATATGGAGCAGCTTTGCCGCCCGTTTTTCCAGCGCCTCCCGGTCTGCGTCCAGCGGAAGACGGAGATTGCTCAGTTGAATCATTGTCATCACCTGTGGGCATGATACCACACTTTCCTTCTGTTTTCCACTCTCCCCTCATATCCTTCCCTGAGGTGATTTGCCGTGGTGGGCTATTTCCGTTTCACCGGCCGTCCCGGCTGGGTGAGCTTGAGAGGATATGACGTGCTGGGTATGGCGGTGTGGGAGGTTCTTCTGCCGGGGCAGGCGGACAGTCCCAGAGCCACTCGCCGTCTCCGGCGGGGGACGGCGCTGCTGCAGCGCCGGGGCTGCCGCCGTCTGCTCTCCCCCTGTGACGCTGCTCCGGGGATGGACGTGGTACAGACAAGGGGACTGTGGCAGACGCTGGCAGGGCCGTTGGCGCTGGCAGCATTGGAGCAACGGGGACTGGTGCCGGGGCGCAGCGTGGTGGGTCTGTCCGCAAAGCGCAGAAGCGCCAACCTGCTGCGCTGCTGCCGGTATCTCGCCCCCCGTGTCCGGGCCATTGCCATGGATGCCCAGACAGAGGGGCTGATAGGCTGGGAGCTGGAACGGGCATACGGTCTGCCGGTGGTGGATGCCGGGGCGGATGTGTGGCTGGACTTCGCCTTGCAAGAGGGCAGGCCGGGACGGTTCGCTCTGGGGGGAGAGAATCCGGAGATACCCGGCTTTACCCTGACAGCGCCGGGGCTGGAGCTCCCGCCCCTCTGCCCCGCCCTCCCCCTGCTCTCCGCCCTCTGGGCGCAGGGACGGCTGGCTGCGTCTGAGCTGGTGATTTTACCGGAATCTCTTGACAGGCAGGACAAAACCGCATATACTTGACGTAATAATGTACGATTATGCCATTTTGCTCTGTGAAGGCAGGAAAAACCCGCCGGAACAGGGGAGAATGGAGTATTTTATTGACTTTGATACAAGAAAGGTTGATTGCAATGGCAGCAAATCCCGTCAAGCTGACCCCTGCCCGTCTCAAGGAATTACAGGACGAAATGGTCTGGATGAAGACCGTCCGGGAAAAGGAAATTGCCGAGCTGATTAAGGAAGCCCGCTCCTTCGGCGACCTGTCTGAGAACAGCGAGTATGATGAGGCGAAAAACGAGGAAGGCAAGCTGTACTCCCGTGAGGCAGAGGTTCAGGCCATTCTGGACAACTATGTACTCATTGAAGAGGACGCTCTGGACGATACCACCGTCAATCTGGGCTGCACCGTCACCGTGCTGGACCTGGACATGGACGAGGAGGAGGAGTACCGCATTGTGGGCTCTCAGGAGGCCGACCCCATGGAGGGGCGTATCAGCGAGGAATCTCCCTTTGGCCGGGCGCTGATGGGCAAGGAAGAGGGCGATGAGATCACCGTGGAGGCTCCCGCCGGGGTGCTGCGCTACCGGGTGGTCAAAATTGCCGTCAACCGCTGATTCGGGAGGCAGACATGGCTAAGTTTACCAATCCCGAGGAGGGCAAGAGCGTCAGCGAGCTGCTGCAGATTCGCCGGGACAAGCTCACCGACCTGCAAAACGCCCAGCTTGACCCCTTCCGGCTCACCAAATTTGACGTGACCCATCACTCCGCCGATATTGTCAATCAGTTTGACGCTCTGGAGGAACAGACTGTCTCCATTGCCGGACGGCTCATGTCCAAGCGGGGCATGGGCAAGGTCTCCTTCTGCGATTTGCAGGACAAAGAGGGCCGGGTGCAGCTCTATGTCCGCAAGGATTTGATCGGTGAGGAGAACTACAACTGGTTCAAAAAGTACGATATCGGCGACATTGTAGGTGTCACCGGGCAGGTGTTCAAGACCCAGAAGGGGGAGATTTCCGTCCGTGCAGAGTCGGTTACCCTGCTCTCCAAGAGCCTGCTGCCCCTGCCGGAGAAGTTCCACGGTCTCACCGACAAGGAACTGCGCTACCGTCAGCGTTATGTGGATTTGATTGTCAATCCCGAGGTGAAGGACACCTTTGTCCGCCGCAGCCAGATTATGCGGGAGCTGCGCAGCTTTTTGGACAACCGGGGCTTTTTGGAGGTGGAAACCCCCATTCTCACCCCCTTTGAAATCGGTGCCTCCGCCCGTCCCTTCTACACCCACCACAACACCCTGGATATGGACATGGTGCTGCGCATTGAGACCGAGCTGTATCTGAAGCGGCTCATGGTAGGCGGCTTGGAGCGGGTCTATGAAGTGGGGCGTATCTTCCGCAACGAGGGCATGGACCCCAAGCACAACCCGGAGTTCACCACCATCGAGCTGTATCAGGCGTTCACCGATTTCCACGGTATGATGGAGCTGGTAGAGGATATGATGAAGACGGTGGCGCAGAGGGTGTGCGGCACGCTGGTCATCCCCTATCAGGGACATGAGATCAACCTTGGTCACTGGGAGAAACTGACCATGGTGGAGGCGGTGAAAAAGTATTCCGGTGTGGATTTCTCCGACTGGAAGAGCGACGAGGACGCCATTGCCTGCGCCAAGGCCCATGAGGTTGACCTGCCCGAGGTTCCCACCCGTGGCGCAATTCTGGCGGAGTTCTTCGACAAGTTTGTGGAGGAAAACCTGATTCAGCCCACCTTCATCTATGACTACCCGGTGGAGATCAGCCCCCTTGCCAAGCGCAAGCCGGATGACCCGGAGTTTACCGAGCGGTTTGAATACTTCATCAACGCCACCGAGTTCGGCAACGCCTTCTCCGAGCTGAACGACCCCATCGACCAGCGGGCACGCTTTGAGCGTCAGGTGGCAGAGCGCCGGGCGCTGGATCCCAACACCACCGCTCAGGTGGATTACGACTTCATCAACGCTCTGGAGTACGGTATGCCTCCCACAGGCGGTCTGGGCTTCGGGGTAGACCGTCTGGTAATGCTGCTCACCAACAGCGATTCCATCCGGGATGTGCTGCTCTTCCCCACCATGAAGGAAGTGGGCAGCGGCAAGACCGAGCGCAAGGCAGAAACCGTTGCCGAACCTGCCGCTGCTGCTCCTGTGGATGAGGTCATCGACTTCTCCAAGGTGGAGATCGAGCCCCTGTTTGCCGATTTTGTGGACTTCGATACCTTCAGCAAGTCCGACTTCCGGGCGGTGAAGGTAAAGGCCTGCGAGGCGGTGAAGAAGAGCAAGAAGCTGCTCCAGTTCACGCTGGATGACGGCACCGGAACTGACCGCACCATTCTCTCCGGTATCCACGCTTACTACGAGCCGGAGGAGCTGGTGGGCAAGACCTGCATTGCCATCACCAACCTGCCCCCCAGAAAGATGATGGGCATTGAGTCCTGCGGTATGCTGCTCTCTGCCGTCCACACTGAGGACGGGGAAGAGAAGCTGAACCTGCTCATGGTGGACAACCACATCCCCGCAGGGGCAAAGCTGTACTGATATACCACACCCCCGCTGTCCATGGGCAGCGGGGGTCACTTTCATCCTGCTTCTTCCACCGTGCAACAGGAGGTTTTTCCATGGTGCTGATTCGTGACGCAGTTCTCTCTGACGCTCCCCGTCTGGCGGAGATTTACCGATATTATGTCCAAAAAACCGCCATCACCTTTGAATACGACCCCCCTGCCGTGTCCGCTTTTCAGTCCAGAATGGAGCGCACCATGGAGCGCTACCCCTATCTGGTGGCAGAGGTGGACGGCACCGTACAGGGCTACGCCTACGCCGGGGCATTCAAGGACAGAGCCGCCTACGATTGGAGCTGCGAGCTGAGCATCTACCTGAACCCCCACGCCCGCCGTAACGGGCTGGGACGGGCGCTGTATGAGGCCATGGAAGACCGGCTTTCCAAAATGGGGATGCTCAACCTGTACGCCTGCATCGGGGTGCCGGAGGCGGAGGACGAATACCTGACCATGGACAGCGTGCGCTTTCACCGTGCCATGGGATTTGCTACCGTTGGCACCTTCCGCAACTGCGGGTACAAGTTTGGGCGGTGGTATCATATGGTGTGGATGGAGAAAGTGATTGGAAGTCATCAGATTCCCACAGCTCCGGTGCGGTGGTATCGGCAGAACAATAAGAGCAAGTAAAAAATCCGCCCGTCCGGGCGGATTTTTTTACTGTTTCGTCAGCTTCTTTTTCAGGGGACGCTTGTTGCCATGCTCGTCCACGATATAGGTGTTTTCCAACTGTCCCACCAGAGACGCCTTTACTGCGTCGATGTACTCCCGGCGCAGCACATCCCGCTCGGCGATTTCCGCCGGGGTCAGCGCCCCTGTCTTGGCTTTCCGGGCCAGCTCGTTGATACGGTCGATTTTTTTCTGTTCCATAGGTACTCCTTACAGGTATCGTTCCAATTCGATATTGATTCTGCCTTTGCGGGACAGCGCCCCGGTCTCTGCCAGCTTGCACCGGCCCAGACCGCGGCAGGAGATCACATCCCCCGCCTTCACCGGGGCGTCGGTTTTGTCTGTCTCCGCCCAATTCAGGCTGACCCGCCCGGCACGGATATAGTCCGCCATTTTCGCCCGGCTCACGGAAAAGCCCGCTGCCGCTACTGCGTCCAGCCGCAGGGTAGCCACCGTGTCGTGGATGCGCTTCACCTCCTGCACCGGGAAGTGCAGCGCGCCCAGCGAAACAGGGGACAGACTCAGCTTTGCCCGCCCGGCAGAGGTGAGGTTTTGCAGCAGGTAGGGCGACATCTCTGTCAAAGTGAGGATGTCGCAGCTCTCCTTATCCACCAGCAAATCCCCCACCATCTCCCGCTTGATGCCCTGTCCCATGAGGGCGCCCAGCAAATCCCGGTGGGTCAGGCTGTCCCCGGCGTACCAGCTTGCACGGATGGCGGTCACCGGCTGCTCCTCCCAGTCCTCAAAGGTCATCCAGTCCGGGAGAAACACGCAGATTTTCCGCTGTGCCTCCTCGTAGCCGCCCCAGAATACAGGCTCGCCTCCCCCCACTGTATTCAGCAGGCTGCGTACCAGCCGCTGCTCCTCCGGGGAGAGAAAATGGGTGTACTGGGGAATGCTCCGCTGCTGGGCGTTTTCCATCAAATCCCACACCCGGCTCAGCAGCAGCCGTTCCTCCGGAGTGCGGGCAATGCGGGTGAGATAGTCCGTCTTTTTCATGCCAGTTGGTTCATAATCAGGGCAATCAGCACCACATCGTCCTGCCCCACATTTTCCACCCCGTGCCAGTGACCGTCGGGACACAGGTTCATGTCCCCGGGATGGAGCAGCACCTCGTTTTCCCCGTCCCGCACCAGTGCCTGACCTTGCAGCACATAATACGCCTCAAACTCCTGCAAATGCTGATGGAACCCGATGGAGCTTCCGGGGGGAATCACCACCTTGCTGAACACCCTCCCGTGTCCCTTTGCCTCCTCAGGCAGCAGCCAGTCATGGAAGGTAACGGTGCCCTTCCCCTTCTGGGCGTGCTCCACCTGCCGGATACGCACATCCTCTTTTCTGCGAATCATAGTCAACACCTCGCTGTGTTTGTATTCTGTGGGTATTATAGCAAATCTCTCCCCCGGTCACAAGGGATGACGGTTGCATTTTGCGGTTGTATCTGTTATACTTTAGCGAAGCAATGTGACAGGAGGTGTCTCTATGTACATCCGCAAGCTGTTCGCCCAAAAGCCCTGTGTGTTTTCCATTGAATTCTTTCCCCCCAAGCAGGTGTTGAACTGGCCCAAGCTGCAGACCACGCTGCAACAGGTCAAAAACCTGCATCCGGACTTTGTGAGCATCACCTGCTCTGCCGGAGGTTCCGGGGTAGGGGGCGTATCCACCTGCGAGGTGGCTCGTTATGTGAAAAACCAACTGGACATGGAGCCGCTGGCACACCTCACCTGCACCGGCTCTGACCGAGCGGGGGTAGAATCCAATTTGGATCAGCTTTTCGCCGCCGGGGTGCGGGATTTGATGATTCTCCGTGGGGACCGGAATCCGGCAGCAGAGCAGTTTTCCGACTTTGAGCACGCCAGCGATCTGGCCCGGTTCGTCCGGGGACACTACGGCGCTTTCGGTCTGTCCGGAGCCTGCTATCCGGAAAAGCACCCGGAGGCGGACTCTCTGCTTCAGGACGTGGAAAACCTGAAAATCAAGCAGGAGCAGGGCGTCACCCATCTGATTACCCAGATGTTTTTTGACAATCTGTATTTTTACCGCTTCACCAACCTGATTCGGAAGCAGGGCATTGACCTGCCTGTCTCGGCGGGGATCATGCCCATCGTCCGCCGTAGCCAGATTGACCGGACGCTGGCGCTGTCCAGCGCCCATGTGCCGGAGCAGTTTAACAGGCTGCTGGTGCGCTGGCAGGATGACCCGGTGGGGCTGTACAGCGCCGGTATCGACTACGCCATTATGCAGCTTCGGGATCTCATCCAAGCCGGGGCGGATGGGGTACACCTCTACGCCATGAACAACGCCGATGTGGTGCAGCGGATTTATGAGGGTATCTCCGATTTGCTGTAACCATTGCAAACGTGCGCCTGTGATTTGCAGGCGCACGTTTTTTTCAGGAAAATTTCCGATACCCGGTGCTTCGATCCACCACGCTGACCATCTCTCCCCCATGGAGATAGGCAGCCAGATTGCGGAGGACAATATCCACCACCCGGCGCTGGGTCTCGGGCAGGTTAAAGTTTCCGGTGACGTGGGGGGTGAGCAGGAGGTTTTTCGCCTCCCACAGGGGATGATTCTCCGGCAGTGGCTCCTGATGTACCACGTCGATCACCGCCCCGCCAATGCGTTCGCTGTTCAGCGCCTCCACCAGTGCGTCTGTGTCCACGGCGCTGCCCCGACCTACGTTTATCAGAATAGCGTCTCTCTTCATCCGCTGGAACCGGGCGGCATTCATCACATTCCGGGTAGCGGGAGAGTTGGGCAGAGACAGCGCCACATAATCTGCCAGAGGCAGCAGCTCATCCAGCTTGTCCATGGTGTACAGACCTGCCAGATAAGGCGGCATCTCCGTCACATGGCGGCGGATGCCAAATACGGTGCTGCCCAGCGCATTCATCCGCCTGGCAAAGGAAGACCCAATGTCCCCCAGCCCCACCACCAGCGTCACCGACCCCTCGATGGAGCGCACCTCGCCGCAATTGCGCCAGAGGTGCTTCCGCTGCTGGTCGTGGTATTGTCCCAGACGTTTGATGTGGTATAAAATCCCCGCCAGCATACACTCGCTGATGGCAAGACCGTATGCGCCTGTGGCATTGGTGAGCAGCACATCCTCCGGCAGCAAACCGGGGGTGCAATAGTTGTCGCTGCCCGCAAAGTTGAGCTGGAGCCATTTCAGCTTGGCGGCATAGGGAATCATATCCGTCGGCAGATTGCCGAGGATAATTTCCGCCTGCGCCAGCAAATCCGGGGTGAGCTGGTCTGCGGGGCAATAGACCACCTCTGCCTCCGGGGCAATGGCGGAAAGTCTGTCCTTTTGACTCTCATCCATGGGGATGGTCACGAGTATGTTCATTCCAGTTCCTCCTTTTGGAGTGAAAAGTGCGCCTGCATCCATTGTGCGGGGAGCTGATTTTCATAAATTCGGCGATAACAAGCGGCACAGCTTTTCTCGCTGTCCTCCCCTTCTGACCAGAACAGGAGCTGATACACCACCCCGAACACCTCCGCCTGCCAGTGCAAGGTGCAAAATCCGCTGCGGGTATAAAACCGTAGCCGTCTTGCCCGGTGTGCTGCCTCATCCGGTTCCAGTCCCGGCTGCTCCGCTTCCGCCTCCACCAGGATGCCGCCGGGATACTGCTTTCGCAGCAGGTTCAGACAGGCGGTGCCATAGCCCCTGTCCTTGTCCAGCATGGCCAGATAGTCCAGCAACGCCATAGGGCATTCTGGGGCGGTGAGCATCATGGCGTAGCCTTTGGGGACGCCGTCCTCCATCAGCCACCACGGCTCCATCATCCCCTGCCGGGTCTGCTTTTGCAGCATTTCCAGCGGTTTGCGCTCATCGTCCGGGAACTCCCGGCGCATGGAGTCCCACGCAAGGGCCAGCTCTTCCCAGGGCATTGGTTTCAGTGTCAGCATAAACGCTCAACTCCTTCTCCCCCTTATTCTCCCCGGAATCCCCGTTCTTGTCAAGTATGCCCTTCCCGGTGAGCAGGTGTGAACCGCCCGGCGTGGGGCTGTGTCCTCCGCCCGGCGCAGATGTCCGGGGTGAGGGGGGCGGAAAAGGCGGTATCATTTTTTCCTGCTAACTCTCTGCCCTGTTTTACCTTTTTTGGATATTTCATAATAAAATCCCTCCATTTGTTCCAGTTTGTCCATGCTAACCATATTTTATTCAACTTTTTTCGGATTTTCTATTGATTTTTGCAAGAGAGCGTGCTACAATACACCCATCAAATCAAGGAGGTATTTTACCATGGCATATAAGATTTCTGACGCTTGCATTTCCTGCGGCACCTGTGCAGAGGGCTGCCCTGTTGGCGCTATCTCCGAGGGCGATACCCAGTACGTCATCGACGCTGATTCCTGCATCTCCTGCGGCACCTGCGCTGGCAACTGCCCCATGGGCGCTATCTCTGAGGAGTAATTTCTCAGCGGATCTGCATACCACAAAAGCCCGGTAAAACCGGGCTTTTTTATTTGAATGGAAAAACGAGCTGCTCAGGCAGCTCGTTTTTTCGTTTATCACTTCTGTTTGTCTCGCCTGTCCTCCGGGTTAAACTCGAAGATGCAATACTCGAAGGCGTTAATCACGGTGGTATCTCCCCGCTGCTGGCGCTGGGGAATTTTGATACCGTAGTTTTTATGGATATGGCCGTGGACGAAATAGGCAGGATGATACCGATCCAGCAGGTCATTAAAGCACTCAAATCCCCGGTGGGTCAGGTTGTCCAGATCATTGAGGTGCCGAGCCGGGGCGTGGGTGACAAGAATATCGAATCCGCCGTTTTTCAACAGCGGCAGCCACATTTTCAGGATACGCCGCCGCATCTGGCCTTCCGTGAACATATAGGTGCCCTCCCGATAACGGTAGGAGCCCCCAAGCCCCATAATCCGAACCCCTTTATAGACAAAAATCTGGTCGTCAATGCAGATACAGCCCTCCGGGGGCTGGGTGACAAAGGATTCGTCGTGGTTGCCGCAGACGTATACCACCGGGCAGTGCGCCAGCGTCACCAGAAATTCCAGATAGGAGCGGTGCAGGTCGCCGCAGGCGATAATCAGGTCAAATTCGTCCAGTTTGCCAGGGGTATAGTAGTCGTAGAAGTACCGGGACTCCTCGTCGGCAATGGCCAGTATCCTCACATCCCGCCTCCACTTCCTCCGGCGGCATCCTCCTCGTCATCGGTTTTGGTGGCGCTGGGGATACCAACCAGATCTACAGTGGATTTGCCTACCTCGGTAAGCTGGGTATAGGCGGGAATTTTACCCACTACGCTATCCACCAGATAGTCCATGTTGACAATCTGTTCCAATTCCAGCGTGGAGCCGTCAGCGGCAATCACCGTGCCATCCTGCAGGTAGATGGGTCCGGCAAAGGGATGAATGGCCTTCTGGGCAATGCTGGCTTTCAGCACATCTGCCAGACGGCGCACACTTCTGGGCACCAGTTCAGAGCAGTGGAGGTCCAGCACTCCGGTAGCCAGTCCCCAATAGTAGTTCAGCGCCTTACGGCTGTTTTTGTACTCCGTCTGAACGGTCTTGTTGAGAATCCGCCGGAGCATTTCCTCATAGTATACGCCCCAGTTCCACACAGGGATGGCCAGCAATTCCCGCTCGCCGTCCTCCATGAGCATGGACAAACCCAAGCCGTTGCTCTCCAGCTCTGCCATCTTTGCCATATCCAGAGAGGAAATCACCTTAATGCCCCGCTGTTCCAGACGGCGATAGGCATTCTCCGCACCGTCCACAGAGGACCATTCCAGATACACCTTTGCCTCCGGGTTTACCATCTGCACCCCCAGCGCAAAGGCGTTCACCGTGGCAATCTGGCCGTAGATGGGGTAATCCGCAATGTAACCCACCTGCTTATCCTGGGTCATGACGCCGGCAATGGCACCTGCCACAAACTTCACCTCATACATCCGGGCGTAGTAGGTGCGGATATAGCGGTGAGAAGTATTCAGGGAGCAGTTCATAATCACCAGCTCAGGGTGTTCCACGGCGGTACGAAGACTCACCGGGAGCAAGCGGGGGGAGGTGGTGAAAATCACCGTGTTGCCATCCGCAATCGCCTTGTCCATGACAACCTGCGGGTCTTCCTGTAGCACATTCTCATAGGCAGTGGTCACAATTCTGTCCTCAAAGACCCGCTGGGCGTACCGTCTGCCCAGCTCATGCCCCATGGTCCAGCCGGAGCTGGCAGTGGTGCCGTCATAGAGGAAGGCCACATGAAGCTGCTTGGGCTTGGAGGACGCCACGGTACGCACCTTGGACAAAATACCCTTTTTCGGCTCCTCTCCGGGGCCCGGCTCGGTTTTCAGTTCGATTGGGGCGTGCTCCTGCTGTAATTCTACTTCCTCCCACATCTTGGAGATGTTCTTCTTCAGCGTGCCCGTATCCACCTGAAGCAGGGAGTGGAAGCCGTAGATTTTCAGATAGGAGAGCATGGCATCCCCGGTGGAGTAGATATGCTCTTTGCCTGCCATGTCCTCGTATACCCTGCGGAAGGTGTAGTAGGCGTTGGCGAAACGGCGGCGCTCTTCCTCGCACCAGCGCTCCCCCTTCTCCTTGCCCAGCAGGCTTTGGAGCTGGAGATATCCGCCCCGCCGGGACAGCTCCAAAAAGTTCACACCGCTGATTCGGTTGAACTCCACATACTCAAAGTAACCCTCGGTCTGTTCATTCCGGTCGGGCAGCACCCGGGTCACATAGGCGGGAATGGTCACAGCATCGAAGAACTTCAGCACGCTCACCCGCTTGTTGCCCTCTACCACATAGTAGCGGTTCATGTACTCACAGACTTTAATGGGGTCACGGATGCCCTCGTTGGTGTGGGCACGGCAGAGCATCTCCCATTTGTTGGCAAACTCTGTCCCCCCTTCCAGCAGGGGCATAAAGTTCCGGGCGAAAGCGTGGGTTCTGCCGGGGGTACGGGTACCCACAATAAACTCGGTGGGAATCTGCACCAGCCCCATATCCGTACCCATGGTAATCCGCTCAGAGGATACAAATTCCTCCAGCACCGGCAGATAGGGATACACACCCTTGGAAACACACTCACGATATTCTTTGGACGCCGCCTTCTGGGCGTCTTTATAGTAAAGTTCAGGCATTGATTGGATTCTCCTGTCTTCTTCAGTCTTTTTGCCGGGTGATCCCGGAGTGATACAGTATAGGCAACTATGTGCCTGTTGTCAATCCGCTTGCCGCAGAAAAAGCCCACCCTGTGCGGGTGGGCTTTGGGGTCTGATAGAAGAATCAGAAGTTGTAGGTCTTGCAGACAGGCTCATTGGCCTCGAAGGAAGCCTTGTCGAACCACACCAGGTTGTTGCCGCTGGCCTTGTCGAAGAGCTGAATCAGCTCGGGACGGGCGGTGAAGTTGACGGTAGCGCCCATGGAAACGTCCACGTCCAGATCGACGGTGGGGATGACCATGACCACCTCGTCGTTGCCGCTGCGGGCATGGAGGTTGACCTCGGAACCCAGCATCTCGTTGACTTCCACCTTAGCGGACAGCTCGCCGGTACCCACAGTGACATGCTGAGGACGGATGCCGCAGACGATGTCGCAAGGCTGCTGGTTGTTGGAACGCAGTGCCTTCTGCTGGAACTCGGACAGCTCGAAGTCCACGCCACGGATCTGGGCGAAGTACTTGTTCTGCTTCACGATCAGCTTGCAGTTGTCAAAGAAGTTCATCACAGGCATTCCAATGAAGCCGGCCACGAACAGGTTGACAGGACGGTCAAACAAATCCTGAGGGGTACCAATCTGGTTGACGAAGCCATCCTTCATGATGACGATACGGTCGCCCAGAGTCATAGCCTCGGTCTGGTCGTGGGTAACGTACATAAAGGTGGTGTTGATGCGCTGACGCAGCTTGATGATCTCAGCACGCATCTGGTTACGCAGCTTGGCGTCCAGGTTGGACAGAGGCTCGTCCATCAGGAACACCTTGGGGTCACGAACCATGGCGCGGCCAATGGCGACACGCTGACGCTGACCACCGGACAGAGCCTTGGGTTTGCGCTCCAGATACTGGGTGATGTCCAGAATCTCGGCCACCTCGCGAACCTTCTTGTCGATCTCATCCTTGGGGGTCTTCTTCAGCTTCAGGGCGAAGGCCATGTTGTCATACACGGTCATGTGGGGGTACAGAGCGTAGTTCTGGAAAACCATGGCGATATCACGATCCTTGGGGGCGATATCGTTGCACAGCTTGCCGTCGATGTACAGCTCGCCGTCGGAAATGTCTTCCAGACCGGCCACCATACGCAGGGTGGTGGACTTACCGCAGCCAGAGGGGCCGACCAGCACAATGAACTCTTTGTCCGCAATGTGCAGGTTGACGTCGTGAACGGCGGTCACCTTGTTGTCGTAGATCTTCTTGATGTTTTTCAGCAATACCTCGGACATAACTTCGACTCTGATAGATGAGCCTCCGCTGCACCTACCTCGGAACCACCCGCAGGGAGTGCGTTCCATTACGACAGGTCTCCACACTGCCGCACCGGGAGTCTCCGGTTTGGTTCCTCCTTTTTGAATGTATGCCAAACCATAAGGTGGAGTGGTATGGCACCATTGGAATCGCATTCAGTGTATCATATGCGCCCAGTCTTTGCAAGCAGCAATTGTATTTTTTGTTGCATTTTCACAAGGCGTTTTGGTTACTTTTACCATCTGCGTTTCTCTGGGAAGGCAGGGGCGGCTCAACGCCGCCGCTGGAAAAATTTATGATTGCTTTTCTTTTTATAAGTAGTATAATGAATGTATCTCATCAATACATTTGTACAGAGAAAGAAGGAAGGAATCATGGGACTGTTTGGAAAATTCTTTGACAAGAAAAGCTGCGACATTTGCGGCGGAGAGATCGGCATTCTCGGCAACCGGAAGCTGGAGGACGGCAATCTGTGTAAAAACTGCGCCGCCAAACTGTCCCCATGGTTCAGCGAGCGCAGGCGCAGCACGGTCGAGCAGATTCGGGAGCAGTTGGATTACCGGGAGGCAAACCGGGAGGAAGTGGCCCATTTCAACACCACCCGGACGCTGGGCGGACATACCAGGGTGCTGCTGGACGAGGACAACGGCAAGTTTATGGTCACCTCCGCTCGGAATCTTCAGGAGGCCAACCCGGACGTGATGGACTATTCTCAGGTCACCGGGTGCAAGCTGGACATCAACGAGAGGCGTACCGAGCTGAAACGAAAGGACAAGGACGGAAAGTCTGTCAGCTTTGTGCCGCCCCGCTATGAGTACGAGTACGACTTCTATGTGGTCATCAATGTGAACCATCCCTATTTTGACGAGATTCGGTTCCAGCTCAACGACAGCTCCATTACAATCACGCCCCCCTCTGGCAGCACCGGAAACACGGTGGGCGCCATCGCCCGCTCCAATCTGGAATATCAGGAGGCGCAGCGCAACGGCAATGAGATCATCCGTGCCCTGACCCAGGTGCGCCAGCAGGTACGCCGGGAGGCTGCCGCCGCCGCTGCCCCCAAAAAGGCAGTCACCTGCCCGTGGTGCGGTGCCACCACCACTCCCGACGCCAGCGGCTGCTGCGAATACTGCGGCGGCTCCGTGAATGGATAAGGAAACGCATCACAATGTTCCATCGCCCTTCCGTTTTTTCGGGAGGGCGACTGTTCTGTCTATTGATTTTTGACTGGATTTACACTATATTATTATGAAAACAGGCACAGGAGGGAATGAAATGGATCGTTCCAAAGAAATTGTCTCTGTAAGCTACAAGGGCATCGGCGTCAATCTGGTGCTGGTGGCATTCAAGGCGGCGGTGGGTCTTCTGGCCAACTCCACCTCGGTGCTGCTGGATGCGGTGAACAACCTGAGCGACGCTTTGAGTTCGGTGATTACCATTGTGGGCACCAAACTGGCAGAGCGTCCCCCAGACAAGGAGCACCCCTACGGCTACGGGCGGATTGAGTACATCACTTCCTCTGTGGTGGCAGTGATCGTGCTCATGGCAGGCCTTACCTCTCTCAAGGAGAGCATCGGCAAAATCATCGCCCCGGAGGAGACCAGCTATACCTTCGTATCTCTGATGATTCTGGCCGCCGGTGTAGCTGCCAAGCTGCTTCTTGGCAACTACTATCTGAAAAAAGGGTCGGATCTGCAATCCGGTTCCCTCACCGCCTCCGGCACCGACGCCAAAGGGGACGCAGTCATCTCCCTTGCCACGCTGGTAGCTGCGGGCATCAACCTGTTCCTCCACCTGAACCTGGACGGATGGATGGGCGCCGTGATTTCCGTGTTCATCCTCAAGGCAGGCTATGAGATTATCACCGACACGGTGGGCAGTCTCATCGGAGAGCGCATCGAGTCCGACCTTGCCGCACGGGTAAAGGGGATTATCAACTCCTTCCCGGAGGTACACGGTGCCTATGACCTGACCCTTCACAGCTACGGTCCGGAGCAGCAGATTGGCTCTGTCCATGTGGAGCTGGACGACGACATGACCATCCAGCAGCTGGACCACCTGACCCACGCCATTGTAGGCAGGGTGTACGGAGAGACCGGGGTAATCCTCACCGTAGGCATTTACGCCACCAACACCTCAGACGAGCATTCCCGAGAGATGAAGGAGCATCTCCAGTCTCTCGTGGCTCAGTGCCCCTCCATTTTACAGATGCACGGCTTCTATGTGCTGGAGGACAATGTCACCTTTGACCTGATTTTCGATTTCTCTGAGCCCCAGCCCAGAGCATTGGCGGAGAGCATTCGTAAGCAGATGGAGGAAGCCTTCTCGGACTATCAGTTCCACATCAATCTGGACCGGGATTTCAGCGATTAAGGAAGCGCTGAATAAATCTCTCGGATGGATGAGCGAGGATGTTTTTTGCCAGTCGGGGATAAAAGACCGAAGAAATACTGACGTATTTCAAGGGATTTTAGACCCGGATGGCGGAAAACAGACCGCTCAGACGCCGTAGCCTGATTTGTTCAGCGGTTCCTTAAAGCCCTCCCCCGCCCTTTGGCGCAGCTCATCCAACATTTGTACGCAACGCTCTCTGGAGTAGAACCGCTCCAGAGAGTGTATGCTTCTGTGGACGTGGGTTTGCTCCATCCGGTCCGGGGTGAGGGTTTTGCTGTATTCCTCCGGGGT
>ATWA01000007.1 GCA_000421005.1 Clostridiales bacterium NK3B98
AAAAAAGTACCAAGACCGTGACGAAACCAACCGTTCCCACTTCGTCAACGTCCGTTTATCGGACGATGAATGGGAGCAGCTCAACATCATCTGCGAACTTCTCAACGAGAACCGCTCCAAGTACATCCGTAGGAGAATTTTCACCGGGAGAATTCCCCGTCCTGTATTCCAGTACGCACTGGACGAAGCCACCAGCAAGGCTGTCACCGGGCAGCTCGGAAAGATCGGCTCAAACCTGAATCAAATTGCTCGCAAGCTGAACTTCTGCGAGCGAGCAGACAATCAAATGACGGACGCAATCGGTAACTGCCTCAGCGACATCAGCATGACGCTGAGAAACCTCAGAAGCATGGAGGATTACCGTGGCGATCTTGAAGCACCTTTCCAGCCATAACAAATACTATCAGGATGCGGTCAACTACTTCCTGTTTCAGCATGATGAGCACGCCCGCCCGATTTACAACGCACAGCACAAAATGATTCTCCGGGAGAATGTGCTGATTGATGCCATCAATACAGATGTTTGGTCATACAGCACGGATTGTCAGATTGCCAACCAGCACTGGCACAAGAACAGGGAGAAACGGGAAGTAAAGAGCCATCACTTTATTATCTCGTTCCCCAAGGAGGACAGGGACAAGCGCGGTCTGACACCTGAAATTGCGCAGGAAATCGGGATGGAGTTTGCCCGAAAGCACTTCGGGGGACACCAGTGCATCGTAGCAACTCACGATGACGGCAATAATCACTCTGGCAATATACACCTGCATCTGGCGTTCAATTCTCTCCGCATTAAGGACACAGAACCGCCAGAATACTCTGATCTACCCCGTGATTACAAAGCCGGGTACAAATTTCAGACATCGGACAAGTGCATCCGTTACCTGAAAGCTGATTTGGAGCGAATGTGCCGGGAGCGGGGACTGAGCCAAATTCCCCTAAACAAGCCTGCGAAGGAAAAAATCACCAACCGGGAATACTGGGCAGAGAAGCGAGGGCAAGACCGCCTTGACAGGAAAAATGAAGCCATCCGCAGCATTGGCGGCAAACCCGCCGAATCCAAGTTCAAAACAGAGCTTGCCCGAATGCGTCAAGCAATTGATGAAACAAAACAGAAGTGTAACTCCGTTGAAGATTTCAAAGCAATCCTGAAACGGGAACACAACATCGTTGTCACAGAGAGCCGTGGACGATGGAGCTACCTCCCGGAATACCGCAAGCGTCCTATCACTTTCCGCAGGTTGGGTGATGATTACAGTAAGGAATCCATTGAAGCATTCATCAATCAGCGTCTGTTGGAACTGCAACAGCAAGCACAGAAGCAGAAAACACAGGCTGCGCCTGAGAAAAAGGCAGCGAAGAAGCCAATGCCGGAAGCGAAGCCGACCCGTCCAATCATCGAAACCGTGGTCACCGGACGCATCATCGACCTGAACGACCCGAAGATTCAGGCAAGCTACGGGCTGACACAGTGGGCAAAAATTCAAAATCTGAAAGCAATGAGCATGAGTTTCAACTATCTGACGGAAAATCATCTGCTCAACCTAGATGACCTGCAAGCGACCATCGAAGATCACAAACAGGATTTCAACCACGATACTCAACGGCTCCTCCGGGTGGAAAAGAATCTGAAGGAGTGCAACGGACTGTTGAAGCACTTGGGGCTCTACCACAAATACCGCCCGCTGTACGAACAGTACCTGAAAACCCGGAAATCACCGAAATTCAGGGAGAAAAACATACAAGGGCTGTTGCTTTACGATGGCGCTGTGAAGTACCTCCGTGAGTACCAGCGGGTGCATAACGTCAACTCTGTTCCGAACTATCAATCGCTGAAGGAAGCAAAGGTCAGGCTGACCGCCCAGCAACAGGAACTTTATGACCGCAGACGTGCGCTGAAATCAACAATCAAGACCATGGAGGACGGCTATAAACTGTTGACGCAGCAGGAACGAACCATTCAGCGAAATCTGAACCGGAACCAATACTATGAACTGGAATAGGCTCACGTCTGAGACGGGTCAACCTCAAGCATGATGGACTGACCAGCAGCATACCCAAGCCGATAACCGTAGCGCAGTATCCCTTTGATACGCTCATCCCACATTTTGGAATAGGCGGTCAGTTGTTTCTGCCTGGTAGGCTTGAGTTCCGCTGTGAGTTCTTCCAGCAGCTCATTCAGGAATGCTCTGTTCCTGTGCAATTCAGAAAACCGCTCCATGCTATCGACATTTGCAAGCGGTTCCATCACCAAACGCTCAAATGTGCTATTCTCGTTTGGACTAAAACAGTGCTGAAATGCGGCATAAATGCCCCGTGGGAAGGCAATTTGCAGGCACATAGTTGCTTCCTTCATGTAGAGCTGTTCGATTATCCCGAAGGTGGAAAGCTGCGTCCGGGTCAGTCTCTTTTGCAACTGCTCTATTACCTGAATACGTTCCTGTTCCTTCTCAAAACAACCGCTTTTCTCGTTTTCCTCTCGGATTTGTCTCAGGATGGAATACACCAGCGTGTCAGACAAAGCTGCGTCTCGCATGGATATAAGGGCTGCTTCTTCCCAATTTTCGCCTTCGCTGGAAAACAAATTGTTTCGTCCGCTCATAATCAACGTTCGCATCCCCCTTCCGTCCCGTCCCAAAAATGAAGGTCGTCCTGAATTGTCTACTTTATGGATGGGGTCTGTGAACGTATTTTGCTTGCCAATTTGTTCTGGAATCGTATAGCGTAGAGCGAACTTCTGTGCTATAATGCGAAGTACAAATTCGTCGGCAAAAATCCAAAAAGGTAGACTATATTGGATTTTTGACAACTTATTGACGGGTGGACTTTTCGAACTGCTTTGCTTTGTAGTAAAAAGTAGAGCGTGGCATCTGGCACTCTTCGGCGGCGGTTGTTATAATCAATTCCTTCTGTTTCCAGCGCTGATAGACGTTCTGAAAGTTTTGCGGGAGCGGCTTTGACGGTCTGCCAAACCTCACACCCCGCAGTCTGGCGGCGGCAATGCCCTCCGCTTGTCGCTGTTTGATATTGGTGCGCTCGTTTTCAGCGACAAAGGACAGGACTTGCAGCACGATGTCACTGAGGAAGGTGCCTACAAGGTCTTTTCCCCGGCGGGTATCCAGCAGCGGCATATCCAAAACCGCTATGTCTATTCCTTTGTCCTTGGTAAGGTAGCGCCACTGGTTTTGTATTTCCTCATAGTTCCTGCCTAGACGGTCAATGCTTTTGATGTAAAGCAGATCGTCCTTTTTCATGCGGCGCACCATGCGCCTGTAAGCGGGGCGGTCAAAGTCCTTACCGGACTGGTGGTCGATGTAGATGTTCTTTTTGGGGATGTGCAGATCGGAGATAGCGAGAAGCTGACGGGCTTCATTCTGATCTTTGGTGCTGACTCGGATATATGCGAATTTGCTCATGGGGTCTCCTGTTTTGTGCAGGATGGGGTCTGTGGGATTAGTTTACATGATACACGATGGAAAAGGACAGAGTTTACATTTCCGAAGTACAATTCTGGAGGCTGCGCTACAATTGAGGGATTCGAACAAAACAAAGCAGCAGGCTGCCGCTAGAGATTGACTCTCTAACGGCAGCCTGCTGTTTACTGGTATATCAAATCATTCAAGACAACTTCCTGCGCCGACTGGGTGAAGCTGTTCATTTTCTGCACCCACTCCATCTGATGCTCTGCTTTCATTTGCTCATCTACTCCGTTCTGGTGAGCCATTTGTGCCACGATCCGTTCCTCCATTGCCAAGCCCCGCTTGTCCACATCCACCAGATGCTCCCACAGTTCATCCTTCATTAGCAGAATCTGAAACAACGCCCGCTTTTTCGTTTTCAGGTAATTCCAGCGCAGATTTCCATACTTGCCCAGTTCGTAGTCCTCCTGCTCCTTCATCTTCAGATCCGGGTACAGTATCCCGTCTGCTCCCTCATGATAGGTCAGTTCCATAGTCTTGTCCTCCTTGATTATGATGTAAGTCCCTGTCACTTTCACGCTTTAAAGTATAATATTCATTGGAGGGTGCTTTGTCAAGCATTTCTTTCCGGTTTCTCGCTCCAATATAGCATCTGGCGGGTAGTCCCCTTCCTTCCTGCAATACCTTAATTCTCGTTATGTCTATTCCGTCTATTGTGTCTAAAAATCCGTGTGTCGTGGCAATTCGACAACTTCTCCCCTTGCCAACTTGTCTTTTCTGGACTATACTATCCATGCAATCACAAATTGCATATCGAATGAACGGATGCTTCTCAACTGAATCTGTACTCCCAATCCATGGGATTGGTGCGTGCAGAGGAAGATGGGGAGCTTTTTTATTGCTCCCCACAAATACGAATGAATGGTCGCAAATCCAAGCCCAAGGAGGATAGTCCCATTACCAGCAAATAACGAATTTATAACACTCGCAACATATAAACCAAATTTCAATCAAAAAGGAGAATTCTATGAACAATAACCTTCCCAACGTACTCACTGCAAAAGACTTACAATCCTACCTCCACATCTCCAGAGCCGGAGCCTACATTCTCCTGAATCGTGCCGACTTTCCTACGCTCCACATCGGCAAGCGTAAGCTGGTGACCCGTGAGAACCTGTTCCAGTGGATGGAGAAAAACACCAGCGAAGATACGCTTTAAAGCGTTGAAGTCCTTCTGAATCTGTGCTATAATCTCTATGCTGGCCACCCGGTCAGCATAGAGGTTCAAATCAGGCTATGAACTTTTATGGACGAATGAACGGAAATCAATAAACAAAAAGGAGTTGTTGCCTGAATGCCAAAAAGACGCTCCAACGGTGAAGGAAGCCTCCATAAGAGGAAAAACGGACTGTGGGAGTGTACCATCATGCTAGGCTATCAAGAAGATGGCCGACGCAAATATAAGAGTTTCTATGCCAGAACACAGAAGGAAGTCAAAGAAAAAGTTGCAAATTTCAAGCAGGAACAGGCATCCGGTCTCAAGCTGGACAAAACCCTCACCTTCTCCGATTGGGCGGATGAGTGGTACAAAAACTACGAAGGACAGGTTTCCGCCAGCACCTACGACAATTACCGCTACACCATTAAGCTGTTGAAGGATGAGTTTGGTGAAAAGCCCTTGATGGACATTAAGCCTGTTCATGTAGAGAGTTATCTGAAGCGAATGGTCAAAGAGGGACGTTCCCATTCCTCCATCGCCAAGCTGCGGGGGATGATGTTCCAAATCATGAAGAAAGCCGCCGCCAATGATCTTATCCGCAAGAATCCGGTAGAATTTGCGGACAAGACCAAGATGACGAAGAAGCAGGAGTCCTCCAAAGACTCGTTTACCGCCAAGGAAATCCAGCGGATGATGCTTTTCCTGCCGGACAATCGGATTGGTCACAGCATCCGTCTCCTGCTGGGAACGGGAATGCGGACGCAGGAGCTGCTGGCTTTGGAACCCCGCCACATTGCGGAGGATGGTTCCAGCATCAAGATCGAGCAGGCAGTGACCATGGTGAAGGGTACACCTCAGATCGGACCGCCCAAGACCCAGACCAGCTACCGGGAGATTCCGGTGCCGGAGAAGTTTCGTCCAAGCGCCTTGTTCCTCCGCAACACCGCCATGAGGTATGTCTGGTACGCCCAGCGGTCGGGCCGCTTCTGCAACCCCAGCTCCTTCCGCAAGCAGTACAAGACGGCACTGGAGGAATTGGGCGATGTGCGGATTCTCTCCCCGCACTGCTGCCGTCACACTTACGTCAGTCAGTTGCAGGCACAGGGCGTTCCGCTGGAGACCATTCAGGCGCTGGCAGGTCATACGGAGATTGACATGACCCAGCATTACCTCCACGTCCAGCCGGAGGTAAAGAACGCAGCTGTGGCTCTTTTGAACCAGCTTGCTTCGTAACGTACTAGAGTAAAATTCTAGTACGGGGCAAAAAAAGATTTCCGAACCTCTCGGAAAAATCTGAGAGGTTCGGATAATTCTAATCGCTCTTGGGGTGAACTCTAGTACAATTCTAGTACGGCACCAAAAACGGATATTCAAAAGAGCCGAAAGCTGAGAAAAACGGCTCATTTCTTTCGAAATGAGCCGTTTTAGTGGTCCGAGTGTTGAGATTCGAACTCAAGGCCTCTTGAACCCCATTCAAGCGCGATACCAAACTTCGCCACACCCGGATACCGGCCAGCAGGTTTTCCCGCAACCAGCTTGTATATACTACCACGGCCAAGCGAAAACGTCAACCCCCAATTTCAAAATTTTACACGATTTTTGTAGTGGGTGGGTCCGCGCTCCTTCGTAACCAGCATCAGGCACGCTCTGCCTTCTTCTCCGCAAGAGAGCGGAAGTACCGCTGACCCGCTTCTCTGGATTCCCGGTCTCTGGCACTGTCCACTGTCTCATAGTTCTCCTCCAGCAGCCGAACCACCTCGCCGCAGATTGCACCGTTTTCCACGTTCTGACGCAGAACAGCCAGCGCATGTTCCCGGTCCATTCCGGCACGATAGGGACGGATCTCCGTGATGGCTGAGAAAATATCCGCCACCGCCATAATCCGAGAGCCCAAATCCAACTCCGAGGCGTCAATGTGGAACGGATAGCCATTTCCGTTCAGCTTCTCGTGGTGGAATCCCGCCCAATCGGCAATCTGTTCAAAGCCGTCAATGTTCATCAGAATCCAGCGGGTATAGTAGGTGTGCTCTTTGACGATATTGAACTCTTCCTCGGTCAACTTTCCCGGTTTTTCCAGAATGGCATTGGGTACCCTCAGCTTGCCCACGTCATGGAGGTAGCCGGCAATGGTCATCATTTTACAGGTTTCCTCGTCCATGCCTGCAAGCTCCGCCAAACGCCGGGCAGAAGCCGCCACCCCCGCCGAGTGCATGGCTGTGAAGGAGCTGCGGTAGTCAATGATGCGAGACATGAATTTGGTCAGCTTCACTGCTTCATCTAAGCTGATGGGGCGGATATCTCCGGTAAACACCATCAAAAACTGGGGATTCAGCGCCATATCCAGCCAGATATATTCCTGTTTACTCAGCTTCAGAAAGGCATCCAACGCCTTGGGTGAAAACTCGGTGCCCCGGAAACGCTGGACGATATCACAGATTCCCCTCACCTGATTCAGGATCGGCTGGTCGTACTGAAACAGGCTGGTCACAACGTCTGCCAAATGAATCGCCTGCGCAATGTCCAGACAGGTTTCGCTGTTCTCACAGTTTTCCTCAAACAGGGCACGGTTCTCCTGATAGCTGTTCTGGTTGGTTTCGATGATTGCGGCCACCGTCTCAAAGCCTTCCAGACCCTCCAGCATTTTTGCGCCAATGGCGGCAATCTCCCGGCCATGAGACTCAATCTCCTGGATGTTCTGAGGTTCCGGGGAAATCACCGCTCCAATATCGTGGAGCAGTGCGCCATAGATAATGTCGTGGAGTGCCTCGCTCTCCAGTCCCATTTCCAGCCCAATCTGATAGGCCAGATAGGCGGTCTGTTCATGGTGGTGCTCCATATCCCGGTTAATCAGGTTCATGGAGATTGCTAAGGCGTTCAGCAGAGAGCGCATATTGGTAAAGGACTCGTAGGACATTCCCATTCCCCCTGTCAGTTTTCCTGATTGTACCATAAACAGTCCGGAATTGTCCATTGTATTCTGCAAAAACGCCCTCTCTTGCCGCATTTGGCAGAGAGGGCGTTGCAAATATGTTGACCGTATCAGAGAACCTCCACCAGCTCAATGGTGAAGTTCAGCTCCTTGCCTGCCATTTCGTGGTTGGCATCGAAGGTGATACTCTGCTCGTCCTTGGCCACCACACGCACCGGCATAGGCTGACCATTTCCGCCGCTAAGGTAGACCTGCTGACCCACAGAGAGCTGCTCTGCGCCGGGTACGCGGGTCAGCTCCACCGCAAAAACAGCCCGGGGGTCCGGGTCGCCGTAGGCCTCTGCGGCAGTCAGATGCACCTGTTTGACCTCGCCTACCTCCATATCTGCCACAGCAGCGTCGAAGCCGGGAATCATCATGCCTGCGCCGCAGACAAAGGTCAGCGGCTCTCCCCGGTCGTAGGAGGAATCGAACTGGGTTCCGTCGTCAAAGGTACCCCGGTAATGAGTGCGCACCGTCTTGCCTGTGTTCTTTCCGGTCTTGCCGCCGCAATGGCAGCCGCCCTCATGGTCGCCGCAGCCACCGCCGCAGGAATGACCCTCGCCGTGGTGGTCACAGTTGACACCGGAGTTTACCAGCTCGCCCCGGAGATAGGCTTCCACCGCTTCGTCGGCGTCACCCTCTGCACCGGCGCACAGTTCAATGCCCTGCTGGGTCAGCGCCGCCTGTGCCCCCGGGCCAATGCCGCCGCAAATCAGCACATTCACCTGCTGCTCCGCCAGCACGCCAGCCAGTGCGCCGTGTCCCGCTCCGTTGGAACCCACTACCTGAGCGGAGACCACCGTCCCGTTCTCCACGTCGTAGATTTTGAACTGCTCCGTGCGTCCAAAATGCTGAAACACGGTTCCGTTTTCATAGGTAACTGCAATTCTCATGAATCTAAACTCCTCATTGAATTTGATTGCCCTTTGTCTCCGGCGGCACCGGGTAAGGCAGTAAAACAGCATCAGTATATGCCGCCCCGGGGAAAACGTCAAGGGAAAACACTGTTGCCTCCTGTCACCTGTCCCCCAACTGGTATATCGCTCTGTACTTTTGATGCAGCCATTGCAGGTAATAGCCGGGATTCAGCGTCTCCCCGGTGACTTGGCAGAGCAGCTCATCCTCCTGGTATCGGTTGCCATAGCGGTGAATGTGGCTGCCCAGCCACTCCATCAGCGTCTGGTACTTCCCTTCCAGCAGCAGTTGTTCCACATTCAGTTCTCTTTCCATGGCGGCATAGAACTGAGCCGCCATTGCGCTGCCCAAGGCGTAAGTGGGGAAGTACCCAAAGTACCCCCACGCCCAGTGCATATCCTGCAACACTCCCTCTGCGGGATGAGTGGGAACTACGCCCAAATACTCCTCATACTTTTCATTCCACGCCACTTCCAGTTGGGACACATCCAATCCCCCGTCCATCATCTGCTGCTCCAGCTCATAGCGGATGAGAATATGCAGGGGATAGGTGACCTCGTCCGCCTCGGTGCGAATCAGGGTGGGTTTCACCCGGTTCACGCCCCGATAGAATTCCTCCGGGGTAACCCCTGCAAGCTGCCGGGGAAACAGCCGCTGGTAGGCGGGAAAATGAACCTGCCAGAAGGGCAGCGACCGCCCCAGATGGTTTTCGCACAGCCGGGACTGGCTCTCGCACAGTCCGGCGCTGGTGGAGACTGCCAAAATCCCCCCGTCATAGGCGGGGTCAATATTGTGGGCGTGCCATGCGTGACCGGACTCGTGGACGGTAGAAAAGACCGCCTGCACCACGTCCTTTGCCCGGTACTTGGTGGTAAAGCGCACATCCCCGGCGCAGACCACGCTGGTCAGAGGATGCTCGCTCTCGGACAGTCTCCCCCAGCCGGGGTCAAAGCCCAGATAGGTGCGGATTCCCTCCATCCCCTGCCGCTGAAGGGGGATGGGGCAATCGTGGTAGAGAAAGTCCTCCCGGACAGGAGGGGCGGCTTGAATCTCTGCCAGCAAGGGCAGCACGCCCTCTTTTACCGTGGCAAAAAAGCGGTCATACCTCTGCTGATTCCATCCCGGCTGATTGTCCTCCAGCAGTTTGTCGTAGACGCTGCCCCCTCCCTGCCATGCCGCGGCGATGCTGCGCTCGCAGTCCACCACCTGCTGAAGCACCGGGGCAAATTGTGAGAAATCCTGTTTCTGTTTGGCCCGAAGCCACGCTTTTCTGCTCCGAAACAGCGCCTCCTCCAAGGCGGTGTATGCCTCTGGTGGCACGGAACCCTCTTTCCTCAGTTGTTCGTCATACAATTCCACACAGCGGGCGGTGTCTCCCGGCAGCTCCTCCCGGCGCAGTTCCTCCAACAGGTCAAAAAACGCCGGGTCGTGGAGCATGCGCCGGTATTCCCCTGCCAGTATGCCCCGCTGTCTCCCTCGAAAAGCCGCCCCCTTCTCCGGTGCGCCGCTCTCGTCCAAGTCCATCACCGTCATGGCGGTACGCAAAGCGCTCAGCCGCTCTGTCCATGCCGAAAACGCCTCAAGCCGCTCCTCCCTTGCCATACGATCCTCTCCATTCTCTCTTTTGATTTCCCTGATTATACCGCCGCGGCTCCATGGTTGCAAATTCTTTTGCCACTTTCGGGAATTGCCTGATTCTTTCATTCTGGGACTGGATATCTTTTATGAAATGTGTTATAGTTAGTTGGCCGAACAGAATATGTTCTATATTCTCCGGTTTTATTCATTTTTGCCAAATTAGGTGAGGTTCCCATGGAGAGACATAGCTTGCTCCAAAGTGAGAAAAACACAATTGAATCGCTGCAAATTCCCTTCGCCGTCTATCAGTTTGTAGACAAGCGGGTGGTCACCCTTGCCCTTTCCGAGGGCTTTTGTGCCATGTTTGGCTACTCTGACCGGGCAAAGGCCTATGACGACATGGATCACAATATGTACCGGGACACCCATCCCGATGATGTGGCCCGCATTGCCGACGCCGCCTTTCAGTTTGCCACAAACGGGGGCAGCTTCAATGTGATTTACCGCACCCGGGATGTGTCCGGCAGCGGCTACAAGGTCGTTCACGCCATGGGGTGGCATACCTATACACCGGAGGGTGTGCGTCTTGCTCATGTGTCCTACACAGACGAGGGCAGCTATGTGGAAGGCGCCAGCCTTGACCAGCAGTCGCTGGTGCGCCCCATGAACCGTGCCCTTCATCAGGAGAGCCTGTTTAAGGCCAACTACTATGATTATCTCACCGGTCTGCCCAGCATGACTTATTTCTTTGAATTGGCCGCAGCAGGTCGGAAAGCCATGCTGAAGCGTGGTGAAAAGCCGGTTCTTCTCTTTATCGACCTCAGCGGCATGAAGTTCTACAACCGCAAGCACGGCTTCGCTCAGGGCGACAAGCTGCTGCGGGAGGTGTCTCAGGTGCTGGCCTCCCGTTTCAGTGCTGAGAGCTGCTGCCGTATGGGACAGGATCATTTTGCTGTCTTTACCCATGAAGCCGGGCTGGAGGACAAGCTGCATCAGGTCATTCAGCAATGCCAATCCCTGCAGGAGGGGAACACCCTTCCCCTTCGCATCGGCATTTATCCGGACCAGATGGAGGCAGTGGACATCAGCACCGCCTGTGACCGGGCAAAGTTTGCCTGTGATTCCATTCGCAACACCTACGCCTCCGGGTTTAATTACTACGACCACAACCTCCGGGACCGTCTGGAGCAGCGGCAGTATATTCTGGCCAATCTGGATCAGGCCATTGCAAAGCATTGGATCCAGGTCTACTACCAGCCCATTATCCGCTCAGTCAACGGGCGGGTCTGCGACGAAGAGGCGCTGTGCCGCTGGATTGACCCGGTGAAGGGTTTCCTCTCTCCTGGCGATTTCATCCCCATTTTGGAGGATGCCGGCACCATCTATAAGCTGGATCTATTCGTGCTGGACGAGGTGCTGAAAAAGCTGAAGCTGCAAGCGAACGCGGGACTGTTTATGGTGCCTCAGTCCATCAATCTGTCCCGCTCTGACTTTGACGCCTGCGATATTGTGGAGGAAATCCGCTCCCGGGTGGACAGTGCCGGCCTACCCCGGGAAATGATTACCATTGAGATCACAGAAAGCATTGTGGGCGGCGACTTTGCGTTTATGAAAGCCCAGATCGGTAAATTCCGGGCACTGGGTTTCCCCGTCTGGATGGACGATTTTGGCAGCGGGTACTCCTCTCTGGAGGTGCTGCAAAGCATCCAGTTTGACCTGATCAAGCTGGATATGGGCTTTATGAAGCGCTTTCACGAGGGGGAGAAAAACCGGATTATCCTCACGGAACTGGTGAAAATGGCCACCTCTCTGGGCATTGACACGGTCTGCGAGGGCGTGGAAACCCCTGAACAGGTGCGGTTTTTGCAGGAGATTGGCTGCTCCAAACTGCAAGGGTTCCATTTCACTCCGCCGATTCCCCTGAACAAGGTGTTTGAACGCTATAAGAAGGGCATTCAAATCGGATTTGAGAATCCTCAGGAGTCTGACTATTATGAGCAGATCGGTCGGGTGAATCTCTACGACCTTTCGGTGGTGACAAACGAGAGTGAGGGGGCTTTCTCCCGTTTCTTCAATACCATCCCCATGGCCATCGTGGAAGTCCAGGACGGAAAATGCCGTTTTCTGCGCAGCAACCACTCCTATCGGGAATTTGTCTACCGCTTCTTTGACCACGACATGACCCAGGAAGACAACGACTTTACGGATCAGCTCTTTGGCTCCAAGTCCTCCTTTATGGCCATGGTCAATCGGTGCTGCGACAACGGCAAGCGCACATTTTTTGATGAAAAGATGGCAGATGGCTCCACCATTCACTCCTTTATCCGCCGCATCGGCTACAACCCGGTCACCGGCACAACCGCCGTGGCCATCGCCGTTCTCTCTGTGCGGGACTCCGACGAGGGGCTGACCTATGCAGGCATTGCCCGGGCGCTGGCCAGTGATTTCTATAACATTTACTATGTGGATCTGGACACTGAGCGTTACATTGAGTATATCTCTCCTCACGAGGGCGGCACTCTAACCGCAGACGATATGGCGATGGAACGGCAGGGAGAGGATTTCTTTGCCTTTACCCGTCAGCAGGCTCAGCTTCAGGTCTGTGACGCAGACCGGGATGCCTTTTGCAATGCCCTTACCAGAGAAAACCTCACCCGGGTGCTGGACGAAAACAGTTCCTTCCATTTCTCCTACCGACATATGGAAGGTGACCGGCTGGCCTACATGGATGTGAAAGCCATTCGGGTGCCCACTGACCAGCGGCATATCATCATTGCCATCAGCAATGTGGATGATATGGTAAAACAGAGAGAGGCCTTTGACCGCATTCGTCAGGAACAGATTGCCTATTCCCGGATTGCCGCCCTGTCCGGAGACTATCTCTGTCTCTATTTTGTTGACCCGGAGAGCGAGCAATACACGGAACACAATTCCACCAGTACCTACAAGGATCTGGGCATCTCCAATCAGGGGCATGACTTTTTCCAGACGGCTCAGCAAAACGGCAAAAGCGTCATCTGGCCAGGGGATCTTCCCTTCTATCAGACAGAATTTGTGAAGGACAGAGTTTTGTCCGCCATTGCCCGGCAGGGTGCCTTTGAGATGCACTACCATTTGCTGTTGGAGGATACGCCTACTCCCGTGGTGCTGCGGGCTGTTTTGGTCACGGAAGGGGACAAACAGCTTTTGGTGATGGGGATCAGCCTTGACAAAGCCGGTGACGGCACAGCCATCCTCCCCGGGACACAGGAGAAATCGCTATGATAGACAAGAACCAGGTGCGGCAGGTTTTTGACCAGTACGTCAGCGCCTACCATGTAGACGACCCCAAAATCCGACTGAAAATCGACCACACCTACCGGGTGGCGGAGCTGTGCCAGCGGATTGCCACCCCGGCAGGTGCGGATGATCTGGATTTGGCGTGGCTTTGCGGAATGCTCCATGACATTGGACGGTTCGAGCAGGTAAAGCGGTACAACACCTTTGTGGACGCTCAGTCCGTGGATCACGCCCAGTTTGGCGCTGATCTGCTCTTTCAGGAGGGGCTGATTGACCGTTTTTCCCTCTCTCTGCCCTCAGAGGATTTGCGGGTGCTGGAACAGGCCATCCGGTGCCACAGCGCCTACCGTCTCCCTGAAGGGCTCAGTGACCGGGAGCGGATTTATTGCAGCATTCTCCGGGATGCAGACAAGGTGGACATTTTCCGGGTGAACTGCGACACCCCTCCGGAGCAGATTTACAACGTCACCACCGAGGCGTTGAAAACCTCCGCTGTCAGCGAGGCAGTGAAGGAGTGCTTCTACAACCGCACCGCCGTGCTGCGCTCCCTGAAGGTGACCGCCATTGATTATCTGGTGGCGCACCTCTGTCTCACCTTTGAGCTAGTATATCCCGTCAGCCGGGAGATCGCCCGGGAACAGGGCTATGTGGATCGGCTGTTGGCCTTTTCCTCAGACAATCCTGATACCCAGGCATGGTTTGCCTATATGCGAAGCCATATCTGGTGAAACATTCCGTGAGGTGACACCATGAACAAGCAGGAAACCTATCAATATCTCACCGACCACGGCATTTCCTTTGAAGTTACCGAGCATGCCGCCGTGTTCAATATGGAAGAGCTGGACGCAGTGGCGCTTCCCTACCCCGACCGGGACGCAAAAAATCTGTTCGTCCGGGACGACAAGAAGCGCTGCTACTACCTGATTACCGTCAAAGGGGACAAGCGGGTGGATTTGAAAGCCTTCCAAAAGGCCAACGGCACCCGCAAGCTGTCCTTTGCCTCCCCGGATGATTTAATGACAAAACTCCATTTGATTCCCGGCGCAGTCACCCCTTTGGGGCTGCTGAATGACGGAAGCAGGCAGGTGGAGCTATGTCTGGATGCAGAGCTGATGGGTGGACTGGTGGGGGTGCATCCCAACGACAACACCGCCACTGTCTGGCTTTCGGCAGAGGACTTGGTGAGGCTGATAAAGGATCACGGCAACCCGGTTCGGCTGGTGACTCTGGGGGATTGAGGATGGACGTATCATGGAAGTGACAGCGGCGGTTTTCTGCCACGAGGACAAGGTTCTTCTGATGCGCCGGGGACCGGGGCACAGCCACGCCGGCGGCTGGGAATATCCCGGCGGCAAAATCGAACCGGGAGAGACCGGGGAGGCGTGTATTCGCCGGGAGCTGCGGGAAGAGCTGGGCATTGACGCCCAAATCGGCCCTATGGTGGCGGAGTCCACCCGGGTGGACGGAGAGCAGACCATTCATCTCACCGCCTATCGGGTGCGCTCCTATCAGGGGGAGATTACCCTCACCGACCATGACCGGATGGAATGGATCCCTGTGGAGGGTCTGACAGAGCATGAGCAGCTTCCCTCTGATTTGGACATCTCCCGTCAGGTGGCGGAGCAGTTTCTGGCGCAGGCCGAGGTGCTTACCCTGCTGAACGGTATGGCAGAGCCTGACTATGGGGCATTTCAGCGCAAGCTGTTGCCTACTGTTCCCCCGGAGTTGGTGCTGGGCGTGCGTACCCCTGCTCTGCGGACACTGGCAAAGCAGCTTTATGGGACGGAGACGGGAGAGCGTTTTCTTCGCACCCTCCCCCACACTTATTTTGACGAAAACCAGCTCCACGCCTTTCTGCTCTGCCGCATCCGGGATTTTGAGGAATGTGTTGCAGCAGTGAACCAGTTCCTGCCTGATGTGGACAACTGGGCCACCTGTGACCAGCTCTCTCCTGCTGTATTCCGGCGAAATCCGGAGGCGTTGCTGCCCCATGTTTTGCGCTGGGTGGGTTCTGATGCCGCCTATACCGTCCGGTTCGGGGTGGGTATGCTGATGCAGCACTATCTGGAACAGCGGTTTGACCCTGTATACCCAGAACTGGTAGCAAATCTCCACCGTGAGGACTACTACGTCCGGATGATGCAGGCGTGGTACTTTGCCACAGCGCTGGCAAAACAATACGACGCTGTGCTGCCCTATCTGGAACAGCAGCGCTTGGAGACGTGGGTACACAATAAGACCATTCAGAAGGCTGTAGAAAGCTACCGTATCACCCCGGAGCAAAAGACCTATTTGAAGACATTAAAGCGGCGCAGATGACCATTCCTGCGCCGTTTTCCTGTTTTTTCCCGTTTTTTTGCTTTTGCTTTGTCCATACTATCCGTGAGGTGAATGCTATGAGCAAGAAAAAGCGCAAGCTGCCGGAGGATTTACGGCTGAATCCCGCCAAGCGGCTCACGCCCCGATTTGACCAGAAGAGCATTGCGGAATATCCCCTGCCCGAGCCGGAAGAGATGGGCTTTCGGGTGGTGGACAACTGCGCGGAAGAGCATATGATGTAAGGGAAACCCGCCTTTCTCCCCGATGCCCGGGGAAAAGGGCGGGCATTTCTGTCTTGCTTTTTTTCAGCGGATAGAGTATCATATATAAGGAAAGCTGTTTTGTAAATTATAGGCATTTTATGCCAGGATGACACAGGAGGCGGTTACAATGAAACTGACCAAGCTGGGCGCTTCCATCTTTCAGGGTATGCTGGGCAACCTGAGCGAGATGGAAAAGACTGAGCTGGAAAAGAAGTTCGGCGCGTATCTCATGCCGGAAGAGGAAATTCAGGTGGGCTATCAGCTCATTGTGGACACCATACTCTTCACCGACCGGAGGTTGATTTGGTTTGACAAGGTAGACGCTGTCAGCAAGAAAATGACCGTCTACACCATTTATCTGGACGCCATCATCGACGTGACGCTGGAAACGGCGGGCATCGGCATTGACGACAGCATTCTTACCATTACCTACATCACCTCGCCCTATTTTCAGGCCTGCCACGGAATTGAGACACAGTCCCGTCAGTACGAATTCCCCAAGCGTTATGACGTGACCCCCCTCTACCGCCTGTTGCAGGAGCTGTCCTACCAGAACCACACCCGCATCAATAGCTAACCCTCAGGAGGTGGGTACGATGACCACCATTTTACGGGGCAATCTCATCCACGCCCCGGCGCTGGGACAGTTGGAGTGTCTGCCCGGCGGATATCTCATTTTGGAGGACGGGGTGATTGCCGCCCTTTGTTCCCGACTTCCGGAGCAGTATCAGAACAGCCCTGTCATAGACTACGGAGATGCGCTGATTCTGCAATCCTTTGCGGACTGTCATCTCCACGCCCCCCAGTATCCCATGGTGGGCACGGGAATGGACGTGACCCTGCTGGACTGGCTGCAAAAGTACGCCTTCCCCACCGAGTCCAGATTTGTCGACGGGGCGTATGCCCGTCAGGTCTACCATGCGCTGGCAAGGGAGCTGGTGGACAACGGCACCACCCGGGTCATTATGTTTTCCTCCCTCCACACTGACGCAACCCTGATTCTCATGGATGAGTTGGAGCAGGCTGGACTTTGGGGTTATGTGGGCAAGGTAAACATGGACCGAAACGGCACTCCCCAGTTACAGGAAACCACCGAGGAGTCTCAGCGGGAAACCCTGCGGTGGCTGGACGCCTGCGGGCAGTTCCATCACATCAAGCCCATTCTCACTCCCCGCTTTACCCCAAGCTGTACCGATGCGCTCATGGCATGGCTGGGAAGGACCGCCGCAGAGCGGGGACTCTATATCCAATCTCACCTGTCTGAGAATGACCGGGAGATTGCATGGGTGCGGGAGCTGCACCCGGACTGTCAGCGTTACTGGGAGAGCTACGCCAAGTATGGTCTCTGGGCAGACCACACCGTCATGGCACACTGCGTCCACAGTGACGCACAAGAGCGGCTTGCCATGCGGGAGGCCAATGTGCTGTGCGTACACTGCCCTGACTCCAATATCAATGTGCGCAGCGGACTTGCCCCGGTGCGTACCATGTTGAACGAGGGCAACTGGGTGGCGCTGGGCTCTGACATTGCAGGAGGGGATCACCTGCACATGATGGATGTGATTACCGCCGCCGTTCGCACCTCCAAGCTCCGCTCTCTGCTGATCGATGGCAGCGAGCCCCTCACCGCCGCCGATGGCTACTATCTGGGTACCACGGCGGGGCATCGGTATTTCGGTGCCGGGGCTGGTTTTGCCGTGGGGGACGCCCTTCACGCTATTGTGGTAGATGACAGCGGCATCGACACCATGGGGAATATGAACTTCACCGACCGTCTGGAACGTGCCCTTTACCGGGCAAAGTCAGAACAGATTGTGGCGGTCTGGGCGGGAGGGAAACAGATCAAATAGCCGTATCTGCGCAGCAGCAACGGCAGACAGCAGCACCATGTAGCCCAATGGCAACGCCGCAAGGCTTCTGTCACCGTTGGCGAAACGCCATTCCGGAATTCAACATTGAAAAGTATGCCTCCTTTGTGTATAATACGGGGCAGAGCAAAGGTCCGATGAAAGGAGAAATCCTGTTGTCAGCGCAAATTACAAAATGAGAACAAGACGCTCCAACGGATCGCCGCACGTTCAGCATCTTCTCCCACTTTCCGCGGGTGAGTGGAGACGAAGGCACAATAGGAGGAAAACAAATGGATTATGCCCAGGAGTCACTGAAGCTCCACAACGCATGGAAGGGAAAGATTGAAGTGGTTTCCCGTGTTCCCGTCAGCAACAAGGAGGATCTTTCCCTTGCCTACACCCCCGGCGTGGCTGCGCCCTGTCTGGAGATCCAGAAGGATATCAGTAAGAGCTACGAGCTGACTCGCCGGCACAATCTATGCGCTGTGATCACCGACGGCACCGCCGTGCTGGGACTGGGCGACATTGGCCCGGAGGCAGGTATGCCTGTGATGGAGGGCAAGTGCGTGCTGTTCAAGGCCTTTGGGGATGTGGATGCTTTCCCCCTGTGCGTGAAGAGCAAGGACGTGGACGAGTTTGTCAACACGGTTGCTCTGATTTCCGGTTCCTTCGGGGGTATCAATCTGGAGGACATCGCCGCCCCTCGCTGCTTTGAGATTGAGCGCAAGCTGAAGGAACGGTGTGACATCCCTATCTTCCACGACGATCAGCACGGCACCGCCGTTATCACGCTGGCCGGACTGACCAACGCCCTGAAAATCGTGGGCAAGCGCCGGGAGGATGTAAAGATAGTTACCTCCGGCGCAGGTGCCGCCGCCGTCTCCATCGTCCGGCTGCTGCTCTCTGCCGGGTTCCGTCACATCACCATGTGTGACCGGAACGGCGCTATTTATCAGGGACGTGAAGGACTGAACTGGATCAAGGAAGAGATGGCTCAGGTCACCAATCTGGAACACAAAGCCGGATCGCTGGCGGATATGCTTGTGGGGGCAGACGTATTCATCGGCGTCTCTGCTCCCGGAACTGTCACCACGGAAATGGTGAAAACCATGAACCACGACGCTATCCTCTTTGCCTGTGCCAATCCCACACCGGAGATCTTTCCGGAGGATGCCAAAGCGGGAGGCGCCCGCATTGTCTCCACCGGACGCAGCGACTTTCCCAACCAGATCAACAACGTCCTCGCCTTCCCCGGCATTTTCCGGGGTGCCTTCGACGTGCGTGCCAGCGACATCAACGAGGAGATGAAAATGGCCGCTGCGCAGGCGCTGGCTTCCCTCATCTCTGACGAGGAACTGAACGAGGAATACATCATTCCCTTTGCCTTCGACCCCAGAGTGGGACCTGCCGTGGCAAAGGCTGTGGCGGAGGCCGCCCGGGCGACCGGCGTGGCTCGAATCTGACTTCACATTTACAGAAAAACGCTCCTTTCCCGGTGGAAAGGAGCGTTTTTCTGTATCAATCACCATTCTCTCATCTGCCAAACCCGAACAATCCCCGTTTTTTGGGTTCCCCACGGGTGATGCTCAGGCAGGTATATCCGGTCTGGTCGATGCCCTGACGCAAGGCGTTTTCATCCAGCGTTTCCTCCAATGTAAAGCGCACCTCTCCCCTTTTGTGGGATGCGGTCACTTTCTTTGCACCGGGCACCGCCTTTCGCACAGCGTCACTGACGTGGGCTTCACACATTCCGCACATCATGCCGTCCACTTTGACTACGATCTCTTCCATTTTTCTCCCCCTCTGCCTTTTCTCCATTGTTTGTTAGTTCTGTATAACTAATATATTCCTTTCTGCCCTGCCTGTCAAGAGATGCTCCACAAGGAAAAACGCCAGCACCCATTTTCTTCGGGTGTTGGCGTTTTGTGGTTTGCAAGCATCAAATCAGGTGAGCAATGCCATAGAAAATCAGGAAATGCACCGGATACACAAGATAGAAGAGGTACTTGTTTCCGTTCCAGCCCCTTCTGCCGTCGTAGCTCCAGAGGGCGTATACCGACAATGGTCCGGTGAGGTAGACCAGCCCGCTCCCGTCTCCGGTGAGCATCATACCCCCCATCACATAGAGCAGCGTCCAGCCGATGACCAGCAGCAGGCGTGTCCCCTTTCGGTCATAGCACTGATAGAGAATGGCCACGGCAATCACCAGAAACAACCCGGATTCTGCCCGGAGCAGGTCGCACCACAGTGCGGAGGCAAGCACAATTGCGCCCTGAAATACCCGGCAGGCTGTCCCCGGTTTCCCTCGAAACAGGCGCAGACCGTAGAGCATCACCAGACAGATGGTCAGGGTAAACAGGCCGTTTTGCGCTCCCATATTCCATGGGGTGCCGCTGATGGCAAGGTCATAGGGCACCTCGCTGACCAATGCGAACATCGCCATGGTCAGGGTGTAGCGGCGAAGGCTGGATGTGTGGACAAATCCCTCCACCAGCAGGAACGCAAAGACCGGCGGGCCCAAACCGCCAATCAATCGGAACAGAGCAGCCCATGTGGACAACAGCATCAAGTCAGGCCGTTCGGCCAGTACCTGTGCCAGCTCCGCCGGGTCGTAGTCAGCAGCACCCAGCATCCGGTTCTGCACCACGCAGATCCCCGCCGTGTAAAACAGCAGGGTAATCAGGGCGTACATCTTCAGCTTTGTGCCCGTCATGTGGATGACCAGCCTGCGGCGTTTGTTGTTCAGCGTTTCTGCCATGTCTGCTCCTTAGCCGAGAAAATCCCGAATGGTGATGAGGGCTGGGAGTGTATTGCCCTCATAGTCAAACAACGCCTGATTGGCCCACTCGTTGCCGCCGGGTCCTTTTTCCTTCATGTAAGCGATTGCCTCATCGGATGCCCATTGACTGCCCGGAACAGGAAGCCAGCAGGGCTCCCAGTAGATAAAGCCCTTGCCCCTCCCCTCGGGGACACGTTGGATGGTTTCCATCAGCCGTTGCAGAAAGGCGCTCTGCCCCTCCGGGGTCATGTCCACTCCCGCCTGCTCTGCCAGTTCAGCAGTAGCGCCCATGCCCTTTCGCCCCTCAGGGGGGAGCTGTTCATAACGGGCATAGTCTTCGGTGGTAAAGCCGGTGGAGGTCTCCGCCACAATCAGGTCTTTGCCGTAGCGCAGGGCGATGTCGTTCATATTTGCTGACAGCGCCTCCATACTGCCATGCCAGAAGGGGTAATAGCTGAGACCGATGATGTCAAAATCCGCTCCGCCCTCCGCCAGATAGCTGTCAAACCAGTTCCGGTACAGGGCATTGTTGCCGCCGTTGTCCAGATGAACCATCACCTTTGACTCGGGGACAATCTCTCTCGCTGCCCGGATTCCCGCGGAGACCAGACGGGCGATAGCGTCAAAATGAGGGGTTTTGCCCGTGGGCCAGAGAAGACCATTGCTCAGCTCGTTCCCCACTGCCACCATCGCCGGAGTGAGGTTTGCCTGTGCAAGGGTAGTCAGAACCTCTTTTGTATACTGGTACACCGCCTGTTCCAGCCCAGCCAAATCCAAACCCTGCCATGCTCTGGGGGGAACCTGTTTCCCCGGGTCCGCCCAGAAGTCGGAATAGTGGAAATCCAGCAGCCAATCAATCCCCAGATGCTTCGCCCGCCGGGCAAGGGTCATCACCCGGGGCAGGTCACAGGTGCCGGCACCGAAGGGCTTGCCCTCCGGGGTATAGGGATGATTCCACAGCCGCAGACGCACCAGATTCATGCCGTAGCTTTTGAGAATCTCCATGGCGTCCCCGGCTATGCCGTGGTCATAGAATCTGCCGCCGCACGCCTCCACCTCCAGCAGGGTGGAGAGATCCATGCCTTTTATCATTGTATCCTCCTCCCTGCTCTGTCTGTTGCAGCAGCCATCAGTCAAATTGGTCGAAGCGGTCAAACCGCTTCATCATATCCTTGTACCGCAGTCGGACAATGTCATTGCCCCGCAGCACCTCTTCCTCGCTGCCCACAAACTGGCAGCGCATACAGTAGTATTCCTGCTTGTCCTTGTCGTAGAACATATCAATGTCCAGATCCCGGAGGAAGCAGGAGGGGCAGCGGTAATTCAGTCTGCCCTTTCCAGCTTGAGCCATGTGGTAAAGACCTCCTTTTCTCTCACCGTTCCGGTGTAGCCCAGTGTAAACATGGGGCTGAATGCGTAGCCCTCTTTGCAGTAGCCTGTTTTGTTTCTGCCCTCACAGGTGAGAGACACCCGGGTTTGGATGGGAGGCAGCACACAGGCGGCTTCCTCCGCCCCCTCTGCGCTCATCTCCCGGCACTTGTAGGCGTAGTCCATAGTCTGCACCTCATTGCCAGAGCGGAGAGACAGCTTGAGCGAGGACATATCCTCAGTGTACTCGGTGGTGCCGTAGCAGGCAACCATGTACTCGTTGATGGTGACCTCAGCGTCCGGGTTGCTCATCTCCAGAATGTTCCGGTCAATGCGGATATCGCTGCTGCCCTCGGAGAAGGTGATTACCGTCTGCACCTTGACCGTCAGATCGGCAAATACAATCTCCACCGGATCAAGGGTGAGTATCCGGTCATTGCCCTTCTGGGAGAAGGCTGCGTGGGTACGGCACAGGCAGAGATCCACTTCCTCCCCCTTATAGCACAGCTTGGCGCTGCGGACGGTGCCCTCTCCGGCGTAGTGGGTGAAGTAACCCGCCCGGTATTTCTCCTGAATCAGGAAGGGATAGGAGGCGTCCTGAATATGCTTCGTGCCAATGCCCACCGGCCATTCCAGCTTGGCGGCATAGGGGCGCAGGTCAACAATTGCGCCGCCCTGATTCATATTGACGCAGGCTCTCATATAGGGGTCGCAGTACCAGAACAATTGCTTGTCGCTGCCATAGAGGATATCCCGCCACAGTGCGCACTCCGGCTCGGTGTAGTGCTTTTTCGCCCGGTAGTAGTCGGCAAACTCGCTCATGGTCATATCCACCAGCTTGCCCTCTTGTTTCAGCTTGCCATAGTAGGCGCAGCCGTCCTCGTAGCTCTTTTTCAGCAGCTCATAGGGTGCCTCCCAGCGTCCCATTTTGTTCATCCAGCCGGGTCCCACAAACATCATGTTGTAGGCGTAGCCGTTGTTGAACTTGGCCAGATACCGATACTGGTCAATGAGGTTGTAGAGGTAGGGGAAGTCCCAGGTTGAAGTATCGTAAATCATGCCCCGGAGGACGTTCTGGGGATGGGTGCCGAAGTTGGAGCCGTTGCCGTCATAACAGGCAATCAGGTCCCGGGACAGGTGAGGAATGGCCACAATGCCGGAGTCCTCGTCCGCATTGGCGGCGGGGGCGTGGGTGTTCTGCTTGGAGGGAATCCACGGTGCCCATGGACCGCCGTCCATAAAGGTATACCAGCTGTTGTTGCAGGTGTGGTAGGCCTTGGGACCCTCCTCCCAGCAGGTGGCCACGGCGCACTTGACGGAGGGGTACTCCGCCTTGATGAAGTTAATCAGGTCAGCGTCCATGTAGTAGGAGCCGGTGGACTGGGGATAGAAGCCAAACTTCTCATAAAACAGCCCGAATACGTCCCGGACGATGGCTTTTTTGTCCTCCATGGAGAACATCCAAATGCAGAAGTCTTTGGTCTGGTATTTCTCCCGGAACTGCTCGCAGGGCAGACCCAGCAGGCTCAGGGCAATTTCGTCCCCGTAGGTTTCGTGATGCTCCTTGGCCAGCGCCACCGCCTCGTCGTTGAACAGGCTGGCGTAGGTCATTTGGATGGTGGTTTTCAGACCGTTTTTGTGGGCGCACTCCTGCTGGAGTTTGAAGATATCCAGACTTTCCGTGAGCAGCGCCTTGCGGCCGATGTCCTCCGTCTTGCCGTGCCCGGTGACCTTCTCGGCGTACTCCGGCACCATCTCAGGACGGTGGATGATGTTGACGATAAACTGGTCCATATCAGATGAGATCCTTTCAGTAATCTGCCGGCGTTGCAAAAAACGCCGGCAGAAGCATTTCAATCAGCCTTTGACTGCGCCGCCAGTGATACCCTCCACATAGAACTTCTGCATAATGAAGAAGAGGATGGAGATGGGAATGGACACCAGCACACCGCCGCAGCAGAAGATGGTGAAGTAGGAGTTAATCAGGCTCTTGTCCAGCATTTTGTACAGTCCCACAGCCACGGTGTAGTAATTGGACACACCGGCGTTCAGAATCATCTTGGAGAACACGAAGTCCATCCAAGGTCCGAGAAAGCTGCTGATGACCGTATAGACGATGATGGGGCGGCTCATGGGAACAATGATCTGGAAGAAAATTCGAGCCTCGCTGCACCCGTCCAGCCGGGCAGCCTCGCAGAGAGAGCGGGGCACCGTGTCAAAGAAGCCCTTACAGATCAAATAGCCCAGACCGGAGGAGGCGGAGTAGACCAGAATCAGACCTACATGGCTGTTGGTCAGGCCAAAGCTCTTGAGCACAAAATACACCGCAATCATGGACAGCACGCCGGGGAACAGGTTCAAAATCACCGCCACATTCATCAGCGCCTTCCGTGCCTTGAACTTGCCAAAGGAGGTGGCATAGGCCACCATCAGCACGAAGGCGGTGGAAATCAGGCAGGTAAAGATGGCGATTTTCAGGGTGTTCATAAACCACTGGGGGAACTGGTTCACCGAGTCGGAGTGGAACAGAGACACATAGTGCTTGGCGCTCCACACCTGAGGCAGGAAGGTGGAGGTGTTCATGCCGTCATAGGCGCTGAAGGAGGTACAGACCAGCCAGATAATGGGAATCAGCCAGATGAACGCCAGCACGGCAATGAAGACGTTGTGCAGAACAGTGCGGCCAATCCGGGGATTGGTGCCTTTCACGGTCGTCTCGTTTTTCATCAGTTGTACACCCCTTCCTTATCTCCGCTAATCATGAAGTTGAAGGCCAGCAGGGTAAACACGGCGCAGACGATAAACACCATAATGCCGATGACCGCCGCCATTTTGTAGTTGTAGTAGTCCTGCGTCAGGGTGAACAGCCACGTCACCAGCAAATCCACTTCCTTGGCCTGAGAGTTTGCCATGGCCTGATTGGTGGTGGTGTAGACACCGGTGGTCAGCAGGTAGATCACGTTGAAGTTGTTGATATTCTTCACGAAATCGGTCACCAGAGAGGGCCCGGTGACAAAGAGCAGATAGGGCATGGTGATGTACCGGAACTGCTGGAAGGGGGTTGCGCCGTCAATCCGGGCGGACTCCAGCTGGTCAGAGGGGAGATTCATCAGCACGCCGGTGGCAATCAGCATCTGAAAGGGCATACCAATCCAGATGTTGATGAGAATAATCATCACATGCGCCCAGCCGGGGGCGGAGAGGAAGGGGATATAGCTGGTGGAGATCAATCCCGCACTTCTTAAAAAGCCGGTCAGTCCGATATTGGCGCAGATGGTGTTGACAATGCCGCCGTTGGAGAAGAAATTTCTCACCAGCAGCAGGGAGACGAACTGAGGCACCGCAATGGTGATGACAAACAGAAGCCGCCAGAACTTAGGCGCTTTTGTCCGCTTGCTGTTGAGCAGCATGGACAGGAAAATGCCGCCGAAATAGGTGGTAAAGGTGGCAAAAAATGCCCAGACCAGCGTCCACGCCAGCACCCGGACAAAGGCATAACCGAAGGTGACCGTCATGCCGCCGCCGCCCAGAATATTGGCAAAGTTTCGCAGACCAACCCAGGTAAACAACTGGTTGGGAGGCATATGGTTCTGGTCATAGTTGGTAAATGCCACAAAGATCAGAAGCAGTATGGGGATCATGGTGAAGATCACAATGCCCAGCACCGGAAGGGTCAGCATGGTGAGATAGAACTTTTCCTCAATGAGGGTGTGAACGTCCTCCTTGAAGTTGTTGATATGTCCGCCCCGCTCTGCGGTGAGCTGGAGGTTGTAGCAGGCGACGGTATTCTTCACCAGCACCACAAAGGCAAACACCCAGACCACAAAGCTGAACAGGCTCATGAGCAGGATCATAAAAGAGTTGTCATAGTCGTTCCACTCGTTGCGCATGGTGGCCACGTTGAACACCTTTTCCGCCTGCACGGTACCCAGCGTGCCAAATTTGGGGACATACTGTGCGGCGATTTTCACAGAAAAGACGATAATCGCTCCTTCCAGCAGGGTCATCAACAGGGCTTTAACAAACTGTTTCCGGCGGGCGTATCCTGCGCCCCACCAGAGCACGGACAGCTTTACAAACACATCACCTTTGGCAAATGCCGTGCCAAAGTCAGAAAAGAAGCTGCCCACGGCGGCAAAGAATGCGCTTACGCCGCCGCTTTTCTCTTCTTTCATACAGAGCCTCCTCCTTTTGGAAATAGTAAGAGCGAGCCCCTAAACCAGCGTTTATGGGGCCCGCTCCGGGTGGACGGCGCCAACGCCATCAGCGCCGCCCGGTCATTTGGAAGTGGGGAGATCAGTCCACAGGTGCGGTGACGCCCTCAACCAGAGAGTCAAGGGCAGCCTGAATGCCAGCCTCGTCATCCACGTTCAGCTGACCCTGAGCGATCATCTCGCCGAAGGTAGCGGTGGGATCCCAGTACTTGCCGCCGACAGTCTGAACCACGCCGTAAGCGTCCTGAGCGGCGATTGCCTTCAGAGCCACGTTGTCCTGAATTTCAGGCATGGAAGCGGCAGCCAGGTTGGTGGGCAGAGAGCCATGGGCAGTATAGCGCAGACGCTGTGCGTCCTCGTTGGTGATGTACTCTGCCAGCAGAGTGGCCCAGCCTACGTTCTTGCTGTGTGCGTTGACGCCAACCAGCTTGAAGCCGGCATAGTCATACTGCTGAACGGTCTGGCCGCCAGCCTCGAAGGTGGGCAGCACAGTGGCAGCGTAGCCGCCGAAGGCCTGCTGGACAGGGTCAGCGTCCCAAGTGCCGGAGATCACGGCGCAGAGGTTGCCGGTGGCAATCTCGCCGGACAGTCCGCCGTCAGGCACAGCCTGGAAAGCGGGGTGAGAGGCGATCTTCAGCATAGCCTGAGTAACCTGCACGCCGGTGATGCCGGAGGGAGCGGTGCCGTTCCAGTCGATATCGGTGGTGCCGTCCGCATTCAGATGGGCATAGAAGCCAGCGCCCAGGAAGAAGCCTGCATTGTACCATCCGGAGGCCAGCGTCATGCCAACCTTCTTACCGGAAGCCTGTGCAGCGTCCAGCAGAGAATCCCAGGTCTTGACCTGATCCTCGGAGATCAGATCGGAGTCATAGTACAGGAAGAAGCCGTTGCCGCCCTCCTTGGGGAAGGCGTACAGGGTGTCGCCATAGGTGGCGGCGGCGATAGCGCCAGTGCCGTTCTCCGCCTGAACGTCGGCAATGCTCTTGCCGGCAAGGTTGACCAGAGCCTCGTCCATCTCGTTGAGGGACTGGAGTGCGCCGGCGTTCACCAACTCAGCAAGCTGGTCGTCTGCAAAGGCAAACACATCAGCAGCGGCGTCAATGTCGGTGAGAACGGTGTCCTTGGCAGTGGACTCGCTCTCCACGCCAACCTCCACCTTCAGGTCAACCATGCTGGCATAGCTGGCGATGAACTCATCGGCCAGCTGCCGCAGCAGCTCCTGATCGTTCTCAGCGCCCCACAGGGTCAGCTCAACCGTCTCCTTTTCGCCGTCGGCGGCAGGAGCGGCAGCCTCTGCCTCAGTGGCAGGCTGGGCATCGCCAGTGGGCTCCTGCTCCGCAGGGGCGTTGTTCTGGTCGGAAGCGGTGGAGCCGCCGCCGCAGGCGGCGAGGGACAGAACCATTGCCAGCGCCAGAAGGATCGCTAACAGTTTCTTCATAATGGGTACCTCCTTGAAAGTCATACACAGCCAGTGCGCATTACGCAGCCAGCTGTTCTAAAAAAAGAAGTATAGCAAAATTATTTTTTGGTGTCAATCATATTTTTCTGCGCTCATACGTCGGATGTTTTGTCTGTTTTCACCATAACCCCATTCCGTTTTGCCTGTGTCCGCCCGGATTGTTTGAGTTGTCCTGCTGTTTTTCTTCTCCCGCCCTGTAGGGCACACAATTGCAATCCCGTCAAAGATTTGCTTGTATCCCTTGGCAAATCGTGATATGATTGGACATATACAGAACCCTTTCTTAAAAGAGGTGAAATATCCATGTGCCTCTCCCCCGCCGCCGTAGTGACTGCTGCCGGAATGTCCCGGAGAATGGGGCAGTGGAAGCCGCTTCTTCCGCTGGGCAGCGAGACTGTTCTGGAACGCACTGTGTCTTCTTTATTACAGGGCGGGGCAGAGCGGGTGGTGGTAGTCACCGGATACCGGGGGGCGGAAGCAGACGCTCTGGTGCAGCGCCGATTTGGGGCTGCTGTGCGGTGCGTTCACAACCCGGACTACGCCTGCTCGGATATGCTCCGCTCGGTACAAATCGGGGTGGCAGCTCTGCCGGATTGCAGCGGTTTTTATCTGCTGCCGGGGGATATGCCCTTCGTCTCCCCGGAGACCATTGGCAGCCTGTTTCATCATTGGCAGAGGCATCCCTGTGACGTGGTTTTCCCTGTGGCGCAGGGCAGACGAAAGCATCCCCCCTTTCTCTCCGCAAGGTTGATTCCCGCCGTACTTCACTACGACGGTGAAGACGGGCTGCGAGGGCTTTGGCTGAGGTTGGAAGGACATATGGAGTCATTGGAAACAGCAGATCCGGGGGTGCTGGTGGATTTGGACACCCCGGAGGATTATCAGCGTTGGAAAAGGAGGTTTGAAGCGTATGGAACGGATCAGTGAAAGCGTTGTCAAAAAAGACCACGCCCCGAAGGTGTCCGGTCGCAGCATCTATGTGGCTGACTATCCCTCTGAGGGAGTGCTTTGCGGAAAGCTGCTCCACGCAAAGGTGGCTCGGGCAAAGGTGCTGCGGGTGGAAGTGCCGCCTCTCCCGGAGGGGTACTTCTATGTGGATGCAAAAGACGTACCCGGCGACAACAACGTGAACATTGTGCTGGACGACACTCCGGTATTTTGCCGGGAGACGGTGGAATACATTGGCGAGCCCATCGCCATGCTCTGTGGGCCGGACGAGAAGACGGTGGAGCGTCTGCGGGACGAGTGCAAGGTGGTTTATGAGGAGCTGGAGCCGGTGATCGACCTGTCCGCCGCTACCCATGCCTTCTTTGACTACCACTTCGGTCACGGAGACGTGGACGCTGCCTTTGCTCAGGCAGATCGGATTTTTGAGGAATCCTTCCGCACCGGGTATCAGGAGCAGGCGTATCTGGAGACCCAGGGCATGATGGCAGTGCCCGAGGCGGATGGACGGATGTTTGTCCACGGCTCTGCCCAGTGCGCCTACTATATCCACGGCGCAGTGGCCCGGGCGCTGGGCTGCGGTCCCGGTGGCGTGCATATTTTGCAGGACGTCACCGGCGGTGGCTTTGGGGGCAAGGAGGCGTTTCCCTCCATTCTGGGCTGTCAGGTGGCGGTTGCCGCCCACAAGTGCGCTCAGCCGGTTCGCTGCGTCTTTGACCGCCGGGAGGATATGGAGTACACCTCCAAGCGTCACCCCTCCCTGTGCAAATACAAGGTCGCTGTAAAGGACGGGAAGGTCACCGCCATGGACATTGACGTGATCTTCAATGCCGGAGCATACTCCACCCTCTCCGCTGTGGTGTTGCAGCGGGGCATTATCGCCGCTCCCGGTGTGTACAACGTACCCAATGTGCGGGTGCATGGCTGCGCCATGAAAACCAACACCTCCCCCTGCGGCGCTTACCGGGGCTTCGGTGCCCCTCAGACCTTCTTTGCCGTGGAGATGATGATGGATCACATCGCCCGGGCATTGGGGGTGGATTCCCTTGCCTTCAAGCAGTCCCATCTGGTGAAGCAGGGGGACATGACCTCCACCTGCGGCAGATACCACTTTCCTGTCCCCCTCCCTGCCATGATTGACGAGGTGGATGCCGTATGTGACTACCGCCGCAAGCGGGAAGAATACGCCAAGCCTCAGACCGGACGCTATCGCCGGGGCATCGGCATGTCTCTCTACTTCCACGGGGCGGGCTTTACCGGTTCGGGAGAGCGGGACATCATCAAGGCAGTTGCCAAGCTGCGGAAATATGCCGACGGCACGGTGGAGGTGCTGGCCTCCAACGGTGAAATCGGTCAGGGGGTGCGCACCACCTTCCCCAAAATTGTAGCTCACGAGCTGAACCTGCCGCTGGACAAGGTGTACTACAACCATCCTGACACCGCCCGGGTGCCGGACTCCGGTCCCACGGTGGCCTCCCGCTCCCTGATGGTGGTAGGCGAGCTGCTGCGCCGGGCTGCCATTCAGCTTCGGGAGAAGTGGGTGGACGGGATAGAGCAGGAGGTGGAGGAGCATTTCCGGGAGCCGGATTTCCTCATCCCCTTCTATATCGACAAATTCCAGGGTGACGCCTATCCCACCTACGCATGGTCGGTGAACGCCATTGAGGTGGAGGTTGACACCTACACCGGGCTGAGCAAGGTGTTGGGGGCTTACGGCTCCTTTGACGTGGGCACCCCCATCGACTACAACGTGGTGATGGGTCAGATGGAGGGCGGCTTCTTACAGGGCATTGGCTACGCCTCCATTGAGAAGATGGACTACGACGCAAAGGGGCGCATTCGCAACAACTCCTTCTCGGACTACCTGATTCCCACCACCAAGGATGTGCCAAATCTGAAATGTATGCTTCATGTGGAGAGATACCCCGACGGCCCCTACGGTGCCAAGGGTGCAGGTGAGCTGCCGCTGGTGGGCGCTCCCGGCGCTTATGTGGAGGCCATGGAGCAGGCGCTGGGCGGTGTGGCGCTGCATCACGCTCCCTTCACCGCCGAGGACACCCTTGCCGTACTGACAAAGGAGGCGATTTGAGATGAATGCCATCTGTTTTACCCTGAACGGTTTGCCGGTATCCTATGAGGGCAGCGCCGCTGACCGGCTGCTGGAGGTGCTTCGGGGCACCTACCGCTGCACCAGTGTCAAGTGCGGGTGCAAGGAGGGGGAGTGCGGTGCCTGTTCCGTTCTGATTGACGGCACCCTCATCAACTCCTGCTGTGTGGCCATGGGCGCAGTGGAAGGTGCCAGCGTGGTCACCATGGAGGGCTTCCGGGAGACGGAGCGGTTCTCGGTGCTGGAAAAAGCATTTGCATCGGTTTCCGCAGTGCAGTGCGGATTCTGCATCCCCGGTATGGTGCTGGCAGCTGAGGCGCTGTTGAGCAAGTGTCCCCACCCCACAGAAGAGGAAATCCGGGAGGGGTTGAGTGGAAATCTCTGCCGCTGCACCGGATACAACGCCATTGTAAACGCTGTCTCCATCGCCGCAAAGGAGGGGAAGGGGCTATGGTAAATGGATATGTACCCGCCTCGCTGGCAGAGGCGCTGGAGTTGCGCTCTTCTCGTGACGTTGTCCCCTATGCCGGCGGCACGGATTTGATGGTGGAAAACCGCAAGGGCGTGGATTACCTGTTTCTAAACAAGATAACCGAATTGCAGCAGATTTGTGAGGACGAGCAGTATATTCGCATCGGCGCAGGGGTCACCTTCACTCAGGCGCTGGAGAGCCCGCTGGTGCCGCCGCTGATGAAGGAGGCTGTCTCCCGCATTGCCGCCCCTGCCATCCGCAACGCCGGGACCTTCGGCGGCAATCTGGGCAACGGCAGCGCAAAGGCGGACTCGGTGCTTATCGAGTTTGTTGCAGATGCAAAGCTGCGGCTCTGCTCCGTGTCCGGGGAGCGGATTGTCCCGGTGGAACAGTTCTATCTGGGACGGAAAAAGCTAGATTTGCGTCCAGATGAGCTGATTGTGGAGATTTTGCTGCCCAAGTCCGGTTTGGAGCAGTATGTATATGAGAAGGTGGGCGGGCGCAATGCGCTGGCCATCTCCCGGGTGTCCTTCGCCGGGGTGTTCGCCATGGAGGACGGGAAAATCACCAATGTGGCCGCCGCCTTTGGCGCTGTGGCGGACACGGTGCTGCGCTACCGGGACATTGAGGCCATGCTCATCGGCAAGACCATCGACGAGGCAAAGGCGCTGAAGGGCTCTTATCTGGACGCCTACGCCCAGCGGATGGTGCTGACCCGGGGCAGAGTGAGTGCAGAGTACCGGAAAACCGTCTGCATGAATCTGCTGGAGGACTTCTTGACCCGCTTTGACATTTAGAGCCGGAAAGGAGCAAACCATGTTTACGGTCAATATCAACGGCGTGGATTACCAGTGCGCCCATGACAAAAAGCTGCTGCGCTTTCTCCGGGACGACCTTCACCTCACTGCCGCCAAGGACGGATGCAGCGAGGGTGTGTGCGGCACCTGCACCGTGCTGGTGGACGGAAAGAAAACAAAAGCCTGTGTGGTGCCCCTCAGCAAGCTGGAGGGCAAAAGGGTGGTCACCGTGGAGGGCATCGACCCGGCGGAGATGCGGGTCTATGAGCATTGCTTTGCCCAGGCGGGAGCGGTTCAGTGCGGCTTCTGTATCCCCGGCATGATTATCTCCGCCAAAAGCCTGCTGGACGAAAACCTGACCCCTACCCGGGCAGATGTGAAAAAGGCCATTCGGGGCAACCTGTGCCGCTGCACCGGGTATCAGAAAATTGAGGACGCCATTCTCATGGCGGCGGACTTCTTCCGGGAGGGGCGGGAGATTCCCCCTGCCCCCAAGACGCTGCACATGAACGAGCACGCCAAGCGTCTGGACGCTGCGGAAAAGGTAAACGGCACCGGACTTTATGCGGATGATTTGGATTTCCCCGGGATGCTCTACGCCAAGATGGTGTTTTCCAAATATCCCCGGGCACGGATTGACAGAATTGATGTGTCCAAAGCCCTCGCTCACCCGGACTGCGTGGAGATTCTCACCAAAGGGGACGTGCCCTGCAATAAAATCGGCCACATCAAGCAGGATTGGGATGTGATGATGGGGGTTGGAGACATCACCCGGTATATGGGCAATGTGCTGGCAGTGGTCGCCTCCAATCACCGGGACAAGCTGGACGAAATCGCCGCTCTGGTGGAGGTGGAATACACCGAATTGGAGCCTGTGACCAATCCCTTTGACGCACTCCGGGGAGACGCCCCATTGATTCACCCCGACGGCAACGTGATGAGCCGGGCAAATCTGGTGCGGGGCAACGCAGACGAGGCCATCCGCAACTCCAAATATGTGGTCACCCGGAAGTACAAAACCTCTTGGCAGGAGCATGGCTTTATGGAGCCGGAGTGCGCCGTGGCGCTGCCTGAGGGGGAGGATGGTCTGCTGATTTACACCACCAGTCAGTCCATTTACGACGTACAGCGAGAGTGCTCCACTATGCTGAAGCTGCCTCCGGAAAAGGTGCATTGCCGGGCTCCGCTGGTGGGCGGCGGCTTTGGCGGCAAGGAGGATATGTCGGTGCAGCCCTACGCCGCCCTGATGGCATGGGTGACCAAGCGCCCGGTGAAGGTAAAGTACACCCGTCAGGAGTCGCTGGCCTATCATGTGAAGCGGCACCCCATGGAGATGGAATTTACCACCGCCTGCGACGAAAACGGCCACCTCACCGGCATGAAGGGGATTATCATTGCCGATACCGGCGCTTATGCCTCTCTGGGCGGTCCGGTGCTGCACCGTGCCTGTACCCATGCCGCAGGGCCGTACAACTATCAGAACATCGACATTTTCGGCATGAGCGTCTACACCAACAACCTCCCCTCCGGGGCGTTCCGGGGATTTGGCGTCACCCAGAGCTGCTTTGCCACCGAGATGAACATCAACCTGCTGGCAGAGATGTGCGGGCTGGACCCCTGGGAGTTCCGCCGCCGCAATGCCATTCAGCCGGGGGATATTCTCCCCAACGGTCAGACCGCTGACCCCAACACCAATATGGCCGCCTGTCTGGACGCGGTGAAGGATGTGTACTACGGCAACAAGTATGCCGGAATCGCCTGCGGGTTCAAAAACTCCGGCACCGGAATGGGCAAAAAGGACATTGGACGGGTACTGCTCAGCGTGGAGGGAGGCAAAATCCATATCCGTACCTCCGCCTCCTGCATGGGGCAGGGCATCGGACAGATGACGCTGACGGAAATCTGCCATGTCACCGACCTTGACCCCGCCCTGTTCGTCTTTGAAAATGCGGACACAGTGCGCACCCCGGATGCCGGCACCTCCACCGCCTCCCGTCAGACGGTGATGACCGGAGAGGCTGCAAGGCGGGTCGGTGAAAAGCTGAAAGCCGCACTGGAAAAGCATACCTTAGCCGAGTTGGAAGGACAGGAGTTTTTGGGAGAATACTCCGCCAAAACCGACCCGCTGGGCGCTATCAAGGAAAACCCGGTGAGCCATATCTCCTACTCCTACGGGGCGCAGGTGATCGTGCTCAACGAGGAGGGGAAAATCACCAAGGCGGTTTCCGCCTTTGATGTGGGCACCCCGGTGAATATCCAGTCGGTAGAGGGACAGATTGAGGGCGGTATGCTCATGGGCATTGGCTACGGCGTTACCGAGAAGGTTGAAGTAGAAAACGGACGGTTTATGAGCAGATTCGGCACCATCGGCTTGATGCGTGCGGACGCAGCGCCGGAATTGGAGGTCATTCTCTGCCAGCCCAAGGAGGAAGACAAGCTGCCCTTCTCCCTGGGCGCCAAGGGCTGCGGCGAGCTGTGCATGATTCCCACCGCTCCCGCCTGTGCCCATGCCTATTACCGCTACGACGGAAAATTCCGCCAGAGTCTGCCGCTGGAGGATACCCCTTACCGGAAAAAGTGATATCTCTGTGCAAAAACGGCTGTCTTCCGTGGAAGGCAGCCGTTTTGTTATGGATTGAGTAAAAAGTGCTTGATCCTTCGGTTGAAGTCGGTCATCTCCTGCTCATACACCCCGTGGCTCTGGCCGGGATAGAAATGGAGCTTTGCGTGAGGAATCCCCCTTGCCAGCTCCAGGGAGGCCTGTGCCCCCACCACCTGATCCCGCTCCCCGCCCAGCACCAGCGTTGGGACGGTGATTTCCCAGAGCCGGTCAGAGACGCTGTGGGTGAGACAGCTATGGCACAGCGTGAGAAACCGCTCGTATTCCTTCGGCGGCATCAGCCTGCCCACCAGCCGGGACTGTAAGACGCCCTGTCTCTGGTATGCCCCGGTATAGGAGCGGCGGGCGGTGTCCTCCATAATGGCGGCAAATTTCCGCTGCCGGGCCAGCCTGATCCAGTGTGAAAGCGCCTGTTCCATCACCGGGGTGGGACTGGCTGCCGTCACCGCAAGCACCAGCCTTCTCACCCGCTGAGGGTAGAGCAGTGCCAGCCACTGGGCGATCATTCCCCCCTGAGAGACGCCTACCACGTCCGCTTGCTCCAATCCCTCCGCTTCCATCCAGCAGGCAATGTCTTTCGCCATGTCTCCCGTGGACCAGAGCTTGGGCAGCGGCTCCCGACGGCTCAGCACATAGACCCGAAAGTCCCGGGCAAAGGTGCGATAGAGCAGAGAGAAGGGCAGCGCCAGCCCCTTGGCTGTGCGGAAGCCGTCTCCCACGCCGGGAAGCAGGAGCATGGGTCTGTCTCCCTCGCCAAAGGAAATATAGTCAAAGTGCCAGCCGTCTCCCTGAAAGGTATGGTCCTCTGCAAATCCGCTCATATCTCTCTCCTTATATCCACACCTCGCCGCTGCGGCGCTTTGCCCGGTAGAGCAGCACCGTGTCGTTCTCTTGCAAAAGGGTGTCCTCCGCCGGAGCGAACAGCCCTTTCCCCCGGCGCAGCAGCACCACCATCGTCCTGCGGGACAAATCCAGCTCCCCGACCCTCTGGCCAATCCAGGGATGCCCCGGATTCATGGTGGTCTCCCGGAGGGCGATTTCCCCGTCCTGCTCTCTCCGGTCTGCGGCAAGCACCAGCTCGTCCCCCGTCTGCAAAACCAGCTCCCGGCGTGGAGGCAGCACCCGCTCTCCCCTGCGGACAAGGGCGGCGGTCAGCTCCGGCGGCAGGGGCAGCTCCCAGATGGAACGTCCCGACCATGGATGCCCCTGCTCCAATTTCATCCGCACAAAGGTAAGGTCGCATTCCTCCGCCCCTGCGGATTTTGCCCGGGTATACTGCTCCACAAAGCCAGCGGAGAGAATACCGGTGGGGATGGCGACCATGCCCACCCCCAGAAAGGTGATTAAGATACCAAACACCCGCCCTGCCGCCGTCACCGGGTAGATGTCCCCGTAACCCACCGTGAGCAGGGTGGAAACCGCCCACCAGAAACCGGAAAAGGCGTTTCGGAATACCTCCGGCTGGGCTTCATGCTCCAGAGAATACATACAGAGGGAGGATGCGGTCATCAGCACCAATATGATGAAGATGGAGGATACCAGTTGATCCCGCTTGCTCTTGACCACATCGCCGATCACGCTGAGGGCATCGTAATAGGCGTTGATGCGAAACAGCCGGAGAATCCGAAATACCCGGAACATCCGAAAGGCCACCACACCCGCCGGGAAAAACACCGGAAGATAATAGGGCGCAAAGGACAGCAGGTCCACAATCCCCGCAAAGGAGAACACATACCGTCCCACTGCCGCCACGCCCCGGCTCTCCGGATAGAGATATTCCGCCGTCCACACCCGAAGGGCGTATTCCACGGTGAAGAACACCACCGTCACCAGCTCCACGGCGAAGAGCAGGTCATGGTAGGGCGCTACCGAGTCAAAGGTATCTGCAATGGCCAGAAAGAGATTGGTGAGAATCATCACCATCACAGTGATGTCAAAGGCACGGCTGGGCAGGTCGCTGTCCTGTCCGATTTGGATAATGTCAAAAATGCGGTGCTTGGTGTGCTTGCGCATAAACCCCGGCTCCTCTCCTCCGGTCTTGGCCGGATGGTTGCTCTGAGGATATTATACCGCCATCCCGGATAGGGGGAAAGCCTTTTTTCCGTCTCTTTCGGTTTTCTTTTCCATGTCAGCTCTTTGCAAAAAAAGCTTGTTGAAATTCTCCGTTTAGGGTTGCCTGTGACTCTTATGATTGATATAATGGTGGGGTATCCTGATTGACACCCGGCGGGAACAATGCTGTTCCGAGCCGTTTTTCGTAGAAAGGAGCCGCCATGCCCTCCGACCGTCTGTTTGAACTGGCACTTGCCTTTCGCAAAACCAACCTTTGGAAACGCCTCTACGACACGGAATTGTTCGCCTTTTCCGCCCCAGACGGGGAAATTGCTTACGCCTGCGTGATGGGACACAATGGCCAGCATTTGGCGCTGGGGATTTATCCCGGCTCCTCCGGGCTGGACTCCTTTCGCCGCATTTTGCAGGCCGGTGACGATCTTCCACCTGCCTCCCGTCATGAATTGCTATTCTCTCAGGACTGTGTGCAATGCTCCTTTGAGAACACTGATGACCTGATTGACGACCAACTGGAGCAGGCTCGCCGGTATGCCCGGAGCAACGGGATTTCCTTCCGGGGCAAGCACGCCTTCCCCGCCTTTACCCGCTACCAGCCCTACCGGATGCCCTGGCCTGTGCGCACCCAGGAAGACGAGGCGCTGCTTTGCCGGGGATTGGAGGCTGCACTGGATTTAGACACCTTGTTGCGGCAGGAGTCCAAGCAGGTGTTGGGTCTGCGCCCCTGTATCCCCTGTCAGGGAGAGATTCCATTTTTATCCCACAACGAGATGGGCGGTCCTGTGGCGGAGCGGGTCACACTCCCTCCTGAGACAGAGCCGGACTATCCCGCTCCTATGCTGGAGGATGAGCTGACGGTGCGCAGAATCTCACGTCTCAAGCGCAGCGGTACATGGCAGTGTGAATTGATGTGGGCGCAGCAGGCAGTCGCAGATGACGACGGCGGCGCTCCCTGCTTTCCGGCGTTTCTGCTGTGTTGGAGCGACATCACCGACCAGGTTTTCACCACCGATCTGGTGACATTGCCCTTTGACCACCCGGACAAGGTGCTGGGCGGTCTGTGCGAACAAATGCTTCGTGCCAATCTCCGCCCCAAAACGCTGCTGGTCCGGGAAAGGCGCACCTATGCGCTGCTCAGCCGTCTGTGCGCCGCTCTGGGCATTGCGCTGAAGCAGCAGGATGAGCTGGAACCGCTGGAGAACGCAGAGCTGAGTTACTATCAGTTCAGTGAGGACGAAACGGAGGAGGACGAACTTTCCATGCTGGTGGAAATGCTCTCCGATCTCAGTCCGGTGGAGTTGGCACATATGCCGGGAGAATTGCGGGAGCAGTTAGAGGCGCTCAATGACGCAGACCTGCTGCCCCCTGAGCTGTCCCACAAGCTGGCATTGGCGTTTGCGCCCGCCCCTTCTTCCAAGGTCACCCGGCTGCCAAAAAAGGGCAGCGCAAAAGGAAAGCCGAAGCGCAAGTATGCGGATTGCTCCTACGTCATCAGCGTCTCTCTGGGGACGGGCTGCTACCGCCACATCCGTCTCTCCGGTGGGGATACGCTGGACGATCTGGCGCAGGACATTTTGGACGCCTTTGATTTTGAAAATGACCATCTCCACCTCTTTGGGATGGACAACCGCACATGGGACAGCAGGGATTGCTACAGCAATGACCCGGATTCCACCGATCTCCCCATGTCCCGCCATTCCAGCCGGGTTCGGCTGGGGCAGTTGGGGCTGGTGAAAGGGATGGCCTTCAAGTTCCTGTTTGACTTCGGGGACGAATGGGTCTTTCAGTGCAAGGTGCTGCGAGAGCTGGCAGAGACTACCGACGTGGCTGAGGTGGTTCGCAGCAAGGGGGACGCTCCCAGTCAGTACGATTACGATGATGATGATTACGACGATGAATAAAGACAGCAGCGAGCGGTGCCTGATGAGTCAGGCACCGCTCGTTTCAGATCATATAGTCGTATCCGTCTTCCTCCCGGGACATGAGGCTTTGGATAGTAAAGCCGCTGAGGTAATCCTGCACCACCCGATTCAGCCCCTCCCACATACCAATGGTGCGGCAGGTGGCCATGCGGGGACAGGCTTTGCTGTCCGCTTCCAGACAGGCGACCGGTGCCAGCGTCCCCTCCATCCGCTCCAGTACATCCAGTACGCTGATGGAATCCGGACTGCGGCTGAGACGGTATCCCCCGCCTTTGCCCCGCAATCCTTCCAGAATGCCCCCCTTTACCAGCTCTTTCACTATGCTTTCCAGATATTTCTCCGAGATCTCCTGACGCTGGGCAACTTCCTTCAGGGGGACATAGCTCTGGGCGGAATGCTCAGCCAGATCGGTCAAAATCCGAAGGGCATACCGCCCCTTTGTGGAAATCATCATACCCTCCACCTCACCTGACGTTTTTACCTATTATACCGTAAGGTTGATAGGATTTCAAGCGGGTCAGCCCTACCCGGTCACTTTTTCCAAAAACGCTGTGACGTACGCTTCGTATCCCTCCGGGTCGGTGAGTACGCTCTCTGCGTGACCTGCGCCGGGAATCAGATGCAGCTCGTGCACGCCTGCGGTTACCTGTTCCATCCGGCGGCTGTGTTCCGGAAGGATGAAGGTGTCCTGCTCACCGTGGAGAAAGAGAATGGGAATTTGATTCCCCGCAAGAGCATTTACAGGGCACATCTCTGCGTAGCCGTACCCAAAGCGCAGCTTGGCCACCAGACCTGCCAGGTCGATTATCCAGCCGGGCACATGGGCGCTTTTCGCTCCGTTTTTCAGCACGTCGGCAATGCTGGCAAAACCGCAGTCCGCCACCACAAAGTCAATTTCCGGATGATATTGCAGACAGGCAACCGACGTGGCAGCGCCGAGGGATTCCCCATGAATACCAAGAAGGGTGAGATCATCATAGCGTGTCCGGGTGTCCCGAATCAGGGCGTCCAGATCCCGCCCCTCCCGGACGGAATAGGTACAGAAGGTGGGCTCGTTCTCTCCGTGTCCCCGCAAGTCATAGAGAATCACCTGATAGCCCTGTTTTAAGTAGATTTGCGCATATTTCAGGCTGCCATACCGATTGTCGGTGTACCCGTGGGAAAGGATGACATATTTTCCGCTGCCCGACCGGTTGACCAGATGCTGCACATGCAGCTCATAGCCCTCAAACCCGGAAACAGTATAGTCCTGCTTTTCCAGCGTATCGTACCAGTCAATATCATAATGCTCCTGCTGCCACTGTCGTGCCTGTTCCAGCGTCTGACGGGGTATGCTCACGGTGTAGCCAGCCATAAACCACCCAGCCCCAAGCAACAGCACCAGTACAATCAATAAGATGATAACTGCCAGTTTCATTTCCTTCACCTCGTCCTGTTTCTCTCCTGATTATATCCGAAGTTTTCAGTTCCGACAAGTAGTTTTTCGCTTCTTGCTTTTCTTCCCTGGTTCTGCTATCATATGGTATCGGAGTTTCTGTATTCGGAATAGGACAATGAGGCGATAGGCGATGCTAAAAATTGCGATTGCAGAAGATGAACAGGTGTTTCGGCAGCAGTTGGGGGATTTTTTGTCCCGCTATGGCCGGGAGCACCAGTTGGAGCTGGAATATCATTTTTTCACCTCCGGTAAAAATCTGGTAGACGAGTTTAAGCCCGTCTACGACATGGTATTTCTGGATATCAATATGCCGGATATGTCGGGAATTGAAGCGGCTCAGCACATCCGGAAATGGGACGAGGAAGTGGTGCTTGTGTTTATCACCTCCCTGTCTCAGTATGCCATCAACGCTTACGAGGTGGGGGCGCTGGATTACCTGCTCAAGCCGCTGGCCTATGAAACCTTTGAGCGCAAATTCGCCCGGGTGGTGCGCCGGGTGGAGAGCCGGATGGGCTCTACCATCACTCTATCCCTGCCCTCTGGGATGAAGCGGGTACGCACACGGGACATTCTCTATGTGGAGGTGGAAAATCACACCCTCCACTACCACACCACCCAGGGCGAAATCGTCCTGAGAGGCACCATGCAGAAAGCGGAACAGTCCCTCTCCCACTATCACTTTGCCAAGTGCAACCACTGGTATCTGGTCAATCTGGCTCATGTCTCTGAGATTCGCAAAAACAGCGTCATCGTAGAGGGCCACGAGCTGGAGATGAGCCGCCGCAGCCGCTCTGCTTTTCTCGCCGCCATGGCGGACAGCATGGGAGGCGAGGCATGAACGGCATCCCCCTTCTCACCCTGTCCCGTCTGTTGGAAGGGGTTTTGCTCTGGTGCAGCGGGCTGGTGTTTTTCTCCCCTCTGCCCCGCAGGGATGGTTGGACGCAGAAAACGGTTATCTTTCTGCTGGTTGGAATTCTGCTGGGTTTTGTTCTGCACGTTTCTGCCCCGCAGATTTTCCTTTTGGCGCTGGTGGGGCTGCTCTATCTGTTTTTGTACGGGCTGGTCTGCTGCCAGACAGGAAAGAGCGTGATACTCTATTGCGGCATCTGGGGCATCCAGATGCACATTCTGGTCTACGAGCTGTGCCGGTTTGCCAGCTTTTCCTCCTCTGTGGCCGGCGCTTCAGAAAATGCGCTGGTGATGCGGGTGGTGATTTCTGCTGCGCTGTATCTTGCGGCGGGCTTTACCGTGCAAATCTGGCTTCCCATTTATCAGCGTCAGCATGTGGGACCACGGCAGACCACCAGCGCCGTGCTGCTTTTTGTCATCTTCGTGGCGCTGACCTATGGTTTCTTTCATGGCGGGCAGTTCCGCTTGCAGGGGATACTGGCTTTGGTGCTGGTGATGGCGCAGTTCTACTGTCTCATTGTGCTTGACCTTCAGGCTGCGCTGTTTCAGGAAAGCGCCGTGCGTCAGGAGCGGGATATGATCGAGCTGCTTTACCGGAAGCAGAAGTCCCAGTATGAGCAATCCAAAGAGAGCATCGCCATTATCAACCAGAAAACCCACGATCTGAAGCATATGCTGGCCGCCATGCGTACCATGGAGGGCAGCGAGCAGCGGGAACGATACCTTCGGGAAATCCAAAGCAATGTGGACATCTACGATTCCATGGTGAAAACCGGAAACGAGACGCTGGACACGGTGCTCACGGAAAAGAGCCTGTACTGTAATGCCCATGACATTGTCGTCACCTGCGTGGCTGATGGGGCGTGTCTGCGTTTTATGGACCCGGTGGACATCTACACCCTGATGGGCAACGCTATGGACAACGCCATTGAGGCGGTGCAGCAGTTCCGCCGCAAGGAGCTGCGTACCATTGATGTGGTGGTCTACCGGAGACAAAGTCTGGTGCTGGTCAGCATCACCAATCCGCTGGAGGAAGAGCTGGTCTTTGAGGACGGCATTCCCCGCTCTACCAAGCCTCAGGACGGCTATCACGGGTTTGGCGTGCGCAGTATGCGCTCCACCGTGCGTAGATATGGAGGAGAATTGACGGTAGACACCCGGGATGGGTGCTTCACCCTGAAAATGGTGTTCCCGCTGTAAGCCGGCAACGGAAACCACAATACATTTAACGCCTGAACAGGGGCTGTCTCCACTGAGACAGCCCCTGTTTGACCACTTACGACACCGGAATGACCAGTTGTGGAAAAGGGATTGAAAAAGGGTTCTTCACAAGATATAATACAAAACAGCTACAAAACATTGCAAAAACCACAGGAGAGGAGAGAGAGAATGAGGAAAACAGTAAACCTGAATCAGCTCTGGCTGTTTCACGGCAGGGACGGGAAAACCCAGCGGGTAGATGTCCCCCATACCTGGAACGCCATTGACGGGCAGGACGGCGGGAACGACTACTACCGGGGCTGCCTGTCCTACGAACGGGACTTCGCCTGCCCTGACTTTGATAGAGACCATGAGCTGGTTTATTTGCAGTTCCACGGCGTCAACGCCAGTGCGGTGGTCACCCTCAACGGTGCTGAGGTCATGCGCCATGACGGCGGCTACTCCACCTTTCGCAAGGATATTACCCCCCTGCTGAAGCCTGAAAACCATCTGGAGGTCCAAGTGGACAACTCGGACAATGACCGGGTCTATCCCCAAAAGGCGGACTTCACCTTCTACGGCGGCATCTACCGGGATGTGGAGCTGCTGACGGTGAACAAGTGCCATCTGGACTTGGACTACTTCGGCGGCTGCGGGGTGATGGTCACTCCCACCGTCAAGGGCAAGGATGCCACAGTGGAGGTGAAAAGCTATCCCGTAGGCAATCCGGAACAGGTAAAGGTGAGCGTGCTGGATGACAAGGGCGCTGTGGTTGCCCAAGGCACCGGAGAGCAGACGGAAATCCCTCTCGCCAACGTCCACCTCTGGGACGGCATTCGGGACCCCTATCTGTACACCGCCCGGGTGGAGCTGGTAAAAGGCGGAGCCGTCACCGACTGTCTGGACATTCCCTTCGGGGTGCGTTCCTTCCATGTGGACCCGAAAAAGGGGTTCTTCCTCAACGGGCGGCTCTATCCCCTGCGTGGGGTCAGCCGGCATCAGGATCGGAAAGGGCTGGGTAACGCCATCACCCGGGAGATGCACGAGGAGGATATGGACCTCATCTGCGAGATGGGCTGCAACACCGTCCGGCTGGCTCACTATCAGCACGACCAGTATTTCTACGACCTGTGTGACCGTCGTGGCATGGTGGTCTGGGCGGAGATTCCCTACATCTCCATGCACATGCCAAATGGCAGGGAAAATACCGTCAGCCAGATGAAGGAGCTGATTATCCAGAACTACAATCATCCCTCCATCGTCTGCTGGGGCGTGTCCAACGAGATCACCATTATCAACAAGCACAAGGAGGATATGCTGGACAACCACCGTATGCTCAACGATCTGGTGCATCAGATGGACCCCACCCGGTTCACCACCCTTGCCTGCTACGCCATGTGCGGTCCCTTCAACCCGGTGGCACACATCACCGATGTGGTGAGCTGGAACCTGTATCTGGGCTGGTATGTGCCAGGATTAAAGCTGAATGACCTGTGGGTGGACTTCTTCCACAAGCGCTATCCCAACCGGGCGCTGGGCTACTCCGAGTACGGTGCGGAGGGAATGCCCAATCTCCACTCCTCCAAGCCCCGCCGGGGAGATCACAGTGAGGAATATCAGGCGATTTACCATGAGTATCTGGCAGAATTCATCGCCAAGCGCCCCTGGATGTGGGCAACTCACGTTTGGAATATGTTTGACTTTGCTGCCGATGCCCGGGATCAGGGCGGTGAGCCGGGTATGAACCACAAGGGACTGGTCACCTTCGACCGCAAGACGAAAAAGGACAGCTTCTACCTCTACAAATGCCGCTGGAACCCGGAGCCTATGGTGCATATCTGCTCCAAGCGGTATGTGGATCGCCCGGAGAGTAAGACCACGGTAAAGGTCTACTCCAACCAGAGCGCTGTGGAGCTGTACTGCGACGGCAAGCTGATCGCCCGCAAGGGAGGCAGCTATGTGTTTACCTTTGAGGTGCCTATCACCGGGGAGCATGAGATCCGTGCCGTGGCAGGTTCTCTCAGCGATACCGCCCGTATCCGCAAGGTAGACACCCCCAACCCGGACTACAAGCTCTCCGCCAAGAGCAGCAACAGCGCCAACTGGGTATGATTGCGCTGAATCAGCCTATTCTGCATGGTTATCTATGTCTCTGTGAGACAGATAAAAAAAATTGAGGAGGAAAACATATGCAAAAGAAACCGAAAGTAGCCCTCTGGACTACCCTCACCGCCATCTTTGCCATTTTGCTGGTTGCGTCCATCGTGGCCAACTATGTGGCAAACATGTACGCCACCACCATCAATGTTGCGCTGGACACCCCCACCTTCAAGGTGAAGGGCGCCACCCAGGACATCTACTTCCCCAGTGACTTCGCCTCCGAGGCCGACCGTGTGGCCTACGAGGAGGAGCTGTGCGCCACCGTGGAGAGCGAGGGTGCCGCTCTGCTGAAGAATGACAACGCCGCTCTGCCTCTGGCCTCCGGCGCAAAGGTCAGCCTGTTCGCCCGTGGCAGCGTTGATCTGATGTACGGCGGCACCGGTTCCGGCAGCGTGGACACCAGCAAGGCGCCCACCCTCAAGGACGGCCTTGCCGCTCAGGGCATTGAGATCAACCAGAGCCTGTGGGACTGGTACGTCTCCACCGCTGACAAGTATGGCCGTATCACCCCTGACGCCATCTCCGACCAGCTGGCCGCCAACACACAGTATGCGGTGAACGAAGCCCCCTGGGCAGAGGTGGAGGGCGCTAACGCCGCCTCCTTCGCTGAGTACGGCGATGCAGCCATCGTGGTTCTCTCCCGCTCCGGCGGCGAGGGTGCTGACCTGCCTGACGGTGATGCGACTATCTCCATGATGGCCAACACCTCCGTGCAGGAGAAGGACTTGGAAGCAGGCACCAGCGACGGCGCTGTCACCATGGGCGAGCTGAAGTACGCCGTGGGTCAGGAAGGCAGCGGCAACTATCTGGAGCTGAGTCAGGAGGAAATGGACCTGCTCGCCGGTCTGAAGGCCCAGAAGGACGCAGGTGCGTTCAAGTCCATCATTGTGCTGCTGAACACCTCCAACGCCATCGAGCTGGACTTTCTCAACCCCGAAATCTGCGGCGTGGACTACGGTGTGGACGCCTGTATGTGGGTGGGCGACGTAGGTCAGACCGGTGCCAACGGCGTAGCCGCTCTGCTGTCCGGCGCTGTGGCTCCCTCCGGTTCTCTGGTGGACACCTATCTGTATGACAATCTGGCAAATCCCGCCACCCACAACTTCTACTCTCAGCCCTATACCAACGCTGCCGAGCTGGGTCTGCTCACCGACGGCGCTGACGTGCAGGGTATGTACAGCGTGTATCAGGAGGGCATCTATCTGGGTTATCGTTACTTCGAGACCCGGTATGAGGATGCGGTCATGGGCACCGGAAACGCCGGGGACTATGACTACGCCTCCACCGTCGCCTATCCCTTCGGCTATGGCATCAGCTACACCACCTTCGATTACAGCGATTACGCCCTCACCGATAACGGCGACAGCTTTGACGTGACCGTCACCGTCACCAACACCGGCGATGTGGCCGCCAAAAAGACGGTTCAGGTCTACTTCCAGTCCCCCTACAACGACTATGACAAGGCCAACGGCATTGAGAAGGCCGCTGTGGAGCTGTGCGGCTTTGCCAAGACTGACGTGCTGGAGCCCGGCGCTTCCGCCACTGTCACCGTCAACGTACCCAAGAGCGAGCTTCGCACCTATGACGCCAACGGCGCCAAGACCTACATTCTGGACGCTGGCGATTACTACTTCACCGTGGCAAACGGCGCTCATGAGGCTGTGAACAACATTCTGGCCGCCAAGGGCTTTACCACCGCCAACGGCATGACCGACGAGGGCAACGCCGCTCTCACCGGCAAGTGGGTCAACGACGCTCTGGATACCCAGATTTTTGCTACCGCACCCACGGGCGAGGCCATCACCAACCTGTTTGACGAGGCCGACCCCAACAAGAGCTCTGTCTCCCCCGGCGAGGTGGTCTGGATGACCCGTTCCGACTGGGCTGGCACCTATCCTACCGCTCCTGTGGTGCTCTCTGCCACAGACGCTCTGGCCGCTGCGCTGGCCTTCAACCAGTACAACGCCGCTGACCACGCCGACGCAGTCATGCCCACGCTGGGCGCTCAGAACGGCATCAATCTGGCTTCCCTCATGGGTAAGGATTATGACGACGAGCAGTGGGATCTCCTGCTGGACGAGCTGACCTTCGATGAGATGGTGCAGACCATTACCCTGGGCTTCCACAACACCAAAATGTGCCGCTCCATCAACAAGGTCGCTACCAAGGACGAGAACGGACCTCAGGGTCTTACCGCCAGTCTGGTGGGCGGCGTGTCCGGTATGTGCTACACCTCTGAGGACGTAATGGCCGCCACTATGAACGTGGAACTCATGGAGGATGTGGGACGCCTCATCGGTGAGGACTGTCTGGGCATGGGCTACTCCGGTCTGTACGGCCCCGGCGTGAATATGCACCGCACCGCTTACTCCGGACGTAACTTTGAGTATTATTCCGAAGACCCCTTCGTTGCCGGCACCATCTGCGCCGCCGAGACCCGGGGCATCCAGTCCAAGGGCGTGTATGTGTATCTGAAGCACGTTGCCCTGAACGACTCCGAGTCCAGCCGCCGGGGCGTGAACACCTGGCTCAACGAGCAGACCGCCCGTGAAATCTATCTGGAAGACATTGACAAGGCCGTCACCGACGGCGGCGCATGGTGCGTCATGTCCGGCTTCAACCGCTGGGGCGCTCAGTGGTGCGGCGAGTACTACAACCTCCAGACCGCCTATCTCCGTGGCGAGCTGGGTATGCGGGGCATGAGCATCACCGACTTCTCCGGTCTGAGCCAGTATATGGATGTGCCTGACGGCATGATCGGCGGCTCCGACATCTGGGACAGCCCCATGCCCATGATCCACACCGCTGCCGCAGGCGCTTATGCCTCTGACCCCTATCTGGTCAGCGAGATGCGGGAGGCCATGCACCACATTCTCTACACCGTGGTCAACTCCAACGCCATGAACGGCTGGGATGCCAACACCCAGATCGTGGACGTGACCCCCTGGTGGCAGCTTGCTCTGTATGCCCTCATCGGCTGCACCGCAGTTCTCACCGTGGTAGGCGCTGTGAACCTGTCCAAGCATGTGAAGCTGAAAAAAGCGCAAAAGCAGTAATCCCCAGTTCTTCCCATCCCCACCTCCGCGGAGGTGGGGGTGCTACTAGAGAGGTGAAAGCGAAACATGAGTGAATCCAACGCTGCACCGGTGGTCAACCGGGCAAAAACCTATCAACTTGTGCTCTTTCCCCTGAACAACGGCGCAACCAATGTGTACTATGTGCTGGTGCTCAGCTATATCGCCACCTTTGGCGCGAACATCCTCACCCTTGGCACCATCTTCGCCTCCGTCATGGTCACCGCCATGCGTCTGGCGGATGCCATCACCGACCCCATCATCGGCGCTCTGATGGACCGCACCAACGGCAAATTCGGCAAGTTCCGTCCCTTTATGGCCATCGGCAACGCCATCATGGCGGTTTCCGTGCTGATTCTGTACTGCATCACCCCCGTGATCCCTGACACCATGATGTGGCTGCGGTATGTGGCCTTTGTGGGGCTGTACTTCATCTGGGTGATTGGCTATACCTTCCAGACCTCCTGCACCCGTGCCGGTCAGACCGTGCTCACCAACGACCCCAAGCAGCGCCCCCTGTTCACCATCTTCAATACCGTGGGCTCCCTGCTGGGCATGGGCGCTATGCAGTTTTTTGCCCCCATTCTCGCCCGCTCCTTTGAGGGGGGCTACTCCTCCGCCTCCTTCTTCCGGGCGCTGGCTCCGGTGGGCATTGTCATCTCCATCGCCCTCACCGTGCTGGCCCTCATCGGCATTTGGGAAAAGGATCAGCCCAAATACTTCGGTATCGGCGGGGAGAACGCAGAGAAGGTAAAGATCAGCGAATACTTGGAGATCATCAAAAACAACAACCCCATGCAGCGGCTGATGGTGGCCGGGGCAGGCTGCAAGCTGGCCCTCTCCATCGCCACCAACACCACCGTTTTGTGTATGCTCTACGGCTGCATGATGGGCAACTACGACGGGCTGTACCTGCCTATGATGGTGCTGGGCTATGTCTGCTCCGCTCCCTTCTTCGTGCTCACCGTGCGCACCTCCCAGAAGCACGGACAGAAAGCCTCTCTGCTCCGGTATGTGTCGGTGGCGCTGATCTGCTATGTGGGCGTGCTGGCGCTGCTGCTGATGTGGAACCCGGACAATGCCGCCATGCACCTGAGTTTCTTCGGTGAGCACGGATTGGCCTTGAATCTGTACACTGTATTGTTTATAATATTCTTCGGAGTGGGTTACGGCGCTTACTACGCCACTGCGGATATGCCTATCCCCATGGTGGCGGACTGCTCCGACTATGAGACCTACCGCTCCGGCAAGTACATTCCCGGCATTATGGGTACCCTGTTCTCTCTGGTGGACAAGCTGGTTTCCTCCCTGTCCGCCACGGTGGTGGGCATTGCGGTGAGTCTGATTGGGCTGGACATTCTGCCTACCCAGTATGACCCCTATGTTCCCGGCATGAACAAGGTGGTGATTGTACTGTTCTGCGTCATCCCCATGGTGGCTTGGGCAGCAACCCTGCTGGCCATGCGTAACTACGCCCTCACCGGGGAGAAGATGAAAGAAATTCAGGCTGTCAACCACGCCCGGCGTATAGCCATCGCCAACGGACAGACCCTCGAGCAGGCAATGAGCACCATTCAGACGGTGGAGGATATCCCCGCCGAATATCGTATTTGATCTGAAAGGAGAAAACCGCTATGAAAATGGGCTGGCGCTGGTACGGGGAGGGAAATGACCCCGTCACCTTGCAGGACATTAAGCAGATTCCCGGCGTAGAGAGCATTGTGTGGGCGCTGCACCACAAAATGCCCGGCGAAATCTGGGAGGAAGCGGAAATCAAGGAAGTGGTAGACCAGATTCACGCCTACGGCTTTGACGCTGAGGTGGTGGAATCCGTCAATGTCCACGACGACATCAAAATCGGTCTTCCCACCCGGGATGCGCTGATTGAGAACTACAAAACCTGCATCCGCAATCTGGGCAAGTTCGGGGTGAAGGTCATCTGCTATAACTTCATGCCCATCTTTGACTGGACGAGAACCGACTTGTTCCACCCGGTGGGCGACGGCTCCACCGCCCTGTTCTATCAGAAGGACATGATTCAGGACGACTACAAGGCCATGGCGGAGTACATCCTGAACTTCACCGAGAAATACAACATGACCTTCCCCGGCTGGGAGCCGGAGCGGATGGCCAAGCTGGACGAGCTGTTCAAGGCTTACGCCCCGGTCACCAAGGATATGCTCTGGGACAACCTGAAGTATTTTCTGGAGGCGATTATGCCCACCTGCGAAGAGGCCGGCATCAAAATGGCTATCCATATGGATGACCCTCCATGGGACATCTTCGGTCTGCCCCGGCTGATGGTGGACGAGGCCGCCTGCGACAAGCTGTTGAAAATGGTAGACCATCCCTGCAACTGTCTCACCCTCTGCACCGGAAGCCTGAACGCCAACCCGGCCAACAACTGCGCCGACATTATCCGCAAGCACTGTGACCGGATTGCCTTTGGTCATGTGCGCAACATCCACCACTTCCCCAACGGAGACTTCTCCGAGGCCGCTCACCGGGACTGCTGCGGTGAGACGGGCATTATTGAAGTGCTGCGCGCCTACCACGACTGCGGCTTTGAGGGGTATCTCCGTCCTGACCATGGCCGTCAGCTTTGGGAGGAAGGCCCCGGAAGCTGCCGCCCCGGTTACGGCAAGTACGACCGGGCGCTGGGCATTCAGTATATGATGGGCGTCTGGGATCTGCTGGAACGTCTGGATGGAAAAGCGTAAGAAATATTTGACTGTATTTTTTGAAAGGAAGTCTTTAACATGATGAATCTGCCTTTGAACATTGATTTTACCGGAAAAGTAGTGGTCATCACCGGCGCCGGCGGCGTGCTGTGCGGCGATATGGCACGGGCTTTCGCTCAGGCCGGCGCTAAGGTTGCCGCGCTTGACCTGAACGAGGACGCTGTGAAGAAGCTGGCTGACGAGTGCAAGGCGGAGGGCTATATCTGCGAGGGCTACAAGGCCAACGTGCTGGAGCCGGAGGCACTGGCCGCTGTTCACGAAAAGGTGCTGGCCGATCTGGGACCCTGCGACATTCTCATCAACGGCGCTGGCGGCAACAATCCCCGGGCTACCACTGACAACGAGTATCAGCATGAGGCGCAGGAGGGACAGAAGACCTTCTTCGATCTGGATGCCGGCGGCGTGGACTTCGTGTTCAAGCTGAACTTCCAAGGCACCCTGCTGCCCACTCAGGCCTTTGCAAAGGACATGGTGGAGCGCAAGAGCGGCTGCATTCTGAACATCTCCTCCATGAACGCCTACACCCCCCTGACCAAGATCCCCGCCTACTCCGCAGCCAAGGCCGGTATCTCCAACTTCACCCAGTGGCTGGCCACTCACTTTGCCGGCACCGGCATCCGCTGCAACGCCATCGCCCCCGGCTTCCTGGTCTCCAACCAGAACCGTGCTCTGCTGTTCAACCCGGACGGCACCCCCACCAAGCGCTCTGACAAAATTCTCCGCAACACCCCCATGGAGCGCTTCGTGGACTCTGCCGAGCTGCTGGGCGGCGTGTTCTTCCTGTGCGACGACAAGGCTGCCAGCGCCATCACCGGCGTGGTGCTGCCCATTGACGCAGGCTTTGCCGCTTACTCCGGCGTGTAATTTCGCCGTTTTGACGCAAAAACGCCCCTCTGGCTATGCCAGAGGGGCGTTTCCCCGTCTATTCAGCCTTCGTTGGCGAGGAAATAGGCAATATCACTCACTTCCACGTTGCCCTGCAAATCCTGATAGATGTAGAACAGGGCGTAGTCCGTCACTTCCTCCGCAGCGTCCGTCTCATTGCAGGCGAGAATACAGTAGTTCGTCCCTGCCACCACCTGCGTACTCACCAGAGCAATCGGGAGAAAAGAGTCCTCGGTAAAGCCGGATGTGGCCTTGAAAAAGAGATCCGCCACTTCATCGGTGACCACCGGGCTCTCCGCCATGGTCCAGCCCCCGGCCAAGCCTGCTTCCGGCACCTCTGCCCCGGCGGCCATGATCTGGAGCACCTCTACCTTTTCCCCCTGCTCCCGGCAGATCAGCAGCGCCAGCTCGTCGGGGATATCCGGTTCCTCTGAGGTAAGGGCGCACAGGATACAGTGGTCGGTGGCCTCTCCGCTCTCACTGGCGACATACGCAAGGGGCGTGCCGTCCATCCCAGCCAGCTGGGCGATGCCCTGCTCTGCTATCTCCCGCCGATGGTCGGTCAGCTCTGGGGTGTCCGCCATCGCCCAGCCTCCGGTGACGGCGATGGGTTCCTCCTCTTCCGGCTCCTGTACGGCACGCTCGCCCCCTCCGCATCCCATCAGAGAGTATGCCAGCGCAAATACCAGCAGCAGAGCAATTCTTCTTTTCATCCTTCCTACTTCCTTTCTTCTCATGAGGTTCTTTACAAACCCTTCACAATTCGGTTTCAATTCGTTCACCCGCTCCAGGGGAGAATCTGCTATTCTAACATCACGGCAAGGGACTCCGGTCCCCACTGCCGGCTCTCTCTTTTCTTTTCTCTACCGGTGCCAAACAGGCAGCCGCCTTTCCCGGCACCGGACAAATAACTCCGGAGCAATCCGTTTTTATATCGCTTTTCTCTTTTTTCTTCTTTTTCCTCCTTTGCGCCCCTGACAGTCCGTCCGGGGCGCATTCTTTTCCTCTACTTGCCCAGCTTTTCTGCCCACTCTGCCTCCCGGAAGCCCACGAGCACAAAGTCCTCCCCCACCAGCAGGGGACGCTTGACCAGCATACCGTCGGTGGATAAAAGCTGAAGCTGCTCCTCTTCGCTCATGGCAGGCAGGCGGTCTTTCAGCTTTAACTCCTTATAGAGGTTGCCGCTGGTATTGAAAAACCGCTTCAGGGGCAGACCGCTGCGCTGATACCACTGCCTCAGCTCCTCCGCTGTGGGGCGCTGGTCTTTGATGTTACGGACTTCCACTTGCATTCCCCGCGCTTGCAGCCACTTGGAAGCCTTCTGGCAGGTGGAGCATTTGGGGTAACAGACAAACAACATGAGTCTCTCTCCTTTTCCCGTGGGCAGGTTCTTTACCCACATTTTTTCTATGGGTTCATTATAGCATCCCGGACAGCCTTGGCGCAACCTTGCTTTCTTTACAATTCCTTCACATTCTATTCGCACTTCGTCCATCATTTCCCTTTGGTTTCCTGTTATGATACAAGCACAGCAAGGGAGTGAGGCTCCCGCTGTACCTCCTTTCTTTCTTTTCTTTGTTTTTCTCTTTTCTCCCTTTTCTCTGCCAGAGGCTGTCGGCGTAAGTCGGCAGCCTCTGGTCTTTTCTTTTTCAGGTGTTAGTCTTGACAACTATTGTTAGTAATGATAAACTAACAAATGGTTAGTAGTTTCTAACCATTATAAAGCTCTAACAGAGTCAGTCTGATCTGCCGTTGGAGTTCATGTGAAGGAGGGAACGGAATGATGCCGTTGACTCTGGCGGACGCCGGAAAGCCGAACATCATTCACAAGGTGGGCGGTTCTGCCGAAACCAAAAAGCATCTGGAGGATCTGGGCTTTGTGGCAGGCAGTGAAATCACCATTCTGAACACCATCAATGGCAACCTGATCGTCAAGGTGAAGGAGTCCCGGGTGGCAATCAGCAAGGAAATGGCTCAAAAAATCATGGTATAAAGGAGAAAAAAAGGATGAAAACCCTGAAGGAAGCCAAAATTGGCGAAACCGTAAAGGTAATTAAGCTGCATGGAGAGGGCGCAGTCAAGCGCCGTATCATGGACATGGGCATCACAAAAGGCGTGGAGGTCTATGTGCGTAAGGTCGCCCCTTTGGGTGATCCGGTAGAGGTCACGGTGCGGGGCTATGAGCTTTCCCTGCGCAAGGCGGACGCCGACATGATCGAAGTGCAGTAATACAGAAAGAAGGCAGAAAAACATGGAGAAGCAGATTCGTATTGCCCTTGCCGGCAACCCCAACTGCGGCAAGACCACCCTGTTCAACGCCCTCACCGGTACACAGCAGTATGTTGGTAACTGGCCCGGCGTGACGGTGGAGAAAAAGGAAGGCCGGGTGAAGGGTCAGAAGGACGTGCAGGTCACCGACCTGCCCGGCATCTACTCCCTCTCCCCCTATACGTTGGAGGAAGTGGTGGCCCGGAACTACCTGATTGACGAGCGCCCTGACGTAATTCTCAATATTGTGGATGCCACCAACCTGGAGCGCAACCTGTACCTCACCACCCAGCTGGTGGAGATCGGCATTCCTGTGGTCATCGCCCTGAACATGATGGATTTGGTGCGCAAGGCTGGGGACAAGATCAACACCAAGGAGCTGAGCCGGGCGCTGGGGTACCAGATTGTGGAAATCTCCGCCCTCAAAGGAGACGGCGTAGATTCTGCGGTAAAAGCCTGTGTGGAAGCCGCTACCAACGGCAAGACCGTGCCGCAGCACACCTTCTCCGGCCCGGTGGAGCACGCCATTGCCCACATTGAAGAGGTCTCCGTCCACAGTATGCCGGAGGAACAGCAGCGCTGGTATGCCATCAAGGTCTTTGAGCGGGACGAAAAGGTGCGGGAAAAGCTGAACCTCTCCCAGTCCACGCTGGATCACATCGAGCAGGACATCAAGGCTGCTGAGAGCGAACTGGATGATGACGCTGAGAGCATCATCACCAACGAGCGCTATCTCTACATCGCCGAGGTGATGAAGGGCAGCTACAAAAAGAACCGCAAGGGGGAGATGAGTACCTCCGACAAGATCGACCAGATCGTCACCAACCGGATTCTGGCGCTGCCCATCTTTGCCGTGATTATGTATGTGGTCTATGCTGTGAGCATGGGCACCTCCATCGCCGACGGCGGCGTCGGTCTTGGTACCTTCCTCACCGACTGGGCCAACGACGTGCTGGGCGGCGAGTGGCTGACAGAGGGCTCCCGTGCCATTATGGAGGGTCTGGGTGCCGCGCCGTGGCTCACCGGACTGGTGGCCGACGGTATCTTCGCCGGTGTGGGCGCTGTGCTGGGCTTTGTGCCTCAGATGCTGGTGCTGTTCCTGTTCCTGTGTCTGTTGGAGGACTGCGGCTATATGGCTCGTATTGCCTTCATCATGGACCGTATCTTCCGCAAGTTCGGCCTGTCCGGCAAGAGCTTTATCCCCATGCTGGTAGGCACCGGCTGCGGCGTGCCCGGCGTCATGGCCTCCCGTACCATCGAGAATGAGCGGGACCGCCGCATGACCATTATGACCACCTGCTTTATCCCCTGCGGGGCTAAGATGCCCATTATCGGTCTGATTGCCGGTGCTCTGTTCGGCGGAGCCACTTGGGTTGCTACCAGCGCCTACTTCATCGGCGTGGCAGCCATCATCGTCTCCGGTATTATGCTGAAGAAGACCAAGATGTTCGCCGGCGATCCGGCTCCCTTCGTCATGGAGCTGCCCGCCTACCACGTTCCCAGCGTGGGCAACGTGCTTCGGGGCACCTGGGAGCGGGGCTGGTCCTTTATCAAGCGGGCTGGTACTGTGATTCTGATTTCCTCCATCGTCCTCTGGTTCCTCCAGGGCTTCGGCACCGTCAATGGCCAGTTTGGCATGGTAGACGAGCTGTGGGATGAGGAAAACACCACCTACATTGAGCAGGTAGCCAACCGCATGGGCGTAGAGGCGGATGAGGTTACCGCCACCGACGATTCCATTCTCGCCGGTATCGCTCAGCCTGTGTCCGTCATCTTTAAGCCCTTGGGCTTCGGTTCCTGGAAGCCCACCGTTGCCACTGTCACCGGTCTGATTGCCAAGGAGGAAGTGGTAGGTACCTTCGGCGTGCTGTACAACTTCGATGCCAAAGCAGAGCAGGCAGTAGACGAGGAAACCGGCGAGCTGCTCTTTGATGAAAACGGCGAGGCGGTCATGGAGGAGCTGGACGAGGAAGGCTCTCAGATCTGGGCCAATGTCAACGACGACTTCAACCGTTTCTCCAACAACAACGGCAAGCTGGCCGCCTTCTCCTTCATGCTGTTCAACCTGCTGTGCGCTCCCTGCTTTGCCGCTATGGGCGCCATCAAGCGTGAGATGAACAACGGCAAGTGGACCGCCTTTGCCATCGGCTATATGTGTGTGTTTGCCTATGCTGTTGCCCTCATTGTGTATCAGGTGGGCAGCCTTGCCACTGGCCGCATGAACATTCTGGGGCTGATCGTGGCCATCGCCCTGCTGGCGGCTATGTGCTATCAGCTTTTCAAGCCCTACAAGGAGTCCCAGAAGCTGACCACCCACTAATCAATTCCGTGTAAAAGGAGGTTTTGTCTATGGCAGCATGGATTGGTGCTAATTTGGTCAACATCGTGATTATCGCCGTGATTGTGGCGGTGGTTGTGTTGATTGTCCGGGGGATGATCCGAGACCGGAAGGCGGGCAAGTCCTCCTGCGGCGGCAACTGTGCAAGCTGCGGTATGTGTCAGGCACACGCCCCAGAGAAGCACAACTTATAATTTTGCAACTCTCTCTTTTCTCTATTCTCCCATTCCGGGAGGGGGGCTGTCTTCTTCGGAAGGCAGCCCCTTTTCCTGTCAAAAGGCTGCCTCCCGAAGGAGACAGCCTTTTTCCTGTTTGATTTACTTGTCATTGTCCGGAAATCTTCTTTGCCGCCTGTGTCAGCCCGGCATGGGCGCAGTCCAGAAGGCTCCCTCCGTCCAGCAGCGCATTCAGAAAGCCTGCCACGAAGGTATCTCCCGCACCGGTGGTATCCACCACCTGAGATACCGGGACAGCGGGCAGCATGGTCTCCACGCCGTCGCCGCTGACATAGCAGCCCTGCGCACCCGCCTTGATGATGACGTTTTTCACTCCATATCGCCGCAGCGCCCCGGCCATCGCCGGGAAGTCACCCGCTCCGGTGTAGTACGCCGCCTCTCCCTCGTTGGGAAAGAGATAGTCCACCAAAGGCAGCACCTCCCTCAGGGAATCCAGCGTGACACCATCCCGCAAGGGCAGCTTGGTATCTGCACAGAGGATGCTCCCCTGCGCTTTTGCCCCTCGTATCAGCGTTTTCACCTGTTCCGGGTTCTCCAGGGGTGGACGAAACAGGCTGGCAAGGGAGACTACCCTCGCCCCGGAAAGCGCCTCTGGGGCGATTTGGTAGCCTTTCAGCCGGGTGGCAGGGGCGTTTACGGAATAGCGGCTCCCGTCTGCGTTGACGTGGATGCCTGCAATGGGAGTTTCCTCCACCGCCGTGGTCATGCGGCTGGTATCTACCCCCGCCTGTTCCAGACCGTGCTTCAGCAGCAGCCCCGCCGGGTCATCTCCCACGGCACAGACCACCCCCGCTTTTCGCCCCAGAGCAGACAAGGCGATTGCCTCATTGACAGCATCGCCGCCCAGACGCAGGCGAATGGACTGGGCCCGGTATACATGGGGGCGGTAGGGTTTCTCCTCCCTGCCCCGGGTGATGCAGTCCACTACCGCCTGTCCGGCACAGATGACATCCAGCATGGGTTTGGACATTCCATCAGCCGGGAGGCCAGGTCATGTCCCGTCCCGCCAGCACATGGAAGTGGAGATGGGGGACGGATTGGCCTGCCTGCTCGCCGATGTTGGACACCACACGATAGGAGTCGATGCCCAAATCCTTGGTGACCCGGGAAATCACCTCAAAGCAATGAGCTACGATGGCGGAATTCTCCCCGTTGACCGCAGCCACAGAGGAGATGTGGGTCTTGGGAATCACCAGAAAGTGAACCGGAGCCTGAGGGTCAATGTCGTAAAAGGCAATGACCTGATCATCCTCGTACACTGTCTTGTTGGGGATGGTTCCCTCTACAATGGAACAAAAGAGACAGTTCATCTTGTTACCTCCCGATCTGTTTTCGTTGATTAACCGTTCAGCTTTTCTGCCACAAAATCGTCTACGCAGGCAAGGGCATCGTCTACCTTGAGCACGTCCTTGCCACCGCCCATGGCGGAGTCGGGCTTGCCGCCGCCAGAGCCGCCGCAGACCTTGGTGACCGTCTTGATGACGTCGCCCGCCTTCACGCCTGCCTTGATGGCCTCCTTGCCGCAGACAGCCAGGAAGGAAATCTTCTCTCCGTTGACAGCGGAGAGCACCGCCACGATATTGGGCTCCTTATCCCGGAGGAAGTCGCCCATCTTCCGCAGGGCGGCCACGTCCACGCCGCCCAGATTGGCGGTGACCACCTTCAGCGCACCCACGTCCTTGGCGCTGGCCAGGAAGCTGCGAGCCTCGCCCAGCGCTTCCCGCTCCTTGAACTGCTCAATGGTCTTGCGCAGGTTCTTGATGTCCTCCAGATGGGCGGAGATACGGGCGCCCAGCTCCTCCGGCTTGGCCTTCAGCAGCCCGGCGGCATCCAGGAACTGACGCTTCATCTGCTGCTGCTCCCGGATGGCACGCTTGCCGGTAATGGCCTCAATCCGGCGCACACCGGCGGCCACAGAGCCCTCGGAGATGATGTGGAAGGAGCCTACCTTGGCGGTGTTGTCCAGATGGGTGCCGCCGCACAGTTCGATGGAGTAGTTGTCCATATTGACCACCCGCACCACGTCGCCGTACTTCTCGGAAAACAGCGCCATAGCGCCCATTTCCTGTGCCTCTTTGATGGGCATTTCCCGCACCTCCACCGGGTGACCGTCCAGAATGGAGTCGTTGACAATCTCCTCGATTTGCAGCAGCTCCTCCGGGGTGATTGCGGCAAAGTGAGTGAAGTCAAAGCGCAGATAGTCCGGCTCCACCAGAGAGCCTGCCTGTTGGACATGATCGCCCAGCACCGTCTGCAATGCCTTCTGCATCAGGTGGGTGGCGGAGTGGGCACGGCGGATGGCGTTGCGGCGCTCCACGTCAATGGTGGCGGCTACCGTGTCGTCCACAGAGAAAGAGCCGTTCGTCACCTCGCCATAGTGGAGGTACTTGCCCGCCTTGGTCTTTTTGGTGTCGGTGACCACAAACACGTTCTCCCCGTTGGAGATCACGCCGTGGTCGCCTACCTGACCGCCCATCTCAGCGTAGAAGGGAGTTTGATCCAGCACCAGAATACCCTTCTGTCCCTGGCTGATGGTGCCGGAGGGCTCGTCGTTCTCCACAATGGCGATGATCTTGCCCTCAGCGGCCTCGTAGTCATAGCCTACAAATTTGGTGGGGTTCTTATCAATGTCGCCCAGATCGATACGCTCCCAGCCCAGATCGCCCAGCGCCTTACGGGCTTCACGGGCACGCACCTTCTGCGCCTCCATCTCCTGCTGGAAACCCGCCTGATCCACGCTCATGCCCTCGTCCTCACACATCTCAATGGTCAGGTCAATGGGGAAGCCGTAGGTATCGTAGAGCTTAAAGGCGTCAGCGCCGGAGAACACGCTCTCCCCCTTGGCCTTGTGGTCAGCCAGCAGGTCAGCGAAGATTTTCAGGCCTGCGTCGATGGTGCGGCCAAAGCTCTCCTCCTCCATCTTGATGATACGGACGATATAGTCCCGGCGGGTCTCCAGATCGGTGTATTCTCCCTTGTTTACCTCGATGACCGTGTCGCACACGTCATAGAGGAAAGGATGGTTGACCCCCAGCAGACGGCCATGGCGGGCAGCCCGGCGCAGCAGACGGCGCAGCACATAGCCCCGTCCCTCGTTGGAGGGCAGCACGCCGTCACAGATCATCATGGTGGCGGAGCGGATATGGTCGGTGATGATACGCAGAGACACATCCTTCTTGTAGCTCTCGCCGTAGTGGGCGCCGGTGATCTCGCTGACCCGGTTGGTAATGTGCATGACAGTGTCCGTGTCAAACAGGGAGTTCACATTCTGGCACACCACAGCCAGGCGCTCCAGACCCATACCGGTGTCGATGTTCTTCTGGCGCAGCTCGGTGTAGTTGTTGTGGCCGTCGTTGTCGAACTGGGAGAAAACGATGTTCCAGACCTCCATATACCGGTCACAGTCGCAGCCCACGCCGCAGGTGGGCTTGCCGCAGCCGTACTCCGGGCCGCGGTCGTAATAGATCTCAGAGCAGGGGCCGCAGGGACCAGAGCCGTGCTCCCAGAAGTTATCCTCCTTGCCGAACTTATAGATTCGATCAGCGGGGATGCCGATTTCCTCGTTCCAGATGCGGAATGCCTCGTCGTCGGCAGGGGTGGTCTCGTTGCCGGCAAACACGGAAGGATAGAGCCGGTCCGGGTCGATGCCCACCCAGTCAGGGCTGGTGAGGAACTCCCATGCAAAGTGGATAGCCTCCTTTTTGAAATAATCGCCAAAGGAGAAATTGCCCAGCATCTCGAAATAGGTGCCGTGGCGGGCGGTTTTACCAATGTTCTCAATGTCGCCGGTGCGGATGCACTTCTGGCAGGTGGTCACCCGGCGGCGGGGGGGAATCTCGTCTCCGGTGAACCAGCTCTTCATGGGGGACATACCCGCATTGATGAGCAGAAGAGACTTGTCGTTTTTCGGGATCAGGGAAAAGCTGGGCAGCCGGAGATGTCCCTTGCTCTCAAAATAGGACAGGTACATCTCCCGCAGCTCGTTTACGCCAAAGGGTTTCATTTCGTTTCCTCCAGTCAACAAAAATAGCCTCCGCCCCGGTCACATTGACCATTCAGGGGCGAAGGCAGAGGTTCGCGGTACCACCCTGATTTTCTTCCGTCAGGAAGAATCTCGGACACCCTGTAACGGGAGTAACCCGGCCTGCTCCTCGCAGGCAGCTCGGAAGGGGCACAGATGGACACGGACTGCGGAGCTTACACCATCCCCCGCTCGCTGAGAGCCGCCAGACCATCCTTCTTCTTCGTCACAGCAGATACACCAGAGGATATTCTACCACGAAATCCGCCGCTGTCAATGGGAAATGCCGCAGTTTTCCTGTTCTTGACCGGAAACACTGGGAGACAGTTGCTTTTTTCCCGGAAGTGAGTATAATATAGCTACCAATCTGTACGGCTCTCAGCAGCCGGGAAGGAATGAACGCATTGCCTGAAGAGAAAAAAACAGCCCCCGCCAAAAAACCGGCATCGAAGAAAAAGCCGGTGCCGAAGGCTCCCCCGCTGACACCGGAGGAAAAGATGGCCAGGGATTATGCACAGGCTCTCAAAATGGAGAGCTGGATTCAATGGGCGGATTCTTATGCGGATAAGGCAGCCCTGAGCCATCAGGCGGCAGAGGCATTTGAAAAGCTGGGCGACTATGAGGACTGCCCGGAGCGGAAGGCCGCTTGTCTGGCAATGGAACAAGAGGCCCTGAGCACGGAACAGGACGCCGCATTTGAACAGGTCAAAGCAGATTACGAGGCAGCCAAGACCCCGGAGGACTACTACTATGTAGGGCAGAAGCTGGGGCGTTTCGGTCATCTGGAAGCCGCAAAGAGTCTCCGGAAACAGGCAGCACAAAAGCGGAAAAAGTTGCTTCACGCTCGCCGGATGAGTCGTCGGCTGATTGCGGCGGTGGTGTGTGCGTGTATCATTGCGGCAGCCGCATTGGTTTACACCGGTCAGTTCCAATACACCATAGGAAACTTTTATTATCATCACCAGCAGTACGACCACGCCCTGAGCTGGTATCTGAGAGCCAGAAAGGTCAGCGGTGCCGAAGAGCGGATTGTCGTATGCCGCTATCAGCGGGGCGTCTACTTCATGGGTGAGGAAAAGTATCCCTCCGCTTACAAGAAATTCCGTCTGGTAGAAGACTATGAGGATGCCGCAGAGCTGGGGCAGCGCTGTCTGCTCTCCTCTCTGGCCGAGGCTCAGCCCGGCAAGAAGGTCACGCTGGGCATGAAAGGCAGCAGCTATCTCAAGTGGATGGTACTGGAAAACGACGGGTCCCAGGTGACGCTGATCGGTGAGTTCGGGGAAGGTGCCGTATTCGACGCTCAGGGTCGGGACTGGCCGGAGAGCGAGCTTCGTGCCTATCTCAACGGCGAGTGGTACCAGTCCCGTCTGGGTCGGATCGACCGTTCCTGTCTGGTGCCCCAAAACGAGGACGGGGATCTGGTGGTTCTGCTCAGTCAGGAACAGGCACAACAATACGATGCCATTCTCAACGCCACGGATGAAAACGGGAAACGTCTGGACTCCTACAAGCCCAAAACCGGATGGTGGCTGAGTACCCCCGGCGCAGGCGAGGGCGGCGCCTGTTTTGTGCATACCAAAGGTGAAATCGACACCTATGGCCGCATCAGATCAGAGGAGGGGCTGGATGCCCGTCCGGTGCTGACCATAAAACTGGATCAACCTTGACACTTTTCAGGAGACAGCTTTGGCTGTCTCCTTTTCATATTCCCGTCTCACGGTTCCCTCTCGCCCATCCAGCGTTTTTCCCTCTTCTGCCGACTCCTGAAACCAGCCCCATGGCTGCATATGCCGTCACCAGAGAGGAACCGCCATAGCTGACAAAGGGCAGGGTCAGTCCAATCACCGGAAGCACAAACAGGCACATGCCCACATTCAGCACCACCTGCACCAGCAGCATCGTCCCCACCCCTGCTGCAACCAGTCCGGAAAAGGTATTTTCCGCCCGCCTTGCTGCGGCGAGGCAGCGCAGAACAATGGCAGTGAGCAGGAACAGCAGAAGCATTCCTCCAACCATTCCAAATTCTTCACAGCAGACGGAGAAAATAAAATCTGTATGTCTGGCAGGCAGGGCGCTGGGGTTGACGCTCTGGGTCAGCGCACCATGGAGAAAGCCCCTGCCCCACCCTCCGCCTGAGCGGATGGCCAGCAGAGAGCGGGTCTGCTGAAAACCCCGGTAGGTGGGGTCCAGATTGTGGTCAAAGCAGACCAGAATCCTCATCTTCCAATAGTTATCCTCGCTGAGATGCAGCCACAGGGCGGAGCCTGACAGCAGCAGTACCACTGTCCCAAGGGCAAACCACGCCCGATGCAGGCCCGCCGACCAGAGCATCCCGGCAAATACTGCGGCGTAGACCAGCGCTGTGCCTGCGTCCCGGGAGACCAGAAAAATAACCCCCGTAAACAGAGCCAGATTTCCGGTGATTGCCGCCATGGACAGCGGGTGGTCAATGCCCCTCCCCCTGTCAAGTGTGACGATCTGCCGTGCCAGCAAAAGCACAAACACCAGTTTGACCGGCTCCGCCGGCTGAAGGGAAAATCCACGAAAGGAAATCCAGCTTCGGTTGCCGCCTACGCTGTGCCCCAACCCCGGGATGGCAGGCAGAGAGAGAAATGCCAGAGCAAACACCAACAGCAGCATCCAATGACTGCTCAACGCCTCCCCATCCAACTGAGATAGCACCAGAAACAGAACCATTCCCGCAGCCATTGCAGCCCCCTGTTTCCATGGATACAGGGAGAGGACAGCGTCATAGCGGGTAGCCGATACAATCAGGACAATGCCATACAGGCTGGCTGCTGCGCACAAGCCAAGCAGCAGCCAGTCCGCCTGCGCTGCCGTATCCCGGACAAGCTCTTTATATGCCCTCATCTTCCCGCCTCCTTCCCTGTGGCAGTTCAGCGGCATTATACCCCTGAACCACCGCAAAAAAGAGGGAAGTCAGGGGTTTGCCAGCGTCTTTGCTTGCAAATCATCCGGGAACTTGGTATACTGTCCCGGAGGAATTGTCAGAGGAGGAGTGCAGGTGCGCTATATTACCAAATCTGTGGCGGAGACCGAGGCGCTGGGGGCACGTCTGGGCGCTCTTGCGGCACCGGGCATGGTCATCGCCTATTCCGGTGATCTGGGTGCCGGAAAAACCGCATTCACCCGGGGACTCGCCCGGGGGCTGGGCATTGAAGAGCGGGTCACCTCCCCTACCTTTACCATTGTAGACGAGCATCTGGACGGGCGGCTCCCCCTGTTCCACTTTGATCTGTACCGGCTGGGCAGCGCAGATGATCTCTTTGACATCGGCTGGGAGGATTACCCCGCCCGGGGCGGCGTGTGCGCCGTGGAGTGGAGCGAACGGGCAGAGGAGCTGTGGGACGATGGAACCGTCCGGGTAGAGCTGCGCCGGGGCGTGGAAGACAATCAGCGTGAAATCACCATTACGGGGGTGGACGGACTATGAAAATACTTGCCATTGAGACCAGCGCCAAGGCAGCCTCCGTCTGCCTCACTGAGGACGATTTTCTCATCGCCCAGAGCTATCAGAACAGCGGACTCACCCACTCGCAGACGGTTTTACCCATGTGTGAGCAGATGCTGAAGCATTGCGGTGTAACCTTGCAGCAGGTGGACGTGATCGCCTGTGCCGCCGGACCCGGCTCCTTTACCGGACTTCGCATCGGGTTGTCCACCGCCAAGGGGCTGGCGTGGAGCGCAGAGAAGCCCTGCTGCGCCGTGTCCACCTTGGAGGCTATGGCATGGCAGATGGCGCACATGGAGGGCGAGCTGTTGTGCGCCATGGACGCAAGACGGGGGCAGGTGTACAATGCCCGCTTTCTTGCCCACGGCGCAGAGCTGAAACGGCTCTGCCCGGACCGGGCGATTTCCCTTGCCGACCTTTTTTCCGAAATAGATGGGAAAACGGAGCAAATTATCATTGGCGACGGGGCTCAGTTGTGCTATAATTATGCTGAGGGTTTGGGGTATCCAGTGAAACTGGCGCCCCCGCAGCTCCGGTTCCAATCCGCATGGGGGGTGGCGCACGCCGCCTGGGTGCAGGCACAGGCAGGTAACTTGTGCAGTGCGCAGGAGCTTGCCGCCAACTATATCCGTCTCTCTCAGGCAGAGCGGGAGCGGCTGGAACGGGAGCAATCGAGATAACAGGAGGTCATGTCTATGTCCGGAAACGTCCATATTTTCAACCATCCTCTGATCCACCATAAGCTGTCGATCATCCGGGATAAGAACACCGGCACCAACGAGTTTCGCACCATCATCAGCGAAATCGCCGCTCTGATGTGCTATGAGGCCACCAGAGATATGCCCACCAGAGACATTCAGGTGGAAACCCCTGTGGGTATCGCCAACTGCAAGACACTGGCTGGCAAGAAGGTGGCCATCGTGCCCATCCTCCGGGCTGGTCTGGGCATGGTAGACGGCATGCTGTCCATGCTGCCCTCCGCAAAGGTGGGACACATTGGTCTGTATCGTGATCCCTCTACGCTGGCTCCTGTCACTTACTACTGCAAGATGCCCCCCGATATCTCCGAGCGTGAGGTCATCATTGTGGATCCCATGCTGGCTACCGGCGGCTCTGCCAGCGCCGCTGTGGAAATGATGAAGGGCTATGGCTGCAAGAACATTAAGATGATGAACATTCTGGCCGCTCCCGAGGGCATTGAGCTGATGCGCCGTGAGCATCCTGATGTAAGCATCTATGTGGCTGCCGTGGACGATCATCTCAACGAGCATGGCTACATCGTTCCCGGATTGGGCGATGCAGGCGACCGTATTTTCGGCACCAAGTAATCCCCGCTGCTGTCATTTTTCAAGGCAGAACCGCATGTCGGTTCTGCCTTTTGTCTTACAGACCGCCCTGTTTTCACCGGACAGTAACAATTTCCCCATGGGCTCTGTACATTCCCCGAAAAAAATGGTATAATGCCGTGGATTATATGAAAGTACCTTGCGGGCACTGCCCGGAAGATAGAGGAAGTGAGTACATTGGCCGTGCAAACCGCCACCCGACGCCGCCGCAAAACACGCCGTTCCCCATGGCTGCCCATTGAATTGGGTATGTTTTCCCTCTCTGCGCTGTTTTGCCTGATCATGGGGATTTCTCTGCTGGGTCAGATGACAAGCGTACTCCGCAGCTCTGAAGCCGATCAGGCTCCCGACAGCACCGTCACCATTTCCAACGAGGACGCCTCTGAAGAGCAGCCTGAGACGATCTCCCTTCGTCCTACCGTGGAAGCCACGGTGACCCAATATGCCTCCGATCCCGGCTATGCCGGGCAGATCTACGCCCAGCTCTCCGCCCATCCGGAGGCTGCCTATGTGCTGCGCAACCTTGCCCTGTACCCGGAAGAAATTCTGCAATTTATCGCCCGATTCCCGGAGGCTATGGCATACGGCGCTGGATATCCCGACTTCATCCAGACCGGTATCCGTCAGCCCATTGACCTCACCGGAGAAGTGCGTCAGGGCAGCGTGCCCATGCTGATTCAATGGGACAGCAGATGGGGGTACAGCCCTTACGGGGAAAGTCTGGTAGGTTATGCCGGATGTGGGCCAACCTGCGTGTCTATGGTGTCCATCGCCCTCACCGGATATCATGAAAATGACCCGCTCAGTGTGGCTACTTACGCTGCGGACAATCACTATTACACCAAAGGCACCGGCACCGCATGGTCCATCATGACGGAGGGCTGCACCCACTTCGGCATCGAGGGCAAGGAGCTTCCGCTGGATGAGAAGAAGGTCATTTCCTCCGTGGAAGAAGGTCATCCCGTGGTGCTGGCCATGGGTCCCGGTGAATTTACCGACAACGGTCACTTTATTGTGGTCAGCGGTTACAGCGAAAACGGCTTTACCATTCGGGACCCCAATAGCCCCGCTCACAGCACCAGGCTCTGGCAGTGGTCGGAGCTGGAGGATCAGATTCGCAATCTGTGGGTCTTCCAGGCAGCGTAACTCCATTTGTCTATAACATAACCCCCCGCCGACGGCGGGGGGTTATGTTTACGTTATAAGGGTTCAGCGTACAGCAACGCTCTTTCCCTGTGGGTCGTAACCGCTTGTATAAGCGGTTGCCGTGCTGTTCATGCAGCGAACGGTAAAGGTATACTTTCCTTTTGCCAGTCCATTCAGGGTAAATGAGGTTTTCTTCGTCTTCCCTGCGTTCTTCCAGCTTCCGTTCCCGATTTTATAATACACCCGGTATCCGCCTGCTCCGGCACACTCGTTCCATGACAGAGTCACCGTTCCCTTGCCGCTGCTGATTTTCTGAATGACAGGCGCTGCCACATAGGTCACCGTTGCTCCCCTGGTATCAAACATACTGGTATAGGCTGTCACCCCAGCGTTGACACAGCGCACCGTGAAGGTGTACTTTATACCGCTTCTCGCTTTTTTTGCAATATAGGTTGTTTTGGTCGTCTCTCCCAGAATCTTCCATCCGCTGGACCCGGTTTTATAGAACACACGGTATTTCTCGGCATGATTCACACTTTTCCAGCTGATCTTCACCCCGCTTGCGGTATTGACTGCCTGAATACCAGTGGGGACAGCGCAGCGCGTAACCATTAACATGCCCAGCTTTTTCCCGGAACAGGTTGCGGTTACTGTGGTACAGACATCTCTCTTTGCCTTCAGCATACCAGATGCAGCCGTGTAGCTCAGCATGGATGTGCTATAGCTCAACCCCACCTGTTTGGCGGTATAGACCGGCTCCACCACAGGCACCGCCACTACGCTTTTCTGGGGCAGCAGTCTCAGGGAGGATATGTTTTTTCCGTTGGCCGCCTTCCAGATCACAGACTGGGGGGTCTGGGACTGTTGGAAGGTCTGGTACATCCCCTGTGCAGCAGTAATGCCGTTTTCATTGTGGGCAACCTGGGTAAAGTGAATATACGGATGAACGCCCGCCTCTGTGACCGGTAGTTTTCTGTTGGCACCCTTTCTGCACGGATAATCTAATGTTCCGCTGGGATAGGCTTTGGCAAAGTAATTTTTGACTCCTTTATCACTGACCCAGTTTTCGTTGACGTTGCTCACCATGTAGATATCCGTGCGGGCAGGATCGCTTGCCAACGCATATTGGACAATGCGCGGGCCAGTCATCATAATATCATCCGTGCCGAAAAAGTTGCTCTCGTAGCGGCTGGCACGCACCGAAATAATACCCAGCCGCTTGATCTTGCACTGGTCTTTCAATCCCCTCCACATGGAGTTAAACTGAGTCAGATATTTCTCGGCGCTCATGCCCCGGTCCGCCTCGCCCTGAAGCCAGAACATCAATACGCTGCCCTTCGCATAATGTCCTGCGGCAATCTCGGCAGCCCATACCTGATATGCGCTGGTGTAGGCTGCCTTTGCCCTCTCATAGCAGTCTTCTCCGGGGATCCAATATACGATAGAGCTTCCCGTCCAACCAGCATTGACCAGCCAGACCTTGTGTTTGGTCAGGCGGTTCCACTCATAGCCGATGCCGCTGTCCGGTCCGGTCTTGCCGTCCCCCTCCGAAGTCAGGGCGTTTAGAGAATATACCAGTTTTTTACCGCTCAGGGTGGTGTTTGCAGTCAGAGAAGATGGCAGATACGCCTTCACATCATTCTTCCATCCCTTCCCACTGGCATCCGTCAGGTTTGTCAGTCCAATCCCGTTGACAACCTTGCTTGCCTCCTGGTAGGCTGGGACATAGGAAGAGTAGACGGTGCCCGGTGTACACATAACAGAGTCCTTCGGGCGATAGCCGCCGTTGCACATACCTTCCATATTGCTCTGCCCGCCCAGATAGAACAAATCCAGCTTCGCCGGCTTCACCGTGACCGTGACCTGAACGCAGGAGATTTCCTGCGTTTCAGTATTCTCCAGCTCCTGAGGTTTGTCTGTCACATTGCCCTGTTTCCAGAGCTTCTGCGCCTGTGCCAGATATTTCTTCGGACTCAGGGTAACCACAGCCGTACCCGTTCCACAGGCAATCACATCTGTCGCCCCATTGCTGCCGCTTTCCAGCACCGAACTGTCTTTTTTGTTGGACTTCGCCCCATCTTTTACCTGATAGGAGTCAACCTTTCTCTGGTCAATATCCAGAATACTGTATCCAGGATATAGGCTTTCAAAGGAATACCGGTCATCATAGTAGATCGCCACATTTTTCTTTTCCCGAATGACCAGTTTTGTGCTTTTCACCTGTTGGTCGGTGATCGTCTTCTGCGGTTCCTCTCCCGGTACAGGCTCGTCAGGCGTCTGCCCCGGCTGGTCAGGTTCCTCTGACTCCGAAGGAACATCCTCCGGCTGGCCAGGCTGCTGCTCAGGCGTCTCCTGGGGCTGGGTGGGATTCTCCTGCTGTTCAGGGGTTTCCGTCTGCTGGGCAGGCGGTTCTTCTGATTGCACCGGGTCGGTCTGCTCGCCCTGTTGACCCGGCTCCGTCTGCTTTTCCTGCGGCTCGGTGGTCTGGCCCGCTTCGGTCTCTGAAAGCAATGTTTCATTCTCCTGCCCTTCAGGCTGAGTCAACTGGGAAAGCTCATTCTCCGGCATTCCCGATGACTCCGTCTCCGAAGCATAGGCCGGGAACGCGCTCAACGTCAATATAACCGTCAAAAGCAACGCCACTGTCCGCTTCCACTGTTTCATCCGTCTCGTCCTTTCCTGCATCATAAGCGCCATTCCACGCTGGTATGGCAGCATAACCTTTTCCATTTATCATTCTACCGCAAGCAGCAGAAAATAGCAATTGCTTATCCGGACATTACTTTACTGTTGCAGCCAATCCTGTCTGGTCATATCCGCTGGCATAGCTTCGCCCATTGGCAGAGATACAGCGCACGGTAAAGGTGTAGCGCACCCCTGTCCTTAATTTTGAAACTGTGCAGGTCTGGGAGGTGGTGTCCCCTGCCGCAACCCATCCGCTGCTGTCCGTGCGGTAGAACACCCGGTATTTTGCTGCACCTTTCACTTTGTTCCAGCGAATCACAGCACTGTTTCGCCCTGCCGTTACATTGGTCAGAACAGGCGGTGCCAAATAGGTCAGGGTTTTTCCCACAGTGTCATAGCCGCTGGTATATTGCCGATTGTCATCGGAGACGCAGCGGACCGTAAAGACGTACCGGGCTCGGTTTTTCAAGCCGCTCACCACAAAGGATGTAGATGTGGTAGTGCCTGCCAGCGTCCATCCGGAGCTGCCGCTTTTATAGTAGACCCGGTATCGGGCAGCTCCAGTCACCTTTTCCCAGCTTACCTTCACGCCCTTCCCGGAAAAGCCAAGCCCGGTCAGCTTTGGCGTTGCCAGATAGGAAACCGTCTTCCCCACTGCATCATAGCCGCTGGCGAAGGTTGTCCCGTCGGCGGAGATGCAGCGGACGGTAAAGGTATACGTCTTGCCCCGGCTCAGCTTTGTCAGTGTGCAGGAAGTGGCGGTGGGATCTGCCGCTTTTGTCCACTTTCCCCCTCCTGTCCGGTAGAATACCCGGTATTTTGCCGCTCCGCTGACCTTTCCCCACCGCAGCGCAACGCCGCCGTTGCCCACAGACACTGAGTTCAGCCTCGGCGCATCCAGATAGGTCAGGGTTTTTCCGGCTCTGTCATAGCTGCTGGTATAATACCTGCCATCGGCGGAGGTACAGCGAACCGTAAAGAGGTACGTCGTCCCGCTGGTCAATCCGGTGACGTTGAAAGCGGTTGCTGTGGTATTTCCTGCCGCATTCCAGCCTCCGCCCTTCTTTTTCCAGAAAATACGGTAATTGGCTGCGCCGTCCACAGCCTCCCATACCACCCGGACACCGGAAGCAGTGTTTGCCGCTCCGGTCAGCTCCGGGGTGTCCAGCATGGCGTATCGGGTGGTCTTGGCAGTGCTGGGGCTCAGGAGGTTTCCTCTCTCATCTGTGCAGGCAACCGCCAGTGTATACTGCTGCTCCGGCGCCAGGTCGGTCAGGGTGGCAGAGCAGCTTTGGGTGGACAGCAGTGTTTTCCAGTTGCTTCCGCTCCGCTCCAAAATCTGGTACCACGCCGCCCCCTCCACCGGAGACCAGCTCACCGTCATGCCCCCGGAATGGCTGAGTATTCCGGTCACCTGCGGTGCGCTCAGGGGATAGTAGTCCTCTGTTCCCATGGGGTAGGCGGCATAAAAGCTGTCGCTGGCATAGTCGTATCTTGCGCCATATGGACCTGTCCCGTCATCCCGGGTATGGCCCGTAAAGGTCTTATCACATTTGAGCAGGCAGCCGTACTTTGCCTTTCCCGCGTCCCATGTGGCATCCACATTATAGTACAGCCCGTCTACACAAACGATGTTCCATGAATGGCTCCTCCCTGCGCTGTTGGCGCCGGAGATGATCCGGTTATCAATTCCCGCCTCCAAAAGCAGACGGTAGAGCAAAAGGGAGTACCCCTGACACACCGCATTTCCCCTGATGAGAGCGCTGTATGCGGAATAATGGAGCAGGTCGCCCTGTGCGTCTTTGCTTTCATAATCCGGTGTGTAGGTCACATGGCTGGTCACATAGTCATAGGCTGCACGCACCTTCTCGTAATCGCTCATGCCCTCCATATAAATTGCCTTGCAGACCTCCGCCACTTTGTCATCCACCTCTTGCTCCTGCTGGACGGTGGTATAATAGGTGGTGGCGATGTGGAAGGTATGATAATACAGCCCGCTCTCCGTGTCCTGCTGAATCTCCATGATCACCCGCAGTCCGCTGGCGTAGTGCCATTTCAGATAATCACCCCGGGTGGGCTCGCCGGTATGGGCATAGGCGATGGGCAGCAGGTCATCATTGAACAGATGGCTTACCGCATTTGTTCCACCGCCGGCCTGTATCAGCGCCTCATCTCCGCAATATCCCAGGGTAAACTGCTCCTCCCGGCGCTCCATGGCATCCCCCAACGCCTGTGCCAAATCGTCCAGTTGGGTATGCCACACCGGTGCTTCGGGAGGTGCCTCCTCCAGAGAGGTCTCCCCCACCTGCTGGAACAGCTTTTCGGCCACCTGCTCCTGCTGGCTCTCATCCACCACCATGGTCTCCACCGTGAGGATCTCTTCCATCTGTTCAGAGGGTGTTTCCGCCTGCTGTGTAATTTCCTGCGGTGTATCTGTCTCCACGCCCCATCCGGTGACGGGTAACTGGCTGAGCAGCATTGCCAGCGTCAAAAACAGGGCTGTCAGTTGTCTTCTTCCCATGGCTCCCTCCATGTTCTGTCATTTTTTGTAACCAGTATAACGGTTTTCCTCCGTTTTCGCAAGGACAACTGTTTCCAATTTCTGTAACGGCATCGGCTCCCCTTGACAGCTCCCCTGTCGGGAGGTATAATTTTTTCAGGAATAGAACATTTGTTCGATTTACAAAAAAGGGGGGAGCGGCTATGGATGGGCGGCGGCAGTACATTGCCATTGATTTGAAGAGCTTTTACGCCTCGGTGGAGTGCGTGGACCGGGGGCTGGACCCGCTGACTACCTTTCTGGTGGTGGCGGACAACAGCCGCACGGACAAAACCATCTGTCTGGCTGTCTCCCCCGCCCTGAAGGCTTACGGCGTTCCCGGACGCCCCCGGCTGTTTGAGGTGGTGCAAAAGGTCGCCGGCATCAACGCCCTGCGCCGCAGGCACGCCCCCGGCGGGCAGTTCACCGGTTCCACCACCAACGCTTTGGAGCTGGATTCCAACCCCGCTTTGGCGCTGGATTATATTGTGGCCTGTCCCCGGATGGCACGGTATATGGCTTGCAGCACCGCCGTGTATCAGATCTACCTGCGGCACATCGCCCCGGAGGATATTCATGTCTACTCGGTAGACGAGGTGTTTATGGATGTGACCCGGTACCTTCCCACGCTGGGGATTTCCGCCCACACGCTGGCGATCAAGATGATTCGGGAAGTGCTGAACGAAACCGGGATCACTGCCACTGCCGGCATCGGCACCAATCTCTATCTTGCCAAGGTGGCTATGGATATTGTGGCCAAGCATCTCCCTGCGGACAAGGACGGCGTGCGCATTGCCCAACTGGATGAGCAGTCCTACCGGGAGATGCTGTGGGAACATCAGCCCATCACCGATTTCTGGCGGGTGGGGCGGGGCATCGCCAAAAAGCTGGCTGCCTATGGGCTGCACACCATGGGGGATATTGCCCTGTGTTCGGCAGCGCCGCCCTCCTGTCCTCAGAATGAGGAGCTGCTCTACCGTCTGCTGGGGGTGAATGCGGAGCTGCTCATTGACCACGCATGGGGGGTGGAGCCGTGTACCATTGCGGACATCAAGTCCTACCGTCCCCAGAGCAACTCCCTCGGCTCCGGGCAGGTACTCTCCTGCCCCTATCCCGCTGAGAAAGGCTTGCTCATCGCCCGGGAGATGACCGACCTGCTGGTGCTGGATTTGGTGGACAAGGGGCTGGTCACTGACCAAATGGTGCTGCATGTGGGCTATGACATGGAAAACCTCAACGACCCCGCCCGGGCGGGGCAGTATCGGGGGCCGGTAGTCATTGATTTCTACGGCAGACCGGTTCCCCGCCCTGCCCACGGCAGCATCCAACTGGGGGGCTTTACCTCCTCCTCCCGGCGGATTTTACAGGCGGTGAGCCAGCTCTATCAGCAGGTAGTAGACCCGGCTCTGCTGGTGCGGCGGGTGAATATCACCGCCCTGCATATCACCCCAGAGGAAAATGCCCCGGCAGGAGTGCCAGAGCAGATGGATTTGTTTGGTGACTGGGATGCCGCCCAGTCCCAGCGGCAGGCAGAACAGCGGGAACGGCGGCAGCAGAAGGCTGTGCTGCACATTCAAAAGCGGTTTGGGAAGAATGCCATTCTGAAAGGGATGAATCTGGAGGAAGGGGCTATGACCCGGGAGCGCAATCGGCAGATTGGAGGGCACAAGGCATGAGTCTCTCAAAGCGATACCAGTCCCTGCTCCACCGCCCGCCGCCCCGCTCCACCCGGCACAAGCCCATGTCTCCCGCCAACCGTGCCGCGCAGTTTGCCCCCTTTGCCGCTCTGGTGGGTTACGACGCAGCGGTAGACGAGGCGGGACGGCTGACCCAGCCCCGGCTGCCCATCAGCGAGGAGGAACAGACCCGGTTAAATCTCCGGCTCTCCCTGTTGCAGGCGCACGCTGCCCGGCATCCGGAGGTGACCCTCACCGTCTTTCAGCCGGATGCCCGCAAGGAGGGCGGCACCTATGTGACCCTCCATGGAATGCTGCGGCAGGTAGACACCGTCCGGGGGGTGCTGGTGCTGCGGGACTGGCAGGAAATCCCGCTGGAAAACCTATATGCGGTGGATGCGCCCATACTGCGCACCTTGCTTCAGGACACAGAACAATGACCGAGGTCTGTAACAGATCTCGGTCATTGTGGGTTTTTCATTTCGTTCAGCGGTTTGCCTGATAGAGCATACGGCGGAATCTGCGGCTGCGGGCTTCCAGCGCCCCCATGTCCGTGAGCCGCCATTCCCAGTTGGGGCTGCCCACAGTGCCGGGGGTATTGAGCCGGGCGGAGTCGTCCAGTTCCAGCAGATCCATCACAGGGATGATAGCATAATCCGACTCACAGTTCAGCACCAGCTCCACCATCCGCTCCACCAGCGAATCCCGGCGTCTTCCCGCCAGGGAAAGGCGGTGCACCGCCCGCTGGTAGTCTACCGGCTTCATGGATTGCAGCCAGCCCAGCACGGTCTGGTTATCATGGGTACCGGTATAGCTCACCTGATTCTGCTTCACGCAGCCACGGCGGTTCAGGGTGAATTCTGCCACGTTCATGCCGGGCAGGTCAAACGCATCCCGCAGCTCCAGCACCTCCGGACGCAGATCACCCAAGTCCTCCGCAATCAGCCACAGATCCGGCATTTCCCGGTAGAGGGTAGTCAGCACCTCATATCCGGGGGGCTCAATCCACTCCCCTTCCACCGCCGTAGGACAGGAGGCGGGGATTTTCCAGAAGGTGTCAAAGGCACGGAAGTGGTCAATGCGGATAATGTCGTACAGACGCTTGGAATAGGCGATGCGCTCCACCCAGAAGCGGAAGTTGTCCTTTTCCATGGTCTCCCAATTGTAGATGGGATTGCCCCAGCGCTGTCCGGTGGGGCTGAAATAGTCCGGGGGAACCCCTGCCACAAAGTCCGGGTTGCCCCGCTTATCCAGCAAGAAGTTGTCCCGGCGCTGCCATACGTCCAGCGAGTCCAGTCCCACATAGAAGGGGATGTCGCCCACCATATAGATGCCCTTGCTGTTGGCGTAGGCTTTCAGCTCGGTCCACTGCATGGCAAACTGGTATTGCAGGAACATCTGGAAGCGGATATCCTCTTCCAGCGGGCGGATGTCATACCTGTGATCCAAAATCCAGTTCTGCTGAGCCTTGGGCCACAGGTTCCAGCACTTGCCGCCGTTTTGCTCTTTCAGGGTGACAAAGACAGCGTAGGGGTACACCCACTCCTCCTCCCGGCAAAAGGTCTCAAACGCCTCCCCCTCGGCGCCGCTGGCTTCAAACGCAGCAAATGCCTGACGAAGCAGAGGCAGGCGGTGCTTCTTTGCCGCCTCGTAGTCAATGCGGTCTGTCACCGGGAGCTGGGGACGCTCCTTGGGGAGATAGCCTTGCTTTGCCAGAACGTCAAGGTCGATATACAGAGGGTCTCCCGCATAAGAGGAAAAGGGCTGATAGGGGCTGTTGCCATAGCCCAGCGGGTTCAGGGGCAGCACCTGCCAAATGCGCCAGCCGGTATCTGCCAGAAAGTCCACAAAGCGGCGGGCTTCTGCGCCCATGGTGCCTACGCCGTCCCCTCCGGGGAGGGAGGCCAGCGGCATCAAAACGCCGGCCATTCTGCTGCTGTCTGCTCTCATATCATTTCCTCCGCACTATTTCCGTATTTTTGGAGAATCTGTCCCAATGCCCGCCCAAGGCAGGCTGTGTTTCGTCTATTATCATATCATTTTCTCCGGTCAATCGCAAGGTGAGCCAGGGGTTTTTCCCACTTTTTCCCACAGGGGGCTTGACAGACAGGTTATAATGATTTCAACCTGAGCAAGGCACAGGTTGATCTGCGACGAATACAAACCGACACCTATTCCATTGGCTATCGGAGGTTTTGATATGACAAAGGAAACGTTCACCCAAACGCAGCTGGAAGAGCGTCTGACTCATCTTCTGGGCTGCTCCATTCAGAAGGCATCTGATCGTCAGGTCTATGACGCATTGCTGAAGCTGTCTCAATCCATGGCAGAGCAGCGGCAGTCTCAGGCAGGAGGCAAGAAGCTGTACTATATCTCCGCCGAGTTCCTCATCGGCAAGCTGCTGTCCAACAACCTGATTAACCTGGGGATTTACGACCAGACCGCCAAGCTGCTGGAGCAAAACGGCAAGCACATGGGGGACATTGAGGAAATCGAGAACGAGCCCTCTCTGGGCAACGGCGGTCTGGGGCGTCTGGCTGCCTGTTTTCTGGACTCCATCGCTACGCTGAATCTGAACGGCGACGGCGTGGGGCTGAACTATCACTTTGGCCTGTTCCGCCAGTATTTCGAGAAAAACGCCCAGCAGGTGCGTCCTGACGTTTGGCTCACCGACGACAGCTGGCTGATTCGCTCTGACCGGCACTACGATGTGACCATGGGCGGCAGGACCTACACCTCTACCCTCTATGATATTCTGGTCACCGGCTATGAGGGACGCACCAACCGTCTCCATCTGTTCGATTTGGATACGGTGGACGAGTCTCTGGTGAAGGACGGCATTGACTTTGACAAGACCGCCATTGACAAGAATCTGACCCTCTTCCTCTATCCCGACGACTCGGACAATGACGGACGGAAGCTGCGGATTTATCAGCAGTACTTTATGGTCTCCAACGCCGCCCACCTGATTCTGGACGAGGCAGTGGAACAGGGCTGCAAGCTCACCGATTTGGATGAATATGCCGTCATTCAGATCAACGACACCCACCCCTCTATGGTGATTCCCGAGCTGATTCGTCAGCTGATGGAGCGTGGTCTCAGCATGAACGACGCCATTGCCGTCACCTCCAAGTGCTGCGCCTACACCAACCACACCATTCTGGCCGAGGCGCTGGAAAAGTGGCCTCTGTCCTATCTGGAGGAGATTGTGCCTCAGCTCTGCCCCATTATTGAGATTCTGGACGACCGGATTCGTCGGAAGGTAGATGACGTAAGCACAGCCATCATCGACAGCAATGACTTGGTTCACATGGCTCATATGGACATTCACTACGGCATCTCCGTCAATGGCGTGGCTGCCCTGCACACCGAGATTCTGAAAAATACCGAGCTGAACGCCTTCTACAAGCTCTATCCCGAAAAGTTTAACAACAAGACCAACGGTATCACCTTCCGCCGCTGGCTGATGAGCTGCAACCCGGAGCTGACCGGGTATCTGCGCAGCAAAATCGGAGATGGTTTCCTGAAGGATGCCTCTCTGCTGGAGCACTTCAAGCCCCTGCTGGAGGATCAGCAGGTTTTAAAAGACCTGATCCAGATCAAGCAGACCAAGAAGCATCAGTTCGCCGCATGGCTGAAGCAGAAGCAGGGCATTGAGGTGGACCCGGAGTCCATCTTCGACGTACAGTCCAAGCGTCTGCACGAGTACAAGCGGCAGCAGCTCAACCTGCTTTGGGCGATTCACACCTATCTGCGCATCAAGGAGGGCTATCGCCCGGAGCGGAAGATCACCCTGCTCTTCGGCGCAAAGGCAGCTCCCGCCTATATCATCGCTCAGGACATCATCCACGGTATTCTCTGCCTGCAGGAGATCATCGACCACGACCCGGAGGTCAAGCCTTATCTGCAAGTGGTGATGATCGAGAACTACAACGTCACCGCCGCTGAGAAGCTGATTCCCGCCTGCGATCTGTCTGAGCAGATCTCCCTCGCCTCCAAGGAGGCCAGCGGCACCGGCAACATGAAGTTCATGCTCAACGGCGCAGTCACGCTGGGCACCGAGGACGGCGCCAACGTGGAAATCCATGAGCTGGTGGGCGACGAGAACATCTACGTCTTCGGTCAGCAGGCGGACGAGGTCATCCGTGCTTATGAGCAGCACAGCTACGTCTCCAAGGACTGGTATGACAAGAATGAAACCCTGAAGGAAGCGGTGGATTTCCTGGTGGGCGAGCAAATGCTTGCCGTTGGCGACGAGCATCGGCTGAATCGGCTGTACAAGGAGCTGCTGAACAAGGACTGGTTTATGACCTTCCCCGACTTTGACAGCTATCTGGAAGCCCGGGCGCAGGCTTACGCTGACTATGAAGACCGTCTGGCATGGTCCAAAAAGTGCGGCGTAAACATCGCCATGGCAGGTTTCTTCTCCTCTGACCGCACCATTGCCCAGTACAATCAGGATATTTGGCACCTGAATTGATTTACCCTTTCCGATACAACGCAGCAGACCGGCTTTTTCAGCCGGTCTGCTCTTTTTGTGATGTTTTCTTCGGCGCTCCTGTCATTTGCTTTTCCTTGCATTCGCGGGCTGCACCGGGTATAATGGAGAAACCATCTCATGAAGGAGTGTTACGCAATATGGCAGATGAAAAACAGGCTGTCAACGGCAAGCTGGTGCTTGTGATCAACGGCAAGGGCGGCGTGGGAAAGGATGCGTTTTGCGACGCCGCAGCTCAGTCCTTCGCCGTCAAAAATGTCTCTGCCATTACTCCGGTGAAGGCCATTGCGGCGCAGTGCGGCTGGCAGGGGCAGAAAGACCTGAAAAGCCGCAAGTTTTTGGCTGATTTGAAGCAGCTTCTTGTGGACTATAACGGCTTTCCCAACACCTATCTGGAGGGGGAGTATCGTTCCTTTCTGCAATCCGAGGCGGACATTCTCTTTGTCCACATCCGGGAGGCGGAGCAGATTCAGGATTTTTTGAGACGGATTCCCGGCAAAAAGGCGGCCTTGCTCATCCGCTCACAACGGGTGGAGGGCGCTACCTATGGCAATGCGGCAGACGATCTGGTGGAGGCATATCCATACGACTATGTGTTTCAAAATGACGGGGCGTTGGAGCAGCTCCCTCAGGCTGTGGCGCAATTTCTCCGCTCTGTGCTGCAACAGGAAGGCTTGCTGGAATCCAACTAAAACGCAAAAACAGTCTGTGCCATGGCACAGACTGTTTTTGCTTCACAAGGGGTTCAGCCGCCCAGATAGGCCTTCTGTACCCGCTCGTCGGTAAGCAGCTCCTTGGCGTCGCCGCTCATGGAGATGGTGCCGGTTTCCAGCACATAGGCACGGTCTGCTACAGAGAGCGCCATCTGTGCGTTCTGCTCCACCAGCAGAATGGTGGTTCCGGTTTCCCGCAGCTCCTTCACAATGGCAAAGATCTGCTCCACCAGAATGGGGGCAAGACCCATGGAGGGCTCGTCCAGCATCAGCAGCTTGGGCTTGGACATCAGCGCCCGACCCATGGCAAGCATCTGCTGCTCTCCGCCGGAGAGGGTGCCTGCCATCTGCTTATAGCGCTCCTTCAGACGGGGGAAACGCTGATACACGTCCTCAATGGAAGCGCCGATTTCGCCGGCGGGGCGGGTGAAGCCGCCCATTTCCAGATTCTCCTGCACCGTCATCTGCAAAAACACCCGGCGGCCTTCCGGGCAGAGAGCCAAACCATGGGAGATAATCTTATGGGCAGGCACGCCCACAATCTCCTTGCCCATAAACTCCACCTTTCCGGTGCGGGGCTTGAGCAGACCGGAAACGGTATTCAACGTGGTGGACTTTCCGGCGCCGTTGGCACCGATCAGGGTGACCACCTCCCCCTCGTTGACCTCGAAGGAGACACCTTTGATGGCGTGGATGCTGCCATAGTAGACGTGGAGATCCTCCACCTTCAGCATACTCATGCTCATCCCTCCTTCTGCTTGCCCAGATACGCTTCGATGACCTGGGGGTTGTTCTGAATCTCGTCCGGCGTTCCCTTGGCGATGATTCTGCCGTAGTTCAGTACGGCAATACCCTCGCAGATACCCATCACCAAATTCATGTCGTGCTCAATGAGCAGGATGGCAATTTGGAAGGTATCCCGGATTTTCCGGATATTCTCCATCAGCTCTGCCGTCTCAGAGGGGTTCATACCAGCGGCCGGCTCGTCCAGCAGAAGCAGGCTGGGGTTGGTTGCCAATGCCCGGACGATTTCCAGACGGCGCTGTGCGCCGTAGGGCAGGGAGCCCGCCTCGTGGTTGGCCAGATCCTCCATGTGGAAGATGCTCAGCAGCTCCAACGCCCGCTCATGAGCCTCCCGCTCGCTCTTCCAGTGGCGGGGAAGGCGGAACACGCTGGAAAACATACCGCACTGCACCGAATTATGCAGACCGATACGCACGTTGTCCTCCACCGTCAGGTTGGAGAACAGACGGATGTTCTGGAAGGTACGGGCAATGCCCGCCTTGTTGACCTGAACGGCGTTCATGTCGGCGGTGTCCTGTCCGTTGAGCAGGATAGTGCCCCGGGTGGGCTTGTAGACCTTGGTGAGCAGGTTAAACACAGTGGTTTTGCCTGCGCCGTTGGGGCCGATCAGACCGGAAATCTCGGTGCGGCCGATGGTGATGTCAAAGTTTTCCACGGCGGTAAGGCCGCCGAAGTCGATGCCCAGATGCCGGGTCTCCAGCACAGGCAGCTTGTACAGGTCACGTTCCGGGATGATACTGGTGCTGGGCACCGGAACCATCTTCACATTAGCTCTTGCCATCAGAACCGCCTCCCTTCTCTGCATTCACGCTCTTCCGCTTCCAGAAGGCCAGCTTGCCCTTGAACTGCGTCCACAGATTGTCCAGCACCGGGTTGTGGCTGACCAGCATCACCAGAATCAGTACAATGGCGTAGAGCAGCATACGGTAGTCGTTCATAAAGCGCAGCGCCTCGGGCAGGATGGTCAGCACGGTGGCGGCGATGATGCTGCCCCGGATGTTGCCCATGCCGCCCAGCACCACAAACACCAGCACAAGAATGGAGGTGTTGAAGTCAAACTTTTTGGGAAGCACGGAGGAGTAATTCAATGCGTAGAGCGCGCCTGCCATGCCTGCCATGGAAGCGGAGGTGACAAAGGCCATCATTTTGTACTTGGTGATATTGATGCCCACGCTCTCGGCGGCGATTCGGTTGTCCCGCACCGCCATAATGGCACGTCCGGAACGGCTGCGGATCAAGTTCAGGGTGACCGTCAGCACCACCAGCACCAGCAGGAAACCGGCAAAAAAGGTACTCTGCTTCTGAATCCCGGTAGCGCCCATGGGGCCATTGAGCAAAACCGTGCCCCCCTCTGCCAGATGGAGGGATGCGGCGTCCTTACCGGAAAAATGAAGTCCGTTGCTGTCCACGCCCACATAGGCGTTGTTCAGCAGGTTTTTGATGATCTCACCAAAGGCAAGGGTGACAATGGCAAGATAGTCGCCCTGCAAACGCAGCACGGGAACGCCAACGATGACACCTGCAATCGCCGCCGTGATGCCGCCGATGACAATGGCCAGCAGCAGGCGGGCAGGACCGGGCAGCATGTTCAGGCTCATGGAGACAATCACGCCGGTGAAAGCGCCCACACTCATAAATCCGGCGTGACCCAGGCTCAGTTCGCCCAGAATGCCCACCGTCAGGTTGAGGCTGACGGCCATGCAGATATAGACGCAGATGGGCACAAGCTGTCCGCCCAGTGCGCTGCTCACCTTGCCGGCGGAGCTCATGGCCTGCACAATGACAAAGGCAATGACAACAATGGCATAGGTAATCAGGTTGCTGCGGGTTGTTTTGGTCATTTTCTTCATCACAGCCACCTTACACTTTCTCGGTGATCTTCTTGCCCAGCAGTCCGGTGGGACGAATCAGCAGCACCACGATCAGCACGGCGAACACAATAGCGTCGCTGAGCTGGGTGGAGATGTAGGCACGGGCAAAGATCTCAATAACACCCAGCAGAATACCGCCCAGCATGGCACCGGGAATAGAGCCGATGCCGCCCAGCACTGCGGCGGTAAATGCCTTGATGCCGGGCATGGACCCGGTGGTGGGCATGAGGGTGGGATAGGCGGAGCAGAGCAGCACGCCGGCAATGGCGGCAAGTCCGGAGCCAATGGCAAAGGTGAGGGAGATGGTGCGGTTCACGTCGATTCCCATGAGCTGGGCAGCGCCCTTGTCCTCGGACACGGCACGCATGGCCTTGCCGGTTTTGGTCTTGCCGGTGAAGGTGGTCAGGGCCAGCATAATGACGATATTGGCCAGAATGGTGACGATGGTGACCGCAGTAAGCCGCAGCTCTCCGCCGAAGAACTCCAGTCCGGGGATTCCCGCCAGCACAGAGGGGAATACCTTGGGGTCGGACTTCCAGATCAGCAGGGCTGCGTTTTGCAGGAAGTAGCTGACGCCGATGGCGGTGATCAGCACCGCCAGCGACGGGGCAGAACGCAGAGGCTTATAAGCCAGCCGCTCGATGACCATACCCAAGATAGTGCATACCACCATGGCCATCACCACTCCCACCACAGGGGGCAGGGACAGGTAGCTCATGGCGCAGAAACAGATGTAAGCGCCTACCATAATTACATCGCCGTGGGCAAAGTTCAGCATTTTCGCAATGCCGTAAACCATGGTATAGCCCAACGCAATGATGGCATAAATACTTCCCAGACTGATACCGTTTATGGTATTGAGAAGCAAGTTCATACCCGGACTCTCCTTTCTCTTGTGAGGAACGGTTACGAAATCCGGCGCATTTGCCCATGCATCTGATTTCGTAGCCGTTCCTGAAAAATCCACTACGAGGGCCGCTGAATGATGTGCGGCCCTCGTAGGGTGTTATGATTCAGTCGGCGTTGGAAGAGGGATTACATACCCACATAAGCGCCGTTCTGGATAATCATGCCCTTGGGGCTCTTGGAGACTTCGCCGTTGGCGTCCCAAGTCATGCCCTCGCCGGTGACACCGTTGAAGGAGAAGTCGCCGGTAAAGGTGGCAATCAGCGCATCGCAGATGTCAGCAGCGGACATATCAGCGGTGATACCAGCCTGCTGGCAGGCATTGTAGATGGCATAGACGCAGTCATAAGCGTCGGCAGCGAACTGGTTGGGGATGTCGCCATAGCGCTCCTGATAGGTCTTGACGAAGTTCTGAGTCAGCTCGTCCTCAGCGTCGGCGCTGAAGGGGGTGAGCAGCATGACGCCCTCCGCCAGAGCGGTATTAAAGCCCTCCATGGTCAGGATGCCGTCCATGCCGTCCACGCCGAAGAACTTGGGCGCATAGCCCATGCCGTCGGCCTGAGCCAGAATCAGGGAAGCGGGGGTGTAGTAGATGGGCAGGAACACCAGGTCAGCACCGGCGTTCTTGGCGTCGTTGAGCTGCACGGAGAAGTCGTTGGCAGTCTCATCGGTGAAGGTGGTGGTGGAGACAATCTCCAGACCCAGCTCGGCAGCCTCGGCGGCAAACTTGTTGTAGATGCCGGTGGAGTATGCGTCGCCATTGTTGTAGATGACAGCGATCTTGCTGCCCAGAGCCTGCTCAGAGATGTACTGAGCGGAAGCGGTGCCCTGGTTGGGGTCGGTGAAGCACATCTGGAACACGTTGTCCTTGCCGTTGACCACGTCAGGGGAAGAGGCAGAAGGAGTCAGCTCAAAGATGCGGTCCACGTTGGACTCAGCGGAGACAGCCAGAGCGGGGCCGGTGGTGGTGGTACCCACCAGAGCCTGCATACCCCAGTCCTTCAGGGTGTTGTAAGCGTTGACGCTCTTCTCAGGGTCATGCTCGTCGTCCTGCCAGTTCAGCTCGAACTGCATGCCGCCCAGGGCATTGATCTCGTCCACAGCGATCTGAGCGCCGTTCATGGTGGCGGTGCCATAGATAGCAGCCGCGCCGGAAGTGGGGCCGATGCCGCCGATCTTCAGGGCAACGCCGTCACCGGCAACAGGAGCAGCCTCGGTGGCCTCAGCAGCCTCACCCTCAGCGGGAGCGGCTTCAGCAGCTTCGCCCTCAGCAGGAGCGCTCTCGGTGCTGCCGGAATCGCTTCCGCCGCAGGCAGCCAGAGAAAGCACCATGGACAGAGCAAGCAGCAGCGCCATCAGTTTTTTCATATGGTTCATTCTGTTTCCCTCCAATTCATTTTTGCAAGCGTTGGGAATAATACTTGCAAATTTACAATAATTTAACACATTTAGACCCTGCCGTCAAGAAAATTGGTTTGCCTTCTTCACCAAATTATCGTGCAAACAGGGACGATTCTCTGTCACTTTTTCTTTTTCACTCCAAAGCACTACTTCTTTAGTGTGCTAATGCACATTTATGGTTGTTCCTACACATCCTTTATGCTACAATCTGGGCAGACATTCTTTGGGAAACAAATCAGGACGGCTTATCTTTTGCGGATTGTCTCCTGATACTTCCGTTTGAGGGGGATTGACATGAATCAGGAAGGAAAAACCGTTCGGATTTATAATATTTTGCTGCCTATCTGGCTGCTGGTGTGGGTGCCTTCCCTGCTCTGGCTGGGATTGATACCACTGAATTTCCTGCTGGATTGGCTGGTAACCGGGCTGTCCTTCCGCCGTGGGGGCGTGGAGGGCAGCCGTCAGCGGGCACTTCTGCACAGCTGGAAGGTTTGTCTCATCGGCTTTTTTTCCGACTTCGCCGGTGCAATGCTGCTGCTTTTACCTGTGCTGACAGACAGTGAATTTGGCATTCAGGTGATGGAGGGGCCATTCAGCGGCATTCCGTCTTTTCTGTACTATGCCCTTTCCATTGGACTGTCTGCCCTGCTCATCTATTGGCTCAACCGCCGTATGCTGACCAAAGACTCCTCTCTCACGCAGGCGCAGGTAAGGCTTGCCGCCCGAAATCTGGCTGTTTTTACTGCGCCTTATCTGTTTTTGATTCCGATTACAGCGCTTTACTGATCGGGCAGAATACCGTGGCTCTGTAAAGGTGTAAAAATGTTTCATCTTGAAAGGCTGCAGTGGACGTGTCCATGGAGGCCGTGGTGACGGAGTGTCTCCTTCTTTGGGGGACGACAAGCTGCAACAACAGAAAAGCCCCGGCAACGGCTCTCTCACACCGCTGCCGGGGCAGATTGTTTTGTTTCTCTACAGGTAGACGCACGTCTGATTCAGAGGCAAAGGTCAGGCTGACTGCCCGGCAGGCGGCTCTATCAGCGGAGGTAAAAATCATCCTTTATTGCAGCTCATATACCCCGGTTCCAAAGGGAGAGAGAACAATTTCCCCTGAAACCTGCTCTCCGGTATAGAGGAGCTTTGCGGACTTTTTCAGGGTGATCTGCTCACTTTCCGGCTGGAAGTTCAGGACAAACAGGAACTTCCGCCCGTCCCGCTCCCGCAGCACCACTTCCACGCCCTCCGGTGCATCGATCCACTTCCGGAAGGGCTCCAGCACCCCGGCATACGCCAGCAGCTTTTTGCATCCTTCTCTGGTGAAGGTGCTGCCCAGATGGAGCACCTGTCCCTTACCATAGGCATGGCGGGTCAGCGCTGCCTGCCCCGCATAATAGCTGTTCTGGTAGGCTGCCAGAACCTCTGTTTCCTCCAGCGGAGTCAAAATATCGTTGAACACCGGGGTTTCCAGCCGCTCTCCATCCCACAGGGCGAAGCTCTCGTCCTCGTTGGGACTGGTGAAGGTGAAGTCCTGCACATCCGTGCCGGTCAGCGTTTGCAACAGTCCCGGCTGGGGCAGCATGACGCATTTCCCGGTCAGGTCCTTATAGCCGCTGCGGCAGCCTACGATCAGCGTGCCGCCCCGGGCAACATACTGTTCCAGCAGCGCTGCACGCTTTTCACTGAGCATGACCGGGTGGGGGTAGATCACCACGGGATAGGATGTCAGCGCTTCCGGCGCTGTCTCGTCAGTGAGATAGACCATGTTATAAGGGGTGTGGTTCAGCTCCGAGGCGGCAAAAATCTCCCTCTCACTGACAGAGGCAATCCGCCGATGCCATGCGTCCGCGTCCATGTCCCACTCGTTGTCATAGTCCTTGAGCAGAGCAAACGCTCCCACGTTCTCCGCTCCGCACACCGGGTCAAGGGTGCGGAATTTCTCGCAGAAATCCTTTACCTCCGCCAGCTTGCGGTTGTCCCGGTTGTCGTAGTCCAAAATGCCGTGCCAGTACATCTCTGTACCGAAGCAGGCGGTTCTCCACCGGAAGAAGGAGACAAAGTCCGCTCCCTGTGCCACGCTCTGCATGGCCCACAGGGTCAGTTGTCCCGGACGGGGCGCAGGCCCTTCCATCCGGTTGACCCAGCCGTTGGCACCGGACTGCTGCTCCATGATACCGAAATGAGGGCAGACCGACCGTGTTTCCATGAGGTTTCGGGTCCATTTTCGGTCATTCAGGTCTTTTGAGGTCTTGGGGGAGCGGTCCAGACCGAAGGCAAAGCTGGGATAGGAGTCGTAGGTATAGACATCCAGACTTTCCTCTGTCATACGATGGTTGTCCAGATGACCGAACAGCCCGTTGGTGGTGATAAAGTCGTCCGGCTTTTTGTACCGGCGAATGATATCCGCCTGCATCTTGCAGAAGCGGCGGGCGCTGTGGGAGACGAAACGGTAGTAATCCATCAGATAGGACGGGTTATATCCCCCGTTCACCACCGGGCGGGGTGTATAGAGCTGGGACCAGTCCGTATAGGTCTGGCTCCACACCACCGTGCCCCATGCCTGATTCAAGGCATCCAGGGTGCCGTATTTCTCTTTCAAAAACGCCCGGAACGCCACCTGATCCGCTTCGGAATGGAATTCGTTTGTCTCGCAGTTGATTTCGTTGTCAATCTGCCAGCCCACCACCGCAGGATGTCCGCCGTAGTGCTGTGCCATCTGCTCCACGATCCGGGCGCAGAGCTTTTGATAGATTGGGGAATTGTAGTTATAATGTCTCCTGCATCCATGGCGGTAGGGGATTCCCTCCCGGTTGCAGTTCAGGCTCTCCGGGTACTTCTCGGTCAGCCACGCCGGGGGCGTTGCGGTAGGCGTACCCAAAATGACCTTGATCTCCTGCTCTGCGCAAAGCTGCAAAAAGTCGTCAAAGAGGTCAAATTGGAAAATGCCCTCCTCCGGCTCGAAGATGCTCCACCCAAACTCCCCAATGCGGATAGTGGAAAGCCCCGCTGCTTTGATGCGCTCCAGATCAGATTTCCAGAGTGCTCTGTCCCAGTGCTCCGGGTAGTAGCAGACCCCGGCGGTCATGGTCTGCCATTGAAATTGCTGTTGATTTGGCATTATAGTTACCTCTTGTTTTTCTGTCATCGTTTTATCCCTGTCTCGGAATTGAAATGTATTGTATCAAATTTTTGCACTTTTTTCCAGTCCTGTCGTAAATGACGCCAAATCCGCCGTAGATTACACCGAAGCGTTCTGGAATATCTGCTGAGCGTGCATCAGTGGAAGTGGTATCTGCCAGCTTTGTCCAACTACCCTTGCCAGTCTTATAGAAGATACGGTATTTGGCAGCGTCTGCGATGGATTTCGCAGTTATTTGGAACGTGGCAGACGCTATCCCCTTGTATTCTCCAATTTGCATTCCGACTCCTTCGTGGTTTTGCCCATATCCCAGTGGTGGAGTTCGGGATTTGATGGGATGCTTCCGTCAAAACTGATTTTTCTCAGTTTGGTGCAATCATAGAATGCACGATCGTCAATCGCAATACTTCCGTTGGCAATCGTAACCTCCTCCAAGTTCACACAGCCGTAAAATGCACTTCTGCAAATCGTCTTGGCGCTCTCTGGTAGGGTAATACTGGTCAAGCTGTTAAATTCGGTAAACGCACTCGAACCAATTGCAGTAATTCCGTCCCCAATGATGATCAATTTGACGTTTTCGCGTTTGCGTGCCCAAGGGGTAATCAATTCACCTTCATCATTCTTGAATACAATGATTTCCCCACTGCCGCTCATGGTTTGTCTGACGGAATAAAACTTCTGTTTCCATAAGCAAGCATAGTTGATATCCAGTCCCGTATGCTGTATAGGAAGCGCTGAATAAATCTCTCGGATGGATGAGCGAGGATGTTTTTTTGTCAGCCGGGGATAAAAGACCGCAGGAATACCGACGTATTTCAAGGGATTTTAGACCCGGATGGCGGAAAACAGACCGCTCAGACGCCGTAGCCTGATTTGTTCAGCGCTTCCTATAGTCCGCTTGCGTTGTTTTGTTTTTCACACTTACATTTTTACGCCGACAGCCGACTCTTGACTGGAGCCGGCTGTCGTTATTTCAAAATATTTTTTGGGGGCTGCCTCATTTTAGTGAGACAGCCCCCTACTGTTATTACGGCTCAGTGGTTTTCTTCTCCTCCTGCTGCTCTGCGTCTTTCCGCTTGCGGTAGAACAGCACGCTGAGGAAGATGCTCACCTCGTA
>ATWA01000008.1 GCA_000421005.1 Clostridiales bacterium NK3B98
CCCCCTCTTTGAGTGAGCCCGTCTTGAAAACGTGCCAGTGGCACGTTTTAGGGCGAGTGGGATAAAGTGCGAAGCACAACCTCTGCGGAAGGCTGTCAGCGTAGCTGACTGGGGGAGCCCCCCAAGCGGATTCAAATAGATAACCACATTCTACTAATACAAATTCCCATAAAGATACCGTAACGTAGGGGCGATTCATGAATCGCCCCTACAAAATCTCATGGGATTGGTCAGGAAACGGTACAATACTCAAGAGGTTATTGCTATGATGCTCTTTTTCCAGATCGCGTTTACCATGTTCCTTGCGGAATTGGGGGACAAGACCCAGCTTCTCATGGTTGCCATGACCTCCAAGTACAAGCTGCGGGACATCATTCTCGGCGCAGGCATTGCCATTCTGGTGCTCAACGGGCTGGCTGTGGGGCTGGGGTCGCTGATTTCCACCCTGATTCCCGGCTGGGTCATCAAGCTGGCTGCGGGACTCGCCTTCTTCTACTTCGCCGCCTCCATGCTGGACGGGGAGGAAGACGAGGAGGAAGGAAACGAGAAAAACGCCGCCCATCCCATTTTGGCGGTGTTTGGCACCTTCTTCCTTGCCGAGCTGGGGGACAAGACCCAGCTCACCGCCATCACCTTTGCCGCCGCAGAGGGGGCACGCCATGCGCTGGTGGTGTGGCTGGCCTGTTCGCTGGGACTGTTCGCCGCCGATCTGGTAGGGATGCTGCTGGGACACCTGCTGAAAAGCAAACTGCCGGAGGGTGCGCTGGATACCGCCGCCCTGCTCATTTTCGCCGCCTTCGGCACTGTGACAGTGCGGGAGGGATTGTCGCTTTTCGGTCTGAATGAGCCCCTGTGCTGGTCGCTGTCGGGGCTGGCGCTGGTCTGCCTGTCGCTGGTGCTGATTGCAAAAAACAGGAACGCTTCTCGCAGCAAGAATAATTAACTGCCAGAGCAAAAAGAGAATATCAGCAAAAATGCGGCTGTGTCCCGGTTGATTATTAGCACTCAAAAAGAATGAGTGCTAATTCTTTACAAACAGGACACAGCCGATTCATAATTTGTTCACAAGTGCGGGGTATCTTATAGTCAAACAAAAAGATGACCACGGCTTCAAGGGTCGACGAAGGCAAAGCCTTCCCAATGGTCACAGAAAGGATGTTGACTTATGTATCTGATGCCTTTTGGACGTCGCAATGACAGTATGATGAACCTGCTGGATCAAATGGAGCGCAGCTTCTGGAAGGATACCGGCGCAAGCTTCTCCTCCTTCCCCACGGACATCAAGGACGAGGGAGACCACTTCACCCTCACCGCTGAGCTGCCCGGCTTCAACAAGGAGGACATTCACCTGAGCCTCCACGACGGCGTGCTCACCATCTCCGCCAACCATGAGGAGAATAAGGAGGAGAAGGATGAGAAGGATGAGAAGGGCAACTATCTGTGCCGGGAGCGCCACTACGGCAGCTATCAGCGCAGCTTCTCCGTCTCCGGCATTCAGGAAGAGCATATCTCCGCCAAGTATGAGAGCGGCGTGCTCCATCTGACCCTGCCCAAGGAGACTCCTGAGGTGCCTGTAGCTCGTCAGATCGAGATTCAGTAAACAACGAAAACGGGGCGGAAACGCCCCGTTTTTCCGGTAAATAGGAAAGGTTCCGGGCGTTTGCCCGACCACCGTGAAAGGGGTGTTTGACCTATGGCAAATCTGAACTATACGAAAAAATCTCTGGAGGCGCTGCAATCCGCCCGCAGTCTGGGCGTGGAGTACGGCTGTCCCCAGATTGAGCAGGTTCACGTCCTGCTTGCCCTGCTGGAGCAGGAGGGGGGATTGATTCCCCAGCTGGTGGAGGCCATCGGCCCCTCTGCCGAGAGTCTGAAAGCCGCCGTCCGGGCAGAGGTGGAAAAGCTGCCCAAGGTGTCCGGGGCGGGGCGAGAGGCGGACAAGGTCTATGTCTCCCAAGAGGAAGACCGGGCGCTGAAGGCCGCCGAGGACGAGGCAAAGACCATGCGGGATGAGTACATCTCGGTGGAGCATCTGTTTCTGGGTCTGATCGTGAAGGCCGACCGGGTGCTGAGCCGCCTGTTTCGCACCTATGACATCACCCGTGAGAAGACGCTGGCCGCCCTGTCCACCATCCGGGGCAATCAGCAGGTGAACACCGACGACCCGGAGTCCACCTACGACGCCCTGAAAAAGTACGGCACTGATCTGGTAGAGCGTGCCAGAGCACACAAGCTGGACCCGGTGATCGGGCGGGATGATGAAATCCGAAATGTCATCCGTATTCTTTCCCGAAAGACCAAGAACAACCCGGTGCTCATCGGCGAGCCGGGCGTGGGTAAGACCGCCATCGCCGAGGGACTTGCCCAGCGGATTGAAGCCGGAGACGTGCCGGACAAGATGAAGAATCAGACCATCTTCTCTCTGGATATGGGTGCTTTGATCGCCGGTGCAAAATACCGGGGCGAGTTTGAGGAACGGCTGAAAGCGGTGCTCAACGAGGTGAAGAAGTCGGAGGGGCGGATTATTCTGTTCATCGACGAGCTGCACACCGTGGTAGGCGCTGGCAAGACAGAGGGCTCCATGGACGCAGGCAACCTGCTAAAGCCCATGCTGGCACGGGGTGAGCTGCACTGCATTGGCGCTACCACCCTGGACGAGTACCGGAAGTATATCGAAAAAGACGCCGCTTTGGAGCGCCGGTTCCAGCCGGTGATGGTGAACCAGCCTACGGTGGAAGACGCCATCGCCATTCTCCGTGGCTTGAAGGAGCGCTACGAGGTGTTCCACGGGGTGAAGATTCAGGACAACGCCATTATTGCCGCCGCCACCCTGTCTGACCGGTATATCACCGACCGTTTCCTGCCGGACAAAGCCATTGATCTGGTGGATGAGGCCTGCGCCATGATCCGCACCGAGATCGACTCCATGCCCACCGAGCTGGACGTGATCTCCCGGAAGATCACCCAGTTGGAAATCGAGGAAACCGCCCTGAAAAAGGAGACGGATCAGCTCTCTCAGGAGCGGCTGCATCAGTTGCAGGAGGAGCTGTCCGACCTGCGGGAGGATTTCAAGGCAAAAAAGGCACAGTGGGACAACGAGAAGAACGCCATCGGTCACGTCCAAAGCCTGCGGGAGCAGATCGAGAGTTTGAAGGCGGAGCTGGATACCGCTCAGCGCAACGGCAACTACGAAAAGGCGGGACAGATTCAGTATTCCCAACTGCCCCAGCTGCAAAAGGCGCTGGAGCAGGAGGAGGCCATTGCCGCCGAGGGCAAGCGCCGCTCCCTGCTGCGTGACAGGGTGACCGAGGAGGAAATCGCCCGGATTGTGGAGCGTTGGACGGGGATTCCCGTGTCCAAGCTGATGGAGGGCGAACGGGAGAAGCTGCTGCACATGGAGGACATTCTCCATCAGCGGGTGATCGGTCAGGATGAGGCAGTGCGCCGGGTGTCTGAGGCGATTCTCCGCTCCCGGGCGGGGATTCAGGACCCCAACCGTCCCATTGGCTCCTTCCTCTTCCTTGGTCCCACCGGCGTGGGCAAGACAGAGCTTGCGAAGACGCTGGCGGAGACCCTTTTTGACAGCCAGAAAAACATGGTGCGTATTGACATGAGCGAGTACATGGAGAAATACTCTGTCTCCCGGCTCATCGGAGCACCTCCCGGATATGTGGGCTACGAGGAGGGCGGACAGCTCACCGAAGCAGTACGCCGCCAGCCCTATTCTGTGGTGCTGTTTGACGAGGTGGAAAAAGCGCATCCCGACGTGTTCAATGTGCTGTTGCAGGTGCTGGACGACGGACGGATTACCGACGGTCAGGGCAGGACGGTGGATTTCAAAAACACCATCCTCATCCTCACCTCCAATCTGGGCAGCCAATACCTGCTGGACGGCATTGACAGCGAGGGCGAGATCGTCCCCGAGGCGAAGGACGCGGTGGAAAAGCTGCTGAAACAGTCCTTCCGTCCGGAATTTTTGAACCGTCTGGATGAGATTGTGTTCTACAAGCCCCTGACCCGGGACAACATCGGCGGCATCATCAAGCTGCTGGTCAACGACCTGAACCGCCGTCTGGCAGACCGTCAGCTCAGTGTAGAGCTGACCCCCGCCGCCGAGGACTTTGTGGTGGAGCAAAGCTATGACCCCGCCTTTGGCGCAAGACCGCTGCGCCGCTATTTGCAGCACACCGTGGAGACGCTGATCGCCCGGAAACTGGTAGCGGAGGATGTGGCACCCAATACCAAATTTGTGGTGGACAGAGAGGAAGATCATCTGACTGTTCGCTAAGTGAGCAAACGCCCGCTGGCACTTGTCAGCGGGCGTTTGGGCTATGACAAAGCCACCGGCGAAACCGGTGGCTTTGCTCGTTTCAGTTGAGACTGGTTGGATGCTGTATCAGATCAAAAATAGCACCAGACATGGGCGCCTGCTTTGGCTTTCACATAGCCACCGTCCGTCGGAATCTGGGTATCATAGAAGAATTTACCCGTGTGGGCAGGATCGGTGGGGTCATAGTCCTGGCTTCTGCTGATCGTCTCAATGTAGGGGATGCCGAAGGGGCCAGAATCCTTTCTGCCGCTGTACACATCTACATCCATCACATGGGTCTTGCCGTAGCCGTTCTTCATGATGTCCTGAATCAGATAGGCAAAGATTGCCTGGCAGCGGATGCAGCCATTGGAGTTGTTTTGGTTATTACTGAGCTGGTTGTAGGTAAACGCCATTATTCCGTAGGTATCTGGGCTTCTGTACAACACAGAGTGGAAATACGCAGTACTGTTCTTCAACCGGGTGGCATAGCGTTCATAGCATCCGGGCTCGGAGTTCATGAAGCCCTCCACTCCGGATCCTTTATTGATATAGCAGCTGCGATAGCCTCTTCCGTAGATGGTCATCTCCAGATTTCCCGCACACCGGAAGGTAACCGCCGGGATGCAGAAGCTATTCGTCTGGCTGTCATAGAGCAAGATATTAACATGGCTGGCATAGTCATCATCTCTGCATAGATAGACCTCCATGCGGGTTTCCATCTCCCGCATTTTCTTGCCGAAGGTGTAGTACAGATTGGTGGAGACTGCGCCTGTCTTGGGGTGGAAATAGTATTTGTATGTCTGTCCATTGCGTCTGACATAGTTCCAGCCGGAGAGGAGCAGACCCTGACTGTCCACAAAGTACATCTTTCCGTTCTTTTTGACCCAGGTGGAACGCTCTTTGCCGCTCCAGCGGATCCGGAAACCAACGCCGTTTTTCTCATAGGTTCCCAGCCAGTTCTTGCCGTCCCGCTTGGCAACGCCACGCACGGTATAGTAGTAATCCACCTTGGTGTTGGTCACTTTGGTATCCAGATAGGTGGTGCCATTCACCAGAGACAACAGCTCCCATTTGCCTTTGGCGCCCTTTTTCCGGTAGATACGGTAGCTGTCCGCCCCTGACACAGCGCTCCACTTGATCTTTGCGCCCTTGGAAGTAGGATCTGTCGCCTCCAGGCTGCCGGGTTTGGCCAGATAGAACAGTGGCATACCCGCAGCCATATAGCCGCTGAGTACCTTGTATTTGTTGATTGCACGCACCGTGTAGTAGACCATAGTGCCGGACTTCAGCTTGGTCACGCTGGTATCCACAAAGGCCGTAGTAGAGCCCTTGTTCACGGTGCCAACCCTCTTCCACGCTCCATTTGCCCCTGTCTTGCGGTAGATGTTGTATCCGACGGCGCCGATGGACTGCTTCCACTCCACCTTGGAGCCGGTATAGTAATTGGATACAGCGGCCAACACAGGCGTTTTCACATACAGAATCTTATTCCATGTGTAGGAGCCCCAATCGGCATTGTTCGCCAGCCTCACCCTGTTGATGTCGCCGCCGCCATAGTATGGACGTACTGCGTACCCATAGATCGTTCCGCTGGTCAGGTTAACGTCCTTATCGTAAATATAAGCCGTAGCGCCGTTGACAGGCTTTACATTTGCGATCACTTCAGTCTTGTTGTTTGCTGTCCGGAATACCCGGTAGCCGTTGGCTCTGGAATCGGTGCTCCATGTCACCTTCATCGCCGCCTGTGTCATAGCAGGCGTCACCTTCAGCGGGGCATGGTAGATCTCCGGCGTTTTGCGTTTACTCCATGCGGAATAGGTCTTTTTTCCTGCCTTATCCTTCACATAGGTACGCAGGGCAATATAATAGGTAGTGCCATTCTTCACGTCTGTGTAGGTGTAAGTAGTGTTCTTGCCCGCATCTATGACCTTACCCCACTTGCCATCCGCAGCGGTGCGGAACGTGAGCTCATAGCCGCTGACGCCGCTGACTTTACTCCAGACAAGCACCAGCCCCTTGTGGTTGCTGAACACATTGTCAAGTCCCAGGCGGGTGATACGCACCTGCCGTCCCTCACTCCAGAAGGTCAGGTCAGTAATCTCCCGGGAGGCCATTTCCGTTGCGTTTCCATAGCAGGCCCACACCGTATAGGTATACTCCACGCCGTTTTGTGCGGTGGCATCCTTGTAGGTCAGGGTGGCGGGATTTGTGATGTTTGCAATGACACTGACGGTCTTGCTGTTCCCCGTCTGGCGTCCCAGTCGATAGCCGGTAGCGCTTGCGTCCGCCTTCCAGTTCAGCTCTACCCCGCCTATGCCATTGATTGCAGTCAGCTTCAGGGGAGACACCAGCGCCACGGATTTGGAAAGGTCTGTGCGCTCATCCGCGGCAAAGCTGGATGCGTCGCCCCGCTTGGCCGCTGCCTGATAGAAGTAGCGCTTGCCGCCTGTCACCTGTGTATCGGTGTAGGTCAGGTCGGCACCGGTGTAGACTACCGTCCACTCGCCGCCGTTTTCGCTGCGGCGCAGCTCATAAGAGGTGGCTCCATCACTCTGGGTCCAGCTCACCACGATCTGATCTGCCTTCGGTGCCGCTTTCGTCTCCGGTACGCTCAGCCAAGTAACCGGGGTTGCCGCCACAGGCGCAGTCCATTTGGTTGCTTCGCCGTAGTTTTCGTCCCCCGCCATCGCTGAAGCATCACCTGTGTAGGCACGGACGCTGTAAGTATAGGTTTTGCCGCTGGTAACCCCTTGATCCAGATAGGCCAGCGTCTGCGGATCGCCAACATCAGCCAGTTTGGCATTCTCCGCTCCCTCTTCCATGCGGAAGATCCGGTAGCCTGTGGCCTGATTGACCGCTTTCCACGTCAGGGAGACACCCTGTGCCTCATTTTCGGCTGTGACAGTCTCTCCGGTCATGGTACGCACAGGCTCTGCGCTCTGCTCAGCCTCCTGCGCCGCCTTCACAAGACCGTTCACATATTCCTGCTCTTCCAAGCTGCCGGTGAACAGTCCGTTGGTCTGCTCCTGCTGATTGAAGGCAAACAGGTAGCTCTCGTGGATTTCCGCCTCGGCGTTGACATAGACCTCCCGGCCAACATACACCAGCCGCTGACCCTGCTCTGCTGCCTGATTGATGTCCGCCTCTGCCACGGGAGCAGTGCGCAGATCCAGATAACCCTGCGCCGCAACCGTTTCCGGCTCCTCAGTCTGGAGAACGCCTTCCTTATAGTAGAAGAAGAAGGGATGGTCAAAACGCTCCTGCTCGTCCTGCAGGGCGTAGTCATAGAACGCCACCACGCCGGTGTACTTCTCCTGTACGTTCTCCGCAGTGGGCTGGGGCTCCTGCTCTTCGGGGGCAAGCACCTGATCCATGGTCATCGTGGGATAGACCACCAGCTCCTCCGGTGCCAGATACCTGCCCTGCTCATCCACATAGACAGGCAGGGTTTCCGCAGTCTGAGCCTCTACCGCGTTTGCAAGCGCCTCCGGCTCCTGCTCCATCTCCTGTCCCTCAGAGACCTTCTGCCCCGTCTGCTGCTGTTGCTGCGCCGGCTCACTCACCGCATAGGCAGGCTGCTGCTTTGCGCTGGAAGCCTCTTCTACCGCAGCCGCAGGCAGCGCCAGAAGCATCACAACTGCCAACAGCAGGCTGATACCGCGCTTCATAATCTGTCCACTCAACATAGAACACTCCTTTGTCTCATTCCATCACTTCTGTATGGTCAGCCACTTTGAAAATATGTCACGGAATACGGAAAAAACGTCTGCCGTTTTCGGTGGTAATAGCGGCGGCTTCCTCCAGAGAAACCTGCCAGATCTCAGCCAGCCTGGCCGCCACCTGCCACACCCGCAGAGAGGAATTTCTGCGCCGGGTTTTATCCTCCGCCGTGCGGGGATAGGGGATCATGTAAGGGGAGTCCGTCTCGATCATCACCCGATCCCGGGGTACCGCCGCCGCCGCTTCAATGGCTCTGCGGGCGTTGGGAAAGGTAAGCGCTCCGGTGAAGGAGATCATCCAGCCCCGGTCTACCAGCTCTTTTGCCTGCTGCGCAGCACCGGAGAAGCAGTGGAACACCCCCCGCACACCGGGGTAGGCACGCACCGCCTCCATTGCGTCGGCGTGGGCCTCCCGGTCGTGGAAGATCACAGGCAGATCCAGCTCCTGCGCCAGCTCCATCTGGCGGTACAGTCCCGCCTTTTGCTGCTGGTGGGGGGCGTAGTCCTCCCAATAGTAGTCCAGGCCGATCTCTCCGATTGCCCTGACCTTGTCCTCCATGGCCAGAGCACGAAGCTGCTCCAGCGCAGCGTCGTCCAGCTTTTCGATGTCCGATGGGTGGAAGCCCACTGCGGCATATACATGGTCAAAGCGTTTGGCATACTCCACTGCTTTGCGGGAGCTGTCCAGCTCGCACCCGGGGTTCAGGATCAGCTCTACCCCCTGCTCCGGCATGGATGCCAGAAGCGTATCCCGATCCTGATCGAAGGCTTTGCTGTCATAATGGGCATGGGTGTCAAAATACATATCGTCCTCCAGACAGGAGCGCACTCCCACTCGTATTCTATTATAGTATAACCTTGAACAAACCAAAAAGCAACTTACGATTCTTTAAAAATTACAATTTCTGTTTGGTTTTTCCACAGCCAGTGCAATGCCCTTTGCCTTCTACCCCGTCTGAGCCGCCCGTTGCAAAAACTTTCCCGTTTTCGATACCTGTTTCTCTTTTGTGCGTTGCGAAACCGGCAAAAAAATGTTACAATAGAGTGTGAGCGGTCAAATTACGCTTCTGATTCTGTTTTCGGAGGAAGAACGCATGAAAATAAATCTGAAATGGATCCTGCTGACGCTGGCGCTGGCACTTTTGGTCGGTTGCGGAAAGACTGCCTCTGTCCCGGTACAGGAGGAGCAGCCAGAGGAAGCTCAGGCAGAGCAGATTCAGCCCCCCGCCCCTTCTGACGAGGATTTGCAGCAGCAGGCGTTCCAGCAGGCGCAGCAGGCGGAGGAGGATGCCCGCCAGAGCCAGAGCGAGGAGGAGGCGGAGAAAGAACCCGTTGTCCCGGAGGTTCCGCCCCGGCTGGTGTGCATCGACCCGGGTCATCAAAGCCACGGCAACAGCGACAAGGAGCCCAACGGTCCCGGCTCCTCTACCATGAAGGCGAAGGTGACCGGCGGTGCCCGGGGAGTGTCCACCGGGAAATATGAATATGCGCTGAATCTGGAAGTATCCCTGAAGCTGCGGGATGAGCTGGAGAGCAGAGGCTACGAAGTGGTGATGGTGCGCACCGAAAACGATGTGGACATCAGCAATGTGGAGCGCTCTCAGGTGGCAAATGAGGCGGGCGCGGATGCCTTTATCCGGATCCACGCCAACGGATCGGAAAATTCCTCTGTCAACGGTGCCATGACCATCTGCATGACCCCCTCCAATCCCTACAACAGCGAGCTGTACCAGTCCTCCCGTGCCCTGTCTGATGCGGTTTTGGACGCACTGGTGGAGGCTACCGGCTGCAAGCGGGAGCGGGTGTGGGAAACGGACACCATGACCGGCATCAACTGGTGTCAGGTACCGGTGACCATTGTGGAGATGGGCTATCTGTCCAACCCGGAAGAGGATGAGCGCATGAGTACAGAATCCTATCAGCAGGAGATCGTCACCGGAATTGCCAACGGAATTGACAACTATTTTCAATCCCTTCCCCAGGACGCTGACGGGGAAACATCTGATACCCAGTCATAACCGAAGGAGCAGAGCATGGACAACGCAACTTTGAACGATATTCACTCCATCCAAATGGAGAGCAGTTTGGTGCAAATGACACAGGCAGAGGGTCTTTGTGCCCTCACGCAGCCTTCCATTTCCGAATTATGCACCGCACTGGATCACGGAATGAGCATTCCCCTCTCCTCCACGGAGGATTCCGGCCGCCCCGGCACAGCCGTGGCAGAGCTGACCCGGGGCGCTCTGGACGAGACGCTGCATTTTCTGTTCGATGCCCAGCAGCAGGAACAGTTGATGCAGGGAGTGGATACCCTGTGTCTTGCCATGGGCCGTCTCAGCAGACCGGGACTGGTGTCAGGACCACTGATGCTGCGCCCGGTGCGCCTGCGCAAAAGCGAGCAGGGATGGCTGCTGTTGCCCTCGGGCTTGGGGCAAAAGCGAAACGCCCCGCTTCTGCGCGCCTTTACCCCCGACTCGCCGGAGGGGGGCTGGGCTGACGGCTTTGAAGCCTTCTACGCGCAGTTGAACAATCTGACAGAAACCCGGGGAGATTGGAGCTGCACCCAGGAGCTTTGGCTGGGACGTTTTCCCTATGCGCTTCTGGATATGGAGGACCGCCTGTCTGACACTCCCTGCGCAGGCAGCGCATGGGACGCATTGGAAAAAGGGGAACTGCCCGACGCCCCCGCCCTTGCCCCGGAGGACTGCTCCGGAGAGGAAAATCTGCTCGCCCCCATGGAGCTGAGCGCCCAGCAGATGACCGCCCTGCGCCGGCTTCACGGCAAAGGCAGTCTGCTGGTCAAGGGCAGCGTGGGCACCGGAAAGACCCAGCTTGCCGCCGCCCTGGTGGCCAATGCCATGGGTGAGCGGCAGCGGGTGCTGTTCGTCTCCCCCGCTCAGAAGGATCGGGAGGGCATTCTGGAGCGGATGCAATCGCTGGGACTGGACGGGATGTGTCTCCCCCTCTCCGGCAGTGGAGACCAGCGGCAGGAGATCCTCCACCGTTTCAATCTCTCCGCTCAACTGCGCCCCTCCACTTCTTCCGAGGACTATTTCTCCCTTGCGTCTGATGACCGGAATCTGGCCAATCAGTTGGATGTTTATGCCCGTCTGATTCACCGCCCCTGTGCCTGCGGGATGACCCTGTTTGACCTGATTCGCTCCTATCTGGAATATCAGGATGCGGAGGGACACATCCCTATCCCGGAGAGCTATCAGGATCAGCTTACCCCAAAGGGGCTTCAGGAGCGTCTGGACTGCGCCGATGAGCTGCACCGGCTTGCCGGAGAGGTGAAGCGCCCATGGGCACATCCTCTGCGTGCCATGCGCATCACCCAGGCAACACAGGAGAATATTGATGCGCTGCCTCAGGCAGTCAGCGAGCTTCAGGACGCTGCGCAGCGGCTGCGGCAGTCCGAGGGTGCCTGGCTGGAATACACCGGTATGTCCCCGGCTGAAATGCGGGGCGATTGGAGCCAACTGAATCAGGTGGCCCGGCTGCTTTTGCAGTGGAGGGATTTGCCGGATACATGGAAGGCTTCTCCCCGTATTCCCATGCTGGCAGAGGCAGTCAATGAATTGAAAAGCCGCAACCAGCTCATGCACGATCTCCACCAGCAAATCGATCAGGCATGGGGAACCAGAGTGCTCTCTCTGGACGCAATTGAACTGGAAAAGCAGTGGCGCTACTACCAGTCTGATTGGATTTTGCCCTTAGACGCAGACCGGGAGAGTGCGCTGCGCCGTCTGCTGGCCGAAGCTAACGCCGTGTTGAGCAGTCTGGAACAGTTGGGCGTCCGCTGGTCCAAGATGGTGAATATGTCGCCCCCCACCTCCCGGGACAGTTGGGAGCGCTGCTGCGAGGTGGCAGCGGAGCTGGCCCGTTGGAAGGAGATTCCCCGGGAGTGGAGCTCCTGCGACAATCTCAGCGGCCTTCTCTGGGACGTGGGCGAACTGATTACCGTTGGCCGCAAAGCGAAAGAGAGCAAGGATGTTCTGCTTCGCAACTGGACGGATGAAATCTTCTCTCTGGACGGACATTCCATGCTGGAGCAGTGGAAGCATGTAGGCGGCGCCTGGGGTCTGGGGCTGCTGCGCCTGCAAAATGAGATCCGTGTGGCAATGGAGCCTATGTGCAAGACCAAAGCCACAACCGATCTCATTGAGTCCAGTCTCCGCTGGCTGGCGGACTATCAGGACGAGCTGCGTCAGTGCGAGGTGATCTATCACCGCTGGGAGCGGGAGCTGAAGGACGTCTACCGCAGGGAGGATACCGTGTGGGTATGGCTGGAAACCGCCCGGCGGGTGGCAGAGGAGAGCCGGGACTGGCTCACCGAGCTCACCGGAAGCAACGATTTTCTCCACAATTACGGCAGCGACGAGGCAATTGTCAGCTGCGCTGCCCAGCTTCAGGCACAGTGGGAGCGCTCCTGGGAGGTGCTGGGCAAGCTGGACGTCATGCTCAACCGCACCAGCCAGTCCGAGGGCACCAACTGGATTGCCGAGCGCCGGGCGGACTGCCGGCGTCTGCGCAATCTTTTGACCATTCGTTTGCAGCTCGCCTCGCTGGTAAGCGCACCCATTCCCATGGATCAGACGACGGCCATATTGGGCGCTCTGGCGGAGTATCAGCGTCAGGAAGAAGCGTTGGACAATCTCACCCAGCGCTGGAGCGAGGAGCTGGACGGGCTCTATCAGGGAGAGGAAACCCAGTGGGAGGAGCTGCAAGCGATGGCCGGGCGTGCCGTCGCCTCAGACGAACAGATTTCTCAGTTTACCGGAGATCTGATGCTGCGCTCCCGGCTGGCTTGTGACGAGCAGGCCATGGAGGCAGCACAGACGCTGGCCGACGCCTTTGATGACGTGACACAGTCGGAGCGCTGGCTGACCGATGCCTTTGCCGTCCCCTTCAGCACCTCCACCGGCTCATGGCTGGACCAGCTTTGTGAAAACGCCGACCTGCTGCTGGAGCAGCGGGAGGTTCTGCCCGTCTGGACAGAGTGGATTCTCCAGCGGCAGAAGGCCGAGTCGCTGGGGCTCAGGGCATTTGCCGCCCGATACGATCAGGCCAATACAGACACCGATCTGCCCCGGCTGTTCCGCAAGAGCATCTACCGCTGGGCGCTGATGAACGAGCTGAACCGTCAGCCGCAGCGTTTCTCCTCCGTTCAGTTCAACGACACCTTACGCAAATATACCCGGACACACCGGCTCTACTTACAGCGTACCCGGGAGGAGCTGTTCCATCTGGGCTGCTCCTACGCCGTGCGGGCACTGAGAGCCCCCGAGTACCAATCTGAGGTAGCCCTGCTGCGTCAGGCCAACAAAACCGGCGCGCTGGAAAGCACCGCTCCGGAGCTGCTGGACTCCCTGCCCGGGCTGCTGGGGCAATGCTTCCCCTGTGTCATTGCCGATCCGCTGGATGCCATGCGCTTCTTCCGCAGCGGGCGTAAGCCTCCCTTTGACTATGTGATTCTTTCATCCGCACCCCGTATCCCTGACCCGCTGGGCAGGTATCTGCTGGGGCTGGGAAATACCGCTCTGGTGATGAGCGGCAATGAGACAGCCGCCTCCGCCTTTCCCGGAGCGCAGCAGAGCATTTGGCAGACCTGTGCAAACGGTAACTGGCCTGTGCTCACCCTTTCCACCTGTTACCTTCCCCGTCCCGCCGCGCTTCACTGGCTGGATCAGGTCGCCTATGGAACCCAGACGCTGCCCACCGCTCAACCGCCCCGTCCCTGTATGGTCTGCAAGACGGTGGTAGGACGGCTGGAAGGGGATGTGAACATTCCGGAAGCGGATGCCATTGTGTCCTCTGTGGAGCAGGCGCTGGAACACGGATGGTCTTCCTTCGCCGTAGTGGCAATGAGCCTGTCTCAGCGCAGCTTTCTTCGCTCCCGGATGTCACAGGCCGCCCGCACCGGCAATCAGGCGTTGGCAGACGTGCCGGTACTCATTCCGGAGGAAGTGCGTCCGGGCGGCTGGGACACCGTACTACTCTCCCTTGGCGTTGCCCCGGACCGGAAAGAACAGTTCCAGGCAGCCAAACGCATGGCAGCGGCCTGGGATGGCTGGTACCATCTCTCCCGTGCCATCGCCGGAGCGCGGGAACGGGTTCTGGTCTTTTCCTCGCTGGACAAACAGGATTGGCCGCAGCTCCGTTCGGTATCCCCCCAGTTGGTCACGCTGCTGGAGCATCTGGAGCAGCCTGACCAGTTGACCATCCCCCTCACCCCCTCCAACCAGATTCAGGAGGAGCTGTGTGAGGCACTGAACCGGGCAGGCTATGTGGCCACTGCCGGACCTCTGCCGGTGTCGGTACAGGTTTCCCTGCGCCGGCACCCTGACGTGCCTCTGCTGGGCATCCTGTTGGATGACGACACCTATGCCTCCCTGATCCGCACCCCGGAGCGGGAATATGACCGCACCCAGTTGTTGCAGCACAGGGGCTGGCGGCTTTGCCGTGTGTGGGCCATGGACTGGTGGCGCAGCCGCCGGGATGTGGTGGACGGGGTGTGCCGTCTGATTGAGCGGATTCAGGCCGCCCCTGCACCGGCAATCAAAGCCGCCCCTGCCGCACCCGCAAAAGCGGACGCCCCCCAGCTGCCCCTCTACCAGCCGGCGCAGCTCTCTGTCATCGGTATCCGTTCCGGGGAGTTTTCCAGTCCCGCCTTCCGGGCCAGAGTGACACGGGTTGCAGACGAGATTTTACAGCAGGAGTCCCCCATCTCCGAATCTCAGCTCACCAACCATCTGCTCACCGCCTTTGGGCTGGACGCCTATGACCCCCAGCTTCGTCAGGTGTGCAGACGGATGTGGGACGCTCTGGGTCTGCGTGTAACCCGTGAGGATGCGCTGCGTTTCCTCTGGACTGCGGCTCAGGACCCTGACCGCTGGCGTGGCTGCCGCCGCAGCGGCGAAGGGGAGCATTACCGTGCCCCCTCGGACGTGTCCGCTCAGGAGAGCGCCAACGCCGCCTGCTTTGTGCTGGCGCAGCACACCACCCTCACCCCCCGCTCTCTGGCTCGGGAGACCGCCCGGGTATTGGGCTACGACCCTGACCAGAACGACGCACTGGACTGCGGCCGCCGGGGTGTGGAACACGCCCTGTTTTTGGGTCGAATTATGGAGACGGTCACCGGAAGCCTGATTCAGGGCGTGCGGAAGTAAAGGAGGAGCCATGTCCTGCAAGGAAGAATTTATCGAGATTTTTCAGCAGAACATCACCCGCAAGGGCGCTGATGCGCTGCTGGACTATCTCACCAACAAAAGCGACTTTTTCACTGCCCCTGCCTCCGCCCGCTATCACGGCGCTTACGAGGGCGGTCTGTGCGAACACAGCCTGAACGTGTACCACTGTCTGGTGGACTACCTTGCCAGAGAGCGGGTCAACGAGCTGTACGGTCTGGAATACTCGGACGAAACCGTGGCGCTGGTGGCGCTGCTCCACGACGTGTGCAAAGCGGGGTGCTACAAAAAGACCTTCCGCAATGTGAAGGGGGAGGACGGTCAGTGGACGAAAGTCCCCTCCTACCAGTTTGAAGACCCCCTCCCCTACGGACACGGAGAGAAGAGCGTGTACATCGTCAACGGCTACCTTCGGCTCTCCCGGGAGGAGGCGTTCGCCATCCGCTACCATATGGGCTTCTCCGGAAACGAGGACAAGGGCAGCGTGGGCAAGGCGTTTCAGATGTTCCCGCTGGCGTTTGCCCTGTCTGTGGCGGATATGGAGGCCACCTATTTTCTGGAAGGGGATAATTGAACATAAAAAGGCGGGCGGCAGCAAACCGCTCGCCTTTTCCTATTCTTCGATAAAATGAGCGCCTCCCAGCCGGGAGGCGCTCGAAATGCTTCATTGAGTAATATGGGTATCCATTTGAGTCAACTTGTATAACAGCAATCATGTACGAAATACCAGAAAACCATCAGAAAATGATAATCTTGCGTACGGGTCGGCGTCTCGACGACCCGTGTTGACTGCAAGCTTTTGCTGGTCGGCATACGGGACGTCGGGCAAGGAGCCGCCATGCGGCGGGAGTACCCCGAAGAGGGCAGACGCCGTCCTGTACACGCCTAATACCGTACCCTTTCTGCTATTTTATCCAACTGACTTATCTGGATAACTATATATTAGTACGCAACACCCTGTGCCAGCATTGCTTCGGCGACCTTGAGGAAGCCTGCGATATTGGCACCCACCTGAATGTCGCCGGGCTTGCCGAACTTTTCGGCGGCGGCGGCGCAGTCTGCGTAGATGGTCTCCATGATGCCGCGCAGCTTGGCATCCACCTCGTCGAAGGTCCAGCTCAGCCGCTCGGAGTTCTGGCTCATCTCCAGACCGGAGGTAGCCACGCCGCCGGCGTTGGATGCCTTGCCGGGGCTGTACAGCAGTCCGGCGGACTTGATGACCTCAATGGCCTGGGGAGTGCAGGGCATATTGGCACCCTCAAACACACCGATGGCACCGTTGGCCACGATGGCCTTGGCGCTGGCCTCGTCGATCTCGTTCTGGGTGGCGCAGGGCAGATAGATGTCCGCCTTCACGTTCCAGATACCAGAGCAGCCTTCCACATACTGAGCAGAGGGGACATAGTCCAGATAGGTCTTGATGCGCTCCCGCTTGACCTCTTTGATTTCCTTGATGATCTTGAAGTCGATGCCGTTCTCGTCCACGATGTAGCCGTTGGAGTCGCTCATGGCGACTACCTTACCGCCCAGCTGGGTGGCCTTCTCATTGGCGTAGGTGGCCACGTTGCCGGAGCCGGACACCACAACACGCTTGCCCTCGAAACTCTGGCCATTGGCCTTCATGTAGGCGTCGGCGAAGTAGCACAGACCGTAGCCAGTGGCCTGCGTACGGGCCAGAGAGCCGCCGAAGGTGAGACCCTTGCCGGTGAGCACGCCCACATGGGTGTTGGTCAGCCGCTTGTACTGGCCGTACATATAACCGATCTCACGGCCGCCCACGCCGATGTCGCCGGCGGGCACGTCGGTGTCCGGGCCGATGTGCTTCACCAGCTCGGTCATGAAGCTCTGGCAGAAGCGCATCACCTCGCCGTCGCTCTTGCCCTTGGGGTCAAAGTCAGAGCCGCCCTTGCCGCCGCCCATGGGCAGGGTGGTCAGGGAGTTCTTGAAAATCTGCTCAAAGCCCAGGAACTTGATGATGGACAGGTTCACGTTGTCACGGAAGCGCAGACCGCCCTTGTAGGGGCCGATGGCGCTGTTGAACTGGACACGATAGCCCCGGTTTACCTGCACCTTGCCCTGATCGTCCACCCAGGGGACACGGAAGAGAATGGTGCGCTCCGGCTCCACAATGCGTCCGATGATGTTCTGCTGCTCATAGCGGGGATCCGCCTCCACCACAGGCACCAGCGTCTCCAGCACCTCGTGGACAGCCTCCAGAAATTCCGCCTGCTCGGGGTACCGGCCGGCCAGATCCTCATATACACTGTTCAGGTAAGCATTCTTGATTGCCATTGAGATCCTTCCTTCCTTGGCGGGGCATCCCCGCCGGGTCGCTTGACTGATATTTGGCCGGGGGCATCCCCTTGCCTGTCTGGAGGGTATTATAGACCAGTATGCAACTTTGCGCAAGTGGAATTTCATATTTTTCCCGAGTTGCCGAATTTTTCTCGGATAATCTGGGGTTTCAGGGGGATTCACTGGCATTTTGACGAAGTGAAACTGTCCATCTTGCAATTTTGGCTTTGTTCATCCATCATTTTCATCATTCCGATAGCGCAGCAAAGCAGCAGCATTTTGGCCGCAGAAACTTTTTGAAATATTTTTTCAAAAAACTGTTGACAAATACCATCCGCCGTGGTAATATAATCTCACAAACAGAAAGGGTGATTCCAATGTACAGGAAGTACACCGACGGTTGAGATGCCTTTCTCTCCGCGGAGTGATTCAACTAGGATTTCTGAAATCTGCAGAAAGAGAGGTTACGAGCAAATGGTAGAGCCCAAGGAAGTTGGCTGAACTCCTGTTCTGAAGTCGAGATTGGAACAGGAGTTCAGCTTTTTTCTGTCTGTCCGCCCTTCTGCTGACAGATCAGCCCTTCCTTTTCGCCCCGCCTCAGCTTTTTGATGGCAGCCTCCCGTTTCAGCGCCCCGCTCCAGCTTTGCGCCTGCTCCGTATAGACCAGCTCCACCGGTCTGCGGCTGCGGGTATATTTTGCGCCTGTTCCCCGGTTGTGCTGGGCAAGACGGCGCTGGGGATATGTGGTGCTGCCGGTATACAGGGTGCCGTCGGCGCAGCGGAGGATATACACATAATACAAAGCACCTGCCCCCTTTCTCTGCTATCTTACCCTGTTTCCCCTGCCTTCGCAACAATGAGCTGATAAAATGAACCTCCGGCGGGCAGGAGACGGTTTTCCTGCCGCCCGCTACGGCGCTGCGGCGCAGATATTACGGAATTATTGCCCCACTCCCTGCAACTCCCCTTGACGCTGACAGGTTTCTATTGTATAATTCTCACGAACGAGTAATTGCTTTCACAAAAGTTGATAGGCAATAGGTTTTGTGGTTTGTTTGGAAGGAGTGGGTAGCATGACAGAGACGAAAGATAAGGCGGTTGGAGGTATTCTTCGGGCATTTTCTGAGGGGCGTTCCGACTCCATCTACGACTATCTGGGCTCCCATCCCGCCACGCAGGATGGGAAGGAAGGCTGGGTCTTCCGGGTATGGGCGCCCCACGCCGCCGACGTGTTTGTGGCCGGCAGCTTCAATGGCTGGACAGCGGACAACTGCCCCATGAGGCAGATTGGCGGCGGCATTTGGGAGTTGTTCATTCCCGACCTGCATGTCTATGATACTTACCAGTATGTGATCCAGACCCCCTCCGGGGAACGGCTTTACCGGGCAGACCCCTTTGCCTTCCACACCGAGACCCGCCCGGCGGTCTGGTCCAAGCTGTACGATCTCAGCGGTTTCCAGTGGAACGATCAGCCTTGGATCCGTCTCCGGGGCAGCAAGGCGGTGGAAACCTGCCCGCTGAATATTTACGAGCTGCATCTGGGCTCCTGGCGGCGCAGCGGCGATGGCAGGCTGCTCAGCTATCGGGAGATTACCAAATGGCTGGTGCCCTACGTCAAGGAGATGGGCTACACTTCCGTGGAGCTGCTGCCCGTGGCGGAGCATAACCGGGACGAGCGGTACGGCTTCCTCTGCTCCAACTTCTTCGCCCCCACCAGCCGGTTCGGCACCCCTCACGATTTCATGTACATGGTGGATCAGCTCCATCAGGCGGGAGTTGGCGTCTTTTTGGACTGGACTCCTGCCTGCTTCCCGGAGAACGACTTCGGTCTGGGTAGCTTTGACGGCGAATCCTGCTACGAGTACGCTGACCCCCAGAAGTCAGTCTTCCCCGGACAGCCCGCCCGGTTCTTTGATTTCAACAAAGGTCAGGTAAGGAGCTTTCTCACCTCCTGCGCCATGTTCTGGATGCGGCGGTATCACCTGGACGGGCTGCGGATGGACAGTGTGTCCAATATGATCTATCTGGACTACGGCGGGCGGACCTGGCTTCCCAACGCCGACGGCGGGCGGGAAAATCTGGAGGCGGTCAGCCTGCTGCGGCACATAAACCAGCGGATCATGAAGGAGTTTCCCGGCTCGGTGACCATTGCCGACGAGACCACCACCTGGCCCTATGTCACCTCCGCCAAGAAGGACAAGCACGCTTTGGGCTTCACCTTTAAGTGGAATCTGGGCTGGATGCGGGACAGTCTCCACTATGTCCGCCTGAGCAGTCTCTACCGCACCAGCAGCCACGAGGATCTGACCCGTCCCATGGACTACGCTTTCTCGGAGCGGTTCATCCTCCCCATCTCTCACTTTGAAGCGGAGTACGAAAAGTATTCCCTCATTGATATTATGCCCGGGGACGACGGGCAGAAGTTTGCCGGCGTGCGGGTATTCTACCTCTATATGCTCACCTGCCCCGGTAAAAAGCTCACCATGATGGGTACCGAGTTCGGGCAGTTCCGCCACTGGAACTGGCGCTTCTCTATGGACTGGCATTTGCTGGAATACCGTCCCTTCCAGCAGCACCAGAACTTTTTCAGGCATGCCAACCAGTTCTATCTGGAGCATCCCGCCCTCTGGGAGGGGGACAACAACCCCCGCAGTTTCCGGTGGGTCTGCTCCACTGACGCGGCGAACAATGTGATCGTCTATGTCCGCTCCTTCAGCGGCGAGACCCTCCATGTGGCGCTGAACTTCTCCAAGCATGACCGCATCGGCTACCGTATGGGTGTGGCCAAGCCTGGAGAGTACAAGGTGATTTTCCATACCGATACCATTGATCAGGGCGGCGCTGGCCGGGTGGTGCGGCATCTGCTCTCCGCCGCTCCCATCCGCTGCAACGACCTGCCCTATTCCCTCCTGCTGGATCTCCCGCCCCTGACCGGCATGGTGCTGCGGCACACGGAGGATTAAATGGTTCTATTAGGGCGGCGCAGCCGTCTCAAGATAGAGTGTCCAAGAATTATAAAGGAATGTTAGAGGTGAAGGATTCATGAAAAAAGAATGTGTAGCCATGCTGCTGGCCGGTGGACAGGGTTCCCGCCTGTACGCTCTGACCCGCTCCGTGGCAAAACCCGCCGTTCCCTTCGGCGCAAAGTACCGTATCATTGACTTCCCGCTGTCCAACTGCGTCAACTCCGGCATTGATACCGTGGGCGTGCTCACCCAGTACCGTCCCATGGAGCTGAACGCATATCTGGGCAACGGCCAGCCCTGGGATCTGGACAAATCCGACGGCGGCGTGCATGTGCTGCCTCCCTATCTGGGTGCCGGTGAAAAGGGTTCCTGGTACAAGGGCACCGCAAACGCCATCTACCAGAACATCGACTTCATTGATATGTACGATCCTGAGTATGTGCTCATCCTCTCCGGTGACCACATCTACAAGATGGACTACGACGCCATGCTGGACTATCACAAGTCTCAGGGCGCTGCCGCCACCATCTCCGTGCTGGAAGTCAGTCTGGAGGAGGCAACCCGCTTCGGCATCATGAACGTAGACGAGAACGACGTGATCTACGAGTTTGAAGAGAAGCCCAAGCACCCCAAGAGCACGCTGGCCTCCATGGGTATCTACATCTTCACTTGGAGCAAGCTGCGTCAGGCCCTCATCGAGGACGAGGCTGACCCCAACTCCAAGAACGACTTCGGCGGCAACATCATCCCCGCCCTCATCGCCAAGGGCGAGACCTGCGTGGCCTATCGCTTCCGCGGCTACTGGAAGGACGTGGGCACCATCGCCTCCCTGTGGGATGCCAATATGGACCTGCTGAACATCAACGACGGCATTCAGGAGTTCGACAAGAGCTGGCCCATCTACGCCCGCACCGCCGCCTGCCCGCCTCACGTCTCCGGCCCCAACGCCTCTGTGAAGGAGAGTCTGGTCGCCGGTGGCAGCGAGATTGACGGCACCGTCAACCACTCCGTCATCTTCGAGAACGTCACCATCGAGGAAGGAGCCGAGGTGCAGTACTCCGTGCTGATGCCCGGCGCTGTGGTCAAGTCCGGTGCCAGAGTTCTCTACTCCATTCTGGCTGAGAACTGCGTGGTGGAAGAAAACGCCGTGGTGGGCGAGGCCAACGCCCCCATCGCCGTGGTTGCCGGCGGCGTTGTGGTGGATGCCGGCACCAGCGTGCCTGCCGGCGCCATGTATACAGAAGAATCGAAAGGCGGTGAGGCATAATGCTGAACAATGTGCATGGTATTTTGATTACCAACCAGCCGGGTTATAACCTGAAGGAGCTCTCCTCCATCCGTTCCATTTCCTCCGTCCCCTACGGCGGCCGTTACCGTCTGGTGGACTTCCTGCTGTCCAACATGGTGGACGACGGCATCACCGATATCGGCGTGGTGCTGCAGCAGGGTTATCAGTCTCTGCTGGACCATCTGGGCTCCGGTAAGGACTGGGATCTGGCCCGCCGTCAGGGCGGTCTGCGTCTGCTGCCTCCCTTCGCTCAGATGAACTCCTCCAACCCCACCAACAACTACCGGGGCATGATGGAAGCTCTCATCGGCCTGAAGAGCTATCTCAGCGAGATTAAGCAGGAGTATCTCATCGTCGCTGACGCTGACTCCGTGCTGAACATCTCTCTGGAGGATGTGTTCAACAAGCACATCTCCACCGGCGCAGACATCACCACCGTCTGCTCCAGCCGCTTCACCGACCGTCCCCAGTACGCCACCTATTACACCCTCAATGAGGACGGCACCGCCAAGGAGATTCTTGCCAAGCCCGAGGGCGTCTGCTATGAGGCGCTGAACATCTATGTCATCAGCAAGGCCAAGATGATCGAGCTGGTCAACTACGCCGAGGCGCGTGACCTGTACTCCTTCTCTCACCAGATCCTCGGACGCAAGAAGGAGCTGGGTCTGAAGGTGGTGCCCTATGTGTTCAAGGGCTATGTGGCACGCTTCCCCACTGTGGCAGAGTATTTCTCCAAGAGCATGGATCTGCTGAAGAAGGATGTGCGCCGGGATCTGTTCAACCCCGCCCATCCCATCCGCTCCAAGGACCGCTCTGACCCCGCCACCTATTACGGCCCGGAGAGCAAGGTCACCGGCTCCATGATCTCCGACGGCTGCGTCATCGAGGGCGAGGTGGAGAACTCCATTATCTTCCGCAACGTGAAGGTATCCAAGGGCGCTGTGGTGAAAAACTGCATCCTGATGAAGGATACCGTCATCGGTGCCGGTGCCAGCCTGAACTGTGTCATCTGCGACAAGGACGTGGAAATCTCCGCTGGCCGTACCCTGTCCGGCTGTGAGACCTACCCCATTGTCTACGCTAAGGGCTCCAAAATCTGATCCCGGCACCTGCAGCACCATTTTCCCTCCTCTGCTGCTCCCTGCAGCGGGGGAGGCTTCGGATAGGAAAGGAATTGCGCCATGAGAATATTGTATGCATCCTCTGAGGTGGCTCCCTTCATCAAAACCGGCGGTCTGGCAGACGTGGCAGGCTCCCTGCCCCGTGCGCTGGCGGAATTTCCCGGCAACGATGTGCGGGTGATCCTTCCTCTCTACGCCGGTATCGGCGACGACTGGCGCAGCCAGATGACCTTCGTCAAATATTTCTACTTCCAGTTGGGGTGGAGAAGCTGCTACTGCGGTCTGTTTGAGCTGGTGCGGGGCGGCGTGACCTATTACTTTGTGGACAACGAGGCATACTTCAAGCGCAACGGTCTCTATGGTCACTTCGACGACGGCGAGCGCTTTGCCTACTTCTCCAAGGCGGTCATTGAGACCCCCCGGCAGCTGGGCTGGAGCCCGGACGTGATTCACTGCAACGACTGGGAAACTGCCCTCATCCCCATCTACCTGATGGAAGGCCGCAGCCGTATTCCGGAGCTGTCCGCCACCAAGACGGTGTACACCATCCACAACATTGAGTATCAGGGGCGCTACGGCAACTCCATCCTCACCGAAGTGTTCGGTCTGGACTACAACGGATACTTCAACGAGGATTTGCTCAGCTATTACAATGATGTCAACCTGATGAAGGGTGCCATTATGTCCGCTGACTATGTGACCACCGTCTCCCCCACCTATGCCACCGAGCTGCAATACGCCTTCTACGCCCACGGTCTGGAGGGCGTGGTGGCCGCTCAGCAGCACAAGATCCGGGGCATCCTCAACGGCATTGACACGGATGTTTGGGACCCCTCCAGGGACGAGAAGATTCCCGCCAAATTCTCCCCGGACGATCTGTCCGGCAAGTGGGAGTGCAAGCGCAAGCTGCAGGAGCAGCTTGGCCTGAATCAAGACCCCAACGCCGTTATCATCGGCAGCATCTCCCGGCTGGTGGGGCACAAGGGCTACGACCTGATTACCGCCGCCTTTGACCGGATTATGGCCCATCCCGAGGTGCAGTTTGTGCTTCTGGGCACCGGTGAGTGGAGCTTTGAGGAGTTTTTCCGCAACGCGCAGAACCGGTATCCCGGCAGAGTGTCCGCCAATATCACCTACTCCGCCCCCCTGTCCAGTGCCATCTACGCCGGGGCCGACCTGTTCCTCATGCCCTCTGTGGCAGAGCCCTGCGGCCTGAGCCAGATGATCGCCATGCGCTACGGCACCGTGCCCATCGTCCGTCTCACCGGCGGTCTGAAGGACTCTGTGCCCTCCTATAACCCGGTGACCGAGGAAGGGCTGGGCTTTACCTTCGGCAACATCAACGCCGAGGATATGCTCTCCGCTCTGGACCGTGCCCTGGATGCCCACCGGAATACCGACGCCTGGCAGCGGCTGATGCAGCACGATATGCAGGCGGATTTCAGTTGGGAGCGCTCCGCTCAGGCGTATCAGGATGTTTACCAGCATCTCTTCCTGTAACATCACATTTCCTCTCCCGGAGACCCGTTCTCCGGGATTTTTTATGGAAAAATGAGGTTTTCCCTTGACATTGCCGAAAAAGCTGATAGAATAACATAGCACGGCTCTGAAAGGAGCCGTTACTTCTCTTGCCCTTTTCGGCAGGAAAGGGCCATATAGTCCATAAGGAGGTGCAAACATGGCAAAGGTCAACGGAAGATACGAGGCAATGTATATCATCGATGCCGCTCTGGCTGACGATGCAATCGCTGCTATCGTAGAAAAGTTCAAGTCTCTGGTGGAGGCGAACGGCACTCTGACCGAGGTCAACGAGTGGGGTAAGCGTCATCTGGCATATCCCATCAACCACAAGAACGAAGGTTACTACGTTCTTATGACCTTCGATTCCGCTCCCGCTTTCCCCGCTGAGCTGACTCGTAACTTTAACATCACCGATGGTGTCATCCGCTCCCTGGTCGTCGATCAGGCTGCGTAAGGAGGCAACCATGCTCAATCGTATTGTGCTCATGGGTCGCCTGACCCGGGACCCGGAGCTTCGCCGGACGCAAACCGGCACCCCTGTCGCTTCCTTCTCTCTGGCGGTGGATCGGGATTTTGCCGACAAGTCCACCGGTCAGCGTGCTACCGATTTCATTGACATCGTGGCTTGGAGAAGCACCGCAGAGTTTGTCAGCAAATACTTTACCAAGGGCCGTATGGCTGTGGTAGAGGGACGTCTCCAGATTCGTGACTGGCAGGATAAGGACGGCAACAAGCGCCGTTCTGCCGAGGTCGTTGCGGACAGCGTCTATTTTGGCGACTCCAAGCGGGACAGCGACGGCGGCAGCTACGCCCCCCGCAGCAACGGAAATTCCGGCTACGGCGGAGGATACGCCCCTGCGAACAACGGCAGTTCCTATGCCGCTCCCGCCGCTCCTGCGGTGTCCGAGTTCGCAGAACTCAGCGATGATGACGGCGAATTGCCGTTCTAAACGAGCGTTAAGGTGACAACGTTCTATCTCAACGAAAGGAGACTTTACCATGGCTTTTGATAAGACCCGTACCCGTAAGCGCAGAAAGGTATGCACCTTCTGTGTGGATCAGGTTGAGGGAATTGACTATAAGGACACTGGCAAGCTGCGCCGCTATCTCTCCGAGCGCGGAAAGATTCTGCCCCGCCGCACCACTGGCACCTGTGCCATGCATCAGCGGGAGCTGACCACCGCCATCAAGCGTGCCCGTCAGATTGCTCTGCTGCCCTACGTCAACGACTGATTTCGTTTGCGTGATAACCCCGGCTGCTTGCAGCCGGGGTTTTTGCTGTCTCTGTGAAAAAGGGAAAGCCTTGAAATGCCGCCCTCATTTTGGTATACTATATTATGTATACGTTGCGTTGAAGGGAGGAGTGGGGTCATGCAGCCGCAGGTTCTGGTTATCGCCGGCCCTACCGCCTCGGGCAAGACCGCCTTGAGCATCGCTCTGGCGCAGGCCTTTGACGGGGAAATCGTCAACGCAGATTCCATGCAGATTTACCGCACCATGGACGTGGGTACTGCCAAACCCACCATGGAGGAACGGCATGGGATTCCCCATCATCTGCTGGATGTGGCAGATCCGGGGGAGAACTTCTCCGTTGCCCGGTATGTGGACTTGGCCGCCCCCTGTGTGGACCACATTCTCGCCCGGGGTAAGCTGCCTATCCTCACCGGAGGCACCGGGCTGTATATCGACTCTCTGCTCTCCGGGCGCACCTTCGCCCCCTATCCGGAAACCGGCTGGCGGCAGCGTTTGCAGCAGCAGGCGGCAGAGCAGGGGATTGACCCTCTGCTGGCGGAGCTGGCAGAAGTGGACCCGGAGGCCGCCGCAAGGCTCCACCCCAATGACGAAAAGCGAATCATCCGGGCGTTGGAGGTGTGGCATGAGACGGGTAAGACCATCTCCCAGCACAACCGGGAGACACAGGCGCTCCCTCCCCGGTATGCCGCCTTGAAGCTGGCCCTCAACTTCAGAAACCGGGCAGACCTGTGGGCCCGGATTGACCGCCGGGTGGACCAAATGGCCGCTGACGGGCTGGTAGAGGAGGTCTCCGCCCTGTTGGGGCAGGGAATTGACCCCAAATGCACCGCCATGCAGGCCATCGGATACAAGGAGCTGGTGCCTGCCCTGCGGGGAGAATGGGATTTGGAAACCGCTCTGGCGGAGATCAAGCTCCGCTCCCGGCAATACGCCAAGCGTCAGCTTACCTGGTTTCGCCGGGATGAACAATACCACTGGTTCCTGTGGGACAGGGAGCCGGATTTTTCCGCCGCCCTCCGATTTGCGACAGAAAAAATCCACGCATCGGGTATAGGATGACAGGGAGGAACGCCCTGTCCCCAGATAACAGGATACGTCCTCGTACTATACAGAAAAGGACGTGTCTATCATGCAAAGAAACAACGATCTGCAAGAACTGCTGCTCTCCCGGGCGAGACGGAACCGGGTTCCGGTCACCCTCTTTCTGATGAACGGTTTCCAGTTGCGGGGGGTCATCACCGGGTATGACGCTTTCGTGGTCATGGTCAATACCGAGGGCAGACAGCAATTGATTTACAAGCACGCCATCTCCACCATCGTCCCCTTCCGCCCGGTGGAGCTGAGAGAACCGGAACAGGACAGCGCCCTCTAAACCATGGGCCTTCTTCCTTCCGGCGCAGGTTCAGGAGGCACCTATGAAGCCAAGCAAATATATGTACCGGATGGTCATGCTGCTCCTGTTGTTGGGAACGCTGTCCTATTTCGGCTATTATGCCTACCATTCCTTCTTTGCCAGCTACGAATCCGCCACTGTCTATGAGTATACCTCCCAGCATACCATCAGCGCTCACGGCTACCTGATCCGGGAGGAACAGGTGTTGCAGGACGGGGGCAGTCTGGAGGAAGTGGTGGTGATGGAGGGCGAAAACGTGGCCAAAGGCGATGTGGTCGCCCGGGTGTACAGCACGCAGGAGGCGCTGACCCATCATCAGGAATTGGAGCGGCTCCGGTCGCAGCTGGCCAGAATGGAATATATGCGCCAGCGTGGCGCTGACGAGTCGGATGCCATGAAGGTGAATCAGGAGATCGTAGACGCCATCACCTCCCTGCGGGGCAGCATGGGTGTGGGCGATTTCTCCCGGCTCAGTCATCAGGTGAGCAATCTGGAAGAGCTGGTATTCCGCCGGGACTACACCATCAGCACCGGTTCCTCCCTCTCTGATCAGATTTCTGCGCTGCAATCTCAGGTAGAGGCGCTCTCCCAGGAGACGGAGAGCGCCACCTCCACCGTCTATTCCCCGGTGGCAGGCATCTATTCCGCCATGGTTGACGGTTATGAGTCCACCTTTGATTTGGAAACGCTGCGGGATATGACGCCCAACGACCTGCTTCAGGCTGCGTCACACCACTCCACCCCCTCCGGGCAGGAGCTGGGCAAGGTGGTCACCTCCTTCCGGTGGTACTTTGCCGCCATTATGGATCAGGAGGTCACCCGCTATCTGGCAGGCAGCGACGGCGTACAGCTGCTCTTTGAGGGCTCTGCCGGACAGCTCCCCATGCAGGTGGAAAACGTGTCCAACCCCGACGAAAAAGGGCGTGTGCTGGTGCTGTTCAGCTCCATGCGGGATGTGTCCTCCATCGCCGCACTCCGCTCCCAGCATGTGGAGCTTTCCCTTGGCAGCGCCACCGGACTGCGTATCCCCACCCGGGCGCTCCGGGCCGATCAGGAGACCGGGCAGCTGGGTGTCTACCGCGTCTCCGGCGCTCAGGCGGACTGGGTGCCGGTGGATCTGGTATTCTCCGGAAACGACTTCTATCTGGTCCGCACCCATGTGGAGGGGGAGCAGTCCACTCTGGACAAAGCCAAAATGCTCCGCTCCGGGGATCAGGTGCTGATTCAGGGTACCGGGCTTGCCGACGGAAAGGTGGTCGAATGATGTCGCTTCAGGATAACATTCAGCGGGTCTCCCGGGAGATTGCCCAGGCCGCCCTTGCCGCAGGCAGAAATCCCGATGAAATCACGCTGGTAGCAGCCACCAAAGTCCAGACCTCCCAGACCATCCGGGAGGCCATCGCCGCCGGCATCACCGTCTGCGGGGAAAACCGGGTGCAGGAGTTCACCGCCCACTGGGCGGACAACGCCTACGAGGGCGCTAAAGTGCATTTTATTGGCCACCTGCAAAAGAATAAGGTCAAGTATTTGGTGGGCAGGGTGGATCTGATCGAGTCGGTGGATTCGGCGGAGCTGTTGCAGGCCATCGCCCGCCGGGCGGTACAGCAGGGCGTGGTGCAGGACATCCTGATTGAAGTAAATATTGGAGGAGAAGCCAGCAAGTCAGGCGTTTCCCCCGCTCTTGTGGATGAATTATTCGCTCTCGCCGTGGAAACGCCGGGGGTACGCCCCCGTGGATTGATGACAATTCCCCCTGTTGCTGTGGGTAAAAATGGAAATAAACGATTTTTTGCTGAAATGCAACAGCTTTTTGTTGACATTAAGGGAAAAACGTATGATAATAGGGATAGTGTAGATTGCCTGTCTATGGGCATGAGCGGCGATTTCGTTCAGGCCATCGCATACGGCGCAACACAGGTTCGGATTGGCACGGCCCTATTTGGCTCCAGACCCCCTGTCAGGCAAAACGGGTAATCCGCTGTATTTGAGATAGAAAGACCAACCTAAACAGGAGGATTTTGTCATGGGTTTTATGGATGAATTGAAGCGTCTCGCACATCCCTATGAGGATGAGGATGGATTTGTGGAAGACAGCGAGGAGGAAAACGAGGTTGACGCAGAAGAGGGCGAAGAGGAAGAGTCCCGCCCCCGTCGTGCTGCCCGTGAGGAGACCACCAGCACCTACTCTGCTCCTGCCGCAGAGCGCCGCAGCTCCAGCAACGTGGTGAACATCAACACCACTGCCCAGCTTCAGGTGGTGCTGGCAAAGCCTGTGGAGTTTGAAGAGGCCTCCAATATCGTCAATCATCTTCGTGATAAGCGCACTGTGGTGCTCAATCTGGAAGCTGCCAACCGGGAGGTTTCCCACCGCATGGTAGACTTCCTCTCCGGCGCCGCCTTTGCTCTGGAGGGCAAGATCAAGAAGGTCGCCATCTCCACCTACATCATCACTCCCTATAATGTGGACATTATGGGCGATGTGCTGGACGAGCTGGAGAGCAACGGCGTACAGTTCTAAGCGTTTCTGCCGGAATGGCTTGATTCTTTCCAAATAAACAGAAATATAAAAGGAGGTTGCACCAGTGCTGACACCGCAGCAAGTCGCTGATAAGACTTTCAGCGCCAACGATAAACGTACTACGGGCTATGATATGCAGGAGGTTGATTCCTTCCTGGATCAGATTACGTCGGACTATGCTTCTCTGTATAGTGAGAATGCCGAACTTCGCAGCAAGCTGAAGCTGCTGGCTGACAAGATCAATGAATATCGGGAGACGGAAAACGCCATCCGTGCCACCCTGTACACCGCTCAGAAGACCGCCAACGGTCTGGTGACCGACGCTCAGCAGAAGCGGGAGGAGATTCTGGACGCTTTGGAGAACGACATCCGTGCCCGTAAGGACGCCTACGATGCGGAGATTCAGGATTGCCATGATCGTCTCGCCGCTGCACGGCAGCAGACCGCAGACTATGTGGCTTCCGTGCGGGAGATCGTCGCCCAGCATCAGCACTATCTGGACGCCCTTCCCGAAGAGATTGTGGGCGGACAGCTCACTGAGGACTATGAGGCCGATCAGGATGTGGTCCAGAATGCACAGCAGGCAGTGGCTCAGGCACTGTCTGAGGATCTGGGATCCAGAGGCGCTCACGACGACGAGGACGAATCTGACGACGAGACCAATCTCCCCGCAGAGGACGCACCCAAGTCCGATGAGGGCAGCGATCACCAGATTGATTTCTCCAATCTGAGACTGGGTCGGGATTTTGACGTAAAGTAAGAAATCGAATACCCTTCCAATCACATAGTCTCCAACGGGGGCTATGTGATTGTGCTGTTTGCCCCCGGCAGACAGGATGAGCAAACCAAACGAGAGGAGCAACACCATGCCGGATTACAACAAGACTATCCACCTCCCCAAGACCGACTTTCCCATGCGTGCCGCGCTTGCCAAGCGGGAGCCGGGTATGCTGGAAGAGATGGAGCGCAAGGACATCTATCACAAGCTGATGCAGCGCAACGAGGGCAAGCCCACCTTTATTCTTCACGACGGCCCTCCCTACGCCAACGGCGAGATTCACATCGGCCATGCGCTGAACAAGATTTTGAAGGATTTCATCATCCGCTCCAAGAATATGATGGGCTACAAGGCCCCCTATATTCCCGGCTGGGATACCCACGGTATGCCCATCGAAACTGCCATTCAGAAGAAGGGCGTCAAGCGCAACACCATGCCCGTGCCCGAGTTCCGGGACAAGTGCCGTGCCTTTGCGCTGGAGCAGGTGGACAAGCAGCGGGAAGGCTTTAAGCGTCTGGGCGTCATCGGTGAGTGGGACAAGCCCTATATCACCCTCCAGCCTGAGTTTGAGGCCAGGCAGATTGAGGTCTTCGGCGCTATGGCGCAGAAGGGTCTGATCTATCAGGGCTTGAAGCCCACCTATTGGTGCCCCACCTGCGAGACCGCCCTTGCCGAGGCAGAGGTGGAGTATCAGGAGGACCCGGTCACCACCATCTTTGTCAAGTTCAAGGTGCATGACGACAAGGGCAAGCTGGCTCAGTACGGCGACACCGACAAGATGTTCTTCGTCATCTGGACCACCACCACTTGGACGCTGCCCGGCAATATGGCCATCTGCCTGAATCCCCAGTTGGAGTACGCACTGGTGAAAATCGGCACCGGCGAAATTCTGATTATGGCCAGCGAGCTGGTAAACTCCGTCATGAGCGAGAGCGGCATCACCCAGTTTGAGACGGTGGCCACCCTGTACGGCGACGAGTTTGAGTATATGACCGCTTACCATCCCTTTATGGAGCGGGATTCTCTGGTCATTCTGGGCGATCACGTCACGCTGGACGCCGGTTCCGGCTGCGTCCACACCGCCCCCTCCTTCGGTCTGGACGACTTCTATGTCTGCCAGCGCTACAAGGAGATTCCCACCGATATCACCATGGAGGTCAGCGTAGACGCCAAGGGTCTGCTCAACCAGTACGCTGGCAAATACAACGGCATCCATGTGCAGAAGGCTCACCCGGTCATTTTCGCCGATCTGGTGGACAGCGGCGCTCTGCTGTCCAGCAAAGACATCACCCATAGCTATCCCCACTGCTGGCGCTGCCATCAGCCGGTGATCTTCCGTGCCACGCAGCAGTGGTTTGCCAGCGTGGATGCCATCAAGGAACAGGCGGTGGCTGCCTGTGAGAACATCTGGTGGAAGCCGGAGTGGGGCAAGGAGCGGATGATCTCCATGATCCGGGAGCGCTCTGACTGGTGCATCTCCCGTCAGCGCACCTGGGGCGTGCCCATCCCCATGTTCTTCTGTGAGGACTGCGGCAAGCCCTACTGTACCGAGGCCTCGATTGAGAAGATTGCATCCATCTTCCGGGTGGAGGGCTCCAACGCATGGTGGGCTCGTGAGGTCAGCGAGCTGCTGCCCGAGGGCGCTGCCTGCCAGTGCGGCTGCACCTCCTTCCGCAAGGAAAAGGACATTCTGGACGTGTGGTTCGACTCCGGCTCCACTTGGAAGGCAGTCTGCGACACCCGTGACGAGCTGAACTACCCCGCCGACCTGTATCTGGAGGGCGGCGACCAGTACCGCGGCTGGTTCCAGTCCTCTATGCTCACCTCTATCGCCGCCAACGGCATTGCCCCCTATAAGGAGATCGTCACCCACGGCTGGACGGTGGACGGTCAGGGGCGGGTGATGCACAAGAGCCTGGGCAACGCCATCTCCCCTCAGGACACCATCAAGGAGTACGGCGCTGACATCTTCCGTCTGTGGGTCTCCTCTGCGGACTACACTCAGGATATGCGCCTGTCCAAGCCCATTTTGAAGCAGCTTGCCGACACCTATCTGAAAATCCGCAACACCGCCCGGTATATTCTGGGCAATCTGGACGGCTTCGAGCCTGCGGCCAATCTGGTCGCCTTTGAGGACATGATGGAGCTGGATCAGTGGGCGGTTGCCGAGCTGAACAAGCTGGTGGGCAAGGTCAGCGAGAGCTACAAGGTGTACGATTTCCACACCATCTACCGGAACATCTACAATTTCTGCGTGGTGGAGATGTCCAACTTCTATCTGGACATTCTGAAAGACCGGCTCTACTGCGAGGGGAAGGATTCCTTCGAGCGCCGCAGCGCTCAGTCCGCCATCTTCCACATTCTGGACGCTCTGGTGCGGATGATCGCCCCCATTCTGGCCTTTACCTCCGAGGAGATCTGGCAGGCCATGCCTCACCGTGAGGGGGACGATGGGGAGTCCGTCCTGTTCAACGATATGCCCACTCCCAACAAGGCTTGGACGCTGTCCGAGGAACAGGAGCAGAAGTGGGCAACCCTGCTGGCCTTCCGTGCCGACGTGAATCAGGCGCTGGAGCAGGCTCGTGCCTCCAAGCTGTGCAAGAAGTCCACCGACGCCAAGCTGACCCTGTTTATGGACGACGCTGCATGGAGCCAATATGAGAGCATCTCCGGTCTGAAACTGGCTGACCTGTTCATCGTCTCCGAGGTGAACGCCGTTCACGGCGCAGGAGACGGGGTCAGCGGGGTGAACATCCCCGGTCTGTCCGTGCTGGTAGAGGTTCACACTGCCTACAAGTGCCCCCGCTGCTGGCTGCACAACGCCGCCATCACCGAGGACGGCGGGCTCTGTCCCCGCTGCGCCAAGGCCATTGTGGGCATGGAGATCGAGTAATTTTCCCATCTACAGCGAAACCGCTGCATCCGTTTGGATGCAGCGGTTTTTTGTTTACAGTCGATGCTCCCCGACGAGCTGATTCAGCAGCGCCTCACAGCCCTCGGTCACGTCATTCCATGTTGCGTCAAAGTCCCCGGTGTACCACGGGTCAGCTACGGAGCGGGGGTGTCCCGTCCAGTCCATGAGCAGGCTGATTTTCCCCGCCCGGTCGCCACCGCAGAGGCGGGTCATGTCCCGGCGGTTGGCCTCGTCCATGCCGATGAGATAGTCCCACCGCTGATAGTCCCGGCGCTCCATCTGCCGGGCGGCGTGACCGTCGCAGCGGATGCCATGCTCCGCCAGCTTGCGCCGGGCGGGCGGATAGACCGGGTTGCCGATTTCCTCGGTACTGGTGGCGGCGGAGGCAATCTGAAACTGGTCTGACAGCCCCCGCTTGGCCACCATGTCCTTCATAACAAACTCCGCCATGGGACTTCTGCATATGTTGCCGTGGCAGACGAATAAAACCTTTATCATCTCATTCTTTTCCTCACTTCTTGGCAGCTATTTCGCTGTGCCCACGCCAATCAGGAGCAGCCTTACGTCTGTCTTCTTACTCCGCAATCGCCTTCTTTTCCTCTCCCGCCAAAGGTCTTAGCACGATAACTGCTATGATTGGCAGCGAGCAGAAAACTGCATAAATATACCTAAACTCTGAGAATACCGGTGTTGTAATCAGGAGCGAAGCGACGATTGCCAAGATCGGCAGTGTAAAAAAGACTCCGGTTTTATCCTTTCGGAACAGGGCGACCAGCATCAAAAACAGATCCATCCACACAAACAGGCCAATGCTCAAAAAGAGCCGAAGCGCCTGTATATCCGTAAACATCCATAAATATCCATGAAGCATTTTATCAATGTGTGAATTTCTCACCGTTCTTTCTATTCCCATATCATTTTCTTGAACAAAATCACACCAACGCCAATAGTCGTAGCCTCCGTTCCAATATCCTCGTGTTTCGTCAATCCATGCGCGCAGATAGATCGTCGGATACTTCAAGCCCAAGGAAATATACAATTTGATGTATTCACTTTTTTGTTCTATCAGCAGATGTTCATTTCCTTTGTCTCGTATCATGTCTTTAATCGGATCCGAAATGTAGGGTAAATAGTTCTCCGGAATTTCATCTATATCTATGATTGCGCTTAACATCTCCTCCTCCCACTCATTCAGTTCACACCCCTCTTGAACCACTCTCGCAATTTGCTGTTCGGGTATGGACAGTAATTCACTGGTTGCAGGCTGTCTTACTCCCATCATGTTCAAGAACGGATGCTTTAGGATAAAGCTGATGACAATAACCGTAAGAAACAGCATTATGATTTTCCGATTGCTTTGTCTGCAAAGGAGAAAGAATCCGATTGTTACTATTACAAATGCAAAGAGACCGTTGCTCCTGAATAAGCATACACCAAAAGCAGATATGACAAGCATAATGAAGTCAAATCTCCGATTTCCAATATCATTCATGTATCGGTATATAAACATCATAAAAAGAAGGACAAAACAGCCGAACATGACATCTTTCCACATGGTAACGGCATACATAATGTGATAAGGCATCAGTATGTAAAACAGCATGGTGGAAATAACGATCCATTTTGGTGTTTTCATCATAGCCATTGTACTTACGGCAAAGGAAAAGCACATGGCTGTAAACAGGATCTGGAAAACATGATAGGTGGCAACTGCTGCGTTTATGTCATGAAACAGCTTCATCCCCAGCATGACAAAGCATTTTATGACCATCGTATGGAAAACTGGGTGATGATTGGAATAGATGTTTGTCAGCAGTTGTTCCATCTGCCAGATGCTATCTGGAGTTATCACGCCCGGATACACGCAAAAATGTAGCACGACCCATCTTGTCAAGACAAGAATCACGAAGCTGATGATAAACAGAGTTCGTGGTTTATCACTTTGTTTGCAATCATGCCAGATCAGCGCTTTCAGATTGGAGGCTGCCGCTGTGAAGATGTTCCCAAATGCGCAGAATCCACCCAGGAGAAGAGCACTTATTAACAGCAATTGATAAACCGGCCTAAAGAAGCTTCCAAACTCCCAGGGAGCGTGTAGCATGGCATAATTTGATAAAAACACCATAAGCGAAAACAGGATCGCAAATGTACATATCATGACGTCTCTACGTTTCCCCTGGCTTTTGCACAAAAACATATTTCCCGTCAATATATTCTGGTAGGTGCAGATACCGATTACGATCAGAAGAAACGCATAATCAACATAGTACGCATCACTGTCGATCAGCTGCGTTCCCCATACCAGCATCAGTATTATTTGGATGATGATAATGTACTTTGAACGTAATCCGTTAATGAGTCCTGTTTTCATTGTCTTTCAACTCCTATTTTTGTCTCTGGCTTTATCTCCCAGTACTGCGGTTTACTTTGCCTTGAGGATATACAATCTGGATTCAAAGTCCCCGCTGTCGGTGCGCCCCAGCTCGGAGAGGGGGGAAACCGGGTCGCTGGTAATCAGCCCGCAGCGCATCAGCTCGTCGCCGTAGTGGGCGGTTCCTGTGACGCTGTTCTGATAGCAGAAATCAGGATTGAGTCCTTCCAGACGAAGGCGTGAGAAATCCTTATTGGCCTGATTCAGTACCCGATACCAGCCCACAATGGCGGTTTTCTGGTCTGCGCTAACCACCATCCATGCGGTTTCGTTTCCCTCAAAGGGGCTTTTCAGCCGGTAGAAGGTGCCAAATTGCAGCAGAGAGCGGTATTCCTTCATAAACCGAATCTGCTCTTTGACCTCCTCCAGCTCTGACGGGGTCAGCTTGTTCAAATCCAGCTCATAGCCAAAGGTGCCGAAGCAGGCAACGTTGGCTCTGGTGTGCAAGGGGGTGGAGCGCATTACCTGATGGTTGGGAGACACGGACACATGAGCGCCCATGCTGCTCACCGGGTAGCACAGGCTGGTACCGTACTGGATTTTCAGCCGCTCCACGGCGTCCGAGTCGTCACTGGTCCAGCACTGGGGCGCATAGTAAAGCATACCCGGGTCAAATCGGGCGCCTCCGCTGGCGCAGGACTCAAAGAGGACATGGGGGAACCGGCTTGTCAGCCGTTCATACAGGTTGTATACCCCCAGAATGTAGCGGTGGAATACCTCCCCCTGACGGTCAGGGGGCAGGACTGCGGAATAGCACTCTGTGATGCTTCGGTTCATGTCCCACTTCACATAGGACACCTTTGCCCCGCCTAAAATGACGGACATCTGTTGGTAGAGGTTGTCCACCACCTCCGGTCGGGAGAAGTCCAGCACCAGCTGATGACGACCTACGCAGGCGTTTCGTCCCGGTGTGCGAAGCACCCAGTCCGGGTGGGCACGGTACAGGTCTGAGTCCTCATTCACCATCTCCGGCTCAAACCAGAGACCAAACTTCATACCCAGTCCCTCAATCCGCTGTGCCAGGCCGGAGATTCCGTTTGCCAGCCGCTGTGGATTGGCCTGCCAGTCTCCCAGTCCGGCGTGGTCATTGCACCGCTGTCCAAACCAGCCGTCGTCCAGCACGAACAGCTCCACCCCGCAGTCCCGTGCTCTAGTGGCAATTTCAATCAACCTGTCTTCGGTAAAGTCAAAGTAGGTGGCCTCCCAGTTGTTAATGAGGATGGGACGGGGACGGTCCCGCCACTCCCCTCTGGCAAGCCGGCGTCCATACAGCTGATGGAAGGTCTGGCTCATGTCATTGAGTCCCTTTTGGGAATAGACCAGCACTGCCTCCGGGGTTTGGAAGCGCTCTCCCGGTTCCAGCTTCCAGTCAAAGCCAAAGGGATTGATGCCGCAGAGCAGACGGGTGTTTTGGTGGGCGTCCACCTGTGCGGAAATCTGGAAGTTGCCGCTGTAAATGAGAGACAGTCCCAACACCTCTCCCTGACGCTCTCCCGCATCGGGACGCAGCAATGCCACAAAGGGATTCTGCTCATGGGAGGAGCTGCCCCGCAGGCTGTCCACTGCGGTCAGCCCCGGTGTCAGAGGACGGCGGACGATGTGCCGTTCCCTGCCCCAGCATCCGGAGAGCTGAAGCCACTCATAATCGCTGTCCGGCAAATCCAGACTGAGGCTCATAGCCCGGCGGAGGTGGACAGTTTCCTCTCCCTGATTGGCGATCATGACGCTTCTGGCAATGGCGGCATAGTCCGCAAAAATGGTGTAGCGCAGCAGGGCGGTCACCCCGGTGAGGGCGTCTCTCAGGGTAACTTCCAGCGTCATAGCCTCCCGGTCATCCTCCACATAGGTGGCGGGCAGTCCGGGCAGGTTTGGCTTGCCAGAGGCGATGGTATGGCTCTCATAGACAAATTCACTGATGCTGCTGCCGTTTTGCTGCATCACCTCCACCGCCGGGTGGCGGAAATCAGAGGTGCCGTAAACCGGGTATTCCTGCCGCAGATGCTCCAGCGAAAAGGCAGGGTCTTGGTCGTAGGGACAGGCAGTCATGGCTCGGGGGGTCATCTCAATCAGGTGGGAGAAGTCCTCCCGGTCATGAATGGCGGCACCGAAATAGAGCTGACCCAGATGTCCGTTCTTCAAAACTGTGAAAATGTAGCTGATTTCATCGTTGAACAGGTGGAAGGTCTTGCTGCTGTGATAACGAATGTCCATTTTGATTTCCTCCCGGTGTCGGCTATGTGTCTGTAGCATATTGGAGCAACAGGCCCCGATCCTCAGCGGATCGAGGCCTGATTTGGATTAAAACCCGTTATTTGTTACATTTTGGACATCGTCAGCGGCTGCTGTACCTGCAATGGCGCTGTCCATGCTGTAATTCACGTCAGAGCCAGCCTCCCTGCTGTCCGCAGGCAGACCGGAGTCCGGTGTGCCGCCCACCATGGTTTCATAGAAGGTAGCGGTGCAGCTGACCTGACAATCGCTCAGCAGGTCATCCTCCCGGGCCATACCGCAACTGATGTCCCCGATGAGGCAGCGGTAAGGACAATACGCAAGCTCAGCCAAAATATCCTTCATCTCTTCATAGCTGGAAACGGTAAAGCTCAGGGAGAAGGCTCTGCGAATCTGATCTCCATCCCGGGTGATGTCAGAGAAGGTAATGGCGTAGCGTTCCGTGGGAGCCAAAATCTCGTTGAGCATCCGCAGCTCTTCCTTGGAGTTGTTATAGCTGGCCATCATGCCCACCGTTCTGCCGTTTTTGACGTCGTCCAGCTCGTTTTGCATATTCTCCAAGTGGGTGATCTGGGCAGTTACCACATCCAGCTCTGTCTGTAGCGACTGCTTTTCCGCCTCACAGGTGTTCAACGCAGTGCGAACCGGCTGGTCCACAAAATTATAGTAGAACAGTCCTACCAGTATAGCTACCAGAGCAACAATCAGAGCCCGTTCCTTGATGGTAAAATCACGGCTTAAAATCTTCATGGGTTACCCTCCCCAAAACGCTGTTCTGTCTCTCTGGCTGCCTGATCCAGTTGGTCGGCCGTCTCGGTAGCCTTATCGATTGCAGCGAACAAAGAGGACTTCTGCTTTGCTTCCTCCGCCTCTTCAACCACCACTCCGGCAGCCTCAGCGTCATCCTTATTCTTCAGATAGACCACCATCTGGCTGGTCACTTCATTCTGCTCCTCCACAACTCTGCCTCTCTGGGTGCGGTTGGTGGTAGAGGCATTGGTGATGGTACAGAAGTCCACCAGAGGCTCTTCGTTCATCTGCTGAATCAGCAGGTTGATCTCCTGCAAATCGCCCCGGGTGATGTCCAGCGTCAGGGTGTTGCCGCTGAGCGTCCAGTTGGTGAACCATGCCTGTGGGACAACCACTCGCTCCAGCAAGTCAATCACCGCAATCCGGTCTGTGCGGGAGAGCTCCTCCGCAGTCATGCCGGAGTAAGTAAAGTGGGCATACTCATTGGTCAGTTCGCCAAAATCGTCCAGCCGGTCATAGGCGGCGTTCACCTGACTCTGCATGGCAGAGACTTCAGCCTCCGCCTTGCTCACCTGAACCATCCGATCCAGCACAAAGAATTTACTCAGCACGGCAGCCGCAAGCACAATCAGCACCACAGCAGGAATGACAACCGAAGGCTTGAGCGGCTTCACGCCAACCGTGGCCAGATTCAGGTTTCTTTTGGTGGGGAGGTTATGGACTTTGCCTTTCTTCCCTACGGTGACTCTGCTCACTCCGTCCCCTGTTTTTTTCAAACCATCTAATAACGCCAATTGAATCACCTCCCATTATTCCAGCGTAACGCCAACCGCCTGAAGCAGCTCATAGCTGTCCTCCACGCGGTCACCGCCATGGGGCAGCAGCTCCGAAGCCTGATGGATCTTCATATCCAGCGTCTCGGCGATCACCCGGCGCAAAGGAGCGATGGCTGCACCGCCGCCGCAGAGCCATACGTCGTTGATCTGGCTGTCCGGGTTGCTGAACCGGTAGAAGTTCAGCGCCCGCATCAGCTCCACAGAGATGCTGTTGTATGCGTTGCGGCAGGCTTCCTTATTCTGGCAGTCGTCGTAATTGTTCAGCAGGTAGGTGTGAGCCAGATGGATGTCCACATTGTAGGTATCAGCCAGCGCCTGATCCAGCGTTGCCAGACCAACCTCCAAGCCGCGGGTTACCACATGGCGCTCGCCCCGGAACATATACATCCGGATGGCCTCGTGACCCAGATCCAGAATGCAATACTCCTCCGGATGGTCGCCCTTTTTCTCATATGCCCGGATCAGGGAGATGTAGCTGCTCACAGTGGGGGCAGCCTTTACCATTTTCAGCCCCGCCTTGCGCAACAACGCACGGGAGTCCTGAACTAACACAGCTGGCACTGCTACCGCCAGCAGCTCCATAGCGGCACCGGTTCCCTCATCCTCTTCCAGCGGGGATTCCGGTGCTCCCTCCCCCTCTTCCTCTTTTTCCGGCTTCTGCATGGACTCTGCGATCTCCTGAGGGGTGGAGATCATGGCATAGTCGAACATATAGTCCTTCAGCTCGTCGGTAATGTAGTCCCGAAACTCAAAGGGAAGGTTATAAGTCAACTGATCCGCCGTCATGACGGGCGTGGATACGCTGCGCACAAACACCGCCTCATTTGCCAGGACAATGGCCGCCTCTTTGCAGCGAATGCCATGCTTTTTCATGGTCTCACGGATCAGCTCGCCCATGCTCTCCACCGAAACCACCCGGTATTCCTTGACCAGCGCTTCGGGCACGGGCACGGTGACCGCCTTTTTCACCTGTCCTTTGTTCACAAGGACCAGCTTCAGGTTATCCGATCCAATATCTACCCCTAGTATATTCTTTGCCATCGGTCATCCTCACTCTTTTCTTATTCTTAGATTCCCAGTAATCCCAGATACCATGTTACCATCCCGTCTCCCCAGAGCAGCATAATCGCCGTTGCCGCTGCGATGGACGGTCCAAAGGGGATCATCCCCTGATTGGCTTTCCCTTTGCCCAATGCCACGAACACCAGTCCCAGCGCCGCAGCCAGCAGCACCGCAAACAGGGATGCCACCGGGCCTAAATACAATCCCACCAGCGCAAACAGCTTAATGTCGCCGCCGCCTAAGGAATCCCGTTTCAGGATCCGATCCATGGCGAGAGAGAGCAGCAGAATGCCCCCTCCCAGTCCCACGCCGGTGATAATGTGGGCAATGATCTCTGATACTTCCATGCCCACAAAGGGGATGGTCACAAACCATGTGACTGCCGCAAGAATCAGCGTCTCATCGGGAATGATGTAGCTCTCCAGATCCACCAGTGACAGGCAGAACAGGCAGCACAGCAAAACCCAGTTGCGCAGGCAGACCACAGTCAGGTCAAACCGCATCAGGCAGGCCACCGTCACCAGAGCAAAGAACACTTCGGTCAGTACATACCGGGGTGAAATCTTTGTACCGCAGTGGCGGCACTTTCCCCGCAGGAACAGCCAGCTGAATACCGGGACCAGATCCGGCACTTCCAGCGTATGTCCGCAGACCGGACAGCGGCTTCTTCCCTTCCACCACGGCTCTTTGTGGGCAACCCGCCACGCAGCGCAGTTGAGAAAGGAGCCAAACGCAGCCCCCAGAAAGGCGGCCACGGCAATGCAGTAGGCCAATATGCCTCCTGAGGTGTAGATACTCATACGCACGCTCCCCTTCACTGGCCATTATAGCTGTAACTGTCTCCGGTCCAGCCGTCGTTCTCCTGCCACATGGCGCAATGTTCTTCGTCCGCAAAGGAAAAGTAGCAGATATCCCCTTCCGCTGAACCGAAGTCCTCGCCGAAGTTGCTGTGACCGGCGATGCCATAGTAGGCGACCACGCCCGCATCTTCATAACCCTTTGTGGTGGATGTCCCCCGCTTAAAGGGCACTTCTTCATCTGTGAGCAGGGCGGTCCATGTACTGCCGTTCAGCTTAAACTCCAGCTGCTCCGGGTAATCTTCTCCATTCAGCTTACTGCGGCGAAGCCCCTCTTCCAGCTGTCGCAGCACATACTCGGAGTTGAGACGTGTGCAGCGCTTTTTGTCGCTGTCGTGCATCCCACACACCAAGTCATAGGGCAGGCCGTCCTTGTTGTTGGTTCGCACCAGATAAACCTTTCCTCCACTGGGGCACAGGTCATCCCATCCGTTCATGGCATAGGTTACAACTCTCATTGCCTCCAGCTCATTCTGATCTGTATTGCCGCTCAGATAATCTTCCGCAAGGCGGCGTCTGGCAGTGTCCAATCCTGCGGCGCACGCAGCATCTTCTCCCTTCTTCTCATAGGGGGCAAAGGTGGGAAAGATGGCAAGCACCGCCATAACAATCACCAGAATCAGCAGTATTGCCACCAGAAGGCTGACTCCATCGTTTTCACTCAGCTTCCGGTTTATTTTTCCGGTCATTTACGCACCTTCTTCCGGATATGAATCCGGATATAATTTTAACATATTGGTTCGTTGAAATCAAGAGTTCTGCGTTTGTTTATTCCAGATATATGCCCATGGGATTTTTTCCCGCATTTCATAAACTCAGCCCCCCGCCGCAATGGCAGGAGGCTGACGGTGGATGACAGGCATCCTTCCTGTTTTTTGCGTTGGAAGCATGTTTTCACGGTTATGCCTCCGGTTTGTCCATTCGTTCAAAGATACTGCCCGGCTGTTCGCAGCGGGGGCAGATGAAGTCTTTCGTCATCTGCCCTTCGTGCACATAGCCGCACACCGGGCAGCGCCATGTCTCCGTATGGTACTGCTGCTGTACTTCTCTGCGCTGTCCCCTGGATGATTTTTTCTCCTTCAGGTGGGCGTGGCAGCGGTCAATATCCTGGATGATGTCACCGTCCAACTGCCCGGCTGCCCCCATCTTCCGCAGGATTTCCATAGCGGCGCTGTGGGACATTCCCTCTTTGTAGGGGCGTTCCTCCACCAGCGCCTGATAGATGTCCAGACAGGCCATCATCCGCTCGTGTTTTCCCAGCTGCTCCGCCTTCAGGCCAAAGGGATAGCCGCTTCCGTCCAGCTTTTCGTGGTGGTAGCTGGCCCATCGGCAGATATCCTCCATACCGCCGATGTTGTGCAGCAATTCCCATGTCCCCATGGCGTGATTTTGAATCTCCCGGTATTCCTCCCGGGTCAGCTTGCCCGGCTTTTCCAGAATATCGTTGCTGATCAGCAGCTTTCCGATGTCATGGAGGGCTCCGGCAATATACAGCTTATCCCGCAGCTCCCGGTGGTAGCCGTAGTATTCTCCCATCTGCTCCGCCTTCTCTGCAATCCCCAGAGAGTGCCGCCAGGTAAAGTGGGACTTATAGTCGGTGATGTGGGCAAAGGAGGTGGAGATGCGCCGCATCACCGGCATAGGTACGTCAATCACCACCGGAGGCACCAGCCGCTCCAGCACCTTGATCACCTGTTCTCCGGTGATGCTTTCCAGCAGGCTGTAATCCACCGAGCGCACAAACAGCCGACACATCTCGTCGGAAAACCACTTGTCCCGCTCTTCCTCCAGCCATGCCTGAATATCCCGGTATTTGTTTTCATCCATGGTCAGCAGGCCGAACCGGGCGTCCACCCGGTCAGCGATGTGAATCATCTGGCCGTAAATGGGGGTTTGGTCTGCCGTCATACCCAGTGCGCCGGAGCCGTCCGCCCGGTCGTGGTGGTGGAGCACTGCCCCCCGCACCTTACTGTAAAAGGGAAAATACAACAGCATTTGCTCCCCGGACAGACAGTGCTCCGCCAGATTCAGCTCTGCCAGATCATACCCTGTATAATCGTCGTTCAGGTTTTCGGACAGGGTGCAGTCGTGGAGCGCCCCTGCCATGGTCAGGGCGTAGACCGTCTCCTCGTCCATCCCCATGGCCTTGCCCATGGCGTTGACCATGACGGCCACCCGTTTTTCATGGTACTGGGATATGCTGAGAATCTCCTCCTCCACAAAGTCGGTGGAGCGGGAGATGGCGGATACAAAATTGGTGAATTCCAGTTTCATGGAGGTTTTCCTCTTTAGTCTTCACCCCCTCACCGGCTATGCCAGTGAGGGGGTGGTTTGGTTGGTTGCGATGGTGCGCCGTTTTACGGGTTGCTCACAATCGTGGTGGGTGTCTGAGCAGGCTGAGCAGTCTTTTGGGCTTTTTCCTGCCGTTCTTTCGCTTTGGCATCAGCATCCGCCTTTGCCCTAGTTCTCACTGCTTCACTGCTGCCCGCTTCCGCCACCTTATACTCGTCGGAGACGCAGGTGCCCTGCTGATCCACAATCAGATAGAACCACTTATGAGTGGTTGTTCTCTGTGTCGGTGGTGTTTTCACTGTCTCTCATAGAGGAAGCATATCTTTATTTGACGATAGGGCTTGCTTTGCTTTTGCTCCCTCCAGGGCCTTGTCAGCCCTGGAGGGTTGGGCGCTTATGGGGTTGGGTCATTCCATTCATTGTAGCCTTGCTTGGCATCATCACGGCTTGGATAGCCTCCGGACATATACACGCCGTTCCTGCTTTCGGGTACGGTGTCGTCGCCGACTACCATGAAGAACCACTTGGCTGTGTAACTGCGCGTCTCTGTTGTACCGTCAGATTTCATTATGGTAATGCTGTCCGGTGCCTTGGTTTCTTCCAGATAGTACACACCGTATGGCAACGTACCGACCCAGAAGACGCCGCTGGCAAGAGACTCTTTGTCCTTCAGCTCATCTGTATTAGTGGTATCGTTCCTGTCCTTCCAGATGTAAGGACTACTGCCAGAACCCTTATAGACATTGAATTTTGCGCCTTTCAGTGATGTGTAATCACTGCCGTCCACCTTCCTCAGAATCACCTTCCGGTAGCCGGCGTTGCCCGTCCAGTAGATGATATTCCCCTTCTCCACTTCGCCCTCAATGGTGCCGAACAGGTAGGTGTCTGTACCGTTTTCGGTGGTTTCATCATCCTGTGCGTTGCGGAATGCCTTCAGGTGCGCTGCGTCAAACGTTCCGGCCTCGAGGTTTCCAGTGGCTGGTTTTTCTGCAAACTTAACACCAGTATCCAGCTTCGCAAAAGGCATCAACTGCTTGTAGCGGTACTGATTTGCTGCCCAGACCCAGATGGTGCCGTCGCCGGAGGTGATATCGTCCGTGATGACCAGACTTGCGGGAGTGTACTTGGTGATATCTGCTGTGCTTTCTGTTCCCACTTCCGCAAGGTAGATGTCCTGACGGGTCTTGGAGTAATTCTTGCCGCCGTTTTTCTTATTGGAGAGCGGTGTGGTCAGGAAGTTGCCCCTTGTACCTTGGATTTCATCCTTGTCGGTTCCGTTGCCGCCCTTGAGGTCGCTGCCGCCGAAGTTGGGGTTTCCGGAGAGCTTCAGAACGCCGCCCTGCTCCACATAGATACCCGCGCCTGCTTCCGTGGCAGTATTGCCGTTGATGGTTCCGGTGCTCATGGTCATGGTTGCGCCTTTGGTCACATACACAGCGCCGCCTTTGTCTGCTCTGCTGTTTTGCAGCACAGCATCCGTTTCCATGGACAGCGTTCCCTTTGCCACATTCACGATACCGCCGTTGCGAGTGCTTTCATCATCCGTTGCCACATTGCCGCCGTCCAGCACCAGGTTGGCGATGGTCAGGGTGTTGCCACTGTTACTGTTGTGGGTGAACATACTGTCGCCGGTGTAGCCCCGGGTGATGGTGGCTGTATCCTTATCCGTTGCGGAGCCGGGGTTGAAGATCAGCACATAAGGCTGACCGCCGACGGTTGCAGTGCTTGTGCTCGCCTCGGTTCCCGCCGTGGTGAAGGTCACGTCACGGGACGCAGTATTGGCAACAGAGGTGTTGTCCGTGCTGCCGGTATCGGTGCCGGGCTGGGTGTAGTTCTTCAGCAGACAGACCTTTACAGGCTCCTCGACTTCCACATATTTGACAGCTCCTGCGATGTACAGCGTTCCCGCCGCCGCCGCGAAGCCCTCCTTCAGTGTGTTGAAGATGGCGGGGTGATACTGGTCGCTGTCATCCTTGTAGAACAGCAGCTCGCCGGAATCGTCTGTCAGCTTCAGCAGGTAGCTCTGCCAGCGGATGCGATTGGTACCGCTGGCCTCACCGTACAGCCCGTTGCGGTCGTTGGTGAAGGCGTTGAAGTTGGCTGTGCTCGTGCCGTGAGTGCCGAAGTCCTGCTCGTACTGACCGTGGGTGGTATAGGGCGCAGCATTGTTGCCCGTCACAAACACGCCGATGTGCGCATCCGCGCCGAGACCGATATCGGTGGTGTTGATCGTGGTATCGTTGTTCTGATCCAGCACCACGTTGGCCTGAACCTGCTGGTCGCTCTTGGTACTCAGGTTGTCATAGACCACCACATCGCCCTCGAAGGACACGCTTCCGGAGTTCACGTTGATTGCACCGCCGTTGGCATCGGAGGCGGAGCAGTTCTTGATCTCGCTCTTGCCGGTGCCAGTCTGCTTGATGGTGAGGTTGCCCTTGCTGTAGATTGCTCCGCCCAATTCAGCGTTTGCATCGGTTGTGGTACGGTCTTTCTTTCCATCGATGCTTACATTCGTCAGTGTCGCAGTAGTACCTGTTGAGTTGAACTGAATCGCACCGCCGTACTTCTTCACCGTGCAGTCGCTGAAGGTGGTGTCGGATATGGCTATTGTGCTTGCCACTGTAGCATTATCCGCATTGGTGTAAACCGCGCCGCCGCCCCCGTAAGTAGCGTCAGTCGAATCCGAATAGCAGCCGCTGAAGCTGCAGTTGCTGATGGTCGTAGCCGTAGAATCGGCAAAAACCGCACCGCCGCCTTTGATCTTCGTGTGGCAGTTTGCAAAGTCGGCATTATTGATCTCGACGGTGCCGCCGTTTGTCTCCCAATGAACAGCGCCGCCGAACCGTCGCGCCGAGCAGTTGGTGAAGGACGATCTTCTGGTGCCGCTCTTGTCAATTGTCAGCTTAGTCGCTTTGTCTTGCACATACACAGCGCCGCCGTTGCCTTTTGCCACATAGTCCGCGGTTGATTCGTTTACGCAATGGTCAAACACGCAGCCCAGGATTCTCAGCTCATTGCTGCCGTTGTAGGCCACGCCGCCTCCCCGGGTGTCCAGATTGTCTGCAGCACCAACCTTACTGTAGTAGAAGTTGCATTCGGTAAGGGTTGCTGCTCCGCTGTCGATGAATATGCTTCCGCCTTTCAATTTCGCATAGCAGCCGGAATCAGCCGTATTGGCCTTGCCAAACGTCACTTTGGTCAACGTCGCTGCGCCGGCGGAATAGATGCCGCCGCCGTCGGTGCCTGCAGAGCAGCCGGTGAAGCTGCCGTTCGTTACGGAAACGGTGCTTTTTCCGTAGATGCCGCCGCCGTTGGCACCAACGCAGTTGGTGAAGGATGACGCTCCGTCTCCGCTGATCGATACTGCACCATCTGCATAGATTGCGCCGCCATTTGAAGAGGTTGAGCAATCCTTAAAGCTTATGCTGCCGGATGTATTCGTGATGGTGACGTTACTTGTGCTTTTGTATGCACCAATAGCTCCGCCCACACCGGACGTCGCGTCGCAGTCGTCGAACAGCATTGTTCCTGTGTTTGTGATTGAAATATTGGCTCCGTTATATTCTGTGAACAAGGCGCCGCCGTATTTCGCTTTACAATTCACGAAATTCAGCGTTCCATTGTTTGTAACTGTGAGTGGTTTAAGATACGATTTAATAGCGCCGCCGTTGCCCGCAGTGCAATTGAGGAACTCGATCGTTTTTCCTGCGGCACTGTCGATCGTGATAGTAGCCCCGTCGGCAGCATTCGGAGAATAAGCAGCTCCTCCCCAATTAGATCCTGTACCGACATTGGAATTGCGCATCGTGGTGCCGCCTTTGATCGTAACGGCGCCTTTCGTCCCGAGTACGATACCGCCGGGGGTGTTTGCGGTAATTCCAGCAACGTTATAAGATCCATTCGCATTCTTTGTATATACGGCTCCGCCATCGAAAATGATGTCTTCCGTGGAAAGCGCCGCGCTTGCATGGCTGACCGTAAAGAGCGATGCGTTATTATCGCTGCTATCGCCCCGCTTCAGGATGGCACGGTTTCCATCATCGTCCAGCCTCCCCTGCTCCGCCGTAAACGTCGGGGTGAAGTTATACGTGCCTCCGGAGGTAGCTGCGGTAGTGATGATGATGTTGTCGCCTGACTGGTTCAGTTCCACCTTGTCATCAAACGGGATGGTGTAGTCCACCAGCATCTGGATCTTGACGGGGTTATTGGCATCCATGGTGACATTGTCAGGATTCCGTGCCCAAGCCACTGCCTTGTTGAGGGTGCGGAAGGGATGCTCAACCACGTCGTCGCTGTCCTCGAAGGTCTCCACGATTTTGCAGATATAGGGCTTTGTGGCGTTCTGAACCTCGATGAAGATGCCGCCGTCGTTGAGCTTGAAGCTGGCGTATTCCTCATCCGCCTTGGTGTTCTGCTCAAACTTGTTTTCCGTCGGTTTTGTCAGATCCACATAGGTGGTGTAGTATGTTTTGCCACTATCGGATTCCGTCAGGACATACTTTGCCGTGGCATCCGCACCCGCACTGCGCAGGATGGGAATATCGTTAAAGATGGCCTCCCCCGCCGTCCACGCATTGGGCGCGCCTTTGTTGCTGACTATGACGGTCTTTACCCTGTCATTTGTGCCGTAAATCGGTTTGTCGTCGTCGCGCTTGAGGGTGAAGGTCAAGCTGGCGGGATAGCTAAAGCCGTCCTCGACTTCAATCCATGCCTTGCTGATACGAATATCGAAGCGGTGGATGGATGCGTTGATGGTGAACACGAGCTTGCCGTCCTGCTCCTGCGAAGTCACTTCAAGGGCGTACTCCGGCAGCGCTTCCTCCATGTTCTTGCGGTTCAGCGTGCAATCCGTCTTGCCCTCTCTGACGCTGTAGGTGGGAATATGTGCATTATGGTCATTGACCTGGCGGGCGTATTCCAGCTCAAAGGCTGCGTCTGTCTTTTCTTCCGTTGTACCGCCATTGACCGTTTTGCTGTAGTCTCCCTGATGGAACTCCGTCGGTTCGTCACTGTTTGCCGAGTTGTAGCTGATGCCGTAGCTCAGCGTCTTGCCGGACTCTTGCAGGGGGTCCTCGGTGCTCTCCAGCGCAGGGTCCCAGACCATCTGCACACGGATGGGCAGCTCCTTACGGTCGTTGACAAAATTGATTACCCGGTCGCTGTCGATTTTCAGATTATACCGAATATCGCCGTTCTCGCCCTGATTTGTCTCACTCCATATGGTGGTATAGGCATCCTGCTCGCCGTCCAGCTCGTAGCCGCTGGTTTCGTCGTTCAGGTAGTAGCGCTGGGTGATGGAATACTCGCCCTCAGGCAGGTAGATGGTATGCACGCCGGTTGCGACTCCGCCCTCGCTGACATTCACTGCAACAGGGGTGGTCTCCCGCACGATGGTATCACCCTGGCGGATGATATAGCTCACCTTCTTGATGGCTTTCGTGCTTTCGATGTCTCTGGAGCGGTCAGAGAACACGGAGCGAAGCTGGACCTCCTTGTAGGGGGTGAAGGTGTTGGTGACGGTGAAGGTGGGGGTTTTAATGACTTCCGGCGGTGTCGTCGTCCCACCAGTTCCACTTCCTCCTTCATCCGGGAGGTCACCGTGCCAAGTGTACCTTCTGAGATTGATGCCCTGGTAACTAAAAAGCGCTTGCGGTGTACCAGTCATCAGATCAAACACACTGAACGTGTCCTTAAGCTGTTCTGTGTTATAAGTAACAGAATAAACAAAAGAAGGGAAATAATTCTTTACCTTTAGTGTAACCGAAATAAACTTATTCGTGTCGGTAGGCTCCAGCGTAATATTTTGGTACTTTCTATCCGGACCTATGGGTTGCGGGCCATTAAAACGCACAGCATTTACATTTAGGTTATTAAAGCCCATCCAAGTGTCAGTATTTCTTTCGAGGACTAACTTCTCCCGTACAATCTTTCCTTCTGGACCCAGATACTGGTACTCCAGCGTGATGTCCAACACGTCAAGATTTGTATCCAAGGTCTGCATTCTCAAAAACCTTGGCGACTTCCAGCCGCCCTCCGGTTCAGGATCAGGTTCGTCCCCATAGCCCGTCTCCGGTGTTTCCGTTTTCCACTCAAACTCAGTAGAATCCGAGGGGTCATTCCACTCGCCCCTTTTTTCCCCATCATCGTCCTTTTGAACCGCCAAAGTACCTTCCACGAAGCTGGCATTTTCATACTGATACGCCTGCACCGTTTCTTCCTCGGTGTAGTCCGGTTTCACAATACGGCTATAGGTGTTCAGTACATCGTATTTCGGCACGTAGACAGTCCCTTCCCACCGGGTCTTGGTGCTGTCCGTCTCGGTCAGTGCGCCGGTTGTCTTTCCGGTACTCCATGCGGCGTTTTCGCTCTCGAAAATGGGCACAGTTTTGGTACCGCCCTTCTCCGTGGTTCCATTCAGGGAGAACTCCATGCGGTATTTCCCATAGTCCGGGTCTTTAGGATCGGTCACCTTCTGGGCTTCAATGGCCGCCTGCAGCTTTGCGGGGTCGGGGTCGGTGGATTCCCAGTTTTTGATAATCTTCACAGCCTCCAGCTTGTTCGGCTTCCATTCGTTGGAAATGCCCAGCACCGGCTGCTTGCCGATCTGGATGTTATTGTGGTTGAACGACGTGTCGGTCAGTGGCGCCGGGTTGGAGCCGGAAATCGTATACTCCTGCCGCACGAGGGACTGAGAGGTGTTGGAAGACGTGATTCTGTGCCAACGCTCTCCACTGACCATCACCTCTAATTCCGGGCGGTCGCCAAGTTGATCATATTTCGTCCAATTCCAATACAGTTTATTCTTCGTATCGCTGGGCTTATTGCTATAGACAATAATCTTCTTTGACGAGTCTACGTTTGAGGTCATCGTAATCTTATTATACGTGATGCCATTCAGCGCCCTGAACCACGTTCTCGTATTGCTATCACGTCTCACCGACGTATAATTATCCGCCCAGTCGCTCGGCAAAGCAATCCCGCGGAATGTATAGGCGTCATGCGCAGCGGGGGCAGCTATATCATTATCCTCTATAAAATAGTGACCTACATCCGGCTTAAATTTCAGTGTATAATTCTTGGTAACGCCGCCGTCCACTTTTGAAAATTCAACCGTGACCTCGCCAATCTTGGTAAAGAAATTCCTAACTCTCGTTATGTCATCAAGTTTTTTGTGATTGTTGAATGCAAAATACGTATTCAAATCTGCTTGCGAAAGCTCGGTATCCTTGTACTCAAAATGACCCATCGCAATATGGAACTGGAAGTTTGCGGCCACGTTCACATTGTCAATGGTTCCGCTGCCGTTGGCCGCAGTCTGCGCAGTCACGGTTGTTTGGCCAGTACCGTTGTCGTAGGCAATCAGGCTGAACGGATCGACTGCGTTATCCACGTGGTTATAGGTATTGCCGGGGTTGGCGTTGTTGGTGTAGGTGGGCGAATAGTAGCCGTCCTCATAGGCCATTTCGTGCTCGCGGATGACATAGGAATATTGCTGGTTGTGGGTAATCACGCCATCCTTTGCGCCGTCCAACTCGTCATATTCTTCGAGTTTTTCCGTCGGTACCTTGTTCTCATCGGCATAGTGATAGTTGTAACCATTCAGACCGCTGATGACATCGTAATTGAAGTATTGATACTCGGTTCCGTTTTCGTCCTCTTTGTCGGGCACATAGACAGTCATGGTCCAGGTCAGCTCGCTCTGGTTGCCGGTGATATACTTCACCTGCTGGGAGCTGGTGTCCATCTGCTTATAGGCGGTCAGCGGGCGCTCCTCATAGGGCATGCCCTGGGGCACGCCGTAGATGGTAAAGGGCACGGGATAGTGGGTGCGTCCGTCGTCCTGCCACACCTTCTGCACCGTCACGGGAATGAGCGTGGCGGGCACGACAATCTGGTTCCACAGCACCACGCGGGGCGGGTTGGGGTTGACTGCGTCCGCAATGGTCGCCCGGGGGGTCTGGCTTGCGCCGCTCTGGGGGGCCACGGTGATGATGCCGGCATTCGACACGGTGATGATCCAGTCCTTGTCGGGGGCAACCAGCTTTTCGTCGTGGTCATCGCTGTCGTTGTATTCGGTAACGCTGTCGCCGACCTCATGGAGCACAAAGCTCTCGCGCAGGCCGAAAATCACCTTATCGCTTGCGTCCTTGTAGGGCACAACAAAGCTGCCGTTCCCGTCAGTGGTGAACAGGCCGTCCGGTGCTTGTGTTGTTTTGATGGTATCGTTTTCGCCTACACGGGTCAGGGTAAATTGCACGCCCTGGGTGAGTTTGCTGGGCACGCCTTCCGAGTTGGCGTCAATCTGCGCCTTTTTGTCCAATCTGCCCAGCAGGAAGGTGATGTCGCCGCCCTTGTGCAGATTGTCCGGGTCGTCCGCTTTGGGCGTGATAGAGTTGACTTCCTTGCCGTTCACAGTCACCTTTGCCTTGTCGTTGGTGGGCATGGCACCGGAATAGATGGTGTTCTTATCCAGCTGGGCGGTGAAGGTCTCGGTATGAACCGTTCCGCTGGGAAGCAGCGGGTTCTGGTTGCCCAGCTGCCAAGTCACCTTTCCGCTTTCCGGCGACACGGTTCCGGGGTTCTGCGCAGCTGCGCCGGTGGCGTCCGTCTGCGTAGCCGTGACATTCGAAATGGCATCGGGCATGGTGTCGGTGACGGCAATATTGCCCTTCATGTAGTAGCCGATGGCATCCAGCACGATGTTCTTAAAAATGCCCATAAACAGCGCCGGATCGTCCGCCTCGTATGCGCCGGAATTGGTCCAGCCCTTGGAGAACTCCGTGTGACCGTTGTTGAACACCACGAAGGAATAGGTCTTGAAGGAGGCCAGACGCAGCCGGTTGCGCTGAGACTGGGTGGAGCCGGCATGGCTGACAAAGTCAGACATATAGATGACGATGGGGGTGCGGTGGTTGCGCATGGACAGGGCAGCCGCATCCGCCAGTGCGTCGCAGGCGTAGCCGTGGTTGGTACCCTCGGCCGCGTGGGCATAGACCGCAGGGCTTTGGAACCATGTGTCGATCTCCTCGGCGTTGGAGAGGAAGTCGGAATCCTTCACCGGGGTAATTTTGCTGCTGCCCCAGGGAACAAACGCTACCTTATTGTCATAGCCCTTGTGCTCTCCGTCGTCGGGGTTGTAGATATATTCGCCGTTTTGAGAAACCAGCTCATAGGCGGTGCGCTGGAGCATGGCCATCATCCAGATGACACGGGGCGCACGGATGTTGTACACCGTGGCATCGTGGGTACACATGGTGCCGGACTGGTCAATGCCGAAGATGAAGTCCAGCGGCTGGCTCTGCTTCATGGGCTGGAAGTATTTGATTTCATAGGTGATGGAGTTGGTCTCCGGGTGATAGACCGCCTTCTTCCATACCAGCTGATCTGCCGTGTCATTCTTCTCACCAGCCACAAAGCCCTGAGCCAGAATCGCCTGCTCCACGGCATCATCCAACTTCACCACCATCTCGGGCAGGCCGATGGTTGCGCCGTTGGCCATCTTTTCCAGCATCTCCTGTTCAAAGAAGATGTGCTTGTTTCTCAGGTTGGTGCCGCTGCCGAAGTAGGTCAGGTCGGTGACGGTGTAGGTGGTGCCGTTTTTATAGATCGTCGCGGGAATCGTGGGAATACCGCTGTAGTTTTTTTCAAAGCCCACAACCTTGACATTGGTGGAATTGTTGGCAACCGCCTGATAGACCAGACCCTGATGGTTGAAGCTGACCGGCGGGTCGGTCACAAGGATTTTGACCTCGCTGCCGTCCTTGAGGGTGATCGTCAGCTTCTCATCGGTATCAAAGGATTTCAAGCTGGTCAGAGTCCAGTCCTCTTTCAACGCATAGCTCTTCCATTGGGCGTCCAGCTCCTCCAGGGTCAACGGCATGGCATCCCCCTCGCCGGACTCCATCTCCGCCTCCAGCACACTGCGCTGGTCCTCAACCCGGGCTTTGAGCAGCGTTTTGGCAGCTTCCGTATTGATATGCGACACCTTCAGCAGGCTTTGATCGGAGAACGTGACATCCTGAATCTGAGTCATATCTTTCAAGATCGCATTCAGTTTCTCGGTGTCCTCTGTGGCGTTCGCAGCCAATGCCGTCATCAGCTCGGAGAGCAGAATGGTTTCACCGCCGGGCAGCTGATAGGTATAGTCCCCCCAGTGGAAGTCCACGGTGTAGCCGCACACCACATACACAGAGAAGCCGTCGGTGGCAAACTCCACGGTATCGCCGTTGACGGTGGAATCCATGACAGCCACCTGGTCCTCCCCTTCCCCGTGGAAGTGGACGACGTCAACGTTTTCATAATTATTCAACTTTTCATTCATCAGCTGAATACTCACCTTCACATCCTGGGTGGGCTGATATTCCTTGCCCGTATCAGGGTCACGAAGGGTGATGTCGAATGCCTTAGCAAGCTGGACATTTTCTACGCTGTTGCCCAGTTTTTCCGCAGACTTCTCCACATATTCGGAATAACCGTCGTCATTCTCTTTGATCTCAGAGACAACCAGCTCTGCGTCCTCGGGAATGCCGCTCTTGTTATCGTATGTGACAGTGATTAAATATTCACTTCCATCGGAGGCGGTGACCGTCTGCTGGATGGTCACTTCCACCACCATGTAGACGTTGGAATCGTTGGTTCCGTCAGCGTCGAAGGAGACGGTATTGCCCTCCACCTTCACGTCGTCCACGACCTTCACGGTGCCGTCGTCCTGCACGTTCCAGACCTCAAGGGCGCTGTCCTCGGCAATGGCGTCGTTGGCGATGGTCACAGAGACGGGGTGATCCTCGTCGGGCTGGTATTCCTCCTTGTTATGGGCAAGGGAGATGTCATAGGCTGCAACTGCCGTCTTGTCCTCCTGGGCATCCGCAACCTCGCTATACTGGTTGCTTACTTCCTTTACCTGGGCGGTGGTTCCCTTGGGCATCATGCCGTCCACGGTCACGTCGTTCTGCTCTAGCGTCTGGCTGCGGTAGCCGGTGTCCAGCAGCAGGGCAACGCCCTCCTCGTTGAGGAACTGAGCGGGCTTGCTGGTGCCGTTGTCGCCAAACAGCTTTTTGCTCGGCTCGCTGTCCTTCAGCTTGCAGCCGGTGAGGGTGGAGAGTTCATCCTGCTTCTGCTCCTCGGTGTTGGCGCTCACCCAGAGGGCCACATTGTGCTCTGCGTTCTTCTGCTCCTCCAGCTCAGGGTCTTCCTCCCACTGGGATTCCACCCGGACGGAGAATGCGTCCAGCACTTCCACGCCCTGCTCCTGCTCCTCCACCTGCTCGTTGTCCACATAGCCGTTCATGGAGCGGGGGCCGCTGACGGTCAGCGCAACGCCGTCCACCGTCCAGCTCTCCATCTCGGTGGCAACGCCCATGAGGGCAAGCTCGCTCAGGCGGTCGGTGTAGGTGGTCAGCTTGGTGAGACGGGTGAACTTCTCGTCTTTTTTCAGGTTTTCAATGGTTTTCAGCTCGTCGTCGGTGAGAATATCGGAGTAGTTGTCTACCCACAGAGCGGCGCACTTGCCCTTCTCGTAGCGGGCAATCTCGATGCTGTCGGAACGGTTGACGTTGACAGCGTCGGTCTCAATGCGCACCTCCACCTCAGACTTGGGCTGGATTTTCTTGCCGCCCGCAGTCAGGGTGACGTTCAGAATCCGCTTGAAGAAGACATAGTCCTCCTCAGCGATTTCCAGCGTCTCGGACAGCTCGTTCAGCTTGCTGTCCATCTCCTTCTGGGAGAGGAAATACTCGAAGTCGTAGGGGCGCTCCTTCTCCTCTTCTTCCGTCATCTTTTCGGGTTTGACAAGCGCTTCCTTGACGCTCAGAACTGCATTGTCGGGAATCCCAGCGCTCTTGTCATATGCCACGGTGACGGTATAGGTCTTGCCTGCAACATCGGTGATAGAGGCAGTAAGCTCTTTCCGCTCTTCCTCTTCGATGCGCTCGGGCGTCTTCTGCTCAGTTGCTGTCTTTTTCTCTGCCTTCGCCTGATTGTTGGCAGACTTTGCGGGCTGGGCAGTCTTTGCAGTCTTCTCGGTCTGAGCAGACTTTTCCTCGGTTTGCTTCTGCTGGGATGCGGGAGCTTCCTGTTTCTCCTGCTTCTCAGATTCAGATGCTGTCGTTTGTTCGGATTCCTGAGCTGCCGCCTCTTCCGAGGATGCCGCTTCCTCATTGGTTGCAGGCTCAACCGTCAGCGTCTCCTTCTCCGCCTCCGCTTGCGCTGCAAACGCTTCCAGGGGAGACGCAGCAACAGACCACAGAATTGACAGCGCCATCAGCCCCGCCAGTATTCTTTTTTTCATTTCATCGTCTCCTTACTTACTTGTTGATGACGAAGGTTTCCATCATGGGCCAGTCGCCGTAGTGGGTTCCGATTCCGGTCACGTCCAAAAGGGGATAACGTTCGTTGTAGCGATTTTCGAGGAATGGTTTATCGTACACGATTGCCAAACTCTGTTCTCCTGCGACGGGATAGAACTTGTTTAGAGAATTCAGATCTTTATCAATGCGGCCGATGTCTTCGCCGGTTTCCTTGCCCGGTACTGCGGCAAGTCCTTCGTTTTTGCTGCCATCGTAGTTGACCGCTTCGTAGTAGTAGTTCAGGTCATTCCCTGTGCCAAGCACAGCTGTGTCAGACAGTGCGCCTGCAAAGCTGCCAGCCTTGCGCTCTGCGTCGGCCTTTACAAGTCCGGTGGCGTAGTTGCCACTCACAGAGGTTCTGCCCTGAATGTCGCCGACCAGTCCGCCAGCCTTTGCGGTGCCGTATACAGAGGTGGTGGAGTAGCTGTATCCCACACTGCCGCCGTTCACCGTGCCTATCAGACCGCCGGCTGTAACGCCCTTCACATTCCAATGCGCCTCGCCGGTGTCCTGTGCCAGATACTTGCCGTCCTTGGTATGACCGCCGGAGTAGCTGTTGGACACGATAGTATTAGTGGCTGTTCCAATCAGACCGCCTGCTGTATCAGCATCACCAGTACCAGTAGATTCTACATATACCGCTGCACCGCAGAAAGAAATAACGCTCGGTATTACATTTTCCTCTGTCTCTCCCGTTTTCACCTCTCTCATCATGACGCCAACCAGTCCTCCTGCTGCGCCGCTGCCCTTGATTGCCAGCTTATCTTCGTTCTCGCCGACATTATTGTACACAGTTACCCAGCTCAGCGAACAATTCTTCAGTGTTCCAAACACACCAGCAGGACCATTTGTCACATCCGTCTTGATGTTTGCAATGGTATGGCTGGCCTTCGCTCCAGCCTCTTCGTCATTGTATATCATGTTTTCCATGTCCACCGGCATGAAGCAGTTCGTGGGAGGCTCTTTTGCCTTCTGAGAAGAAGCAGCGTAGGTGCAAATCCGAACGCCCTTTTTCTGCTCCGTTCCATAATTGACCGGTTGTTCCTCCGTACCATATACGGCATCATAGTCTCCGGAGTTTCTCGCTGGAACGCCTAGAATGGCAGCCATGAACTGATTCCAGTCCAGCTCGGCGGTCTGCATTGCATGTTGCAGCGATCCCAGCGCTGCCTTGTCCAGAGCAGAAACTGCGGTATTCAGATTCTCCAAGTGGCGAATGTTGGAGATCACCGCTGTGGGTTTGCCTTTGATCTCCTTTAAGTCCGCAAACAGGCTGTTGGTCTTCACTGCGCTGCTTTCCGCCACATTGGTCAGCACGCTGTTGTTGTTCAACTCTGCCTGAACGATAATGTTCTCTCCGGGGATCAGCGCGTCGGTCTGGCACACATCTGCAAAATGGAGCCTCGGCGAGGTCACGTCATCCAGAACAATCTCAAACGTGTTCGTGTCAACTGACTTTACACCGTCTGTGTCATCTGTCTTTCCACCGTTTGTGATCAGATGGAAGACTTTGCAGTTTTTGCTCTGCTCTCCTTTGACTGTCAGGGTTAGATTGATCATTGCATCAGGGGGGATCGGATCGTCTTTAGCAACGCTGGCCAGAGGAGCATGTTTGTAGCTCACCCGCACCAGCAGGCGCTCCGCATTGATGACCTCCACGGTGGGGGTCTGAAGCTTGGTGCCTCTCTCCAGGTCCAGCGCCGCCTCGCCGCCGTACCAGCCGATGGCTGCGCCACCCAGGCAGTTGCGGCGGGCGCTCCGGTTGTCCACGGTGACGGTGTTGTCCTCGGTGGGGGTGTCGTCCAGCTTCTTCAGAGCAGAATATTCTCCTGCACTGAATGTATGGGAAAACCGTCCGGTTTTGCTGGCGTAGAACACATCCAGAATCTTCGCCTGAGAGGGCGAATAGCGGATCACATAGCTGCCGTTTAAACGCACCGTGTCGTCGATGGATGCCACCGGGAGCATATAGTTCAGCACCTTGTCGCCGTTACCGGGGTAGCTGTCAACAGTGTCGCCTACCACAAAGTAGCGAACATCACTGCCATCCTTTTTGCCCAATGCCTCTTCCGTTTCGGGCAGTCTGGCAGTCAATTTCTGGCTGTCCGCCATGGTGAGATGGTTCTGGGCCGCCACGAAAATCTCTTTGGCAATGGCGTCCATCTCCACCTGATGGAGGGAGCGCATATAACCTGCGATTGGAATACTGGCAAACGCCATGAGGACTGCAATGATGCCAATGGTAATCAGCATCTCCGCCATGGTGAAGCCGCGTTTTGTTCGTTTCATCCGATTCACCTCTGATTCTCTCTCTCCGCCCTTACGGAGCGATGTTCCTGATCTGATAGCTATCCAGCTTTGCCAGCTCCTACCCATCCTCCATCACCTTCAGATTCGTAGGAGCGATGTTCCTGATCCGGTATTCATCCAACCGCGCCAGCGGAGCAGCCTGCCCCTCCTTTACCACCCTTAGATTGGTAAAGACAAAACAGTGCTTTGACGCATCGTATGTAAAACTATCAAACTTTGTACTCAGTCCCTTGGTGGCGGCTTTATCAGACACCAGCTGCAGGGAAAGGCTTGCTGGGTCTACACCCGCGGGAAGCTGCTTATAGTGCAGCATAATGCCTGTGCCGCCGTTTGAAATTATGGCTTTGATGCCGTTCTCTGCGCTGGTATAGGAGGTGACGACGCCATCATCCTTTGTTACGGTTACGTTCGTTGCCACGGACAGCTCCGTGCGCAGTGCAGTTGCCGTGGTGGAGAGCAATATGCGGGCGTTGGCCGCATCCACCACCTTATCCATGGCATCCTTGGCCAGGGGGATGCCCGATGCCACAATCCCGGTGACCATCAGCATCACCAGCATGGAAATCATCAACTCTGCCAGCGTGAAGCCATTTTGATTGGCGAGCTTGTTCCAAATTTTCTCTCTCATGGCGTCACCCCTCCGGTGCAGGCTCCACAGGCTTCTTAGCGTAAGCCACAATGTACTCACTTCCCTGCTGATGGATGTAGCCGATTACATCCATCGATGTTCCCTCGTCATTAATGTCTGCCTCTACAGTTCCGGCAGCATTTTTTATTCCCCGCCTCAGTTCCATTTTCATATTATTAAAGTCAATTTCATCGAAGCCATTGGGCACGTCCGTTCCCTTTTGGGGATGTGAGTCCAGATAACCGTTCTTTGCATAATATTCGTCCATCACTTCGCCGCTATGCCGGATCATCTGCTGTGAGGAGACGATAGCACCCGCCAGCATGGTAATTGCCAGCGCACCCACCAGCAAGGCCACAAGCACCTCTGTCAGAGACTCGCCTCGCTGGCTGCTCAGTTTTTTCAAGCCGTTCATATCCTTCGCCTCCATCCCGTCAACGGCCCAGCTCAGGCACCGACCATGTCACTTCATAGACGGTTTGTTCCTCATTTTTCCCATCGACGCTGACCAGGCTCTCCTTCTTCAAAACATCAGCGGTACAGGTCAGCTTGATTTTGTAAGCATCTTCGTTGGAATTTGCAACCACATTTGACACCGTCAGCACCATAGAACGCTCGGCCAAGGTGCGCCACGTTACATCCATCTCCACCTTTAGCTGATCCTGATAAGGAAGCTGCTCCTGATAAGGATCATCGCTTTGGGGCCTTTTGGGCTGAAGAACAAACACGGAATCCGCCAAGGCTGCATCCTTCACATGCGCAAGCACATCCGTAAGCTGAACTGTCTGACTGGAGAGGAAGTCAAGGTGGTCTGTGTGTGTCTCCACCGGAGATTTTCGTTCCATTTTTCCAGCGTCGTTTTTTCGGTATGTCACTTCCACTTTTTTCCCGTTGATCTGCTCTGTCATCAGGGATGCCGCAGAGGAGACGGCATAATACCGCTTATCCATCTCAACCATCTGGCTGAGGCGTCCGGCAGACGCAGTGGCGGCAGTAATCAGCACAGAGGAAACCACCATACAAACCAAAAACAGCAGAAGCGCCATGATAAGGGAAGCTCCCCGCTCAGATTGCAGTTTATTTCTGATCTTTTTACTCATCGCGCACCCTCCTTTCCATCTATCAACATAGTACCTTCACATTAATTCATTGTCATTATAGCAGGTCTTCCCATTGTATTCAAGTGATTTTAGATCATGTGTCAGATTTTCCTCCGGCTTTTTGCGCAAAAAGGAGATTTGAAAAGCGTAACCACTCAACAATCTCCCGCCTCCACGCAAAAGCCCCGGCACCCATCGGGGCACCGGGACCGCAGACACTCATTCTGTTTCATCTGTCTGTTCGCACTTGTTCCTGACATACGCCTGCAGGGGCATATTACGATCTAAGACTGCATTGGCAGGCGTCTTCCCGTAGTAGCGCAGCTCATTCAGCAGGAGCTAAAAATTCGGCACGATAGGGCCATTTGCACGAGTTTTAGAGTCACCGTCACGGAGGCGAAGGCCACTTGTATAATGAGTGCAGCACATGTAACTGCCTGCTGTGTCTGCTGTTGTCAGCGGCGGCTGGATGATCGCCACAGCGGGCCGAGTATGGTCTGTTTATAGAGTGCTGTAAAATCTCACTTTGCAAGCAGAAAGACCAGATCCCGGTATTGGAGCGTTTCCCGTAAATGAAGATCAAAGAGGCGGTGCTTAGCGCCTATTACTGTTTTGAAATGCTAATCCATTCACTTTCTCTATTATATTTCTTTCAGTGCATCAAAAAGCGGCTCCATTGCTTTCACAATCCGCGTTTTGTCATAGTGCGGTTTCATGCGGGACAGTTCTTCCATGATCTGCGGCATCTCACTGACAGTATCCGCAAACCGGATGTAACCAAGATCTTTCAACCACTCATAGCATCCGCGCATTTTATAGCTCCTGCTGTCCAACACAATGCAGGGTGTTTCGGTGATCGCGGCAAAAATCATTCCGTTCAGCCGATCAGTCACCACGAGCTCGGCAGATAAAAACTCTTCAAGCTTTTTCCTGACTGCCTGTTCTCTCTGTTCAGGGCTTATCTGGCCCTCAATGACAGTATCCGTCTTTTGAATATCCGGGTAGCGTTCAGAAATATGCCTATATAGAAGCCCGCGGTCAGTTTGAGAAATTGTCCGTTCCTTATCCCTGCGTAAGCACAGCAGTGCGCCGGAACGCACGGTATCCTGATTTGACACTTCCAGCAGCATCACAATATCCGGTACAAGCTCCACATGCACCTTGGGCATATATTTTTTCATAAAATCATAGCTGTACCGCTCTCTCACGAATACTGTAAGATTCGGGTGAGATTCATAAGCCAGCTTTGAATGATTAAAAAATTCCCGTCCATCCGGTGTTTCCAGATCAAAGAATATCGTCTGAGGAAAAATAATCGTTTTATTCTTTTGAAAGACCCGGAGTGTATTTCGTATTCTTTTTTCTTTCTCCGGCCAAAGGGCGCCGAGATATCCACCGCCGTTTATTAAAACTGTCTTTCCTTGTGGTGTTAGCCTTGCGCACACTTCCTCAATTCCCTCACTCCACGGAAAATCCAGGCAGGAAATACTCTGTTGCCGCAGCATCTCAAGCTCAGCCAGTGCAATGGCATGGTCGCCAAGATTTCCATATAAAGGTGCCTGAAACAGGACACACTGGTTATGCAGGATATGAAAGCCATACTTTGCTAACATTGGAATCTTTTTCAGGGCTTTCCATATTATTTGAATACGTCCCAGTATTGGATTACTGTTTGCATAGGCATTCCAGTCAAAGCCCCTGTTCCAAATGGATATCCACCCATATTGCCTGTACTTTTTCAGGACCATGGCCATTCGCCTTTGCAGTTGTTTAACATGTATCTCCGTCCCGGGCATGTCGTCTGATTCCATGATGCGTGTCTGTGCGTTCAGGCAATTTCTCAGCCAAGAGCGCAAACGATTTTGTGCTATATCTTCATAGCCATGCAGAATGAAAAAATCGACCTGCTCCTCAATCCCATCCAAAGCATCCAGGCGTTTCAGCGACCATTTTCCCCGTGTAATACCGTCCTCATTCTGATAATATGCGTAAATCGGTTTCTCAACCAACGAGACAGTATCATATTGAAACAAGAGCTTATACGTTGTAAACTCATCTTCATGTATTCTCCCCACCGGGAATCTGATCCCGTAGAGCGCCTTCATATCAATCAGCTTTCCCCACGCAACTATTGCATTGGTAGGATCATGGAGAAAAAAACTATCCGTTTTCCAGACAGATGATTTAGCATCATTGATTTCAGGAAGTCCTTCCCCGTTGGTACGTATAAAGCAGCCTATGGATATTCTTGTTTTATTATCGACGTTGGCTTTGAGAAGTATATTCAGATAATCAGGATGTACCCAATCGTCACTGTCAATAAACGTCAGCCACTGGCTGTCGCTGTTGGCAAAGGCCCAGTCGATTCCTGCGTTGCGGGCAGCCGACAAGCCTCTGTTCTCTTGATGAACGACGTGGATACGATCGTCTGTGTTTGCATAATCATCACAGATTGCACCGCAACCATCCGGAGAGCCATCATCCACCAGAACAAGCGCAAAATCTGTATAAGTCTGCGAAAGAATACTATCCACGCAGCGGCGTAAAAACGATTCAACTTTATAGACGGGGACGATCACACATATTTCGGGCATCTTGCTAAACCACCATTCAGGATTATTCTATATCCGGCAAGGCCAGGATCTTCTCCATTACCCGCTTACAATTATCATGGTCATTGAACGCGAAGAAGCGGTCAATGCGCTCCCGGTATTGATCCTTTAATTTGCATCCGTTTGCGGCATATTCGATGATGAGATCAATTAAATGTTCAAGATCATATGCAACCTCGCCAAATCCGTCGCGTTCATAGTCAAAGTAGCCCTTTTTATAGTGTTCCGAAAAGAATGTGTCTCTGTCAAACTGGCAATAGATAACAGGCTTCCTCAGATAGGCAAAATCAAATACAGCTGATGAATAATCCGTTACCACAAGATTGCTCACCGCATAGACATCACGATAGCTTGTGTCCCAGGTCAAAAATGTGACCCGTGGATCATGATGAAATTTATCTAAATACGGCTGAATATCAGGGTGCGGAAAAAACTGCAGCGTGTACCCGTATTGCGCTAACACAGAAAGAAGTCTGTCTGAATTGAGCAGCTTATCGTAAAAGGAATAATAATCCTGTTGTTCAAATTTTTCTTTTATTGAACGAATCCCAGTCTTTCCGTCGTGTATCCCCGTCAGGTATCGTCTCCAGGTCGGCATGATAGTTATTATGTTTTTCTCATTCTGGTACAGTCTGTCATACCGCGGAAACCCGGTCAACCATACTTCATCATCACTGTAGCCGTAATTTCCCTCTATGATTGATTTCCATTCAGGCTGGGCTGCAGTAACAAATCCGGATATATTTTGGTTATATCTCTGAAGCCATTCAGAAACATCATCCTTTGTTATACCATGCTGCAAAAACACAAAATGATGATGCCCCGTCAAATCGCGCAGCCCGTCATTATAACCCCTGAACATAACGTCATCAGCATGGGAAGATATCGTCACGTCACTCACAAGATGCAGCAGCTTATGACGGAAGGACATTGCGCTGACACACTCACCGATTTTTCTCATCCGTGCATAATCCTTGCTGTTCTTGTGAATGGCAAAGATTACGCGCGTATTTTTTGGCTTGTGATCTATGATGTAGCGAAACATAGCCTCGCCATTGTCATCCGCCTTCATCACACGGTCTGAGACAATCCAGAGCTTTCGGCGTTTCATGGGCTTGACAAGGTGACAATATAGCCGTCCGAAAACTGCCTTTCGTCCACCACGCAGATTTTTTTGCCAGATTTCATGCAGGAACCTGCATTCACGGGCGGTTCTGTCTGTCCATCCCGGTCTTTGTGCTATGACAAGATGATTGTCAGTAAAGGTGACCATCCGGTTACCTAACAAAGCATACGCATTTTGATAAACATCCGAGACAGGGAAAAAATCACCAAACTCGATATTTTTCCTAACGATCAACAGCCCATCCATCAAAACCGCAGGAATAACCCAGTGGCAAAGCTCATCTAGCAAAAAGGTCGCCTTGAACCCGACTGTATAGCCGATTGTGTTTTTCAGTATCTTTAACTCAACATTTGGGCTGCTCGTGGTTTCACAGCTTATCACCACATCGTTCACAATCAGGACAGGCTCGACTGCAGTCGTCAGCGTTCCGTAGATGGTATGATAACCCTCCAGCGTACATTTGTTTTCATGCTTATCAATTGTCAGAAATGCAAACACCGTCGTCATATCCGAAACAGCTGATGCAAGAGTGTCTCCAAAAAGGAGTTCCATGTCTCCTGCTTTTATGTTCTTATTTGCAGAATCAACATATCTCCCTTCGCAATCAACGTCTTGAACCCTGGGATTAGAGCCATATTTAAGTGATATCAAATACGTTTTTTGCAAGCTGTCAAGAAAGTGTTGATGGAGAATCACATCATCGTCGATCTGTTTCGTGATTTCGCAAAGCAGATGCATGTAATTCTGTTCTTCCTGTGGTGTCAGAACGTTGATAGGAATATGCTTCTGTATCCATCGCCACTGTAAATCGTACATTACTTCGTTTTGAACAAACTTGGGGATGTATCCGTATTTTGTTTTTGCCGTATGCAAAGCCCATCTTGAAAAATGATTCAGGCAGGGAATGTACCATTCTATTTTATTGAATGAAGATTGAATCGCGCTCTCCTCGCCTGATGACCGTTTTCGATACCAATATGTTGTGTTTTTTACCAAACCCAGTCTCATTTTTCTGAGGAGAATCGTTAGTGCAAATTTTGCATCCTCTGCATATCTGAGACCAGTATCAAACATTATTCCATTATCGACAGCTTCCGCTTTGACAAAGGATGCGTTCACGGCCATATTTATAACGAAAGGGTATTCAAACAGACTCAAAACATCCACGTCAAAACCGAACTTCTCATTTTGGAAATGCTCACCATGATCTCTGTCGAAAAAACGCATCGGAATTGCGGCGACATCGGTTTCTTCTCCGTGCTGTTTAAAAAAGTCATAGACCTTTTGAAATGCGTCACGGCCCATTTTGTCGTCACTGTCCATAAAGTTTACATACCGTCCTTTAATGTGTGACAGTCCGGCATTGCGCGCAGAAGACACACCGCCGTTTTCTTTATGGATAACGACTATATTATCGGGATATTTCTTTTTGTATTCATCGCAGATCGCTCCGCTTTTGTCTTTTGAACCATCATCCACCAGGATCAGCTGGATGCGCTTAAAGCCAATTGTCTGATGAATCAGGCTGTCTATTGCCTCGCACAGAAACGGCTCGGTATTATAAACAGCCATTACTACTGAAAAATCATAATTGTCCATAACACTTATTAACCTTTCTTTAGAAAATGTCTGCTGTCTGGGTTATCAACAGTTTTTATCCATGCGATGCGGGTAGTCCGATATATGCATACGTTAATCCAAAACAGAATTGATTTGATTTTTTCTTTTTTCGTTAAATCTGGTATGGTAATGGATTTTTGAAAGATAGCTGAATAATCATTGTGTATTTTATTTGCAACTGAAGAATAATCATTGCTCTGTAATTTCCAGTCAATCACTCTCCAGAAAACACCCCGCAAAAAAATGCGCTCAGCATATTGAGCATCTTGTGGGTGTGTTCTATAGGTGTATTTTAATAGTTCTGTAATCGCCTCTATCCAATCATTGATGCTTTGCTCTGAGGCGCTGTTCATAATACTGCCATCACGCCAAAAGTAATAGTACTGTATAGATGTACTACAAGCGCATATATTTAGATTATCAAATAAATATGGAATAGTAAACAATTCTTCAAATAGTTTTCCTTTTGGAAATTTTTTATCATGAAAAATCTCTTTTTTAAACAATCTTCCACATGCAGAATAATTGAGCTGTTTTTCTTTCAGTAATTCTCTAAAGATTTCTTCGCCAGTGAATACTGTTATATCATTACTAGAATGCGTGTAAACAGGCTCAATTGTATATACTGTTTTAAAGGAAATAGCGGATACATCCGCTCTATACTGTGTAATTGCATTTATAAGTATTTCCAGGTATTCTCTCCCGACATAATCATCTGAATCAACAAACGTCACATAGTCGCCCTGCATTCGTTCAAGACCATAGTTTCTTGCGTCCGATAACCCGCCGTTTGGCTTATGAAATACCTTTATGTGTTCATCTTTTTTTGAGTATTGGTCACATATTTGTCCTGATCTATCAGTTGAACCATCATCAATTAATAGCACTTCCATCTCGCTGTATGTCTGATTCAAAAGGCTATCAATACACCTAGATAGATAATACTCGACATTATAGACAGGAACTATAACACTGATCACTTGCTTAAAGACCTCCATAATTTTTAGAACCCTACAGCATCGACACACTCAATTTGCGGGTTAAAAAGCAATCCCATCACCATCTGTTTCACGATAATCCAACAACGTTTTATCCGGTGGTCCTTTGCCTGAAGAATGCAGCATAAAAGATTTTTCCCGCACTTGGCGAAGTAATAACCGAACCCTTTGATCCCTTCCTTACGGTACAAATAGTTTTCGTTTCTGAACGCATAATTGTATCTGTCCAACCGCTCCGCGTTGTCTGTTGCTATGTTGCTGCCGCCGTTTTCCTTCATTGCGTGAATCACGCGGCTTTGCCCGGCAACAAACGAGGGGCACCCTCCGCGCACCGCAATGCGGCGCGTGTATTCGATATCATCCCCCCAGATGAAGAACTCCTTGATCGGCAGACCAAAACGTTTCACCGTCTCTGTTCGCAGGAACAGTGACACAAAAGTTGCCTGTTCTGCCTGGACAAGGCCATATTTCATATATGGGCTATATTCGTAAAAACTTTTTTTAAGCTTCTGCCGATTCATTTTGCACTCATTTCCATCCGTCCAGAGTGCAACGCTTGACAGCCAGCCATATTTCCCTTCAAGTACTTTATCAGCCTCCAAGAGCTTTTCCAGTGTCTCAGGCTCCGCCAGGCAGTCGTCATCCATGACCCAGAGATATTCATAGCCGCTCATAGCCGCCTGTTTCATTCCGTAGTTGAAACCGCCTGCGCCGCCGAGGTTTTCACCCGTGTCAAAGTACAGGATCGCCTTTGTTTCAATATAGGGCCGGAGAACTTCCATCGTGCCGTCGGTGCTGTGATTGTCAATAACCAGAATATCCGGGACAACTGTGCCATGCAGGATTCTTTCAATGCACTGGCAAAGCAGGTCTTTTCGATTATAAGTTACAATGACCGCTTCAACATTGCTCATCCGTCCATCTTCCCGCCTTTCAGCTTGCGCAGCACAAACGCCGCACCTTTTTTCAGCCAGTGTTGGTTCTCGAGAAACATATAGGGGATCTCCCGATATCGGATACCGTTGGTCTCCAGCCACACGTCCAGCAGCCGCTCGGCCACGAAACCGAAAACACGACGGTCGTTGGCGTTATAATCGGATATGTCCAGTCGCTTCTCCAGCTCGAACAGTATCTCAAACAGCCAGGTGCAATACCGACTTGCAAGCTCCCACTTCATAATGAACATGTTGAACCGATGACCAGAGGTTCGCTTCATCACTGCGTCAAAGGTCTTGAGGTATTCTGGGAAACGCTCTGTGATAATCTGCCGGGTGACGTCAAGGTCTACTGCATGGTGGGCATGGGCATACTGGCTGTAGTTCGTCTCTATCCAGTAATGCCTTCTGGCTGGCACCAGCACATCCGCTTCCGCCAGCAGGGCCGCAGCCTGCAGCCCTGTCAGAATATTTCCACGGTTCTTTGTAAAGCGCTTCAAGCAAAAATGGCGGCGGTAGTGGACGAGACCCAGAGCTGCGCAGTCCAGATTCTTCCAAGCCCAATAAAGGCCTGTCAGCTCACAATAGCAGGCATTTTTTTCGGATATATTGTCCCCGCTATCATCACATGCCCAGCCGAGCTTTGGCTTTCCCGCCGCACCCACCTGCAACGGCAGATATGCTGCGTCCGCTGGCATCCAGTAGGGCTTGTGCGCCGCCACTATGATGCGGATTCCCCCGTTGTCCAGCTTTTTTTCCACGCAGCGAACCTCCCACCGGTTTATTCTTCGTTGTTCTTCATGCCGCCGAACAGCGTCCGGAACAGGATCAGAATATCAAGCCAGACGCTCCAATGATCGATGTACCATAAGTCCAGCTCTATGCGCTTGGTGATATCCGTGTCGCCGCGGTAGCCGTTGACCTGTGCCCAGCCGGTAATTCCAGGCTTAACCTGGTGCTTGACCATGTAAAGCGGGATCTCCTCCCGAAATTTTTCCACAAAATGCGGCAGCTCCGGTCTGGGACCGACAAGGCTCATGTCCCCGCATAGCACGTTCCAAAGCTGTGGCAGCTCGTCCAGACTGGTTTTGCGCAAAAATGCGCCGAATTTTGTCCGTCTGTCATCCTGTACTGTTGACCATGCGGTATCCGCACGGTCGTTGACCCGCATACTGCGGAATTTCAGCATTTGAAATTTCCGCCGTCGGTAGCCTACGCGCACTTGACGGAACAGAACCGGGCCGGGACTTGAAAGCCTGACGCCCATAGCAATAAAAAGCAGCAAAGGGCTCAGCCCGACTAATCCCAGCGCACTGGCTGCAACATCGAACAGACGCTTCAGCAACGCCCATCCGATATTCTCAAGCCGGTTGGCACGCATGTCGATCAGTTTGCAGCTCCCCACGGTCTCAATGATTGGATGGGCAGGCATAATATTATTATAAAACGGTACCACCATATACTTTACGCCGTTTTTCTCGCACAGAGAAATCAAATCCGTAATATAGTGATACTCCTCCGCCTCAAGGGCGATTACCGCCTCATCAATATCTGGCCGTGCAAGCGCAGCCACGACCTTGTCCATTTCTGCGGGAGAGACGCACATATCAATGTGCAATCCCAGCTCCGGCGCAGCCGCCACATCCGAGCTGTACTGTCCAGCCAGTTGTCCGCTGCCGATCAAAATCTCGTGCTTAATATTATAACCATTGGCACGCATCCGATTGAACAGCAGACGCATGACGATGTATTTACCGCCCAAAAGCGCAAGCGTCATCAAATAAAACAGCAGGAGCACTCCGCGGGAAAATTCCTCCAGCCGGAACACATACAGCAAAGCGGAGATACCCAATACTGAAACGGATACTGTCACAAACAGCACTGAAAGCTTCCAGCGGAGCTGGCGTGTACGCTGCGTATTATAAAATCCCCCCAGCATCAGGAGCAGAATCAGCGCCAACGCACAAACCGCCGACAGGCGCAGCATCCGTGTGCTCAGCGCCATGTTGTCCGGTCTGCCGCCCATGAGAACCAGTCGAATATGGGAAGCTGCCATATAGGCAAAAACGACCAGAGTGTAATCCAGCAGCGCATTTATTCGGTTCAGGAACGCTTGGTTTTGCTTAATCATTGGTATCTGTGTTTACCTCTTTACCCAATTCATTGCAACAGTCAGCGTACCATCCTCTTCCATGTGTCCCATCACTCGAATCACTTTGTCCGTGTAGTCCGTTGACTCATCGTAGCTGTAAATTTCACCGGATGACTGGCAAAACTCATAGTATGAATCTCCACACATAGGGCTTCCCATGCCGTAGGGCATCGGAGGTTGCTCAGTTCCCGGGGTTAGTTTGTATGTTCTTGCGTCATACCAATAGGCCTCACCCTGTTCCATTTTTCCGGCTCGGTTTAACATTTGTGCGGTTAGCTCTGCATTTTTCATGGCAAGCAAATCCGCAGTTTCCCGTGTATGCTCATTCTCTAGTGCCATATGAAGATAAACTCCAGCTGTCAATGCAACAGCCCACAAGCAGACTGTCCCCAGGACAAACCTGTCTCTCCGCTTATCTGTGGAAAAAATGCTGCCGTTTTTTCGAACGCTTTCCACACAAATCAGCGGTTTTTCTCCCACGCCAACCGCCGTCGTCATGCCCAGGAACATCCAATAGTATGGAGCAGTATTATACACAGGATTTCCAAAACTGGCAGAAATCAAATATGCAACTGTTACACCAGCGGATGCAAGCACAAAGGGCTCCAGCTTCCGAAGCCGGTTCCACTGATGAACTGCAAGCGCCACCAGGGCGGATAGATACAGAATTAGGCCAGGTACACCGAGATAACCAGCAATCTGTAAGTATTCGTTATGAGGAGCGTCTCCCTCAGTGATGACATTGGCACCATAGAAGCCCTCAGGGCCAAAGCCGAACACTGGGCGCTGCTTGATTCGCTCCAATGTATCCATCCACTTAACAAAGCGCAGTGTTCCCGCATTGGCAGCCTCTTCCGAGCCTTCTACCACATTTTTGACATCAGTCCCAAGTTGCGCCATATTCCCTGAGAGCGCAGGAGCATTGTGGGCAAAGCCCAAATAGCTACACAGGGAGATTACTACAAACAGTACCACTGGCAGGAACACAAAGGCATTGACTTTACGCCCACTCAAACTATAAAACAGATAAACCACCGGCAGAGCAAGAAACACCGCCAAATAGCAGCCGAAAGTATCGTTGACGAGTAGTGCGTAGACTGTCAGCGCAATCCCCGCAAGATAGCATCCCTTGATCGTTTTATGCACAGTCCCGTCATAGAGGTACAGACCCACAAAGGCCAGAATCCCCATACACAGCACATACCCCAGATGGTTGAACTGATTAAACACCACCGCACGCTGGGAGGGCATGCAGGCTCTCAAAAACTCATTTCCGCCCTCTTCCAGAAGCATGATCCCGGCAAGTAGAGCCGACAAAGCAGCATAGCAGCGCAAAATCAGTTTGCGCTGAAACTCCGTGTGGATCATGGCTGCACAAACAAACACTCCCGCATAAACGAAATAGCTGAATAAGCCATCGTAGAGAACGCCTTCTCCAAACAACGCCCGGAAGAAGGAATCCGACATCAGACTGCAAATGCACGCCCAGGATAGTAACAAAAGCAGGATACAAAACCAAGGCTGATCCCGGATGCTATCCCGCTTAAATACTCTTGTAATTGAAAGAGCAGCACAAAGCAAGGCATAACACAGTGTGACAATGCCCAAAACCTGAAACATCTTGCGATAAAAACCCAGAGGCTCAAGGTAATTGACCCCAAGATTATAGGTTCTAGCCGCTTCTGCAATACTTAGCCCTGGGAACAGCCTACCCGTCGCACCCATAGTTACATTGTACGCCATTTCTGCCAACGGAAGCAGACACCAGAGTAGAAGTAAGACAGAAGCAACGGTCTCCGAATGCTTGACCCAAAAAGCAAATTGATTTACTTGTAACCCCTGAGTTAGTGTATAATCACCGTTTCTCTGTATCATTATTATCCGTTCCCTTTCATTTCTAAATAGGGATTTTTTCAAAACAAGGCCTCCGTCCCAATCTCTGAAACGGAGGCCCATTCTTCCTATTTTGTCTCCTTACACTTTCCCGGGAGCATAGGGGACAACCTTATTTAAAGTACAGAGTACAACCAGACGACGAAATTAACCTACCTCGTTTTCGAAAGCAACAGTCTTCACAACGCCGCTCTCGAACACAATCTGAATCTTCTGGCCCTTAACATCGCCTTTGGAGTACTTGATAATGCCGCCGGTGATGGCAGAAACATCAGACTTGCCGTCAGTAGCAGTGCCCTGACCGATTGCAACACCCTGACTATCAAGGCTGCCATCCTTATTGGGGTTGTAATAGCAGCTTGCGGGGAGATCGGTACCATCAGGCATCTGGCCGCTCAGAGCAGCGACCTGGCCAGCAGCATAAGCGCTACGCAGGTTGGCAATATCGGTGCCCTCCTTGGACTTCTCCAACTGGGTGGTGAACACGGGAATAGCAATAGCAACAAGCACAGCAATGATAGCCACCACGATCAGCAGCTCAGCAAGGGTAAAACCTTTATTATTCTTCTTCACTGGAATTTTCCTCCTTATAGGATAATTTAGTTGTTTGTGTGTGGTGTGACATCCGGGAGTGTCACACGGCGGATAGGTACTATATTTTCTGACGATCCGGGAGTCGTCGGAAAACCAATGTAAGAAATGGGAAGCAAATCACATCAGAGCGTACATGCTGAACATGGAGCCATAGATGGCGATGACGATAAAGCCCACCACGGCAGCCAGAAACACCAGCAGCGCAGGCTCCAGCTTGGCCATGGCGTCGTTGATCGCCTGTTCCAGCTCTGCGTCATAGTACATGGCGATGGTGTGGAGGGTGTCCTCCATCTCACCGGTCTCCTCGCCCACGGCGACCATGTCCACCAGAATGTCGGGCATATGGTCGATCTCCCGCATACACCCACCCAAGGAGTGACCTTCCTCCAGCTTGGCGGTGATCTTGCCTACTTCCTGATTCATGTAGTAGTTGTCCAGCGTCTTTGCGGTGATGCCGATGGCACGGACGATGGTGAGACCGGAGCCCAGTATGGTAGCCATAGAGTTGGCAAACTGGCTTGCGGCGTTCAGCTCTGCGATATTTCCCATGATTGGGAGATCCAACTGCATCTTTGCGATCTTCAGTCTTCCTTCTTCAGTGTTATTATACAGCTTATAAACCAGAATTGCAAGAGCAATTATGCCGATCATAATAAAAATGTTATTTTTAAAAAAGTTGGATATCCCAATCAGCATTTTCGCCATAATGGGCATCTCGCCGCCCAGAGAATCGAAGATGGACATAAAGGTGGGAACCACCTTCACCATTAGCACGATCATGACCACCACGGCCACGCTGAGAATGAAGATGGGGTAGGAAAGGGCTCCCTTGACCCGGGCAGCCATTTTGGTCTGCTTGTCATAGTGCTGGTACATGGACTCGAAGGACTTGTCAATGTTACCGCTTTCCTCGCCAGCGCGGATAGTCTCCACGAAGGTGGTCGGGAGAACGCCGTCCCCCCGCTCCTGCATGCTGTTGGCCAAGCTGCGGCCGGCCTCCACGTCCTCCGCCACCTTGACCAGCATACCCTTCAGCACTTTATCCGTGGTCTTGTCCGCAATCAGATGTACGGTACGGGCAATGGGGATACCTGCCCTCAGGATGATGGCGAACTGGCTGCACATGACGGTAAACGCCTTGGGGTTTAGCTTTTTGCCGCCGATCTCCATGTTCAGAAGGCCGTCTTTGGCTTTGACCTCGGTGACCTTGAGCACAACGGAATACTCCCGCTTAATGCGGTCGATTACGTCGATCTCATTGAAGCCCTCCATAATCCCGTTGACCTTCTTGCCGCTCTGGGACAGGGCGGTGTATTTGTAAGTGACCAAATTCAATCACCTCTAAAATGGATATTTGTATTTCTACGCCGCTATCACAATCTTACATTGCGTTCTTCTTCACATACATGGGGTCGTGGGCAAAGTGCATGGCCACATCCCGAGCCACCTGACCGCCCCGCACCAGCCGAACCAGCGCCTAATCCATGGTCTGTCCGCCCACAGCGGCGGAGGTGGCGATGGTGTTGGCAATCTGGGGGGTGTTGCCGGCGCGAATCAGGTTACGGATGGCGTCGGTGACCATCATCATCTCACAGGCAAGCACACGTCCGCCGCCCTTGCGGGGAATGAGCTGCTGGGTAAGCACCGCCTGCAGGCACATGGAGAGCTGCAAACGGATCTGAATCTGCATGCCCTCGGGGAACACCTGCACAATACGGTCCACTGCGTCAGACGCAGAGCCGGTGTGGAGGGTGCCGAAGACAAGGTGTCCGGTCTCGGCGGCGGTGATAGCCGTCTCGATGGTCTCCCGGTCACGCATTTCGCCGATGAGGATGACGTTGGGGTCTTCACGCAGGCTGGCACGAATGCCGGAGGCGAAGGTTGCGGTGTCCTTGCCCACCTCACGCTGGTTGATGGCGCAGAGATCCGGCTTGTAGATGTACTCCACCGGGTCCTCCAGGGTCACGATATGGCTTTTCTGATTGTGGTTGATGTTGTCCAGCATGGCCGCCAGCGTGGTGGACTTACCGGAGCCGGTCTCGCCGGTGACCAGCACGATGCCCTTATGGAGGTCGGTCAGCTTCAGCGCCGCAGGGGGCAGCCCCAGCCCTTCCAGCTTGGGAATTTCCTCCCGCAGCAGACGCAGCGCCACAGAGGGGATGCCCTGCTGGCGGAAGATGTGGATACGGCAGCGGTTGCCGGCGAAGGTATTGGCGGTGTCCAGCTCGCCCACACGCTCGTATTCCTCCCAGCCGTCCTTGGCCAGATATTGAGCGTGCTCGATGCAGTCGTCCTGGGTCAGTTCCTCATCGTTCATGCTTTCCAGTCTGCCGTCCTTGCGGTACTTGGGGGGCAGACCGCATACCAGATGAATATCGGATGCGCCTTCCGCTTTGGCCTGTGCGACCATCTCATCTACTGTCATCATGGTTGCTTTCCTCCTGAGGTGTTTCTCTCGAATCAATCGTCTTCGGCGGTCACACGGGTGACCTCGCTGACGGTGGTAATGCCTTCCTTCACCAGACGGATGGCATTGTCACGCAGGGAGACGAAGCTGCCGTCGCCGTCGTCCTTCATCAGCACCTCTTCAATCTCCTTACGAGAGGCACCTGCGGCAATCAACTGGCGCACAGGCCGGGTGATGACCAGCATTTCAAACACTGCGATTCGACCCTGATAGCCGCTGTTAAAGCAGTGGGGACATCCCTTGCCCCGGAAGAACTGCATTCCTTCCTCGAATTTCAGACCAATATCCTCCACTTCCTCCTCGGTGGGGGTGTAGGCCTCACGGCAGTTGGGACAGATTTTACGCACCAGACGCTGGGAGATGATGCCCTTCATGGCGCTGGCGATCAGATAGGGCTGCACACCGATGTCCTTCAGACGTTCGATGGTGCCCAGAGCGTCGTTGGTGTGGATGGTAGAGAGCACAACGTGTCCGGTGATTGCGGCACGCATGGCGATCTCGGCGGTCTCGCCGTCACGAATCTCACCCACGGCCACAATGTCCGGGTCCTGACGGAGGATGGCACGGATGCCGCTGGCGAAGGTCATGCCGGTTTTTTCGTTGATGGGCACCTGATTGACGCCATCCACATTGTATTCCACCGGGTCCTCCAGCGTGACCAGATTCACGGTGTCGGTATTCAGCTCGTCGATGATGGTATACATGGTGGTGGACTTACCGGAACCGGTGGGGCCCACAATCAAAATCACGCCGTTGCGGCATTTTACCATCTTGTTATACTTTTTCAGGTCTTCACCGGTGAGGCCGATGGCCTCCTTGCTCACCCGGGTGCCGGACTTGTCCAGCAGACGGCACACGATCTTCTCGCCAAAGACGGTGGGCAGAGTGGAGACACGAAGGTCGAAGGCTTTGCCCTTAATACGCACGTTGAAGCGGCCGTCCTGAGGGATACGCCGCTCGGAGATGTCCAGACCTGCCATGATCTTCACACGGGAGATGACGGCGTTCTGCAAGTCCTTGGGGACGGTGAGGATTTCACGCATCAGACCGTCGATACGCATACGGACCTTGAATTCCTTCTCCCGGGGCTCCATGTGAATATCACTGGAACGCTCGGTAATGGCACGCTCGATGATGGAGTTCACCAGACGGATGGCGGGGGCGGAGTTGCCGTCGTCCCCCAGCTGATTGGAGACAAAGGCGCTGTCGGGAACGGAGATGTTCTCGCCGGATGCCGCCGCCTCCCGCTTCATCTCCTCAATGGCCTTGGCGGCGCCCTCGTTGCCGTAGAGGATCATGATGGCGTGCTCCACGGCGCTGGCCGTGGCCACCACAGGCACCACCTTACGGCGCACTGCCTTACGCACTTCCTCAATGGCGTAGAAGTTCATGGGGTCGCTCATGGCGAGGTACAGCTCGTCCTTGACCACCCGGACAGGAACCACCTGATATTGTCTCGCTATATTTTTAGGCAGGATCTGAGCCATCTCAATGGGAATGTCCACCTTGGTCAGATCCACATACTCAATGCCCAGCTGCATCTGCAGGGCGTTGATCAGGTCCTCCTCTGTGATGATCCCGTTGGAGATCAGCACCGAGCCAAGGCGCTGCTTCGTTCCCTTTTGCAGCTCCAGGCCACGCTGGAGGTCCTCTTCTGTTATCATTTTTGCTGCCAGAAGCAGTTCGCCCAAACGTCTGTAAGCCATTGTGTCACCTTCTAAAACTGCACATAATCCTGAGTACATTCTACACGAGTAGTCATTAGATTGCAAGCGTAATTATATACTTTTCTGTCCCGGTCTGTCAATCCTTCTTTTCCATGCACTCCAAATAGGTCAGCCCCGCCGCCCGGGCGAACAGTCTTGCCCCCGCAACCGCCTCCTGCAGGGTATTTCCGCTGGTGCCTACCTCCACCAAAAGGGAGCCTGCAGTCATGTGCTGGTTGAATCTCTGGCTTCGTAAGTTCACCGGGCGGGGCAAACCGGGGTCAATATCCAACATTCTGCCCTGTATGTGGGCGGCCAGGGTCAAATTGTCCTGCCACCGGGGGTGCTCCAGCCCTCCGTCGTCGGTGCCCACCACCAGCATCACCTGCGCCACCTGTTCCCCGTCTACCGTGTCCGTGACCGGGTATTCCGTTCCGTCCGCCCCGATCAGAGCGTCCCGGTGGACATCCAGCACCGCCCGGATGGTGGGATATTGTTCCAGCATGGCGGCAATCCCCTTCAGGGAGCGCCCATAAGAGCCGTTGTAGCCGGGATAGTCATAAAGGCTGGTGTCATGGATCACCTGCAGCCCCATCTCCTCCAAAACCGCCTTGATCTCCTCCCCCACCCGGATCATGTTGTGTTCCTCGTCGGTGGTGCGGGCATGGTCTGAGGGGGCATATTCGTCCCCGTCCGCCATGGAATAGGCTTCGGTGCCATGGGTGTGCATAATCAGAATTTGGGGTCCCTCCCCTTCCAGCGTCAACTCCACAGGGCGGTCCAGATAGTCCCCCAGCTCCAGCTCGATATGGTCGGTGGAGTTGGTCAGCTCCAAATCATCTGCGTCTGCGCCCATGGGCGGGATGTCCTCCGTGCTTTCGTCAGGCTCCTGTTTCGGCGTTTCCTCTGCGGTTTCTTCCGGAACTTCCTCCTCCGGCGCTTCCAGCAGGTGAAACAGCATGGATGGACGCTCCTGCTCTGTGGTCGGCGGCTCCTCTTCCCGCTCCGGCTCTTCCGTCTGCGCCGCTTGAACCGGTGGACGGCACACCGTCACCGACTGTTCCATCAGCTTTTTGGCAGCCGCCCGGCGGGCAAACAGCACCGCATCCCCCCGAAACGGCCACAGACTCACCGTCAGCCATGCCATCCCCGCCGCCGCTGCCAGCGCCAGTCTGCCCTGTTGTCCTCTCATCACGCCGCACCGCCTCCTTCGTGACTGCATCACAGGGATTCTATGCCGCCCCCGGCCGGGATTATGCCAATTGTACCAGTAGTTAGCGCAGGTGAATTAGGCATTGACAGAAATGCACAATCCGGGTAAAATGTATGTGGATTATTTTGAAAGACGGTAGTCTGTCTGCGGGCAGGCTCATGAGGGCTGTTTTTCAACGTCACTTCCACAGGCGGCACACGAAGCGGCATTGCTGCGCACTCTATAGGGAAGCAGGAGACACAGCCTGCCCCGCTTCACCGTCGTCTGTCTCTTTTTGCCGCAAATCATCAAAACTGACTGTCGGTCACAGCCATTGACCGAACCCACAGAAAACTGAATAAGGAGGTGTATCTGTTTCATCATGGTACCGATTTTTGTTGCTGTGATACTGGCTGTTGTCGCCGCCGCCATTGGCGTGGGCGCAGGCATTCAGGTGCGCAAAAGCACCGCTGAGCGGGAAATCGGCTCTGCGGAAGAAGAAGCCACCCGCATTGTCAACGCCGCCATCAAGGATGCGGAGAACAAACAGCGTGAGGCACTGATGGAAGCCCGTGAGGAGATCCACAAGGAGCGCAACGACTTTGAGCGTGAGGTCAAGGAGCAGCGTGCTGATTTGACCAAGCAGGAGCGCCGGCTGCAATCCAAGGAAGAGAATCTGGATCGCAAGACGGAGCAGATGGAAAAGCGTGAGGAAAAGCTGCAAAGCAAGCTTGCCGCCGCCGACCAGACCCGGGAAGAGGCAGAAGCCCTGAAGCGGAGCCAGATGGAGATGCTGGAACGCATTTCCGGCTTCTCCGTTGAGGAAGCCAAAAACTACCTGATCCAGCAGGTGCAGGACGAGGTCACCCACGAGGAGGCCGTCCGTATCAAGGAGATTAAAGCCAAGTTTAAGGACGAGGCGGACACCTACGCCCGCAACACCATTGCCCTTGCCATCCAGCGCTGCGCCGCAGATCAGGTGGCAGAGGTGGCAGTTTCGGTGGTGCCGCTGCCCAACGACGAAATCAAGGGACGTATCATCGGCCGGGAAGGCCGGAATATCCGCACGCTGGAGACCCTCACCGGCGCGGAGCTGATTATCGACGATACTCCCGAAGCCATCACCATTTCCTGCTTTGACCCGGTGCGCCGGGAGATCACCCGCATTGCGCTGGAACGGCTCATCGCCGACGGCCGCATCCATCCCACCCGGATCGAGGAGATGGTGGAAAAGGCCAAGCGCGAGGTGGAGTCCATCATCAAGGCAGAGGGCGAACGCGCCATTCTGGAAACCAACATCCACAACATCCACCCTGAGCTGATCCGTCTGCTGGGCCGGATGCACTACCGTACCAGCTACGGTCAGAACGTGCTCAACCACTGCATCGAGGTGTCCCATATCGCCGGTCTGCTGGCCGCCGAGATCGGGGCGGACGTGAATCAGGCCAAGCGTGCCGGACTGCTCCACGACATCGGCAAGAGCGTGGACCACGAGATCGAAGGCTCTCACGTCCAGATCGGCGTGGATCTGGCTCGCCGGTACAAGGAGAACGAGCAGATCGTTCACGCCATTGCCGCCCACCACAACGATGTGGAGCCTCAGACGGTGGTCGCCTGTCTGGTACAGGCCGCCGACGCCATTTCCGCCGCCCGTCCCGGCGCCCGCCGTGAGAATGTGGAGAACTACATCAAGCGGCTGGAGCGGCTGGAGGAGATCTCTTCCAGCTTCAAGGGTGTGGACAAGGCCTATGCCATTCAGGCAGGCCGGGAGATCCGCATTATGGTCAAGCCGGAGATCATCAGCGAGGATCAGATGGTCATTCTCGCCCGGGATATCGCCAAGCAGATCGAGGAGACTATGGAGTACCCCGGTCAGATCAAGGTGAACCTGATCCGGGAGACCAAAGCCATTGATTACGCCAAGTAAACACCAAAGCGCTGACTCGAAGCGATTCGAGCCAGCGCTTTTCATTTGCCGGTCAATTTCCGGGCAGAGGGCATATTGTCCCTCCCATTTTGCTGAAAACTCCGGTATTTCACATACCCCTCCTCCCCCCATTTTTCCAGAAGATTCACGTGGGGGCGACGTGTCCACGGAAATTTTATCCATTTTGTTCCAGATTGGAACTACTTTGTATATTGTTTAATTTTCAAATATGTTATACAATTAACATGATAAAAGCTGGAGTAGGGACGTTGCGTTTTTTGATTGATTCTCCATCCGAGACGGAAAAGGAGGGTGAAGAAAATGCTTTCCATGGATCACTTCGGTCTGCGGCTGAAAAAGCTGCGGCAGGCAAAGCACATGAGCCGCAGACAGCTTGCAGAGGCGTTGTATGTCACCCCGTCCACCGTGTCCCGCTGGGAGCTGGGAATGCGTACGCCGGATGTAGAGACGCTTGTTCGTCTGGCACGCTGTCTGAGCGTCTCTCCCGCCGAGCTCCTGTCCACCTCCGGCGTGGACGACAACCAGCGCCCCACCGTGATTCTGGTGGATGACGAGCCCATTGTGCTCTCCGGGTGTCTGCTGGAGGTGCAGGTGGCGCTGCCCATGGCGCAGGTGGAGGGCTTCTCCTCCGCCGAGGACGCGCTGGATTTCGTGCGCAGCCACCGGGTTGACGTGGCTATTCTGGATATCGAGCTGGGACATTCCATCGGGCTGACCCTGTGCCGTCAGATGATGAAGCTGCAGCCGGAGCTGAATGTGATTTTTCTCACCGCCTATCCCGAGTACGCCATTCAGGCATGGGACACCCTCGCCAGCGGGTTTCTCATCAAGCCCTTGGAACAGGAGCAGATCCGCACCCAAATGGCCGCCCTGCGCCATCCGGTGCCCGGATTGCTGGTCCAGCCGTAAGCTGCAGTCAGGGAGTGCTATGAACGAACCGTCCGTCTATTTCCGTGCGCCGAAGACTGATTTTATTTGATGATGGAGGGAATGTGTATGATTGATGAGAAGACCATCGTTCGAATGAAAACCATGCTGCCCCTGCTCAACGAGAAGCAGCGGCGGCTGTATCTGGCGGCAGAGGCAAACAGTCTGGGGTGGGGCGGCGTGAGCCAGATCAGCAAGGCCTTAAACGTGTCCCGGAGCATGATCTACGCAGGTATGCGGGATCTGGAAAGCGGTGATACCACACTGCTGAATCCCGAGTCGCCGGTGCGCCGCAAGGGCGGCGGCCGCAAGCCCGGCCTTCGCAAACAGGAAGTAACATCCGAAGAGACGCAAGAGACACCAGAAACACAGGAATAATGCCAACGCTCCCCGGAACTGCGTTCCGGGGAGCGTTTTTCAGGCGATTGTGGTTTATTCCTCTTCCTTCAGAGGCTTCAGCTTGCGATACAGCTGGCAATACTGTACTGCGGAGGCATCCCAGGACACATCCTTGGCCATGTCACGCTGCACCATCTCGTCCCAGCACCAGCGGTTGGTGAAGTAGAGGGTCTTGGCCCGGTTGATGGCATCCAGCAGCAGACCGGTCTCATAGCGGTCGAAGGTGAAGCCGTTACCGTCGTTGGTGTAGCGGTTGTAGGGGATGACGGTATCCTTCAATCCGCCAGTCTCACGGACGATGGGCACGGTGCCGTAGCGCATGGCAATGAGCTGGGTCAGGCCGCAGGGCTCAAACAGGGAGGGCACCAGCAGTGCGTCGCTGCCGGCGTAGATCTGATGGGCTCTGTTCTCGTCATACATGATGTTGGAGCAGACGCTGCCCTTGTAGGCGCTCTCATAGTACCGGAAGGAGTTCTCGTACTGAGGATCGCCGGTGCCCAGCACCACTACCTGGGTATTGCCGTCGATGAGGTTGGGGAGAATGGCGTTCACCAAATCCAGGCCCTTCTGGTCGGTGAGGCGGGAGATCAGGCCGATGACGAACTTGTCCGGGTCTTCGTCCAGTCCCAGCTCCTTTTGCAGAGCCACCTTATTGGCCTTTTTGCCCTCCAGCACGTTGGTGCTGTCATACTTCTGCGCCAGCCGCTCGTCCGTGGCGGTGTTCCACTGCTCCACGTCGATGCCGTTGACGATGCCGTACAGCTTCTTGTTGTGATAGCGGAGGTGTCCGTCCAGACGCTCGCCGTAGAAGGGGGTCTGAATTTCCTTGGAGTAGGTGTCGCTGACAGTGGTGATCATGTCCGCAAAGGCAAGCCCGCCCTTGAACATATTGGCGTTGCTGTAGCCCTGCTTCAGGTTTTCCTCGTTGAACACATAGTCGGGCAGCCCGGTCCAATACTTCATGTGTCCAATGTCGTGGATGCCCTGGAAGCGGAGGTTGTGGATGGTCAGCACGCTCTTTGCCGCAGCCACGGGGGTGTTGGAAAACAGGGTGCGCAGATACACCGGCACCAGAGCCGCCTGCCAGTCGTGGCAGTGGATGATGTCAGGAATCCACTCCAGATAGTTCAGCGCCGACAGGCAGGCCTTGGAGAACAGGCAGTACTTGGCCACGTCGTCCCACAGGGTGGTGTAGGGATTGCCGTTGCTGAAGAACTCCTGATTGTCGATGAAGTCATAGACCACGCCGTTCCAGATATACTCCATAATGCCCACATAGAAGGCACGTCCATCGGAGCAGAGCTGCATATTGAACTCGCCCCGGTACACCATCTTCTCCTGATACTTCCAGGGGATGCACTTATAGCGGGGCACAAACACCCGCACTTCGCAGTTCTGCTCCAGCAGCGCCTTGGGCAGGGCGTACATCACGTCGCCCAGACCGCCAGTCTTGACGAAGGGATAGCACTCAGAGCCGATAAAGGCGACTTTCAGTCCGGGTTTGGAGACTGTCTTTTCCTCATTCATTGTATTTACCTCCTGAAATAGTGTCCGATCATCAGAAGCGCAATGCTTCATCTCTATTAGCATAACACATTTCCGGTGTAAAGTCACCAACAAGATGGAAAATTTGCAAAAGTTTTTGTGTGTTGTGGGGAAGAAAAAAGAAAACCTCTTCTGCCTTCTCAGACAAAAGAGGTTTTGTTGGCAGCGGGAGAAGGATTCGAATTATGGAAAACCAGACTAATGCGTTTGAAAAGTTTTGAATAATCGTATAATTTGATTTGAATTGATAACAATATTACAGTAAATATTAGGCTGTAATAATAGGTGATAGCCGCTTAAGGGAAAAAATAAGGGAAAACTTTTTGACTTGCACTGGGACTAAATTCCATTTGCACTAACAGTAGATCGCTTTTTGAGCAATTTTACATCTCAGCCTGCGCCGTAATCGCCTCCATATTGTCGATGATAAACTGCTGAGCTTGACGGTTATAGGTGACAGCCTGATAAGGGCCATTGTAGCCATCCCTCATCTGCACAGTAATCCCAATGGTATTTCCCTGTGAAGTTGGACGTCTGCTCTTTCTTCCCGTTTCCGTCAAAACCACTTCTACCATCCCGATGCTGTCCAGCCATTTCAGAATCAAAGAGCCGGACAGCTTCTTCATGGATGACGTATCTACTAACGCATTGACTCGGTTTGCGATATGTGTGACCAAAAGCGGCTCGTCAGAGTAATCGAAAGCCTGCAGCGCTT
>ATWA01000009.1 GCA_000421005.1 Clostridiales bacterium NK3B98
TGATTCACAAAATGGATGGGAAACGAGTTCTTTTTTTACTATGTTCGAGAAGGAGATGCGCTGAACAAAGCCGCCTATTTGTTGTATTTGAATTATTTCTTGCAAAAAGTTGAAAAATCTCCATCAATATGTTATGATAAAAAAGACAGGACAGGACTGATATTTTTAAGGAAGTGCTGAATAAATCTCTCGGATGGATGAGCGAGGATGTTTTTTGTCAGTCGGGGATAAAAGACCGAAGGAATACTGACGTATTTCAAGGGATTTTAGACCCGGATGGCGGAAAACAGACCGCTCAGACGCCGTAGCCTGATTTGTTCAGCGGTTCCTTAACGGAACAGGGGTGAGGAAATGCAGTATGTGAAACGAATCCTGACATTCACACTGGCGCTGATGATGACGCTGGAAATGCTTCCCTTTACGGCGTTTGCCACGGAGGAGGAGACAGCTCCCGTGGAAATGGCGGAGAGCATCACTGAATCCGACGGCGGTGCCGAACAGGAGGCGGAGTCCGTCAGCTTTGACACGGAACAGTCCGCCCAGCAGAATGCGCAGGAGCAAAGTGATCTGCCGCGTCCAGAGTTGATTGTTGAGGATGTAGCGGAAGAAGTGACAGAGGTTGTCCCGGATCCTTCCTGGGACAATGGGGACAACGAAGAACTGTTTCGGGAGTATGCAGATAAGATGCTGGCTCCGAACAAGGGTGGTCTGAAACTCCGGGCACTGAAAAAGGGAGCCAGCAGCAGACTGACCGGAAATACTGCGCTGATCTATGGTATCCTGAAGGATTACATTGTTGAGGTTGCCTCCGGTGAGCGCACGTCTACGGTGTTTGAAATCACCCTCAAGGACCTGGGACTGGATGACGTGGCATGGTCTGCGTCAGATTTGGGTGTAGAATCCCTTCTGATGTGGAACTCTGATGAGGAGAAATGGCAAATCAACCCGGACGCTATGCAGGCAGTAAGCCAAAAGCTGGCATTTGATTTAACGGTTCTGACCAGAGTATTGGCTTCGGAGTATCCCTGTGAGCTTTATTGGTATGACAAGACCATCAACACGACCAGTAGAGCAACCAAGTATCAGGTGAGAGTTGAACAGGATCCAGTCAGTGAGGAATACCGGCTCAGCATCTCACTGAAAGGGGCGTTGTATACACTCTATTTCCCGGTAGCGTCGGAGTTCTCGGCGGGGGATTACACGGTCAACGACACCTACGGCGCAACCGTCCAAACGGTAAAAACGAAAGCACAGGGGATTGTAGACACCTTCAAAAGCAGTTCAGACTACGACAAGCTGGTAAATTACCGCAAGGAGATTTGCAGACTGGTGTCCTATAATCGCAGTGTTGACGATAGCACTGCTTACGGCAACCCATGGCAATTGCTCTGGGTGTTTGACGACGACACGACCACCAATGTTGTCTGTGAGGGCTACGCAAAGGCATTTCAATACCTCTGCGACCTCACCGAATTTGCCGAAGATGTGACCTGTATTACGGTAACTGGTCAAATGGCTGGAACCTTTGGCAGCGGCGGTCATATGTGGAATGTTGTCAAAATGAGTGATGGGCGCAATTATCTGGTGGACGTGACCAACTGTGACGCCGGGACCATCGGCGCAGACGCACAGCTGTTTCTGACGGGATATGCCAGCGGAGATTTTGACGGTGGATATGAATTCAAATGCACAAGCGGCTGGATTACCTATCAGTATGATGAGTCCACCCGCAGCATATTTGACCAGGACGAACTGGAGCTTTCTGAGAAAGCGTATGTGTACCAACCAACGGAAAATCATCAATTGACTTTTGTTTCCGCAAATAAGGCAGACTGCACCAATGCCGGAAACATAGAATACTGGACCTGCTCGCAGTGCGGCAAATTGTTCAGCGATGACAAAGGCACCAAAGAAATCAGTGCCGAAGCGACGGTTGTACCTGCCTTGGGACATTCCTGGAACGCAGGAGAGGTGACCACAGAACCCACCTATACCACGGAAGGGGTAAAGACATACACCTGCACCAGATGCAATGAGACCAAAACAGAGACCATTGCAAAGCTGAAACCTGTTACGCTGAAAGATACCCATGTAACCATCAGTACTACCATATTTGTCTATGATGGAAAGGAAAAGAAACCCGCTGTGACGGTGGTTGTGGATGGCAACACACTGATAAACGGGACAGACTACACTGTGGCGTATGCCAACTGCAAAAACGCAGGCACCGCCTCCGTCACCATCACCGGAACCGGAAGCTATACCGGAATGGTGACCAAAACCTACACCATTGCCAAGGCGAATCAGGCACTGACCGTCTCCGCCCCTGCCTCGGTAGTCAAGGGCAAAACGGTAAACATCACCGCCAAGGGAATCGGCACAGTGACCTATAAGGCAGACAAGACCAAAATCGCCACAGTCAGCGGAAAGGGCGTGGTAAAGGGGCTTGCGCCCGGCACGGTGACCATCACCGTCAAGGCCGCGGAGGATAAGAATTACAACGCAGCCACCAAGACGGTCAAAATCACCGTCTATGCCTGTGCAAATCCCGCCATCAGCAAGGTGCAAATTGTCAACGGCGGCATGAAGCTGACCTGGGGCAAGGTGGCTGGAGCCGTCAAGTACCGTATCTTCTACAAGACGGGCAAGGGCGGCTGGACGAAGCTGGCAGACACCACTGCCACCACCTACACATGGAAAAAGGCGCAAAACGGCGCTACCTATGCCTTTACTGTCCGCTGCATCAGCAAGGACGGCAAATCCTACACCAGCGACTTCAACAAGACTGGCAAGAGCCTGACCTATGTGGCAGTTCCCACCCTGTCCAGCGTCAAAAACAGCAAGGCAAAGACCATGACAGCGGCGTGGAAGAAACTCGGTGGCGTCACTGGCTATCAAATCCAGTACAGTACCAATCAGAACTTCAAGAGCGGAAACAAAGCAGTCACAGTCAAAAAGGCTGCGTCAGTCGCTCAGGCAATCAAGGGGCTGACCAAGGGCAAGACCTATTACGTCCGTATCCGCAGCTATAAGACGGTCTCTGGAAAGAACTACTTTTCCGCATGGAGCGCAGCCAAAGCGGTCAAAATCGTAAAGTAGCGCTTTGCTGTGAGCGCATGACCAGTAAGATGCAGAACACCCCTCCGGGCATAAAGCCCGGAGGGGTCGTTTGCTTGATGCAGGCTGTAAGCGCATAGATTATTTGGATAACCATTTGGACTTGGGCGGCGGGGCAGGGTCGTCGGTCAGCCCGAGAATATAGTCGGCAGAGACGTGGTATAATTCACAGAGTGTGAGCAGATGGTGGATGGGGAGGGCGTTGGCGGAGCGTTCGTAGCAAGCGTACATGCTTTGAGTTGTTCCGAGTACGGACGCGACGTATGACTGAGTATAATCATGGTCTTCCCGAAGATCCCGAATACGTCTTGCATAAAAGCTTGGACTTGCCAACTGCCTCACCTCTGCTCTAGTATTTCCGATAAGACAGCTTACATTAGTTCAAGTCTTGACTATTGCATTTAGCCGAAAAATCGACTAGACTAGAGCAGAGAGAGGTGATCTATATGAAAGTAGCAGTCATAGGCTCCCGTTCCATCCGACAAATCCCCCTTTCTGCCCATCTCCCCCCGGACACCACGGAAATCATCACCGGCGGGGCAAGAGGCGTGGACACCGCCGCACAGGACTACGCCAAAGCCCACGGCATTCCGCTGACCGTGTTCCTTCCGGACTACGCCCGCTACCGCCGCGCCGCACCCCTGAAACGAAACGACAGAATCGTGGAGGCCTGCGACCTGCTGCTGGCCTTCTGGGACGAAACCTCCAAAGGCACAAAGTATACCATAGACCGATGCAAAGCGGCAGGAAAAACGGTCAAAATCATTTTCTGTGAACCATAAACAACGCCCCCGGCTCCACGAGCCGGGGGCGAATTTCATATTCAAAGCGGGGCAGCTTACTCCACAATCAAACTCTCCCCATCCATCTCCACAGGCTTCTCCAAGCCCATCAGATCCAGCATGGTGGGGCAGATATCGCACAGCCTGCCGTCCTTCAGCTTCACGTCGGCGCCGACGATGCAGAAGGGGACAGGGTTGGTGGTGTGAGCGGTCATGGGGGACACGCCGTCCTCCTGAAGCATCTGCTCGCAGTTGCCGTGGTCAGCGGAAATCAGGGTGACGCCGCCCATCTTGGAGGTGGCCTCCACCACCTGACCCACGCAGCGGTCAACCGTCTCCACCGCCAGAATGGCGGCATCCAGCACGCCGGTGTGACCCACCATATCGCCGTTGGCGAAGTTCAGGATGATCACGTCATAGTTGCCGCTCTCAATCCGCTCTACACAGGCGGCAGTGACCTCGTTGGCGGACATATCCGGCTTCAAGTCATAGGTGGCAACCTTGGGGGAGGCGATCAGGCAGCGATCCTCACCGGGGAACACCTTCTCCACGCCGCCGTTGAAGAAGAAGGTGACATGGGCGTACTTCTCCGTCTCGGCAATCCGAAGCTGGGTCAGACCCAGATCAGAGATATACTCACCGAAAATCCGATTCAGCTTCTGCTTGGGGAAGGCAATCACCACGTTGGGCATGGTAGCGTCATAGGAGGTGGTGCAGACGTAGTTCACATGGAAGAAGCCCTTGCGGCGCTCAAAGCCGTTGAACTCCGGATCCACAAAGGTTCGGGTGATCTCACGGGCACGGTCAGGACGGAAGTTCATGAAGATGATGGAATCGCCCTCGCCAATCTCAGCGTTCTCGGCTGTGATGACGGGAATGACAAACTCGTCGGTCACCCCAGCGTCATAGCTGGCCTGCATAGCGCCCACCGGGTCGCCGATGAAACGCTGTTCGCTCTCGCCGTAAACCATAGCCTTGTAGGAGCGCTCCACACGGTCCCAGTTGGTGTCACGGTCCATAGCGTAGTAACGGCCGGAGATGGTGGCGATCTGAGCGCCGTACTGGTCGCAGGTCGCCTTCATCTGCGCCACATAGCCCTTGCCGGAGGTGGGGGGCACGTCACGGCCATCCATGAAGCAATGGACGAAAATCTTTTCACAGCCCAGATCATGCGCCATCTTCACAGCGGCCTGAATGTGGGTGATGTGGGAGTGAACGCCGCCATCAGACATCAGACCATAGATGTGAACGGCACGTCCGGCCTCTTTGGCAGCCAGCATGGCGTCCTTGTAGGCCTTGTTCTCAAAGAAGGTGCCGTCCTCAATGGCCTTGGAAATCTTGGGCAAGTCCTGAAACACGACACGACCAGCGCCGATGTTGGTGTGACCCACCTCAGAGTTGCCCATCTGCCCGTCGGGCAGACCTACGTTCAGACCGGAGCAGGCCAGACGGCTGAAGGGATTCTCTGCAAACAGCTTGTCCAGAACAGGGGTATTGGCCAGCGCAAAGGCGTTGCCGGGGCCGGGCTCAGTGAGACCCACGCCGTCCATGATAATAAGAGTAGTAGGTGTTTTCATAGAAACCTCGATTCATAACAGCACAGCGCCCGGAAGCCCCAAGGCCTCCGGGTACACTGGGCAAGGATTACTCCTGATTGGCAGCGTTGATGATGGTGACAAACTTCTCAGGCACCAGAGAAGCGCCGCCGATAAGGCCGCCGTCAATGTCGGGCTGAGCCAGCAGCTCGAAGGCGTTCTTGTCGTTCATGGAGCCGCCGTACAGAATGGTGACGCTGCGGGCCACACGGGCGCCGTACAGCTTGCGGATGACGGTACGGATCTCGCAGTTGACCTCGTTGGCCTGCTCGGGGGTAGCGGTGCGGCCGGTGCCGATGGCCCACAGGGGCTCGTAAGCGATGACCACATGACGCATCTTCTCAGCGGGAATACCAGCCAGAGCGGTCTTGACCTGCAGGTCGATCAGCTCCTTGGTGATGCCCAGCTCACGCTGCTCCAGGCTCTCACCCACGCAGATGATGGGGGACAGACCAGCCTCGATGGCGGCCTTGGCCTTCTTGTTGACAATGATATCGTCGTCGTTCCAATACTGACGGCGCTCGGAGTGGCCGATGACCACATACTTTACGCCCAGATCCTTCAGCATATCGGCAGAAACCTCGCCGGTGTAAGCGCCGCTGGCGTGCTCGGAGACGTTCTCAGCACCCACCTGAACACGGCAGTCCTTGAAGGCCTTCTGAGCGGCGGGAATGTTGACAAAGGGAGCGCAAATCAGCACGTCGCACCACTTGGCCTTGGGCAGCATGTTCTTCAGCTCGTCGGCGAAAGCCTTGGTCTCGGAAGCGGTCTTGTTCATCTTCCAGTTGCCGGCAATCAGGGTCTTACGATATCTTCTGTTCATGTTCATTAACCTCTTTCTTATTGTTCGCCCGAAGGCGTAGTTTGGCAAAGTAAGAGCCGGGATTTCAATGACAAAAATAGCATCGAATCTCGGTAAAAAACGGGAAAATCGGAATTATTTAGAGAGTTTAATAAGGGTGTCCCCATCCTGTCCCGCCGAAGCGGGACAGGGGAGAGGGAACATTTTAAAGCGATTGGCTTGCCTGCGGGACGGCGTCTCCGGCGTAGCGCAGGCACATTTGTCTTGACAAATAATCCTTGTTTGTCAAGGAGCGCTGCGGAATCAAGGACGCGCCTGCGGCGCTTGAACCCATACGCAGCTCAAACACGCCACAGGCGTGTTTGGTTGGACAAGATTTACTTGTCCAACAACGCGGCTACTCCGGGGAGCTCCTTGCCTTCCATGAACTCCAGAGAAGCGCCGCCGCCGGTGGAGATGTGGGTCATCTTGTCGGCATAGCCCAGCTGCTGTACGGCTGCTGCGGAGTCGCCGCCGCCGATGATGGTGATAGCGTCGGTCTTGCTCAGCGCCTCAGCCACAGCCTTGGTGCCTACGGCGAACTTGTCGAACTCGAACACGCCCATGGGGCCGTTCCAGATGACGGTGCCGGCATCGGCAACAGCGTCACAGTAAGCCTTGGTGGTTTCGGGGCCGATGTCCAGACCCTGCCAGCCGTCGGGAATTGCGCCGGTGGGGACAACCTTGCTCTCAGCGTCGGGAGCGAAAGCATTGGCGGCCACGGTGTCGGTGGGCAGCAGCAGCTTGACGCCCTTCTCCTGGGCCTTCTTAATCATGTCCAGAGCATACTGCTCCCAATCGGCCTCCAGCAGGGAGTCGCCCACCTTGCCGCCCTGAGCGGCTGCGAAGGTGTAAGCCATGCCGCCGCCGATGATGACGGTGTCAGCAATCTCCAGCAGGTTGTTGATGACGCCGATCTTGGAGGAAACCTTGGAGCCGCCCAGAATGGCAACCAGAGGACGCTTGGGGTTGGCCAGAGCGCCGCCGATGATGTCCAGCTCCTTCTGAATCAGGAAGCCGGAGACAGCGGGCAGATAGGCGGCCACGCCTGCGGTGGAGGCGTGGGCACGGTGAACGGTGCCGAAAGCGTCGGAGACATACACGCCGTCTGCGCCGGCCAGACCGGCCAGAGCCTTGGCAAAGTCGGGGTCGTTCTTGGTCTCGCCCTTGTCATAGCGCAGGTTCTCCAGCAGGAGAATCTCACCGGGCTTGAGAGCGGCAGCCTTGGCCTGAGCATCCTCGCCGATGATGTCAGCGGCCAGAATGACTTCCTTGCCCAGCAGCTCGCTGAGGCGGGCAGCCACAGGCTTCATGGACAGCTCGGGCTTCCACTCGCCCTTGGGCTTGCCCATATGAGAGCAGGCGATGACGGCGGCGCCGTTGTCCAGCAGATACTGGATGGTAGGCAGAGCGGCACGGATGCGCTTGTCGTCAGTGATGACGCCAGAGCCGTCCTTGGCCATGGGAACGTTAAAGTCGCAGCGCAGCAGGACTTTCCTGCCCTTCACATCAATGTCAGTGACGGTTTTCTTGTTGTAGTTCATTTACAAGCTCCTTCCTCATTTTACAATGTTGTTGACTGCTCAGCGGGGGTAGCGGGGGAGAGGTTCACCATCTCGCCTTGGCCGCACAGACCGGGAAACCCGTTCTGACGCAGCGCCTCGTAGGCCACAATGGCCACCGAGTTGGAGAGATTCAGGCTGCGCGCCTCCTGCCGCATGGGGATACGGACGCACCGCGCATAATGCTCCATGCGAAACCACTCCGGCAATCCTGCGGTCTCCTTGCCGAAAAACAACCAGCAATCCGGGGAGAAGCCGGCCTCGGCATAGGAGCGGGGCGCTTTTGTGGTCAGCAGCCAGAGATCCCGTTTCGCCTCCGGGTAGGAAGAGAATAATTCATCCAGTGAATCATGAATCTCCAGTTGCAGCATGGACCAGTAATCCAGACCTGCACGCTTCACCCGGCTCTCGGTGATCTCAAACCCCAACGGGCGGACGAGATGCAGCCGCATTCCGGTGACGGCGCAGGTTCGGGCGATATTGCCCGTATTCTGTGGGATCTCCGGTTCAACCAGTACGATGTGTACCATGACAGAGCCTCCCTTCAAACACGGTACATTCTACCCTCTTTTTGCCAGAAAAGCAACAGGGAATTGTCTTTTTTTACCCATGAAACAGAAAAATTTCTGTGCTTTTCCCAGGAAGAGGGGGACTTATGGAAAAACAGACCATACAATTTTGCTAAAAGACTTGCAAATCAGCCCCGATTGTGATATTGTTGCCCCAAAAAATCCGATACGGAGAGTAAAGAAAGGGAGAATGGGGATAAAATGGAGCGGAGAATACGTATTGTAGTAAAGGTGGGCACCTCCAGCCTGACCCGCGGCACCGGAAGCCTGAATCTGCGGAACATGGACCTGCTAGCCCGGACACTGTCCGACTTAAAAGGAATGGGCCATGAGGTGATTCTGGTCTCCTCCGGAGCCATCGGCATCGGCACCGGCAAGCTGGGACTTGTCGCCCGTCCCACCCAGCTTCGCATGAAGCAGGCTGCTGCCGCTGTGGGACAGTGCGAGATGATGCACCTCTATGACAAATTCTTTGGAGACTACGGGCAGACGGTGGCACAGGTGCTGCTTACCGGGGATGATGTCACCGATCCGGTGCGCCGCAGCCACCTCTCCGGCACCTTCTCTGCCCTGATCGGTCTTGGAGTGATCCCTGTGGTCAACGAAAACGACTCGGTGTCCTCCGCTGAAATCGAAACCGGAGAGCATAAGGTGCTGGGAGATAACGACACCCTCTCCGCCATTGTGGCGGGACTGTGCGGGGCTGATCTTCTGGTCATTCTCAGCGATATTGACGGGCTGTATGACTCTGACCCCCACAAGAACCCCGATGCCAAACTGATTGAGCAGGTGGATGAGATTACGGATGAAATCTACGCCATGGCCGGAGGCGTGGGCAGCAAGTGGGGAACCGGAGGGATGCTCACCAAGCTGGATGCGGCAAAAACCGCCAACGCCATGGGCATTGATCTGGTGCTGACCAACAGCGCCCGGATGGATGCCCTGTACGAAATTGCGGAGGGAAAGAACGTGGGTACCCGGTTTGCGGCAAAGCGCTAAAGGAAATCGAGATGCGTTTCAGGTACATTTCTAAAATAATTGTTTAAAGTTGCAGCCCCTTTCTGGTGATACTGTACAAAAACAATACCGGAAAACATCGCTCTTTTCCTCATGAAACGGCTTGCAGTGCAAGAAATGATTTGCTATAATTTTGACACACTGGAAATATGGGGCAAAAATAAGCTCTGTAGCCAAGTATACAAGGAGGTAACAATCCTATGGCAAAAATTGATCTGACCAAATATGGCATTACCGGCACCACTGAGGTTGTCTACAACCCCTCTTATGAGGAGCTGTTCGCTGAGGAGACCAAGCCCGGTCTGGAGGGCTACGAGGTTGGCACTGTCACCGAGCTGGGCGCTGTCAACGTGATGACCGGCATCTACACCGGCCGTTCTCCCAAGGACAAGTACATCGTCATGGACGAGAACTCCAAGGACACCGTGTGGTGGACTTCCGACGAGTACAAGAACGACAACCATCCCATGACCCAGAAGACCTGGGAAGTGGTCCGCAAGCTGGCCAAGGATCAGCTGTGCAACAAGAAGCTGTATGTGGTGGACGCTTTCTGCGGCGCAAACAAGGACACCCGCATGGCCATCCGCTTCATCATGGAGGTGGCATGGCAGGCTCACTTCGTGACCAATATGTTCATCAAGCCCACCGCTGAGGAGCTGGCCAATTTCGAGCCTGACTTCGTGGTCTACACCGCTTCCAAGGCCAAGTGCGAGAACTACAAGGAGCTGGGTCTGAACTCCGAGACTGTGGTTGCCTTCAACGTCACCTCCCGTGAGCAGGTCATCATCAACACCTGGTACGGCGGCGAGATGAAGAAGGGTATGTTCTCCATGATGAACTACTACCTGCCTCTGAAGGGCATCGCCTCCATGCACTGCTCTGCCAACACCGATATGGAGGGCAAGAACACCGCCATCTTCTTCGGTCTGTCCGGCACCGGCAAGACCACCCTGTCCACCGACCCCAAGCGTCTGCTGATCGGCGACGACGAGCACGGCTGGGACGACAACGGCGTGTTCAACTTCGAGGGCGGCTGCTATGCCAAGGTCATCAATCTGGACAAGGAGTCCGAGCCTGACATTTACAACGCCATCCGCCGTGACGCTCTGCTGGAGAACGTGACTGTGGACGGCGAGGGCAAGATCGACTTTGCCGACAAGTCCGTCACCGAGAACACCCGTGTGTCCTATCCCATCGAGCACATTGAGAAAATCGTCAAGAACGTCAACCCTGTCTCCGCAGGCCCCGACGCCAAGAACGTGATCTTCCTGTCCGCTGACGCTTTCGGCGTGCTGCCTCCTGTGTCCATCCTGACCCCCGAGCAGACCAAGTATTACTTCCTGTCTGGCTTCACCGCAAAGCTGGCTGGCACCGAGCGTGGCATCACCGAGCCCACTCCCACCTTCTCCGCCTGCTTCGGTCAGGCCTTCCTGGAGCTGCATCCCACCAAGTACGGTGAGGAGCTGGTCAAGAAGATGGAGAAGTGCGGCGCCAAGGCCTATCTGGTCAACACTGGCTGGAACGGCACCGGCAAGCGTATCTCCATCAAGGATACCCGCGGCATCATCGACGCTATCCTGAACGGCGACATCAACAACGCACCCACCAAGACCATCCCCTACTTCAACTTTGAGGTTCCCACCCAGCTGCCCGGCGTGGACTCCGGCATTCTGGATCCCCGTGACACCTATGCTGACGCTTCCCAGTGGGAGGAGAAGGCAAAGGATCTGGCTGGCCGCTTCGTGAAGAACTTCGTCAAGTACGAGGGCAACGATGCCGGTAAGGCTCTGGTGGCTGCTGGTCCTCAGCTCTAATGAAATCAAACCTGTAAGGCTGTAAGGGCTTTACGGTGAAAACAGAAGCGCTCCGGCTTTCCGGGGCGTTTCTGTTTTTCTTTTTGGGAAAATATGGCTCCACGATTTCTTTTTGCTCCCTTGTATGCTATAATGAGCCTTGCAATGCTATGGAAAACCACAGGAGGGAACGCCGTTGCCCTATCAGCTCACGGACAGTGTGCAGACGCTGCCCGGAATCGGCCCCCAGCGGGCGAAAAAACTGGAAAAGCTGGGCATCTATACCGCCCGCGACCTGCTCCTGTGGTATCCCAGAAGCTACGAAGACCGCCGGGAGAGCTGTCCCATCCGGGAAGCCCCGGAGGATCGCCCTGTCTGCGTGAAAGCCATGGTGGCCACCCCGCCCCGGCTCTCCCGTATCCGCAAGGGTCTGGAGCTGGTGAAGGTCAACGTGGTGGACGATGCTGATGCCATGGAGCTGACCTTCTTCAACCAGAGCTATCTCCGCACTGCCCTCGCCCCGGGGGAGGTCTATATCTTTTTCGGCAGGGTGGAGCGCAAGGGCAGCCGTTATCTTATGACCAACCCGGCCTTTGAGCCGGAGCGCAACCGGCGCTTTACCCAGTGTATTATGCCGGTCTACCCGCTGACCGCAGGCATCTCCAACAACCTGCTGGCAGGTGCGGTGCGCCGGGTGATGGAGGACTGCGCCCAGCAGTTGGAAGACCCGCTGCCCGGGGCTATGCAAAGGGAGTATCAGCTCTGCCACACAGGCTACGCCGTGGAGACGGTGCATTTCCCCCCCTCCTGGGAGGAATTAGAGGTAGCCCGGCGGCGGCTGATTTTTGAGGAGTTGTTTTTCCTTTTCCTCGGTCTGTCCATGCTCAAAGGCAGCGGACAGGGAAAGCCGGGCATCACCGCCCAGCGGAAAGACCCGGCAGATTACGCCAAAACCCTGCCCTTCCAGCTCACCGGAGCCCAGCGGCGCACCATTGACCAGTGCTTTGACGACCTCTGTTCCGGCATCGCCATGAACCGCCTGATTCAAGGTGACGTGGGCAGCGGCAAAACGGTGGTGGCGGCGGCCTGTGCATGGCTCATGGCTCAAAGCGGTTATCAGACCGCCCTTATGGCCCCTACCGAGCTGCTGGCAGAACAGCACCAGAAGACCCTCGCCCCGCTGCTGGCCAAAAGCGGTCAGCGGGTGGCGCTGCTCACCGGCTCTATGCGGGCGAAGGAAAAACGGGAGGTCTACGCCAAACTGGAAGCGGGGGAGATTGACCTTGTCATCGGCACCCATGCCCTGCTCAGCGAAGGGGTGACCTTCCGGGCATTGGGGCTGGTTATCACCGACGAACAGCACCGCTTCGGCGTGGGACAGCGAGCCGCCCTTGCCGCCAAGGGAACAGGGGAGAAGCGCCCCCATGTGCTGGTCATGTCCGCCACGCCCATCCCCAGAACGCTGGCGCTCATTGTCTACGGAGATTTGGAGGTCTCTATCATGGACGAACGTCCCCCCGGACGGCAGGAGATTCAGACGGTATTGATCGGAGAGGACAAACGCCAGCGGCTCTACGGTTTTGTGCGAAAACAGGTGCAGCAGGGACATCAGGTCTATATGGTCTGTCCCGCGGTGGAGGAAAATGAGGAATCCGCCCTCCCCGGCGCACCCCCTTTGAAGGCGGTCACCGCCTACGCCAAAGAATTGCAGGAATCCGTCTTCCCTGACCTGCGGGTGGGGCTGGTTCACGGCAAGCAGAAGCCCAAAGACAAGGAAGCTGCCATGTCCGCCTTTGCCCGGGGAGAATTGGACGTGCTGGCCGCCACCACGGTGATTGAGGTGGGGGTGGACGTGCCCAACGCCACCCTGATGGTGATTGAAAACGCCGAGCGGTTCGGGCTCTCCCAGCTTCACCAGCTCCGGGGGAGAGTGGGCAGAGGCAGCGACCAGTCCTACTGCGTCCTCATCTCCGCCCATACCAATCCGGACACCCGGCAGCGGCTGAAAGCCCTGTGCGCCACCAACGACGGCTTTGCACTGGCGGAGGAGGACTTGCGTCTGCGGGGTCCCGGCGACTTTTTCGGCAGCCGTCAGCACGGTCTGCCCCCGCTGAAAATGGCGGATCTGGCAGGGGACACCCGGGTGCTCTATCAGGCACGGGATGCCGCCCAGACGCTGCTTCACACCGACCCCCAACTCACCTGCCCGGAAAACCGCCGCCTCCGGGAACGGGTATTACAGCTATTTGAGGAACACAGAGACACCTTTAATTAAAACAGGAGGAACAACATGGGAATCTATCTGGAACGCTGCAAGGAGCTTCGGGGGGACACCACCCGCCACTTTGGCTGCGCACAGGCGGTATTCATCCCCTTTGCCGAGGCATACGGTCTTGATATGGAGACGGGCAACAACATCAGCGCCCACTTCCGGGCGGGTATGCTCACCGGAGAGGTGTGCGGCGCGGTTTCCGGCGCCCTCATGGCGCTGGGTCTGGCGGGAGCCAGCCCCAAGGCAGCTATGGAACTGCTGAGCCGGGTCAAGGAGAAGCACGACGGAGATTTGGATTGCCGTGCCCTGCTGGACAAGTGGCACAAGGCGGGCAATCCCAACCGGAAACCCCACTGTGACGGCATGTGCTTTGAGTGCGTCACGCTGGTGGAAGAGCTTTTGGAGCGGGAGGGGAAGCTGAAATGAGCGAGGCAAAATACAGCATCCAGTGGACCGCTCCCAAAAAGCCGCCCATGGTGCCGCCCCGGGTCACTTTTATGCGCCAAAGATGGGCAGAGAGCGACCGCAAGCGGGACGAGGGGCTCACCACCCCGGAGGACGTGGAGCGGTTTGACAACCTCTCCTATGGAAAAGACCCGGTGTGGCACCGTCTTGACCTGTACCGCCCCAAAGGGGTGGAGGGCAAGCTGCCGGTGATCGTCAGCGTCCACGGCGGCGGCTATTTCTACGGCACCAAAGAGACCTACCAGTTCTACTGCATGGATCTGGCGCGGCGGGGTTTTGCGGTGCTGAATATGAATTACCGCCTTGCCCCGGAGCATCACTATCCTGCTCCACTGGAGGACGTGAACAGCGCCATGAGCTGGATGGTTGCCCACAGTGCGGAATTTGAACTGGATACGGACAACGTGTTTATGGTGGGCGACTCCGCCGGAGCCCAGCTGGTCAGCCAGTACGCCGTCATCTGCTCCAACCTGATTTACGCCGCCCATATGGAGATCACCCCGCCCAAATTCCGCCTTGGGGCAGTGGGTCTCAACTGCGGTATGTACGACTTGGCGAAAGAGACCCAGCCTGCCATGTTCAAAGGGGTGATGAAGGACTACTTCGGAACTGACCCTCAGAAATACGGCGAGCAGCTCAATGTGCTGGACTATATCGACGCCAACTATCCCCCCGCCTATCTGATCAGCGCCCCCAACGACTTCCTCGCCTCTCACCTGATGCCCATGGCGGCGAAGCTCACCCGCTGCGGGGTGGAAAACCAGTGGAAGCTGTACGGTACACTGCAGCAAAAGGAGGTCGCCCATGTGTTCCATGTGAACCTCCGGCTTCCGGAGGCAAAACAGGCCAACGACGACGAGACCGCCTTCTTCCGTGCCCACCTGGTGCAGGTGCAGCAATAAAAAATCAAGCTGTCAAAACAGCACAGGTTTTCCCTGTGCTGTTTTTGATTTTTGTGAAAATAACTCTTTACTTTAATCTGCTAATGTGTTACCATGATATAGGTTTCAAACAAAGCAAAGCACATGATTTGGAGGAAGACAACATGAAGAAATATCTTGCACTGATTCTGGCACTGGCTATGTGCCTGTCTCTGGCTGCCTGCGGTGGCAGCAGCAACAATGATTCCGCCGCACCCGCTGCATCCAACACCGAGGAAGCCGCCCCTGCGGAAGCCGAGACAGAAGCTGCCACGGATGCTGCCGATGCTGCTGACGCTGCCCAGACCGCCTCTGACAGCGATCTTGCCTATGTGCAGAGCAAGGGTGTTCTGGTGGTAGGCATCACCGATTTCGAGCCCATGGACTACAAGGATGCCGACGGCAATTGGATTGGCTTTGACGCAGATCTGGCCTCCAAGTTCGCCGCCAGTCTGGATGTGGGCGTGGAGTTCACCGAGATCAACTGGGACAACAAGATTCTGGAGCTGGACGGCAAGAACATCGACTGCATCTGGAACGGCATGACCCTCACCGACGAGGTCACCAGCGCCGCCGACTGCTCCAACCCCTACATGCTCAACGCTCAGGTCATCGTCATGACCAACGAGAAGGCCGCTGAATACGGCATCGACGCCGACATCGAGTCCTTGAAGGATCTGACCTACGCCGTGGAAGCCGGCAGCGCCGGCGAAGCCGCCGTGCAGGAGCTGGGTGCCAATTCCACCCCGGTCACCGCTCAGGCAGATGCCCTCATGGAGGTTCAGGCGGGCACCTCTGATGCCGCCGTCATCGACCTGCTGATGGCAGTTGCCATGACCGGCGAGGGCACCAGCTATGAGAACCTGACCACCGTTGCCAACCTGAACGAGGAGCAGTACGGCGTAGCCTTCCGGAAGGGCTCCGATCTGGTGGCAGCACTGAACCAGTTCTTTGCCGATGCCTATGCTGACGGCACCATGGACTCCGTGGCAGAGCAGTACGGTCTGTCCGGCTCCGTCATCGAGCAGTAAATCCACACTGAACCAGATATGACTCCCAAAATAGAGGGCATCCGCCCTCTATTTTAGACTGTTGACAAAGTCTCGCAGAGTTCCGCCCACAGGGCGGAAGAGAGTCTAAACTATTTTTTGCACGGGCGTGTACCGGGCAAAAAATACCTCTCAGCCTGCAAACGTGCGGATTTTGGTACAAAATCCGTGCGCTGCAGCAGGCTGTCAAATTCGTAGACAAAGGCCTTTCGCCTTTGTCTGCGATTTGAAATAGAGGGCATCCGCCCTCTATTTTGCCGTGAAGAAAGAGAAAAGGCAGGGCTGCTTTCATGGAGCTGTTTCAAGAACAATTTCCCATTGTCATACATGCGCTGAATATCGGCTTTTTGCAGACGCTGAAGCTGTTTTTCATCACACTGCTGGGGGCGATTCCGCTGGGACTGGTGATCGCCTTCGGCTCCATGTCCCGGCTCAAGCCGCTGAGCTGGCTGTCCCGGCTGGTGGTGTGGGTGATTCGGGGAACGCCCCTGATGATTCAGCTCATCATCATTTACTACGGCCCCGGTCTGGTCTTCGGCAATAACATCTGGGGCGGCGGCGAGACCGGACGCTTTACCGCCTCCGCCATCTCCTTTATCATCAACTACGCCTGCTATTTTTCGGAAATCTACCGGGGCGGCATTCAGGGCGTTCCCAAGGGACAGGAAGAGGCAGGTCTGGTGCTGGGCATGACCCGCAGCCAGATTTTCTTCAAGGTGACCCTGATGCAGATGATTAAGCGGATTGTTCCCCCCATGTCCAACGAGGTGATCACACTGGTAAAGGACACCTCCCTTGCCCGCATCATCTCTTTGCAGGAGATTATCTGGGCAGGTCAGGCGTTTATGAAAGGCTCTCAGGGCATTTCCGGCGCCATCTGGCCCCTGTTTTTCACCGCCTTCTACTACCTGATTTTCAACGGTGTGCTCACCGTTCTGCTGGGCAGGCTGGAACGCCGTCTGGACTATTTCCGTTGAGAGGAGGAGCGAACCATGCCTGTTTTGGAAGTCAACCATATTGAAAAGCACTTCGGAGATACCCGGGTGCTCAACGACATCAGCTTTACGCTGGACAAAGGCGACGTGGTCTCGGTCATCGGCTCCTCCGGCAGCGGCAAAACCACCCTGCTGCGCTGCCTCAACTTTTTGGAGCGGGCGGACGGCGGTACCATCCGGGTCAACGGGGAGACCGTCTTTGACGCATCCTCTGCCAACAGCGACTCGGACAGCGAGATTCGCCGGAAACGGCTCCACTTTGGTCTGGTGTTCCAGTCCTTTAACCTCTTTCCCCAATACACTACCCTGCAAAACGTGATGCTGGCCCGGCAGCTTTTGGCCAGGGAGCAGCCCGACTTCAAAAGCCGCAAAAAGGAAATCTACAACGAGATCGAGCATCAGGCCCGACGGCTGCTGATCCAGATGGGCCTTGCTGACCGGATGACCAACTATCCCCACCAGCTCTCCGGCGGACAGCAGCAGCGGGTGGCCATTGCCCGGGCGCTGGCGCTGGAGCCGGATATTCTCTGCTTTGACGAGCCCACCAGCGCACTGGACCCGGAGCTGACCGGAGAGGTGCTGCGGGTGATTCGGGAGCTGGCCGACCGGAAAACCACCATGATTATCGTCACCCACGAGATGGCCTTTGCCCGGGATGTGGCCAGCCATGTGCTGTTTATGGACAAGGGTTATATCGTGGAACAGGGCGACCCGGTGCAGGTGATCGAACACCCCAGAGAGGAGCGCACCCGCCAATTCCTCGCTCACTACGCCCAAAAATAAAGCTGGAATGTGCAATTTGCAGCCGGACTCCGAAAAAAATCGGGGTCCGGTTTCCATTTTGCACAAAATTAAAAAAGGATAGGTCAAATGTGAAAATTAACACTTGCATTTTTTAAAAGAGGTGCTAAAATGATAGCAGGATTATTTACTTTTTCAAAAGTATGAAATTTGATTGTGAGGGGATTTCAATGGCAAATACGTTTAACACCGCTGAACTTCGCCGCCAGAACCGCAACCGTGTCTTCCGCTATATCTATGATTCCGGCCGTCCCGTGACCAAGCAGGACATCGCTCAGGCGCTGAACCTGAGCCTGCCCACGGTGGGTCAGAACCTGAAGGAGCTGCAAGAGGCGTCGCTGCTGGAATTTCAGGGCACCTTTGACTCCACCGGCGGACGCAAGCCCCGGGCCATCGGCGTGGCGAACAACTCCCGCTTCGCCATCGGCGTGAATCTGGGTCATCTGCGGATTCATCTGGCTTGTATCAATATCCGTGCAGAGCTGGTCTGCTCTCAGCGGATTCCCTGCCCCATGGAGAATACCGAGGAATACGCCGCCGCCGTTGCCAAGGCAGTGGAGGATTTCATTGCCGCCAACGGCATTGACACCGAGCGCCTGCTGGGTGTAGGTCTCGCAGTCTGCGGCGTACCCAACCGGGACGGGGGAGAGACGCTCCTTTCGCCCACCGCACCTGTGGATCATCTGGATCTGAACCGGATCGCCTCCAAGATTCCCTATGCTACCTACTTTGACAACGACGCCAAGGCAGGCGGTCTGGCAACCTGGTGGGCCAACCCGGAGAACGAGAACATGGTGTTCCTGTATCTCCACCGGGGCATCGGCGGTGCCATGCTCATCGGCGGACAGCCCTATGCGGGCAATACCGGCCACGGCGGCGAGTTCGGCCATATGTGCCTGGTTCCCGGCGGCAAGGAATGCGGCTGCGGCCAGAGGGGCTGCTTCGAGGCGTATTGCTCCGCCAACCGGCTCTATTCCGATCTGGGCATTACCATCGACGAGTTCTTCGAGGGTCTCCAGCAGGGCAACGAGGAGTATCTGAGAATCTGGGACGAGTATCTGGATTATCTCGCCATCGGCGTGAACAATATCCACATGGTGCTGGACTGCCCGGTGGTTCTGGGCGGACTGGTCTCCGGCTATATCGGCCCCTATCTCTATGACCTGAGAGAGCGCATCAGCAAGATTGCCTCCTTTGAGACCGACGGCAGCTTCTGCACCATCTCCGGCTACGGATATTGGTCCACCTGCGTCGGCGCAGCGCTGGAATTTGTCTCCCGCTTCATGCAGGGCATCTGATTTGTCTCAACCATCCACAGCCGGAACGAAAGTTCCGGCTGTATTTCAGAATACAGGAGGAAATACCATGTCTGTCACCAAGTCCTTTTTTGGTTACACCCGCTCCGGCGAAACCGTGGAGCGCTTTACCCTAACCAACGCCAAGGGGATGCAGGTTTCCATCGTCTCCTTTGCCGCCTCCATCCAGTCCATTGTGGTGCCGGACAAAAACGGCAATCTCGTGGATGTGGCGCTGGGCTATGACACAGCCAAGGAGTACGAGCTCAACGGCGGCTGCTTCGGCGCACTGGTGGGACGCTTTGCCAACCGTCTCCGCAACGCCCGTTTCGCCATTGACGGCAGGGAATACACCCTGATTCCCAACAGCGGTGCCAACCATCTCCACGGTACCTATAACCACAAAAACTTTCCCGGCACCATGGACGAGAGCACCAACTCTGTCTCCTTCTCCTTTGTCAGCCCGGATGGGGAAGAGGGCTTTCCCGGCAATCTCCATGTCGCCTTCCGTTACACCCTCACCGAGGACAACGCCCTGCTTCTGGACTACACCGCTTTCACCGACAAGGCGACGGTCATCAACCTGACCAACCATGTCTACTTCAACCTGAGCGGACACGACTCCGGGGATGCGCTGGATACGGTGATGCAGATGGATTGCTCTCGCTATACCGTGGCGGATGAGAAGAATCTGCTCACCGGGGAAATTGCCCCTGTGGCTGGCACTCCCTTTGACTTTACCGCCCCCAAGCCCTTGGGACAGGACAACTTTGCTGACAACGCCATGCTGAAAAACGCCAAGGGGTACGACCTGAATATGGTGCTGGATCATCCCGGCATGGACAAGCCCTCCGCTGTGGCGGTCTCTCCCAAGACCGGCATCCGCATGGAGTATTTCACCACCCAGCCCGGCACCCAGCTCTATGCAGGCTGCAACATCGCCAAGGGCGGCGTGCTTCCCGGCAAGGGCGGGGCAGAGTACCGGGACTACTCCGGCTTCTGTCTGGAGAGCCAGCACTTCCCCTGCGCCCCTGACTTTGACCACTTTGATACCGCCGTACTCCGCCCGGGGGAGGTCTATCGCCACAGCGCCAGCTATCGGTTCAGTGTGGAGTAAGCTACACTTGCAAGAAGAAGATAGAAAAGCTGCATTGACAAAGGGATGAAACCGCCTGATAGTGGCAGCAACCTGTTTGTTCTGCAATTTCAAATTTTTATCTTGCAAATTCATTGACAAAACAACCAATCTATGCTACTCTCTCTGCAAGAGGCGAACGGCGGGGCGTCATATCGTCCCGCCGTTTTCCTGATATTGACTTGAACGGAGTTGTTTCCCATGTCCACCGCAAGCTACATCCCCCAATCCTATGCGCCGCTCCTTGGCCTGTACGAGACGCAGAAGGCCATTGGGCTCATCAAGCGCATTTTTGAAGATCATCTCAGCGGAGAGCTGAATCTGCGCCGGGTGTCCGCCCCTCTGTTTGTGGAGGCGGCCTCCGGTTTGAATGACGATCTTAACGGCGTGGAGCGGGCGGTTTCCTTCGACATCCCCTTTACCGGGCGGGAGGCGCAGGTGGTTCATTCTCTGGCCAAGTGGAAGCGGATGGCGCTGTATCGCTTCGGCTTTCATACCGGCAGCGGCATTGTCACCGACATGAACGCCATCCGCCGGGACGAGGAGCTGGACAACCTTCACTCTGTGTACGTTGACCAGTGGGACTGGGAAAAGGTGATTGCCCCCCGTGACCGAAACGAGGAATACCTCCGGGAGGTGGTCAAGGCCATTGTCCGTGCCATCTGCCAGACCCAGCGCACCCTGCGGCAGGTATTTGGCCAGATGCAGAGCCAGCCGCTGATTGAGGAGCAGGTGACCTTCATTACCACCCAGGAGCTGGAGGATCTCTATCCCCAGCTCAGCCCCAAGGAGCGGGAGAACGCCTTCCTGCGTACCCACCACACCGTCTTTCTGGAGAAGATTGGCGGCGTGCTGCGCTCCGGAAAACGCCATGACGGACGTGCACCTGACTATGACGACTGGAACCTGAACGGCGACCTGCTGTTCTGGAACCCGGTGCTGGAATGCTCCTTTGAGGTGTCCTCCATGGGCATCCGTGTCAGCCCTGAGGTGCTGGACAAACAGCTTACCCTTGCCGGCTGTGATGACCGGCGGGAGCTGATGTTCCACAAAATGCTGTTGAACGGTCAGCTTCCCCAGACCATCGGCGGGGGCATCGGACAGTCCCGGCTGTGTATGCTGCTGCTGGGCAAGGCGCACATCGGAGAGGTGCAGTCCTCCGTCTGGGACGAGGATACCATGAGCGTCTGCCGGGAGGCGGGGGTTCCCTTACTCTGATACTTTTTTCCACAAAAAGGAGCTTCTTCGGGAGTTCCTTTTTTGTCGTCCTTTTTCCTTTGGAATGGCAACAACTGCTTGCATACAACGCTTTGATGTGCTAAAATATGAAAGTAACAAAAGAAACCAGGCACAGAAGGAGGACACCATGCTGCTGAACATACTGGATACCATCGACAGCATTCTATACTACCCCGTTCTCATGATCCTGCTGATTGCGGCGGCGATTTGGTTTACCGCCAAAACCCGTTTTTTGCAGGTGCGGCACTTTCGGGAATCCCTGCGTCTGGTGATGGAAGCCCCGGCTGAGGCAGGCTCCATGTCCTCCTTTCAGGCGCTGATGGTGTCCACCGCCTCCCGGGTGGGTACAGGCAACATAGTGGGCGTCTCTACTGCGCTGTGTCTGGGCGGCCCCGGCGCTATGTTCTGGATGTGCGCCATGGCGTTTTTGGGTGCTTCCTCCGCCTTTATCGAAAGCACCCTCGCCCAGATCTACAAAAAGCGCAACCAGGCCGATGGGGAGTGCTTCGGCGGCCCGGCCTATTATATCGAGACCGCCCTTCACTCCCGCCCGGTGGCGGTGGTGTTCGTCTTCTTTATGATCGCCACTTACGGCTTCGGGTTTAATCTGCTCTGCTCCTATAATCTGCAATCCACCTTTGCGGTGTACTCCTTCTATGACGCCAATGTGACCCCGTGGATTGTAGGCGGTGTGTTCGCTCTGCTGGTGCTGATTTGCCTGCTGGGCGGGGGCAAACGGATTGTGGCGGTGACGGAAAAGCTGGTACCCCTCATGGGCGTTATCTATGTGATCGCCGCTCTGGTGGTGCTGGTGGCTCATATCACCCAATTGCCCCACGTCATCGCCATGGTGCTGAAGGACGCCTTCAACTTCAAGGCCATCTTCGGCGGTATGTCCGGCTCCTGTCTGGTGTACGGACTGAAGCGGGGGCTTTATTCCAACGAAGCGGGCGTAGGCTCTGCTCCCAACGCCTCCGCCTCTGCCAACGTGAGCCACCCGGTGAAGCAGGGTCTGGTGCAGATGCTCAGCGTCTACATCGACACATTGCTCCTCTGCGCCGCAACCGCCATTATGTGCCTCAGCTCCGGCATCGCCCCTTCGGAAGAACTTTCCGGCGCTCCTTATGTCCAGCAGGCGCTGTCCACGGTGCTGGGCGGCTTTGGTCCGGTGTTTATCACGGTTGCCATGGTGCTCTTTGCCTTTACCACCCTGCTGGGCAACCTGTTCTATGTGGATAAGGGTCTGAGCTACCTGAACCACAGCAAACGCCCCGGCAAGACCTTTATGACGGTATTCCATGTGTTCTGCTCGCTGGTGGTGCTGTTTGGCGCAGTTACCCCTATGAATGCGGCATGGGATTTGGCAGACATCACCATGGGCGGTATGACTATCATCAACATCCCTGTGTGCTTCCTGCTGGGCGGCATCGCAGTCGCCACCCTCAGGGACTACGAACGTCAGAAAGCGAACGGGTGCGACCCTGTGTTCCGTGCGTCCTCTGTGGGTCTGGAAAATGAGGGGCTGGACTACTGGAAGTAATACACAATCGCCCGGGATTTTTCTGACAAAGAAACCCACACGGAGAGGATTTTTGTTGCACAGAATCTATATTGAAAACCCTCTTTCACTATGTTAAACTAAGGCTGTTATCTGGGAATCCATTACATTGGAGCGAACGTTTGATATGATGTATCAATGGGAACTGACCATCCCGGAACTGAGCGGGGAGGAGCGGCGGCGTGCTTACGTCTATGTGCCCAACTCCTACCGCCGGGATGAGAGTCTGCGCTACCCGGTGCTGTATCTGTTTGACGGACACAATGTGTTCTATGACAAAGACGCCACCTACGGCAAGTGCTGGGGTATGCTGGAGTATCTGGACTATACCGACACGGATATGATTGTCGCCGCCGTGGAGTGCAGTCATTCCCCAGACGGCGGGCGGCTGCGAGAGTACGCCCCCTTCTCTTTTGAAGACCCGCACATCGGCAAGGTGGAGGGGAGAGGGAAGGACACCATGGAATGGCTGGTGCATACCTTCAAGCCCTACATCGACCAGCACTATCCCACTCTGCCCGACCGGGCCAATACCTTCCTCGGCGGCAGCTCCATGGGCGGACTGATGAGCCTGTATGGGGTGTTCGCCTACAACGAAGTGTTTTCCCGCTGCGCTGCCCTGTCCCCGTCCCTTTGGACCAATTGCGAGGCACTGAATCAGTTTTTGGATACCCAGCCCATTGCCAAAGACACGGTGGTCTATATGGACTACGGCTCCCGGGAGATGAAGTTTCATCCCGGTATGCTGGAGCAGTACATCCGGGTGAACAGCATCCTTCTGCGCCGGGGTGTCTGGGTGGATACCCGCATTGTCCCCATGGGCAATCACTGCGAAGCAAGCTGGGAACGGCAAATCCCCTTCTTTATGCGCACACTGCAATATCAACCCTAGTATACTGACAGACCATCGTCACAATAAAGCCTGATTCTGGTCGTGCCAGCACACCAGCTGCCGGAGGTAATACAATGGAGATCAAATATTATAAAAAGTACAGTCCTGCCCTTGACCGGGAGATGGAGTGGAAGGTCTACGGACACGCCGGGCATCCGGTGCTGTATATCCCCTGTCAGGATGGACGCTACTGGGACTTTGAAAACTTCCACATGACCGATACCTGGGCGCCGTGGATTGAATCCGGTCAGGTGATGGTCTGTTCGGTGGACACGCTGGACGCGGAAACATGGTCCAACAAAGCCGGCGACCCCCGCTGGCGCAGCCGGCGCCATGAGCAGTGGATGAAGTACCTCACCGACGAGATGGTGCCTTTTTTACAGGAGCAGGCACGCATCCAAAACGGCTGGTACGGCAATCCCGGGGTGATGGTCTTCGGCTGTTCTCTGGGTGCCACCCATGCCGTCAACCTGTTCTACCGCCGCCCGGATCTGTTTGACCGCCTGCTTGCCCTCAGCGGCGTCTATAACGCCGACTACGGCTGGGACGGCTATATGGACGATGACGTTTATATGAACTCTCCCGTCCACTATATGGCAAATCTTCCTGCGGATCACCCCTATATCCATATGTTTAACGACCGCAAGAGCGTGATCTGCGTGGGTCTCGGCCCGTGGGAGCTGCCCGACTCCACCAGAGAGCTGCACCATATTTTGATGAACAAAGGCATTCACACATGGGTAGACTATTGGGGATACGACTGCGCCCACGACTGGGACTGGTGGCACAAACAGGTGGTCTACTTCCTGCCCTACCTGCTGGGCTGAGGCAGTGACGGAGAGGAGCAATTGGCAAACATGAAAAACTTTATCTTTATCTCCCCCAACTTCCCAACCAACTACTGGCTGTTTTGCCGGGAGCTAAAGCACAACGGAATCAACGTTCTGGGCATTGGCGACCAGCCCTATGACCAGCTCTCCAACGGTCTGAAGTCCAGTCTCCACGAGTATTACAAGGTAGGCTCTCTGGAAAACTATGACGAGGTCTACCGTGCCGTGGCCTTTCTGATTTTCAAATACGGCCCCATCGACTGGCTGGAATCCAACAACGAATACTGGCTGGAGCGGGATGCCCGCCTGCGTACTGATTTCCATATCACCTCCGGTTTTCAGGTGGAGGACATGGAGCGGGTCAAGTTCAAGTCCAAGATGAAGGAGTATTACCGCAGGGCAGGCATTCCCTTCGCCCGGTTCCATCTGGTGGACTCGGAGGAAAACTGCAAGCAGTTCATTGAAAAGGTGGGCTACCCTGTGGTGGTCAAGCCGGACAACGGCGTTGGCGCTAACGATACCTATCGTCTCTCCAACGACCGGGAGCTGAGCCAGTTCTTCCAGACCCGCCGCAAGGACATCACCTATATTCTGGAGGAGTACGTCCACGCCGAGGTCAACTCCTACGATGCCATCATCGACTCCAAGGGCAACCCCATCTTTGAGACGGGTAATGTTTCCCCCGTCTCCATCATGGACATCGTCAACGAGAACGACAACTCCATCTACTATATCGTGAAGGACTTGCCCGAGGATACTCGCAAGGCAGGACGGGCGGCGGTGGCCAGCTTTGGTGTCAAGAGCCGCTTCATCCACTTTGAGTTCTTCCGCCTCACGCAGGATCAGGAGGGTCTGGGCAAAAAGGGCGAGCTGATCGGCCTTGAGGTGAATATGCGCCCCTGCGGCGGCTTCTCTCCCGACATGATGAACTTTGCCAACAGCACTGATGTGTATAAGATCTGGGCGGACATGATCGCCTATGACAAGAGCACCGTTCCTGACGGTGAGCATCAGTTCTGTGCCTTTGTGGGCCGCCGGGACGGGAAAAACTTCCGCTACTCCCACGAGGACATTATGCGGATGTATGGCCCTCAGATGAAAATGGTTGGCCGCATTCCCGACGCACTCTCCGGCGCTATGGGCAACCAAATGTATGTGGCAAACCTGCCCGATCAGGCGGCGTTGGACAAGTTCTATGAGGACGCACTGGCCTAAACGAGTAAAAATCCCTGAACGAAACCGTTCAGGGATTTTTTTACGCCTTATCCGAGCTTTTGCACAATACCGCCGCCAGCCAGCCAAAGAACACCGCAGCGGTAACCCCTCCGGCAGCCGCCTTGACTCCGCCGGTGAATGCGCCCAGCAGCCCCTCCTGTGCCACTGTCCTGCGTACACCCTTGGCCAGATTGGAGCCAAACCCAGTGAGGGGGACGGTTGCCCCCGCCCCCGCCCAGTCTGCCAGCGGCCCGTAGATGCCTACAGCCTCCAATACCACCCCCAGCACTACCATCAGGGTGAGGATCCGGGCGGGGGTGAGCTTGGTGCGGTCAATGAGCTGCTGCCCGCCCAGACAGATGAGCCCGCCTACCAAAAATGCTTTGATACAGTCCCAAACCATGGTAAAACCAACCTCCCTCACGGCGTATCCGAGATGGCAACTGCGTGGCAGATGCCCGGAATGCTCTCCCCCTGACCCAGAGCAGTGGGGGAGTGGAGCGCACCGGTGGCGCAGAAGAGCAGATGATGCAGCTCTCCCCGCTGTACGCTGTTCAGCAACAGCGCTGTCAGCACCGATGCGGAGCACCCGCAACCGGAGCCGCCGCAGTGTACGTCCTGACGCTTCCGGTCATAGAGCATCAGCCCGCAGTCATTGTACCGGGGCAGCTCAACATTGTCCCGGGCGAACAGCTCCCGCAGCAGCCTTGCCCCCAAGTCCCCCAAATCCCCGGTGACGATCAGGTCGTAAAAATCCGGACTGCGCCCGGTATCCGAGAGATGGGTGGAGATGGTGTCATAGGCGGCGGGAGCCATGGCAGCACCCATATTGTTGGCATCCTTGATGCCCCGGTCAACCACCTTGCCCGCCGTCACATGGGTGACATAAGGGCCCGGCCCGTCCTTTGCCAGCACCACCGCCCCGGCGGCGGTAGCCGTCCACTGGGCGGTGGGGGTACGCTGCCCGCCGTATTCCAGCGGGGTGCGGTATTGCCGCTCCGCCGTGCAGAAGTGACTGGACGCAACCGCCGCGGAAAAGTCTCCAAACCCGCCGTCCAGCGTCATAGCCGCCAGTGCCAGACTCTCTGCCATGGTGGAGCAGGCACCGTACACCCCAAACAGGGGCACATTGAGACTCCGGGCGGCATACGAGGTGGCAATACACTGGTTCATCAGGTCGCCCCCAAACAGGGCGCATAGATTGGAGGCAGGCTGTCCCGCCTTGTCCAGCGCCACAGACAGCGCCTGACGCTGCATGGAGCTCTCCGCCTTCTCCCAAGTGGTCTCACCGAAGTAGCTGTCATTGGATATATGGTCAAACAGAGCCCCCAGCGGCCCCTCGCCCTCCTTCTTGCCCCCGATGTTTCCCCAGCCCAAAATGGTGGGGGTTGTGGACAAAACGAAGGTAGCGCTTCCCATCTGCTTTTCAGCCATTGCATCGTCTCCTTTACATTTGGCTTTAGTTTGGCAGAGAAAAACCGTTTTATTCCCACTGGAAAGGTTGTTTTGCATAGGGAAAGGGTGTCAGTTCTGGTTGCTTTTGTCATTCCGGTGGGTTGTTTTTTTTGGTTCATGCTGATATAATGGTCAAAATTTATGAAAGGGGAGGCGACTGCCCATGAAGGAGCAGCGGCGCACCATCGGCTTTGTCTGTCCCTCCTGTCGAAACAGTGTGGTGGCAGATCGCAGCCTGTTCTCTCTGGCAGCGGGAAATATGACCCTGCCCTGTCCCTGCGGCAAGAGCAGCCTGCTGGTGGATTACACCGACCGGGACGAGTTTGACATCACCGTCCCTTGTCCCTCCTGCGGGGAGCAGCACAGCGTCCGCCTGACCCGCCCACAGCTCATGGGTCACCGCCTGCTGGGCTTTTCCTGTCCCCGCACCGGTATTGACAGCTGCTATATCGGCGAGGAGGATGCTGTCTTTGCCGCCATGCCCCGTCTGGAACAGACGCTGGACAAGCAGCAGGAACAGCAGGAGCAGGAAGGCACTTTTTTGGATGAAAACGTGATGAGCGAGGTGCTGGGGGAGCTGCGGGACATCGCCCAGCGGGGGGATATCTCCTGCACCTGCGGCAGCAAACGCTTCACCATGGATATTCACTATTCCTCTGTGGAGCTGCACTGCGCCGACTGCGGCGGCGTGCTTCGCCTTCGGGCGGCCACACTGGACGACCTCACTGACCTTTGCGCAAAATCCAAATTAACCATACATGGCCGTTGATGTACGATTTGAAAGGAGCTGGAACTGATGATTAACACCGACCCCTCTGTGAAGTTCGTCAAGGAAGGACTGACCTTTGACGACGTTTTGCTGATCCCCGCGGAGAGCAACGTCCTTCCCGGCGACATTGACCTGCACACCCACATCACCAAAAAAATCCGCCTGAACATTCCCATTATGTCCGCCGCCATGGACACGGTGACCGAGTACCGCATGGCTATCGCCATTGCCAGAGAGGGCGGCATCGGCATCATCCACAAGAATATGTCCATCAGCCAGCAGGCGGAGCAGGTGGACATGGTGAAGCGCTCTGAAAACGGCGTTATCACCAACCCCTTCTGGCTGGCTCCCGGTCACACCGTAGGCGAGGCGGACGACCTGTGCGCCAAGTACCGCATCTCCGGCGTGCCCATCTGCGAGAAGGACGGCAAGCTGGTGGGCATTATCACCAACCGTGATATGAAGTTCGAGACCGACCGGAACCGCCTCATCTCCGAGGTGATGACCAAGGACAACCTGATTACCGCCCGGGAAGGGGTCACGCTGGAGCAGGCCAAGGACATTCTCCGCCAGCACAAGGTGGAAAAGCTGCCCATCGTGGACGAAGCGGGCCGCCTCAAGGGCCTGATTACCATTAAGGACATTGAGAAGGCGGTGGCCTATCCCAACGCCGCCCGTGACGAGCGGGGCAGACTGCTCTGCGGCGCCGCCATCGGCGTGACCGCTGACCTGATGGACCGTGTCTCTGCGCTGATCGAGGCAGGGGTTGACCTGCTCTGTCTGGACTCCGCCCACGGACATTCCCAGAACATCCTCCGTGCTGTGGAGCGTATCAAGGCGCTCTACCCGGATGTGCAGCTGGTGGCAGGCAATATCGCCACCGCCGCAGGCTGCGAGGCGCTGATCAAAGCGGGTGTGGACTGCGTGAAGGTGGGCATCGGCCCCGGCTCCATCTGTACCACCCGTGTGGTGGCCGGCATCGGCGTGCCCCAGATTACCGCAGTCTATGACGCCGCCTGTGTGGCTGCCAAGTACGGCATCCCTGTCATTGCTGACGGCGGCATCCAGTATTCAGGCGACATTGTCAAGGCGCTGGCTGCCGGCGGCAATGTGGTCATGCTGGGCTCCCTGCTGGCTGGCTGCGACGAAGCCCCCGGCGAAATCGAAATCTATCAGGGCCGCTCCTTCAAGACCTACCGGGGCATGGGCTCCATTGCCGCAATGAACAACGGCTCCAAGGACCGTTACTTCCAGGCAGGACAGCGCAAGCTGGTGCCGGAGGGCGTGGAAGGCCGTGTGCCCTACAAGGGACTGCTCACCGACACCATCTTCCAGATGCTGGGCGGCATCCGCTCCGGCATGGGCTACTGCGGCGCACCGGACATCCCCACCCTCCAGCAGAAGGGGCAGTTTGTCCGCATTACCTCCGCAGGCCTGAAGGAAAGCCATCCCCACGACATCAATATCACCAAGGAAGCACCCAACTATTCGGTGCGCTAAATCAGCCAACCTCCCGCCGGATTTGTTCCGGCGGGATTTTCTGTTGTCAACGGTTGCACATTTGGCCCGGAGAGGTTATAATACTTTAAATCGCTTGAAAATCCCCTTCGGAGAGATTGGAGTTTTGCACATGGGTAAACTATTCAAATTCCACACGGACGTGGACACCGATCAGATTATCGCCTCCCAATACCTGCTTTTCCCCACCATTGAGGAGATGAAGTCCCACACCTTTGAGTCCCTTGACCCCTCCTTTGCCTCTCAGGTACAGCCCGGGGACTTCGTTGTGGCAGCGGAGAATTTCGGCTGCGGTTCCTCCCGGGAGCAGGCACCTTCGGTGCTGAAGGCATTGGGGGTGAAAGCGGTGGTGGCCAAGAGCTTTGCCCGTATCTTCTACCGCAACGCCATTAACATCGGCCTGCCGGTGATTGTCTGCAAAGAGCTGTACGACCATGTGGAGGACGGGGAGGAGATGGAGCTGAGCCTCACCGAGGGCACTGCCACCGTCCACGGACAGACCTTCTCCTGCACCAAATTGAACCCCTATATGCAGAACATTTTGAATCAGGGCGGCCTGCTAGCCTCTCTGAACCGGGAGGAGGCGTAAATCATGGGAATGACGTTGGCTGAAAAAATCATCGCCTCCGCCGCCGGAGTGGAGAGCGTCCGTCCGGGGGACATCCATACCGTAGAGCTGGACTTGCTCATGAGCAACGACGGCACCACCCACCTCACCATCGACATGTATCACAAGCTCCGCCATCCCCACATTGCGGACGTGAACAAGCTGGTCTGGATTGTAGACCACAATATGCCCTCTGACAGCCCCAAAACCGCCGCCAGCCAGAAGAAAATGCGGGACTTCGCCAAGGAAAACGGCATTCCCTTCTACGAGGGCAAGGGAGTCTGCCATCAGATTATGATGGAAAACCACGTTCGTCCCGGACAGCTCATTTTCGGCGCGGACAGTCATACCTGTGCCTATGGCGCTTTGGGCGCTTTTGGCACCGGGGTGGGTTGCACCGACTATCTCTATGCCATGGTCACCGGGAAAAGCTGGGTGCTGGTGCCGGAGAGCCTGAAATTCAACCTCACCGGAAAGCTGAACCACGGTGTCACCGCCCGGGACTTGATTCTCACCATCATCGGGCGCATCGGCGCCAACGGCGCCAACTACAAGGCCATGGAGTTTAGCGGGGAGGGGCTGAAAACCCTCACCATGTCCGACCGCATCGCCGTGTGCAATCTCTGCGTGGAGGCGGGAGCCAAAACCGCTCTCATGGAGGCGGATGAGGTGGCGCTGGACTACCTGTCCAGCCGGGGCAGAACCCCCAAGGCGGTGTTCCACGCCGACGAGGACGCCGCCTACGCCCAGACCTATGAGGTGAACCTGTCCGAAATCGTCCCGGTGGTGGCAAAGCCCCACTTTGTAGATCAGGTGGTTCCTGCCGCAGAGTGTCTCGGCACCCATATCGACGAGGCGTTTCTGGGCTCCTGCAACAACGGACGGATAGAGGATTTGAGAGCCGCTGCCGCCATCCTCAAAGGCAGAAAGGTTGCGGACACGGTGCGCTTTCTGGTGGTGCCCGCCAGCGGGGAGATCTACCGTCAGGCGCTGGAAGAGGGACTGCTCACCACCTTCATGGAGGCGGGCGCTATCGTGATGAACGCCAACTGCTCCGTGTGCTGGGGCAGCTGTCAGGGTGTCATCGGGGAAGGGGAGACGCTGATCTCCACCGGAACCCGGAACTTCAAAGGCCGTGCGGGACACCCCGGCTCCTTTGTCTACCTTGCATCTGCAGAAACAGTGACCGCCTCCGCCATCGCCGGGGAAATCACCACCGCCGACCGGCTGCCCAAAAGGGAGGGATAACCATGGCTGAGACCTTTACCGCCCGCATCTGGGTGATGGACAACGATATAGACACGGACATTGTCATCCCCACGGAATACCTTGCTCTGAAAACGGTGCAGGATATGACCCCCTACGCCTTCTCGCCCCTGCGTCCTGAGCTGGCCGTACAGATTCAGCCGGGAGATGTGATCGTGGCGGGGAGCAACTTCGGCTGCGGCTCCTCCCGGGAACAGGCACCGGAGGTCATCAAGGCGCTGGGCATTCGTGCTGTGATTGCAGGCAGCTTTGCCCGTATCTTCTACCGCAACGCCATCAACAACGGTCTGCTGCTCATTGAATGCCCCGCCCTCCGGGGCGACGTGTCGGACGGGGATGAGGTCACCGTGGAGGTGGGCAAGTCCATCACCTGCAAGGGCAAGACCTATCCCATCGGTGCGCTCCCGGACAATCTGCTGGACATCATCAACGCCGGGGGTCTGGTCAAAGCCATGCGCCGCCGCAACGGATTGGAGGGCTGAGCCATGGGAGCCACTTACATCGAAAAACTGCTGCGCCGCAATACCGGCGAAAAAACCGCCAAAGCGGGGGATATTGTCACCGCTAAGGTGGATTGGGTGATGATTCACGACATCTTTATCCCCTTTGTCAAGGACAAGTTTGAGGAAATGGGCTTCACCCAAATCTGGGACCCGGACAAGGTGGTGCTGATCTACGACCACCTTGTCCCTGCCAGCCAGCTGGACGACCCTCGGCACCACAAAATCGGCAACCAGTTCGCCGCCCAATACGGTCTGACCCACGTTCACCGCTCCGACGGCATCTGCCACCAGCTCATGACCGAGGCGGGCTATGTGAAGCCGGGAGACGTGGTCTTTGGCACCGACAGCCATACCACCACCTACGGCTGCGTAGGCGCTTTTTCCTCCGGCATCGGCTACACGGAGATGGCCGCTATTTTGGGCACCGGCGAGCTGTGGGTGAAGGTTCCGGAGACCATCAAAATTGTGATCGATGGTGAACTGCCCGAAAACGTTGCCTCTAAGGATGTGATTCTCCGCATCATCGGCGACCTCACCGCCGCCGGCGCGTCCTACTGTGCTTTGGAGTTCTCCGGCTCCACGGTGGAAGCCATGTCAGTGGCAAGCCGGATGACCATGGCAAACATGGCCATTGAAGCGGGAGCGAAATGCGCCCTCTTTACCCCGGACGAAAAGACGGCGGAATACTGCAACATTCCCGTCTCTCCCCAATGGGCGGACTTCAAGGGGGACGAGGACGCAGCTTACCTGAAAACCCTCCACTATCAGGCGGAGGAGCTGGTGCCGGTGCTGGCCTGCCCCTCTCAGGTGGATAAAATCCGCCCGGTAAGTGAGCTGGAAGGCCTGACAATTGACCAGGTGTTCCTTGGCTCCTGCACCAACGGACGGTTGGAGGACCTGCACCGGGCGGCGCAGGTGGTCCGGGGCAAAAAGGTTGCCCCCTTTGTCAAGTTTATCGTCACCCCCGCCAGCCGGAAAATCTATCTGGAAGCCCTCGCTGACGGCACCCTTGCCACGCTGGCAGATGCCGGGGCGATCATCACCCATCCCGGCTGCGGACTGTGCTGCGGCAGAACGGGCGGTATCCTCACCGACGGGGAGCGGGTGGTTGCCACCAACAACCGCAACTTCTTAGGCCGCATGGGCACCAGCAAGGTGGAAATCTATCTTGCATCGCCTGCCACAGCGGCAGCGTGCGCCATTGCCGGGAAAATCACAATACCCAATTGAATCGTTACAAAATCCTGTTTGCAAAAACAGGATTTTGTTTGTTGTGGAAGTTGGACAACTTTTGCCCTTTCAGCCCACTGAAAAAGAGGAAATTTCACAAAAGAGTTGCGAAAGGTCAAAGAGCGTGGTAAACTGTTCCACAGTGAACAAGGAGGGTGTGCTGATGAGATATCAAATCAATAAGGACAACTATCGCACCTTTGAGACCTTTCAGGTGAACAAGCTGCCCGGACGCAGTTACTTTATCCCCTACCCCGACCGGGAACAGGCAGACGCCGTCACGCCGCTGGAAAAGCGGTATCGCTCGGAAAAAGTGCGCTGCCTCAACGGAACATGGGATTTCAAATTCTACCCCTATCCGGTGGAGGTGCCCAGTGTGCTGGATACCGACCAGATCAAATTTGACACGCTGGACGTGCCCTCCTGCTGGCAGTTTCGGGGCTATGACCGTCCGTTCTATGTGAATATCCGCTATCAGTTCCCCTATGCCCCTCCGGTGGTACCGGGAGAGGAGCGCATTGGCCGGGTGTTCACCTGGATGGGCAAGGATCAGGGCATTGCCCCCCGGTATAAGCACCCGGAGGAATACAACTTCGTGGGCGTTTACCGGAAGAAAATTGACATTGCCGATGCCTCCAAGCAGTTTGTCATCGACTTTATGGGCGTGGCCAGCTGTATGGATCTGTATGTGAACGGCGCTTTCGTGGGCTACTCCGAGGGCAGCCATAATATTGCGGAATTTGACCTCACCGGCAAGCTGAATCAAGGGGAAAACGAGCTGGTGGTGGTGGTGCACCGCTGGTGCAACGGCACCTATCTGGAAGATCAGGATATGTTCCGCAACAACGGCATCTTCCGGGATGTGTTGCTGCGCATCAGCGAGCCCACCGACCTGTGGGATATTGACGTAAAAACCCTGAAAACCGGGGACACCTATACCCTCACCCTCACCGCCCAGACCATTTCCGATACGGAGGTCACCTTCACCCTCTCCGGACACGGCTTGGAGCGCACTGCCACCGTCAAAACGGAAAACCGCACCGCCAGCGCCACCTTCGAGGGTCTGACGGTGGAAGAGTGGAACGCCGAGCAGCCCACCCTGTACAACGTCTACTTTGAGACCGCCTCCGGCTGCGTCCGGGAGAAAATCGGCTTCAAGACAGTTGAGATTCAGGGCGATGTATACCTGCTCAACGGCCATCTGGTGAAGTTCCGGGGGGTCAACCACCACGACACCAGCGCCCAAAACGGCTATACCCTCACCCCGGAAGAAATCCTCCGGGACGTGGAGGTGTGCAAGGCGTACAATATCGACACCATCCGCACCTCCCACTATCCCCCCGACCCTCTGCTGCTGGAGCTTGCGGATGAGATGGGCATCTATATCGTAGACGAAAACGATCTGGAGACCCACGGCACCTGGACCAACCAGCTTCCGCCCACCTATAACTCCATCAGCGACGACCCCAAGTGGGAGGCGCACTATGTGGACCGCATCTCCCGGCTCTATCAGCGGGACAAGATTCACCCCTCCATCATCCTGTGGAGCCTGGGCAACGAGGCGGGCGGCTACCACAATACCGATGCCATGTATGACTATCTCAAGGCGCATACGGATATTCCCGTCCACTATGAGTCTGCCATCCACTGCAAGCGGGAGGCTTACGATGTGGGCAGCGAGATGTATCCCAGCGTCCAGATGGTGCATGACGTTGCCATGAAGCGCCGCAAGCAGCAGCGCCTCAATGACCGCCCCTATTTCCTCTGCGAGTATGCCCACGCCATGGGTGTTGGCCCCGGCAATATGGAAGCATACTGGAAGGAAATCTATGCCCATAAGAGCCTGATGGGCGGCTGTATCTGGGAGATGGTAGACCACGCCGTGCTCCACGAGGACGGCACCTACACCTACGGCGGCGACCACGGGGAGTGGGAGCACGACGGCAACTTCTGCGTGGACGGCATCTTCTATCCCGACCGCAGCCCCTCCACCGGCGCTTATATCGCCAAATTTGTCTATCGTCCTATCCGTATCTCCCATGTGGACGGCAATACCTTCCACTTCTTTAACACCATGTCCTTCTCCAACGCCAACCGGTATCAACTGGTGTTCCGCTGGAACGACGGCACGGTCATCAAGGCAAGATTGAAGCTGGAACCCCTGAAGCACGCCAGAGTGAGTGTCCGTACCGGCAACCCGGTGAACGGTCACCAGAGCGTCATTGTGGACACGGTGGACACCGCCACCGGACGGGTGGTGGCTCAGGAGCAGATGATTCTCTCCCGTCCCATCCCCGCCGCCCCGGAGACCACCTCCCTGCCGGACTATGCCAGCATCATCGGCGGCAAGCTCAGCGTCTCCCTCCCCGGCGGACAAAAGCTGGTCACCGCCCCCACGGGAACCATCCTCTACCGTGCCGGTACGGACAACGACGCAGACGCCGCCTTCCGCAACACCATGGCGCCCTACGAGGCACAGAGCGAGCGGCTTGTCTCCACCGAAGCCACTCAGCACGGCGTTCAGGTGGTCACTCGGGTGAGCAATCAAAACAACACCTTCACAGTTACCGACACCTATGAGGGCACTGCCGATGGCATCCTTGTCACCAGCCGCCTCCACTGTGTCAAGGGCAAGGGCATCGTCCCCCGGTTCGGCAAAACCTTCTATCTGGACCAGTCCTTTGACAAGGTGGACTATGTGGGACGCTGCGGCGAGAGCTATGCGGACATGAAGGATCAGTTCCCTGTCCAGAGCGTCTCCTGCACCGTATCCGATATGACTGAGCCCAACCTGCGCCCCCAGGAGAGCGGCAACCGGATGGACTGCTCCACCGCCAGCGTTTCGGACGGGCATACCACCGTCACCTTTGACGCCGTGGACAAACCCTACGAGCTGGCCATCAAGCCGTACAGCGACGCTGCCCTCACCCAGATGAAGCACACCTGGGACGAGGTACGCACCGGCACCTTCGTCACCATTCAGGCCTTCCAGCAGGGCATCGGTACCGGAAGCTGCGGCCCGGCTGTCGCCCCGGAGTTCCAATACCCTGTGGACCGGGATTATGAGCTGAAATTCCTCATCCGTGTGAGCGGAGAGAAGGCCTGAGGAAAACGGTCAGGCTTTGACCGGAGTATAAGAAACGGCTGGATGATACAACCTATCTGTGAAGGAGTGTAAAAAATGGAACAAAAGAAACTCAACAGCAGAAAATGTGCCATGGTAGGCTGCGGCTTTGTGGGCTCCGCCTCGGTCTACGCACTGATGCAGAGCGGCCTGTTCTCGGAGATCGTCCTCATTGACGCCAACCGCCAGAAGGCGGAGGGCGAGGCGCTGGACATCAGCCACGGTCTGCCCTTTGCCAAGCCCATGAGCATCTACGCCGGAGATTACGCCGATTTGGCGGACGCTGCCATTGTGATCGTCACCGCCGGTGCTGCCCAGAAGCCGGGGGAGACCCGTCTGGATCTGGTGAAGAAGAATGTGGGCATTTTCAAGTCCATCATTCCCCAGATTGCCGCCGTCAATCAGGACTGCATCCTGCTCATTGTGGCCAACCCGGTGGATGTGCTGACCTACGCCGCCCTGAAGCTGTCCGGCTTCCCCAAGGAGCGGGTCATCGGCTCCGGTACCGTTCTGGATTCCGCCCGGTTCCAGCAAATGCTGGGTGAGCATCTGGACGTGGACAGCCGCAGCGTCAACGCCTTTATCATCGGCGAGCACGGGGACAGCGAGATCGCCGCATGGTCCTCCGCCAACATCGCCGGTGTGCCCATCCACCGTGTGTGCGAGATGCGGGGCTTTACCGACCACGATTACGAGACCCACCGCATTGCCGAGGCGGTGAAAAACTCCGCCTATGAAATCATCGAGAAGAAGGGTGCTACCTATTACGGCATCGGTATGTCGGTCACCCGAATCTGCGAGGCCATCATCCGCAACGAGCTCTCTATCCTCCCGGTTTCTACTCTGATGTGCGGTCAGTTCGGTCTGGAGGACATCTGCCTGTCCATGCCCGCCTTTGTGGGCTCCCACGGGGTAGATACCCTGCTGCCCTTTGAGCTGGATGTGAGCGAGCTGCTGGCGCTGCAAAAATCCGCCGCTACCCTGAAAAAAGTGATCGAGGAAGCGGAACTGTAAGGGAAATCCTGAAACACCCTCCGAAACTGCTCGGAGGGTGTTTTCGTCAGATGCGCCCGTATCTTCTGGAAAAGGCTTGACAGAACTGGGGAAGCGTGAGAAAATACAAATGGTAAGTTCATTTCTATTTCTACCGGAAACGATGAAAGGAGATTATACATATGGGACTGATCAAAGCTGCGCTGGGCGCTGCCGGCGGCGTAATGGCCGACCAGTGGAAGGAATACTTTTATTGCGAGAGCCTTCCGGTGAATGTGCTGGCGGTGAAGGGCAAAAAGCGCACCTCCGGCCGTTCCTCCAACACCAGAGGCACGGATAATATCATCACCAATGGCTCTGTCATCGCCGTGGCCGACGGTCAGGCCATGATGATCGTGGATCAGGGTCAGATCGTAGAGTTCTGCGCCGAGCCCGGTGAGTTCACCTATGACGCCTCCAGCGAGCCCTCTCTCTTCCAGGGCAAGCTGGGCGACAGCATTAAAGAGACCTTCAAGAACATGGCCCGGCGCTTCACCTTCGGCGGCGAAGCACCTAAGGATCAGCGGGTCTATTACTTCAACACCAAGGAGCTGACCGGCAACAAGTACGGCACCCCCTCTCCCGTGCCCTTCCGTGTGGTGGATAACAACATCGGTCTGGACATGGATGTCAGCGTGCGCTGCTTTGGTGAGTACAGCTACTATATCGCCGACCCCATGCTGTTCTATAAGAACGTGTGCGGCAACGTCAGCGGGGATTTCACCCGGGATAAGCTGGACGGTCAGCTCAAGAGCGAGCTGCTCACCGCCCTCCAGCCCGCCTTTGCCCGTATCTCCGAGATGGGCATCCGCTACTCCGCCCTCCCCGGACACACCAGAGAGATTGCCAACGCCCTGAATCAGGAGCTGAGCCACGACTGGCGGGAAATCCGTGGTATCGAGATTGTCGCCTTTGGCGTGAGCAGCATCAAGGCCAACGAAGAGGACGAGAAGACCATCAAGGAGCTGCAGCGCAACGCCACCTTCCGCAACCCCAATATGGCCGCTGCCCATCTGGTGGGCGCACAGGCGCAGGCCATGCAGGACGCTGCCAAGAACCAGAACGCCGGTCCCGCCATGGCCTTTATGGGCATGAACATGGCTGGCAGCGCAGGCGGCATGAACGCCCAGAATCTGTTCCAGATGGGACAGCAGCCTCAGTATCAGCAGCCCGCTGTGCAGCAGGCGGCACCCGCCGCTCCTGCCGCCGCTGGTGGCTGGGATTGCCCCGCCTGCGGCAACAAGGGCATCACCGGAAAGTTCTGCCCGGAGTGCGGCGCCAAAAAGCCGGAGCCCAAGCCTGCGGCGGACGGCTGGACCTGCCCCACCTGCGGCAACGTGAACAAGGGCAAGTTCTGCGCCGAGTGCGGCACCAAAAAGCCCGCTGGCGTTCCCCTGTACAAGTGCGATAAGTGCGGCTGGGAGCCTGCTGACCCCGCCCATCCCCCCAAGTTCTGTCCGGAGTGCGGCGACCCCTTCACCGACGACGATGTGACCAACGGCTAATCTTCTCAGCCCGCCCCACTGGGCGGGCTGATGTTCCGAAAGGAGTGTGACCCATGCCCTCCAATGTGACCAACTACCAATGCCCCGCCTGTACCGGACCGCTCCACTTTGTGGGGGAGAGCGGCAAGCTGGAATGCGATTACTGCGGCAGCACCTACACGGTGGAGTACATCGAGTCTCTGTTCAAAGAGAAAAATGATTCCGCCGCCCAAGCCCAGCAGAATAAAACCGAGCTGGAAGGGGAGTGGGACTTCGCCACCCATACCGACTGGGATGCCAATATGAAGGCATATAGCTGCCCCTCCTGCGGTGCGGAGCTGATCTGTGATGAGACGACCGCCGCCACCAGCTGCCCTTACTGCGGCAATCCCACCGTCATTCCCGGTCAGTTCACCGGGGGCATCAAGCCGGACTACATCCTTCCCTTTAAGCTGAGCAAGGATAAGGCCATTGACGCACTGAAACAGCACTATAAGGGCAAAAAGCTGCTCCCCCGTGTCTTCTCCGAGCAGAACCATCTGGAGGAGATCAAGGGCATCTACGTCCCCTTCTGGCTCTACGATGCCACCGGCGAGGGTGATGTCCAATATACCGCCCAGAACGTGCGTACCTTCCGAAGGGGAGACTACGAGATCACCGAGACCGACCATTACCGGGTGCGCCGGGCGGGGTCGGTGCGCTTCGAGCGGATTCCCGCCGACGGCTCCTCCAAAATGCCGGACGAATACATGGACTCCATTGAGCCCTTCGACTATTCTGAGCTGAAGCCCTTTTCTCCCGCCTATCTCCCCGGCTATCTGGCGGATAAGTATGATCTGGACAAGGATCAGTGTGCCGACCGGGCGGACAGACGGGCAACAGCCTCTGTGCTGGACGTGATGCGCCATACCATCTCCGGATACGAGATGGTCAACGAGGTGCATCACGATGTGAACATCAAGCGGGGCAAGATCGGCTATGCCCTCATGCCGGTCTGGCTGCTCACCACCCGCTGGAATGACAATGTGTACCTCTTTGCCATGAACGGACAGACAGGCAAAATGGTGGGCAACCTCCCAGTGGACAAGGGCAAGCGCTGGCGGTATTTCTTCGGCGTGTTCGCCGGGGCAGCCGTGGTGCTCAACCTGCTGGTCAACTTCTTCGGTTAAGGGGGTGGACGGGATGAAACGAGTATTCTCTGCCCTCACCGCCCTGCTGCTGGTTTTGGCTGTGGCGCTTCCTGTCTTTGCCATCGGCGGACAGGAGGACAACGCTACCCCCTATATCCACGATCAGGTGGGACTGCTCACCGAGGACGAGGTCAACCGTCTGGAGCAGCAGGCGGAGCAGATTGCAGCCCAGTACAGCTTCGCCGTGAATATCGCCGTGGTGGAGGATTTTCGGGACTTTAACACCGCCAGCGTCTACGAGGCGGCGAAGACCATTTATCAGGAATGGGGTCTGGGCTATGGCAGCGGCCATGACGGCATTCTGCTGCTGCTGAGCATGGATGACCGGGACTATGCCAATATCGCCTACGGCTACGGCAACACCGCCTTTACCGACTACGGCAAGGAGCGGATGGACGAACAGTTTTTGGACGATTTTCGGGATGATGACTGGTACGACGGTTTCTCCGACTATCTCCGGGTTGCGGACAAATACCTGCAAGCGGCGGCAGATGGAAAGCCCTTCGACCGGGGATCTGAACCCAGCCTGACGGGTATGCTGATCCGTTTCGCCCTGCGGCTGGTGGTGCCCCTTGCCATTGCGGGCATCTATGTGGCCACCCTGACCGCGCAAATGAAGTCGGTTGCCCCTGCGGGGGATGCTGACGAGTACCTCAACGAAGACAGTCTCAAACTCCGGGTTCGGGAGGACGTGTTCACCCACACCACCCGCACCGAAACCAAGATTGAGCATGACCGAGGCAGCGGCGGAGGCACCAGCGTAGACTCCGGCGGCTTCTCCGGCACCAGTGGAAAATTCTGATAAAAGGGCGTTGTCTCCCTCTGACCCAACGGTCACCGGGAGACGACGCCCTTTTGCGCCCATTTTGCGAAAAAGGAGAGACATTCCGGTGGAGCTGTGCTATAATATGACCCGTTGAGCAAAGGAGCGAAGGAAATGATCGCCAATTACCACAACCATACCTGGCGCTGCAACCATGCCAGCGGGGAAGAGCGAGCCTATGTGGAACGTGCCATCGCCGGGGGCATCCGGGTGATGGGCTTCTCTGACCATACCCCATACCCCTTCCCGGAGGGGACGGATATCCATACCCGAATGGGGATGGATCAGTTCGAGGACTATGTAAACACGGTGCTGACCCTGAAACGGGAGTATCAGGGTCAGATTGACATTCATCTGGGTCTGGAAGTGGAATACTTTCCCGATTATTACCCGGCCTTGCAGGAGTTTTTGAAGCCCTATCCGGTGGAATACCAGATTTTGGGGCAGCACTATCTGGACGTAGGTCCGGTCATGCCCTACATCGCCCGCCCCTCACCCCCGGAGCGGGAGGGGGCGCTGCTGGAGCAGTATGTGGATCTGTGCATTGCGGGCATGGAGACGGGAGATTTCCTCTACCTCTGCCACCCGGACGTATTCTGCTTCTCCGGAGAACAGGCGGTTTATGAGGCGCAGATGCGCCGCCTTTGCGCCGCCATGGAGCGGCTGCACGTCCCGGCGGAGATCAATCTGCTGGGCATCTACCAGCACCGACACTATCCCAACCCCGCTTTTTGGGAGATTGCCGGGGCATATGACCTGCATGTGATTCTGGGCACCGATGCCCACAAACCGGAACACGTCTGGGTCCCGGAGGCGGAAGCGAAAGCCATGGAGCTGGTTCAGCGGTATCACCTTCACCTGCTGCATCAGCTGCCATTACACCATAGAAAAGAGGCAAACACATGAATATGCAACAGATCCGCCCCCTGCCCATGCCGGAGGATTTGAAGGCGGAATACCCTCTCCGACCGGAGGCGAAACAGATCAAAGCCAGCAGAGACGAGGAAATTCGCCGGGTGTTCAACGGGGAGGACGATCGCCTGCTGCTGATGATCGGCCCCTGTTCTGCGGATAACGAGAGTGCGGTGCTGGAATATCTGTGTCGTCTCCGCAAGGTGCAGGATCAGGTATCTGACCGTATCCTGATGATTCCCCGTATCTACACCAATAAGCCCCGCACCATGGGCACCGGCTACAAGGGAATGCTCCACCAGCCCGACCCCAACCGGGCGGAGGACATGGTAAAGGGAATCATCGCCATTCGGGAGCTGCACACCCGGGCGGTGGAGGATGCGGGCTTCACCTGCGCCGACGAGATGCTCTATCCCGAAAACCATCCCTATCTCTCCGACCTGCTGGCTTATGTGGCAGTGGGCGCCAGATCGGTAGAGGATCAGCTGCACCGGCTCACCGCCAGCGGCGTGCAGATTCCGGTGGGCATGAAAAACCCCACCGAAGGCGACCTGTCCGTGATGATGAACTCCATCGTCGCCGCTCAGCACGGTCATACCTTCATCTACCGTGGCTGGGAGGTACGAACCCAGGGCAACCCCTATACCCACGCCATTCTCCGGGGCTATGTGGACAGATTCGGACACAACCACCCCAACTACCACTATGAGCATCTGCGTGCGCTGCTGGATCTCTACGGAAACCGTTCCCTGTCCCACCCGGCAGTTGTGGTGGACGTGAACCACTCCAACTCCGGCAAGCAGTATGAGGAACAAATCCGCATCAGCAAGGATATTATCCACTCCTGCCATGTCTCCGAGGACATCCGGGGACTGGTAAAGGGTCTGATGATTGAGAGCTATCTGGAGGACGGCTGCCAGAGTGTAGGCGGCGGGGTCTACGGCAAGAGCATCACCGACCCATGTCTGGGCTGGGACAAGACGGAAAAGCTGATCTACGAACTGGCAGAGCTGTGGTGATGGAGACAGAAAAACCAATCCCGCTGCTCTATCAGGACCAGCGCATTGTGGTTTGCGTCAAGCCCTCCGGTGTGCTCTCTGCTGACCTCCCCCAGCTTCTACGCATTCAGACAGGGGAAAGTCAGGGCAGCTACCGTACCGTTCACCGATTAGATCAGGTGGTGGGCGGCGTCATGGTGCTGGCCAGAAGCCGCAAGGCGGCGCAGATCCTCTCCGCACAGGTGGCGGCGGGAGAGATGGGCAAAACCTATCTGGCCGTGGTACAGGGCAACCCGCCGGTCAGCGGCACCCTGAAAGACCTGCTGTACCGGGACACCGCCGCCCGCCGCACCCTGATTGTATCCGCCCCGGGACGGGACGTGAAAGAGGCGGTTCTGGATTACCGCACGCTGGCACACGCCGGAGATTGTACCTTGGTACAGGTCAACCTCCACACCGGACGCACCCACCAAATCCGAGCGCAGTTTTCCAGCCGGGGCTGGCCGCTGCTGGGAGATGTGAAGTATGGGGGACGGGAAGGGACAGGCTTTGGCCTGTGGTCTTATCGTCTCAGCTTCCGGCATCCCCAGTCCGGCGAGAAGCTGACCTTTACCTGCCCGCCCCCGGACTGCTGGCCGTGGACGCTGTTTCCACCACAGGAGGGAATCACTTGAAGGACATCGTTATTGTGGGCGGCGGCGCAGCGGGAATCGCTGCCGCCCTTGCGGCCTCGGAGGCCAATCCCAATGCCCAAATCCTCCTGCTGGAAGGGCTGGACCGGGTTGGTAAAAAAATACTGGTCACCGGCAACGGCAAGTGCAATCTCACCAATACAGACCTGACCTCCGCCCACTACCACACCCACGCTCCAAACCGGCTTGCCCGCTGGCTGGAACAGATGCCCCCGGAGATGACGCTGGACTTCTTCCGCACGCTGGGGCTGAAGTGTATGGAGGACGACGCAGGGCGGGTTTATCCTTATGCCCGTCAGGCTGCCATGGTGCTGGACGTGCTGCGGTCAGAGCTGTCAAGGAGAAAGGCTATACAGGTATCTTGCAATCAAAAAGTGACCGACATCACCCGAAAGGAAAACGGCTTTTCCGTTCTCACAGGTACGGAAACCGTCTCTGCCCGTCAGATCATCCTCACCACAGGAGGAAAATCTTCTCCCAAACAGGGCAGCGACGGCAGCGGCTACCCGCTGGTCAAAGCCATGGGTCACCATTGTACGCCCCTTTCCCCGGCGCTGGTTCCCATGAAGTGCAGGGGAAACTGGTTTTCCACCCTGAAGGGGCTTCGGGTGCTTTGTGACGCCGCCCTCTACCACGGAAAAGAGCGGGTCGGCTTTGAACATGGGGAGGTACAGTTTACCGACTATGGACTGTCCGGCATTCCCATCTTCCAGCTCTCCTGCCTCATGACCGGGGAGGACATCATTGTGCTGGACCTTGTTCCGGAGATGACCTATCCCCAACTGCGGGAAGAAATGCTGGGCCGTCAGCACAGCCGGGGGGGAGAGGACACGGAAACCGCCCTTTTGGGCCTTCTGCCCAAGCGTCTGCAATTTGTGCTGCTGCGTCAGGCGGGCATTGACCCGGCAAAGCCATTGGGAGCCCTACCCCGCAAGGCACTGGAACAGCTCTGCGGTCTCTATAAACAATGGCGCATAGAAGTGACAGGCACGCAGGGCTTTGACAACGCACAGGTCACCCGGGGCGGCGTTGTGCTGGAAGAGATCAATGTTGATTTTTCTTCCCGGAAGGTGCCGGGACTGTATTTGGCAGGAGAGATTTTAGATGTAACCGGCGACTGCGGCGGGTATAATCTCCACTGGGCGTGGTGCTCGGGCATCTACGCAGGACGAGCCGCCGCAGAACGAGTCAGGAGGCAGAAGTGATATGAAAAATGAAATGACCCAAAAGGACATGGAGCAGATTCAGGAGGAACTGCGCCAGCGCCGCACCGAGCTGATGCCCAAACAGCTGGAAGCGGTGCAGGAGGCACGAGCCTTTGGCGACCTGTCAGAAAACTTTGAGTACAAGGCCGCCAAAATGGAGCTGAACAAGAACAAAAGCCGCATCCGCTATCTTCAGCGCCTGCTGGACAATGCGGTGATTGTCTCCGACCAGTCCAAGGCAGGCACCATCGGACTGTTTGACAAGGTGCGGGCAGAGATGGTGGGCGAGGACGAGGAAATTGACCTGCAAATCGTCACCCCCATGCGAGCCAACGCACTGGAAGGGCTGATTACCCGGGATTCCCCGGTGGGCAAAGCCATCTTTGGACACAAGCCAGGGGACACAGTTCATGTGCAGGTCAGACCGGATTTCGGCTATGACCTGAAAATCCTCAGCGTAGAGCCCCAGCAGGATGACGGTTCCATCCCTATCTCCAACTAAATGAACAACGGCACACGGCAGACATTTCCTCTGCTGTGTGCCGTTTTTATATGTGTGGACGATTACCGCTCCACTTTCATCTCTACCTTCCGGGCATACATGGCGCTGTCCGCCCTGCGGAACACGTCTGCAATACAGGTATCCGACTCTGAATCAAACTCCGCAATCCCGCAGGCCAGAAGGGGCTTCCCGCTGTAAGAGCGGGCCTTTGTGCTTCTGGCGTTGATAAGCTTCATCAGGGAGGCGCGGTTTTCATAGTCCCGTCCCTGAAGAATGGCGGCAAACTCGTCCCCGCCGATGCGGAACACCGGACTGTGGGCAAAGACGGTACAGATGATGGAGCAGGCGTTTTTGATGTACTGGTCTCCGGCATTGTGACCGGCGGTGTCGTTCACCTTTTTCAGCTCGTTCACGTCGCAGACCACCACCGCAAACTCCGGTTGGATTCCGCTCTCAATTAAATTGTTCATGGACTGCTCTGCCTGAGAATAGGCACGCTTGTTTTTGACTCTGGTGAGGTCGTCCCGAAGGGCCATCTCCTGCGCACGGACAAACTCCTGCTCCCGGCGCACCTGAGCGTCAATGTTGCTGATGCCGATGATAATGTGCTTGTCGTCTCCGTCCTGCATCCGAATCACCTTGAAGCTGACATACACCGGCTCCCGGTTGACCAGCATCCGATAGGAGGCGGAGAAGCTGTTGCTTTTCCCCAGCTCCTGAAGAATGGTCTCCCGGTTCCAGGCGCTTGCCGCCTTTTCGTGATCCTCCCGATAGACCTGCATGAGCATATTGTCCTGAATGTTTCGGAAGAACTCGTCTCCCCGGCGGACCACCTTCAATTCCTGAAAGCGTCCGGTGGGGGAGTATTCGATGTAGCGGTCGGATTCAATATTCACATAGTAGATGCTGAAATAGTCCTGCGCCAGCGCTTTTGCAATCCGGGAATAGGCGGTGCGCTCCGCCTTGGCCGCTTCGTACTCCTGCTCACGCATGGCCTGTGCCTCTATGTTGCGCATACCAATGACCAGATGCTCCCTGTCCTCATTGAGCATCAGCGCCTTGCCGTTGATGTGCCTTGGCTTTCCCTTTTCAATCTGCCGGAAATTGGCGGTGTAAATCTGTCCGTCTGCCACCTCACGGAGCAGAGAATCCCGGTCGGAGGCAATGGCCAGCAATTCCTGATCCTCCGGCACTACTTTTTCCTGCACCCATTCCTTCATGCGGGAGAAGAAATGCTCTCCTGAATCCTCCGGAACCAGACGGTGAGAGGGTGCCTCATTGCTGAAACGGATATATTGCTCCGTCTCCACATTGACGTAGTAGATGGAAGAATAGTCCTGCGCCAAAGCCTGTGCAATGAGGGAATAGGTGACACTGGTAGACTGGGCGGCCTCATATTCCTGCTCCTGCCGCCGCTGCTCGGAAATATCGCTGACGCCAATGACAATGTGGCCTGCATGGGCATCATCCCGGGTGACCTTCAAACGATAGTACACCGGCTCGTCCTGAATCATCAGACGGTAGTCCATCACCACGGAAGAGGTGGTTTCCAGCCGCTTCAACAGCCGCTCCTTTTCCAAAGCGGCGATGAGCTTGGGCTGATCCTCCTGATAGATCATCGCTTGCAGATTGCTCCTGCACTCGTCAAAGAAGTGCGTTCCGGTGTTGATCATGGGAATGGACTCATACACACCGGGAGCGGTAAAGACCTGATAGCTGTCGTCAGTGGTGTCCACATAGTAGATGGCCACAAAGTCGCTGGACAGCGACCGAGTGATGCTGTGGTTTTCCCCGCCGAGACGGTTGGCAGGGGTCTGTGCCTTTGCCGCACCGGGTTTGCTGCCCTCTGCACGGATGATGCCGATGACCAGATGCTGAGAACCTTTACCTGCGGCCTTGGAAGCTTTCAGGGTGTACCAGACAGGCACTCCTTCTATCATAATCCGGTAGGACAGGCTCAGCTCGTCCTCCTTGCTGAGATAGTCCAGCAGATACCCCGGGCTCAATGCCAGCGAAACCAGCTCCTGATCCTCCAGAGCGATGACCCGTTTCAGATTTTCCTGCGTGTCCCCAAAGAAATCCGATCCGCTGCCCTGAATCTTCAGCTCCTTGTATTTCCCCTGAGAGCAGAACTCCACATAATGCCCGCTTTGGGCGTCTACATAGTAAACGCTCTCGAAACCGCTGGACAGGGCACGGGAGATGTCAATACCTCCATTTTGGCCGTGCACGGCATCTGCATCGGACACCGGGGCGGCTTTTCTTGCCTTCCATTCCAGCAGAAAGGGCTCGAACCCGGTGCTGGGTACCGGACGGGAAAAGTAGAAGCCCTGTACATAATCACAGCCCAGCGCCCGCAGGGCGTGAAGCTGCTCAGAGGTCTCCACACCCTCGGCGATGGTAGGCACCCCCAGATACTTGGCGATGTCAATGACCAGCTCCAGCAGCCGCAGATCCCGTTCTCCGTGAAAGGCGTTGCGGATGAACTGCATATCCAGCTTCATGGCGTCGATGGGCAGGGTGGAGAGCATGTTCAGGGAGGAATACCCGGTTCCGAAGTCGTCCATCTCCACCCGGAATCCCAAATCCCGAAGCTGGTTGACGGTGGAGATAATCTGGTCAGAGTCCTGGGTATAGGCAGACTCGGTGATTTCCAGCAGATATTCAGTGGGGGAGAGGTGATACTCCTGCATCAGGGACGCAAAGTGATTGACCAGCCCCGGGTCGTACATATCCACCCGGGATACGTTAACCGAAACGGGCACAGACACCCCCAGCCGCCGTTTCCAGTCCTGAATCTGGGCGGCCACCTCCCGCCAGACGTAGTGATCCAGCTCGGGCACCAGCCCCTTGCTCTCCAGCAGGGGAATAAATACGCCGGGGCTGATCATCCCCATGTCCGGGTGTTTCCACCGCACCAGCGCCTCTGCACTGGCCAAAACCGGCTGGTCGGGGCGGATGCTGAACTTGGGCTGATAGTACACCAGAAACTGCCGCTGCTCCAAAGCGGCAGGAAATGCCTCCAAAAGCTGCTCGGCATACAGCTCCTTCTCATGTAACGTGCTGTCGTAATAGGCGACGGTCTGGGCGTAATTGTCCCGCAGGGTGTCTGCGGCCAGCTTCGCCCGGTCAAATCTGCGCTCCATGTCGATTCCCTTGTCCACCTTGGGATAGATGCCCATGCGCAGACGCAGCCGGTTGGCGCTGCTGTGAGAGTCGGAATCGGACAGGGAAATGGAGGCAGCATCCAGAATGGCCTGATAGTTCTGTCCGGTGGGGCAGTAGAGCAGAAAGGTATCCGCACCCCGGCGGCAGACAAGGCCCCCGGCCGCGCGCATGGCGGTTTTCAGCTTCTCACTGATGCGCCGCAGCACCTGATCGCCATGGGCCTTGCCGTAACGCTCGTTGACCATCCGGAAGTGGTTCACATCCAACACCACAGCGTCCATGTCGGTGTCCTTGTGATGGTGGTCAAACTGATTGGCGTAGCGCAGGAAGTAATCCCGGTTGTACAGCCCGGTGAGGGCATCACGCTCGGTGGACTTGATGATCTGCTGATCCTCGTTCAGCTCAATCACCCGGCGGACACGGGCCAGAATCACCTCCGGCTGAGAATAGGGCTTGGAAATAAAATCCACTGCGCCAATGCGCAGACTCTCTACCTCGGCGCTCTGATCCGCAGTCATGACGATCACCGGAATGTGCTGTAAATCCCCATCGGCCTTCATGATCTGCAACAGCTCCAGCCCGTTGATTTTCGGCATCATCAGATCCAGCAGCACCAGAGAGATGGCGTCGCTGTCGGCACAGAGAATTTCCATGGCCTCGTCGCCGTCTGAGGCCTGGATCACCTCATACTCAGCGGAGAGAATATGTTCCAGTACTTCCCGGTTGATCTGCTCGTCGTCAACGACCAGAATAGAACGCTTCCCATTGGAGGGATTAAATCGTTCATTGCTTCGCAACATAGCTGTGGAACCTCCGAAACGTTGCAAAGTGATCGCCTTGAGCTTGCAAAGCCTGCCAAAGGAATCACCTGATTTTATGCAATGCCCGCCCCTGACAGGATAACAGGCAAAAAGGGCATTTCTTTCTCAGACGTGCAGGGAACCTCATCATGCCCCTCAAATACGCCCCATGCCGGGGAAGAATGACATTACACCAAAGGCATTATAGCACCAAGTCTTTCCCCGGCGCAACGAAAATACAGGCATATTGAGAGAAAAAACGCTGAAAGCCAGACCTGTTTTTACCCAATGCCATAAAAAACGCTGAATGAAGGGATTCGTGATTGACGAACCCTGCCTTCTGGGGTACAATAAAAAAGATTATGGGGTATAGGGGCTGTCAGGTAACAGCACATTTCCCCTTCTGGAGGTAACGTCTCATGTCAAATCACCAGTCAAATCCGGTGTTGGAAGTGCTGCAGAGCATCCTGAAATGGATCTTGATTGTGCTGGGTACCATTCTGCTCATTGGCGCCGCCACGGGGGCGATTCTCGCCATGTACGGAGCTACCTATGTGCAGGAAGTGATTCTCCCCGAAGCGGAGGAGGCTAACCGTGCTCTGAATCTGGTGCGCTCTGATACGGCGCAGACCTCCGCCATTCTTTACTATGATCCCACCTCCGGCTCCTATCAGACCGAGCAGGTGCTCCACAGTGCGGAAAACCGGGTCTGGGCGTCCTATAACGACATTCCCCAAAACCTGATTAATGCCACCGTGGCCATTGAGGACAAGCGCTTTTGGGAGCACAGCGGTGTGGACTGGGTGCGCACCACCAGCGCCATGCTGCACCTGCTCACCGGACAGCGGCAGGAGGGCGGCTCCACCATCACCCAGCAGTTGGTGAAAAACGTCACCGGCAACACGGATACCACTGTCAAGCGGAAGGTGCTGGAAATCTTTGAGGCGCTGGAGTTTGACGACAACCACACCAAGCAGGAGACGCTGGAGGAATACCTGAACCGGATCTATCTGGGCAACCGGTGCTACGGCGTGTATACCGCCGCTCAGCGCTACTTTGGCAAGGAGCCCGGTGAATTGAGTCTGCCGGAGTGCGCCTCTCTCATCTCCATTACCAACAACCCCGCTGTCTACAACCCGGAAGCCCATCCGGAGAACAACGTCCGCCGCCGTAATCTGGTGTTGGATCAGATGTGTGAGCAGGGCTACATCTCCGAGCAGGAGCGGGACGCTGCCAAGGCAACGCCGCTGGTGCTGGTGCGTGGCGACGAGCAGGAGGAGCAGGAGGAACAGACCAGTCTGGACGGCAGCGTCTGGAGCTGGTATACCGAGACGGTGTTCTCTCAGGTGTCTGAGGATCTGCAAAAGACCTATAACATCGACGAAAAGACCGCAGTACAGATGATCTACTCCGGCGGCCTTCAGATCTATAGCTGCCTCAACCCGGGGATTCAGGCGCAACTGGATCAGGTGATGAAGAACGGCGATGTGCTGCCCGGTCACCGGTCCACCCGGGGTCAGGAGCTGATCTCCGCCGCAACAGTCATTGACAACAACACCGGCGCTGTGGTCGCCGTGGTAGGCGGCGTAGGCGAGAAGACGGGCAACCGTGTCTGGAATATGGCCACCATGACCCTGCGCCAGCCCGGCTCCTGCATCAAGCCTCTGTCTGTGTACGCCCCGGCGCTGGAAATGGGGGCGGTCACCCCGGATTCTCTGGTGGAGGACAGCTCCATCCGCCTGAGCAACGGCGATCTGTTCCCCAAGTCCAACTCCGGGAAAAAACCCACCGGCGATATGGTGACGGTGGAGTATGGTGTGGCTCACTCCCTGAACACGGTGGCCGCTCAGGTACTTCAACGGGTCAGCCCTCAGTATTCCTTCGATTTTGTCCGCCAGCGCTTTGGCGTTTCCAGTCTGGTGGAGGGGTATACCGGCCCTTCCGGCAAGTATTATTCTGACCTGGATCTGGCCCCTCTGTCTCTGGGCGGTCTTACCAAGGGTATGTCTGTCTTTGAAATGACCGGTGCCTACGGCGTATTTGCCCGGGACGGCATTTATACCCGCCCCTATGTGTACAGCGTGGTCACGGACAGTGACGGCAATGTGGTGCTTGCCACGCCGGGTTACAGTGTCCGCTTTGACGCAGCGGGCAACCCTATCATCAGCGGCTATGCCGAGGGCGAGCCTGTGCTGAAGGAAACCACGGTGAAGCAGATGGATCAGATGCTTCAGGCAGTTGTCACCGACGGCACCGCCAAGAGCGCCAAGCTGAGCAACGCCACCGCCGCAGGCAAAACCGGCACCACCGATGACGACTTTGACCGCTGGTTTGCCGGCTATACGGAGAACTACACCGCCGCAGTCTGGACGGGCTACGAGAATGCCGAAACAGTCAACTACGACGGCAACCCCTCCGTTATTCTCTGGAAGGAAATCATGGAGCGCATTAACTGAGCTTCTGCGTTCTGTTTCCCCTGTCACAGCGATCACCGCCGCAGTCCGGGAGAGTCCGGGCTGCGGCTTTTTCTGTGCTTTTTTGACAGGCCGCCGAGGAAAAAGCGCTGAGCGCCACCGGGCCCAGAATCAAACCGGGAATACCCGCCAGACGAAGCCCACCATAAAGCACCAGCAGAGTCAGCAGGGGAGACTGCCCCGCCTTTGCCCCCAGCAGCCGGGGTTCCAAAACAGAGCGGCACAGGCTGACCACCCCCCAAAGCGCCAGCAAACCTGCCCCGGTGCGCCAATCGCCCTGAACAAAGGACAGGACGCTCCAAGGGGCTAATATGATACCGGTACCCAGCACAGGAAGGGCATCTGCAAAGGCGGCAATTAGGGCGATTCCCCACGCCTGTGATATGCCAATCCATCCCAGTCCAACCCAGAGCAGGGCAAACTGAATCACTATCATACGCCCCTGTACCTGAAGCCAGCCTGCTGCGCCGTCAGCCAGCCGCCGCCCCAGCGCCAAAATGCCCCTCTCCCAGCCGGAGGGTAAAAGCCCCTTTAGCTTGGTTTTCACCCGCTGCCAATCTACACAGGCATAAAAACCCGCCAGCAGAGTGACCCCTCCACCAATCAGCACCCGGGGCAGACCTGCTGCCATAGCCGCCATCCGCCGGGATACTTCCCCCTCCAAACGCTGATGCAGCGCGCCAGACTGATTTTGCAGTTGAGTGACAATCCACCCCGCTCCGATGCCCAGCGGGCCGGGCAGACGGCGGACTGTGGCTGAAATCTGCTCCGTCACATCCGTCCCCTGTCCCCACTGAGACAGTACGCCGGGCAGAGACTGCCACAGCCGCACTCCTGCCAGCAACGTGAGATTACAGACCATCAGCCCTGCAATGGACAGAATCACCAGCGCAGACAACCACCGGGGAAGATGTCCTGCCAGCCGGGACACAGGGCGGTCCGCCCACTTTGCCAGCAGCAGGGCAAAGGCAAAGGGAAGCAGAATCCCCCGCACGGTGGCACTGCACAGAATCAGCAGCCCAGCCAGTGCCAGAAAACCTCCTTTGGCGAAATCAGACATGGTTTTCAACGGGAAAAGCCCCCTTTCCGTGAATCTGACAAAATGAAGTGCTGCCGGTTGCAATCAGGGCGGGTTTGTGCTAAGATACTTCTTGCACGCACAGATGAACGCCACAGGCGTACAAAATTGACTTTGGGAGTGAGCAGATGTCCCAGACGCCGAAGTATTTTATTGTGGACGCCGCCGTGCTTCCGGAGATTTTTCTCAAGGTAGCCCAGGCAAAGCAGGCTCTGGAACTGCACGAGGCGAGCACAGTGAACGATGCGGTGAAGCAGGTTGGCATCAGCCGCAGCGCCTTTTACAAGTACAAGGACGCAGTGAGACCCTTTAACGACATGATGCACGGCAGGATTGTCACCTTCCAGATGATGCTCCGGGACGAACCCGGCGCTCTCTCTGGCATCCTCAATATTTTTGCCGCATCTGGCGCAAATATTCTCACCATACACCAGACCATCCCCACCAACGGGGTGGCGGCGGTGACGGTGGCGGCGGAAACTTCTGCCGTAGGCACTGTCCCGGAGGAGCTGGCCGTCCAGCTTCAGGGACAGCCGGGGGTGATCAAGATGGAAATCCTCGCCGGACAGTAATCCCTACGGCGCATTTCTCGGAAAGGAAGGAAAGACATGGTAAACGTAGCAATTTTGGGCTTTGGCACCGTGGGCTCCGGTGTTGCGGAGGTCATCCGGAAAAACGGCGAGCATATCTCCGAGCGGGTGGCCAATCAGATTGCCCTGAAATATATTCTGGATGTGCGGGATTTCCCGGACAGCCCCTTTGCCGATAAAGTCATCCACGATTTCTCCATCATCGAAAACGACCCGGAGGTGGAGGTGGTGGTGGAGACCATCGGCGGCGCCCGGATTGCGCTGGACTTCACCCGCCGGGCGCTGGCAGCGGGCAAGAGCGTGGTCACCTCCAACAAGGAGCTGGTGGCCACCCACGGCTACGAGCTGATGCAGCTGGCAAAGGAAAAGAATGTCTCCTACCTGTTCGAGGCCAGCGTCGGCGGCGGCATTCCCATTTTAAAGCCCATCCGTTCCTGCCTTGCCGCCAACGAGTTACAGGAGATCACCGGCATCCTCAACGGCACCACCAACTATATCCTCACCCGCATGATTCGTGCCGGCCTCAGTTTTGAAGAGGCGCTGAAAGAGGCGCAGGCCAACGGCTACGCCGAGCAGAACCCCGCTGCTGACATTGAGGGTCACGATGCCTGCCGGAAAATCTGCATCCTCTCCTCTCTGGGCTTCGGCCGTCAGGTTTCCCCGGAGCAGGTGCCCACCCAGGGCATCACGGAAATCACCCTCTCTGACGTGGACTTTGCCCGCAGCGCAGGTATGAAGATCAAGCTGCTGGGTCGTGCCCTGCGCCGGGAGAGCGACGGCAAGGTGTGCGCCTATGTGGCACCCCATCTGGTCTCTGACGAGTCGCCGCTGGCCAACGTGGAGGGCGTGTTCAACGCCATCACCGTGGTAGGCGATGCCGTGGGCAGCGTCATGTTCTACGGACAGGGAGCCGGGAAGATGGCCACCGCGTCTGCTGTGGTTGCGGACGTAATGGAAGCCGCCCGTGCCAAGCGCTATATCGCCAGCAACTGCTGGGAAGCCGGCGGAGCGGATGTGATTTATTCCTCCGATGAGATCCCCAGCCGCTGGTATATCCGTCTGGGAGACGACAAGGCAGTACCCGGTGCAAAACAGCTCCACACCGCCAACGCCCCGGAAGGGGAGCAGGCGTGGATGACCGACGATGCCCGCACCGCTCCGGAAATGCGCTCTGCGCTGGAAGGCCGGGACGTGAAGGTGCTGTTCCGGGTGCTGGAATAAACCATAGAATAAAGCAGGGAATTGACCCAAAGCAGGGAATCAACCCAAAACCGCAAAGATTGGGAGGGACCCATCCAAATGGGACTGATTGTACAGAAATTCGGCGGCACCTCTGTCGCAAATACCCAGCGGCTGCAAAACGTAGCCAGAATCATCACCGATACCTATCAGGCGGGCAATGACGTGGTGGTTGTCCTCTCCGCACAGGGAGACACCACCGACGATTTGCTGGAAAAGGCGGCGCAGATCAACCCCCGTGCTTCCAAGCGGGAGCTGGATATGCTCCTCTCCACCGGAGAACAGCAGTCCATCGCCCTGTGCGCCATGGCAATCGAGGCGCTGGGCTACCCGGTGGTCTCCCTCTGCGGCTGGCAGGTGGGCATGAAGACCAACCGCAACTACGGTGACGCCCGTATCACCCGCATTGACAAAGACCGTCTGGAATCCGAGTTGGGACAGCACCGCATTGTGCTGGTCGCCGGTTTTCAGGGCATCAACCGCTTTGACGACATCACCACTCTGGGTCGTGGCGGTTCGGATACCTCCGCTGTGGCGCTGGCTGCGGTGCTTCACGCCGACTTGTGCCAGATCTACACCGATGTGGATGGCGTGTATACCGCCGACCCCCGTCTGGTGCCCGAAGCCCACAAGCTGGACGAGATCACCTACGACGAAATGCTGGAGCTGGCCACATTAGGCGCACAGGTGCTGCACAACCGCAGCGTAGAGATGGCAAAGAAATATGCCGTGAAGCTGGAGGTTCTGTCCAGCTTCACCGGACATACAGGGACTACAGTGAGGGAGGTTGTCAAAACCATGGAAAAATCTCATATCAGCGGCGTTGCCAAGGATAAGAACATTGCCCGTCTGGCTCTGGTGGGGCTCAGCGATCAGCCCGGTATTGCATTCAAAATCTTTTCCCTGTTGGCCAGAGAGAAGATCAATGTTGATATCATCCTCCAGTCCATCGGACGTGACGATACCAAGGACATCAGCTTTACCGTCGCCCGCTCCGATTTGGCTCGTGCCAGGGAGCATCTGGAAAAGCGGAAGGACACCCTTGGTTTCCAGCGTCTGGAGGTCAACGACCACTGCGCCAAGGTCTCTATTGTGGGCGCAGGCATGATTAACAGCCCCGGCGTTGCTGCCACCATGTTCGAGGCTCTGTTTGACGCAGGCATCAACATCAACATGATCTCCACCAGTGAGATCAAGGTCTCCGTGCTGGTAGATGAGTCTCAGGCAGACCGTGCCGTTCAGGTGATTCACAACCAGTTCTTCCGGGAGTTTGGCCAGAACCGCTAAAAGAATACACAAAAAATCCCTCTCCGACCAAAAAACTCGGAGAGGGATTTTTGCGTCAATTCACGAGAAAACAGGCGGCAAGGTCATAGGTGTCATAGTCTCCCGGCCCCCGGAAGTCCATCACCTGTTTGCACAAACGGTAGGTACCGGGGGACAATTCCCCGTAAAGCCACGACCAGTCAATGGAGTCTGTGGTGGTGCCCTCCACATCAATCAAATGGGCAATGTCGTGAAAGGCGGCGTTTTCCACCCCATAAGGCACTTCCACCCAAGCGCCGTCCTCCTCCTGTTCCAGCGCAAATGCGTCCCCGTATTGCAGCTCACCGGTGGGCGTTTCCGGGTCATACAGATTCCAATTCAGCGCAGCGCCAGTGGGGGAGACATCCACCAGTGACAGCAGCAAGCCAATTTCATCTGCCTCCGCCTCGGGCGTATAGTAACCGATGCACCCGGAGCGCTGCTCCCGGTCAAAGACAATGGTGTCCAGAATCTCCATGGCAGTCTGCTGCTGTCCCTCGTCCCAGAGGAAATCCCCGTGGCTGACCCGGGTAGCCACAATGCCTTCCAAATCCCCCTGCCAGGACACAAAGTCCCAGTAGGGAAGATCGTCATAGGTGCCTATCCGGGCAGGCTGACCGGAAAGGGTCACTTCCTCCTGAGACAGCCCGGTGCCGCAGACCCCGAAGCTCTGGCAGTAGCCCACCTGAATCCAGCCCTGCGCATTCATCGGACGGAACTGAATCCCGTAAAGACAGGCACGCAAATCGTCATTGTCTGTCTCTAACAGCTCATATTCCCATCCCTGGGCAGGAACAAGGGACAATGTGCCGTAGGGCCCGGAGAGAGAAACACGCTCTTCTTCCGGAACGGTCAAATCCTCCGCTGTATTATCCGGCTCCTGTTTGGTGGCAAGAGCATGGGGATTGTCCTCCGCTTCACGATTCTCCACCGGCTTATCCTTTCCCCCGCAGCCTGTCAGCATCAAAAGCGCAATGAAAACGGCAAACCATCGTTTCATGCAAATCCCTCCTTTGTGTTGCTACTCTTTATACGCACGGGAGGGAAAAAACGTGGCAGGGGAGGGGAGAAAAATCACTGCCACTTTTGAATGAGGGCAAGTAGCTGGTCGGTGAACTTGGCCAAATCCTTGTTGGTGCCCCCCTTGTTCTTTTGGATGACCAGCTCCAACTGCCGCCCGGCTTCCTCCAGCTTGCGATAGGCGGGAGAGCCTGCCTGCCACTTGCTGGCGCTCTTCTTGGGCATTTCCATGCCTTCCACGGCGATGGCTCCGGCGGCAAGGTCATACTCCTCCTGATACAGGGGCGCATGGGCGGAGTAGCCGATTCTCCGCAGCTCAGCGGCAAAGGCCTCGGCCACAAATCCTTCCCCGTGTACCACGAAAATCTCCGTGGGCTTGGGAGCGTCAAACTGCTGCGCCCATGCCAGCAGGTGGTCGTGGTCGGCATGGGAGCTGAGCCCTTGGAAGTTGACGATTTTGGCGTTCACCGTCACATCCTCGCCAAACAGCCGGACATATTTCTTGCCCTCCACCAGTGACCGCCCCAGCGTGCCCGGCGCTTGGAAGCCCACAAAGAGGATGGTACACTCCGCCCGCCACAGATTGTGCTTCAGGTGGTGACGGATACGACCGGCGTCGCACATACCCGAGGCGGAGATAATCACCTTGGGGGTGGGGTCTTCATTCAACTGCCGGGATTCATCGGTGGAGCTGGTAATCACCAGATCATCCAGATGGAACAGATGATCGCCCCGCTGCAAAATGGCGATAGCGTCCTCATCCAGATACCCGGTGAGATCCTCGGAAAAAATACGGGTTGCCTCCGCTGCCAGCGGCGAGTCCACTACCACTTTGAAGTGGGGCATGGAGGTGACCATGTGCTGCTCCTTGATCTCCCGGAGGAAGTAAAGCAGCTCCTGAGTACGTCCCACGGCAAAGGCGGGAATGACCACGTTGCCCCCGTGTCCCAGCGTCTCGTCAATGATCTTGGCCAGCTCTCCGGTGTAGCTGCCCACCTGATCGTGGTTCCGGTCGCCGTAGGTGGACTCCATCACCACATAGTCCGCATCACACACCGGCTGAGGGTCCCGGATGATGGGCTGGTCACAGTTGCCAATGTCCCCGGAGAACACCAGCTTTTTCTCCACCCCGTCCTCGTTGACCCAAAGCTCTACATAGGAGCTGCCCAGCAGATGCCCTGCGTCGGTGAGCCGGAAGGAGATACCGGGACAAAGCTCCACCTTTTCCCCGTAGGAAACGGGATGGAGCAGCTCCACCGCCGCCTCTGCGTCTGCAAGGGTGTACAGCGGCTCCACCGGGGCACGACCTGCCCGGCTGCCCTTCCGGTTTTCCAGCGCCGCATCCGACTCCTGAATGTGAGCGGAGTCCCGGAGCATAATGTCCAGCAGCTTGCAGGTCATGGCGCTGGCATATACCCCGCCGTTGAAGCCCTGTTTTGCCATCAGCGGCAGCCGCCCGGAGTGGTCGATATGGGCGTGGGTGACGATGACAAAATCAATGAGAGAGGATGCAAAGGGGAGATGGGTGTTGTCCACCTCGTCCCGCCCCTGCTGCAGGCCGCAGTCAATGAGAATATGACGCCCGTTGGCGCTGACGCAGTGGCAGGAACCGGTCACCGCGTGGGCGGCACCGTAGAAACACAGCTTCATAACATCATACCTTTCTATTTGGGAAAGACTTATAGAATAGTTTTTTATATAGAATAGCTTATGCTATTTTTCCCAAAAAGTCAAGGGGAAAGCGGGATAACTTGTGAGTTTTGGAAAGCTGTGGTAAAATAGGACAGGGAGATGATAACATGGAGGAGACCAGCCTGCGCCAAAGCATTTTGGACTACGCCGCAGATACCTACGGCACCCACCCGGAATACCTGTGGAAGAGATATCCTGCCTTTGCCGTACTGCGCCACGAGGACAACCGGAAATGGTATGCTCTTTTGGGACAGGCCCCCTGTCAGTCTCTTGGATTGGACAGGGCAGGAACCATGGAAGTGCTGAACGTAAAGTGCAGCCCGGTGATGATGGGGTCGCTGCTGTGCCAGCCGGGATACTACCCCGCCTACCACATGAACAAGCAGAGCTGGCTCAGTGTGCTGCTGGACGGTACGGTTCCGCTGGAGGACGTGACCCCTCTCTTAGACCTGAGCTTTCAGGCGACCGCCATTCAAATACACCCCCGAAAGGGCAAAAAACACCCTCCCGAACCCTAAGGCCGGGAGGGCATTCAATCGCAGGCAAAGGCTGAAAGCCTTTGCCTGCGAATTGAGCAGCCTGCTGCAGCGCACGGATTTTGTACCAAAATCCGCACGTTTGCAGGCTGAGAGGTATTTTTTGCCCGGTACACGCCCGTGCAAAAAATGATTTTGCTTCTTCTTCACCCGAAAGCGGAACGCTGCAAGGCTTTTTCTATCGGTTGGCACCCTCCCGAACCCCAAGGCCGGGAGGGCGTTGATTTGTATGAAGGTTATTTCGCCAGCGTCTCCACCTTAATCAGGTTGGTGTTGCCGCTGCGCCCGTCGGTCATGCCGCCGGTGATGACAACGGTATCTCCCTTCTGAGCCAGTCCGGTCTGACGGGCCACCACCACAGCGTGATAGAACAGCACGTCGGTGGAGAAGAACTCCTCCACCAGAGCGGGACGCACATTCCAGCTCAACGCAAGCTGACGATATGCCTTTTCGCTGGTGGTCATACCCACAATGGGCATGGGGGGACGGAACCGGCAGACCATACGGGCAGTGGTACCGGTACGGGTGGTGGAGACGATGCACTTGGCGTCGGTGTCAATGGCAAGCTGCACGGTGGAATGGCTGAGGGCGTCGTTCAGGTTTTTCAACTGGAACTGCTGGTCCTTGAAGCGGCGCTTGTAGTGGATGTGATTCTCCGTCTCCTCAGCAATGGAGGCCATCGCCTTCACCGTCTCCACGGGGTACTTGCCGGCAGCGGTCTCGCCGGAGAGCATCACGGCGCTGGTGCCGTCGTAAACTGCGTTTGCCACGTCGGATATTTCCGCACGGGTGGGACGGGGACGGTTAATCATGCTTTCCAGCATCTCCGTGGCGGTGACGGCCAGACCGCCTCTCAGGCGGCACATGGTGATGAGCTGCTTTTGAATGGCGGGCAGCTCGGTGTAGGGAATCTCTACCCCCAAATCTCCACGGGCGACCATAAGGCCCTCGCAGTATTTCAAAATCTCCGGGGCGTTTTCCACCCCTGCCCGGTTTTCGATCTTGGCGATCATCTGAATGTCCTTGCCGCCGTTGGCATCCAAAAACTCCCGCACATCCTTCACATCCTGAGGGGTGGAGACGAAGGAACAGGCCACAAAGTCCACGTCGTTCTGAATGCCAAACAGCAGGTCAGACTTGTCCTGCTCAGAGAGATAGACCTGCTTCAGCACCTTGTCCGGGAAGCTCATGCTCTTGCGGTCGGAAATCTCGCCGCCGATGAGGGTGACGCAGTTCAGGTCTGTCTCTGTCTTGCTCTCCACCTGAAACTTCACCAGACCATCGTTGACCAGAATAATGTCCCCTACGTCCAGATCATCCACCAGACCGCCATAGGACACGCTGACCCGGCTCTGGTCACCCTCTACGGCGCTGACGGTGAAGGTAAAGGGGTCGCCGTCTCTGACCACGATTTTATGCTGGGCGAAGGTGCCGATACGAAACTCCGGCCCCTTGGTGTCCAGCAGAATGGGAATGGGCTGACGCAGCTTGTCCCGCACCTTTTTGATCAGGTCAATATTGACCTGATGCTCCTCGTGGGTGCCGTGGGAGAAGTTGAGCCGTGCCACGTTCATGCCAGCCTGAATCATGCCGGTGAGGGTTTCTTCGTTGCGGCAGGCAGGGCCGATGGTGCAGATAATCTTGGTTCTCTTCATAGGGGTCTTCCTTTCTCCGGGATTGGTGAATCCATCAATCATGGAAACCAGTCTAGCACATTTCCTGCCCCGTGACAACGGAAAAAGAGAAAAAAGTCGGAATTCCCTTGACAATCCTGCTGTCTCATGGTATGTTGAAAACGAACCATATGACTGACGGAAGCGGGAGTGACCCGCAGGGAGTATGGAGGATTGTGAAGCCGACCGTCTGGGCTGTCTGCCCGGCAGGTGCGGCTTTTTTGATGCCCGAAAACCCATGAGAACACACCGAACAGGAGGATTTTCCCATGAAGACAGATATTGAAATCGCACAGGCAGCGTCCATGCTGCCCATTACCCAAGTGGCCTCCCAGCTTGGCATTGCCCAGGAGGAGCTGGAGCCCTATGGCCGCTACAAGGCCAAGCTGAACCTGAACCGTGTCCGTGCCATGCCCCGGAAGGGCAAGCTGGTGCTGGTGACTGCCATTTCCCCCACCCCTGCCGGTGAGGGCAAGACCACCACCAGTGTGGGTCTGGCAGATGCCCTCCACCGCCTGGATAAGCGGGTGGTGCTGGCGCTGCGGGAGCCCTCTCTGGGGCCGGTGTTTGGCATCAAGGGCGGCGCTGCCGGGGGCGGCTACGCACAGGTGGTGCCTATGGAGGATATCAACCTCCACTTCACCGGAGACTTCCACGCCATTGGCGCGGCCAACAATCTGCTGGCTGCCATGCTGGACAACCACATTCAGCAGGGCAATGCCCTTGGCATTGACGTGAAGAACATCACATGGAAGCGCTGCGTGGATATGAACGACCGTCAGCTGCGCCATATCGTCTGCGGACTGGGCGGACGGATGCAGGGCGTGCCCCGTGAGGAGGGCTTTGACATCACCGTGGCCAGCGAGGTCATGGCCGCCCTCTGCCTTGCCACTGACCTGATGGATTTGAAGCAGCGGCTCAGCGACATTATCGTGGGCTATAACTACGCCGGCGACCCGGTGACGGCCGGAGACCTGCAAGCAGCCGGTGCCATGACCGCCCTGCTCAAGGACGCCATCGCCCCCAATCTGGTGCAGACGCTGGAACACACCCCCGCTCTGATTCACGGCGGCCCCTTTGCCAACATCGCCCACGGCTGCAATTCCCTCGCCGCCACCGATGCCGCCCTGCGTCTGGGGGACTATGTGGTCACCGAGGCGGGCTTTGGCGCAGACCTGGGCGCTGAGAAGTTCTTGGACATCAAGTGCCGGGCAGGCGGCCTGACCCCGGATGCGGTGGTCATTGTAGCCACTGTCCGGGCGCTGAAATACCACGGCGGTCTGGCCAAAAACGATCTGGGCCATGAGGACTTGGCGGCGCTGGAGCGGGGACTTCCCAACCTGTTGCAGCATGTGGAGAATATTACCCAGGTCTACGGCCTGCCTGCGGTGGTGGCCATCAACCGCTTCACCATGGACACGGAAGCCGAGCTGGAGATGATCCGCTCCGCCTGCGCCAAATACGGCGTAAACGTCGCCCTCAGCGAGGTCTGGGGCAAGGGCGGCGAAGGCGGCGAGGAGCTGGCAAAGGAAGTGCTTCGGGTCATCGACGCCGGGGAGGGTCACTTCACCCCCTCTTACTCCCTCGACCTGCCCCTGCGGGAGAAAATCGAGACGGTGGCCAAGCGAATTTACCACGCCGACGGTGTCCACTTCCTGCCCGCCGCCTCCAAGGAGCTGGCACGTCTGGAAGAGCTGGGCTTTGGCAAGCTGCCCATCTGCGTGGCAAAGACCCAGTATTCCTTCTCCGACGACCCGGCGCTGCTGGGTGCGCCCAGAGATTTCAGCATCACTGTCCGCAAGGTGAAGGTGTGCGCCGGAGCCCGTTTCGTGGTGGTCTATACCGGGGACATTATGACCATGCCCGGTCTGCCCAAAGCCCCCGCCGCCCAACGCATCGACGTGGACGAAAACGGGGTTATTACCGGACTGTTTTAATCAGAAATTCATAGGAAAAGGAGCTGTCTCATGAAGACAGCTCCTTTTTACGTCACTTTTTCAGTTGCTCCATCTGCCGCCGCTTTTCTGCCAGCAGAGACTTCAGCTCACCTGCACCGAAATGGTAGGTGCTGGCGCAGAAGTGGCATTTCAGCTCAATGCCCTCCGGGTTTCCCGCCAGCTCGGCTAGGTCGTCCTCACCCAGGCTGAGCAGAGAGCGCTGATACCGCTCCCGGGAACAGGTGCAGCGGTACTCCACCGGGTTTTCGTCCAGAATCTCTACCTCAAAGGCGCTGAGGATGGTACGCAGCATTTCCTCCGGCTTCATCCCCGCCTGCAAATGAGGGGTGACGCTGCCGAAGGCCTTTACCCCTGCCTCCACCTTGTCAATGGTGTCGTCATCCGCACCGGGCAAAAGCTGAATCAGATACCCTCCGGCGTTGGAGACGTGCTGATCCCGCTCCACCAGAACCCCCAGCGCACAGGCGGTGGGGAACTGCTCACTGATGGCGAAATAGCTGGTCACGTCCTCGGCAATTTCGCCGCTGACCAGCGGGACAGAGCCCACATAAGGCTCCTTCAGCCCCAGATCCTTGATGACGGTGAGGGTGCCGTCTGTGCCTACTGCCCAGCCCACATCCAGCTTGCCGGGATACTTCTCCATCAGGGAAATGTGGGGATTGTCCACATACCCCCGGACATTGCCCCCGGAGTCAGCGACACAGACAATACTGCCCAGTGGTCCGCCGCCTTTGAACTGAATGCTCACCGTGTCCCGCTCTCCCTTGAGCTGATTGCCCATCATGGATGCCGCCATAAGGCTGCGCCCCAGTGCGGCGGTGGCCACGGGAAGGGTCTGGTGAACCTGACGGGCGTGCTCCACCAGTCCGCTGGCAGAGATGGCTGCGGCCATCACCGCCCCGTCGCTGGTGATGGCTCGAATAATATGGTCAGACATTTTTCCTGTATTACTCCTGATTTTCTTTTTTCCAGACATAAAAGACCCGACTGTCTGCCATGCAGGGGGCCTCGCCGCTCTCTCCGGTACAGGAGAGCAGAGAAAGCCCGTCCTCCGTGAGCAGCTTTTCCAGCGTCTCCAAGGGCCAGCCTCGCTCTATATGCTCCTCCTGCTCCCGTGTCCAGTGAACGCCGTCAGCGCTCTGGAACAGGTCAAGCCCATAGGTGAGCAAGCTCCGCCTTGCGTCCCAATCCCCACGCCAAAGACAGAGCGCCCCCTCGTCCTCGTCCACGAACACTTCTCCGTCCCGCCGGGCAAACTCCCACGCCGGAATGATGTCAAACAGGAACAGCCCACCGGGACGAAGGCTCTCCGCCACCCGGCGAAAGGCAGAGCGGAGAGAGGGAAGACGGGTGATATAGTTCACACAGTCCAGCGAGCAGACCACCGCATCCACCTGCTGCCTCAGATGCAGCTTTTCCATGCGCTGACACAGCAGCAGCGGCTGAACCGAGCAGTCCAGATCGGCAATTTTGTCCATGGCCTGAGCCAGCATATCCACCGATGCGTCCACCCCGATGACCTGATACCCCGCCTGTGCCAGCATGGCGGTGAGGGTGCCGGTGCCGCAGCCCAAATCCACTACGGTGTGGATACCGGGGCGCTGCTGCCGGAACCATTTCTGATACCAGCGCAGCCAGCGGCGATAGTCCACATCTCCTGTAAACCGGTCATAGGCGTCGGCCAGTGCCAGATAGGCGTTCATTTGCTCTCAGGCAGACCACGGGCAAACACAGCCTTGTAGCCGCCTACGCCCCCGTAGTTCAGGGAACGGTTCACCCGGCTGATGGTAGCGCTGGAAGCGCCGGTCTTCTCCAGAATATCGTTATAGATCATGCCCTTTTCCAGCAGCACGGCCACGTCAAACCGCTGCTCCATGGCACGAAGCTCGGAAATTGTGCACAAATCCTCAAAAAACCGGTAGCATTCGTCCAAATCCTTCAGCTTTAAGATGGTCTCATACAGCGCCATGCTGGGCTGCTTTCCCATAACCTTAGACATTGCGTGATTCCTCCTGTCGTGCTGTCGCACTTTATTACGGGACTATTTTACCATTCTAAAGCGTGAAAGTAAACACCTGAGACACAAATTTTTTCCCACTTTCATAATTTGTAAGGAATGGAGGGGCTGGAATGGAAAGACGTACATGGGAACTGGATTGGACATGGGAGGGGCTCCCGGTGCTGCATTGCCGGTGCAGCCTGCCCTATTTCCCGGGGAATACCGCTCCCCAAAGGCGGATGGAGCGATACTGGCGCACATGGGAGAAGGGGCTGCGCCGCTGGCTGGGGGAATATCACCTGCGCTGCTGTGTGCTGGCCAAAAGAGCCCTTGCTCAGTCTAAACCGCTGCCCTTTTATCAGGTGCAGGTGGAGACGGAGACAGTTTGGGAGACGGATTCGCTGCTCTCCTTTGTGGTTCGTATCAAGACAGCGGGAAACCAGCGGTCTTATCCCCACCTCTGGCACTTGACCGACGGCACGCCCGCCAGCGTGGGAGCATGGCTGCCTCCGCTCCGCCGACTCCAGACAATGGGGAAACCTCTTCTGCTCACAGAAAATGGGGTGAAGGTTTTGAGCGGGGCAAAAAAGAGGGAAACAAAGGAAAGATTTGGCCGTAAGTCTTGCAGAGTGCAGGGAAAGACAGTATAATATCCCCTGTGTGCGTGTGTAAGCAATATTTACGCACAAGAGGAGCAATTCTATTATGGTAAAAGCGATCGTAGGGGCAAACTGGGGCGACGAAGGCAAGGGAAAAATCACCGACCTTCTGGCAGAGCGTTCCGATGTGGTCATTCGGTTTCAGGGCGGTGCCAACGCCGGACATACCATCATCAATGACTACGGCAGATTTGCCCTGCATATTCTCCCTTCCGGCACCTTTTACTCCCACGTCACCAACGTCATCGGCAACGGTGTGGCACTGGACATCAAAAAGCTGGTTGCGGAGCTGAAGAGCATTACTGATCAGGGCGTTCCCGCCCCCAATCTGATTGTCTCTGACCGGGCACAGCTTCTGATGCCCTATCATGTGCTGCAGGACACCTACGAGGAGGAGCGGCTGGCAGGCAAGGCGTTTGGCTCCACCAAGTCCGGCATTGCCCCCTTCTATTCCGATAAGTATGCCAAGACGGGGATTCAGGTCTGCGACCTGTTTGAGGAAGACCGCCTGCGGGAGCGTCTCAATGCCGCCGTAGAGCGGAAAAACGCCATGTTCCGCTATTACTACCACAAGCCGGAGCTGGATGCCGACGCTCTGTTTGACGAGCTGATGGAGTACCGGGAGCTGATCCGCCCCTATGTGGGGGATGCGGCTACCTTCGTCCACGAGGCGCTGAAAGCGGGCAAGACGGTGCTGCTGGAGGGTCAGCTGGGCTCTATGAAGGATCCGGATCTGGGCATCTGCCCCATGACCACCTCCTCCCACACCCTTGCCGGATTTGGCACCGTAGGTGCCTGCGTGCCGCCCACTGCCATTGAGGACGTGATTACCGTCACCAAGGCCTACTCCTCCTGCGTGGGTTCCACCACCGAGCCCTTCGTCTCTGAACTGCTGGGCGCAGAGGGGGACGAGCTGCGGCGCAGAGGCGGCGATAAGGGGGAGTTTGGTGCTACCACCGGACGTCCCCGCCGTGTGGGCTGGTTCGACGCTGTGGCAACCAAGTACGGCTGCATGGTGCAGGGCGCCACGCAGGTGGCCCTGACCTGTCTGGACGTGCTGGGCTATCTGGACGAAATCAAGGTGGTCACCGGGTACGAGGTGGACGGAGAGGTAACTGACCGCTTCCCCACCCCCGGCCGTCTGGAGCGGGCAAAGCCGGTGTTCACCACCCTCCCCGGCTGGAAGTGCGATATCCGGGGCATCACGGACTATCACGATCTGCCGGAGAACGCCAAGGCCTATGTGGATTTTTTGGAGTCTCACATTGAGGCACCCATCACCATGGTTTCCACCGGCCCCAAGCGCCACGAGATGACCTACCGCACGTCAAAACTGTAAAGACACAGCAACGACCCGCTGCACACCACAGCGGGTCGTTTTGCAGGAAAGGAGCGATCCCCATGCTGAGTATGATGGAAGCCATAGAGCGGCGGGTGTCCTGCCGCAGCTACGAGAAAAAACCGCTGGAACCGTCCACGCTGGAAAAGCTGACTGACTGTGTGAATCAGCTCCGGGACGCCTCCGGAATCGGCATGGAGCTGGTCACGGTGGAGGACGAAAAGGACTCTGTGAAGCTGGCCCGGTCCATGTTCAACGGCGGCGTTACCACCTATCTGTTGCTCACCGGAGATGGCTCCCCGGCCACGGGTGAGCGGGCGGGCTATTACGCCCATCAGTTTGTGCTCTATGCCACCCGTCTGGGGCTTGGCACCTGCTGGGTGGCAGGCACCTATGACCACCACTCTGTCCACCCCAAACTGGCAGAAGGGGAGCAGGTGCTTTCGGTCATTCCGGTAGGCTATCCCACGGAAAAGGTGCCGCTGAAGCAGAGCATGATCCGTGCCGGGCTGCGGAAAGGCGACCGGAAGGACGAGGCGTTTGTAGAGAGTGAGCTGCTTTTCACCCAGCTGCCGGAGTGGTTTCGCAGATGCGTGGAGGCGGTTCGCATGGGACCCTCTGCAGTCAACGGACAGCCCATCAACCTGAGCTGGCAGGATGGCGTCATCCGGGCAAAGGTGTGGAAGGAAAACCACCGGATGGAGTATCTGGACTTGGGCATTGCCAAGGCACAGTTTGAAGCTGCCGCCCATGCCCAGGGCATCAAGGGTCACTGGGAGCTGGGGAAAGAAGGCCGCTTCCAGTGGGAGCAAAGTGAATAACAGCAAAAGGCACCCGGAAAACCGGGTGCCTTTCTATTACCTGTTTAGAGTGGGACAGGTTGCACCTAGCCCCATGGTCGCATGGAAGGAAGAAGCGTTCTTACTTCTTCAGGCTCTGTTCCACAGCCACAGCCACAGCGACGGTAGCGCCGACCATGGGATCGAAACGCAAGGCGTTTCGACTGCTGTAAAACAACCTGCCGGGGGCAGGTTGCACCTAGCCCCATGGTCGCATAGGAGGAAGAAGCGTTCTTACTTCTTCAGGCTCTGCTCCACAGCCACAGCGACGGCGACGGTAGCGCCGACCATGGGGTTGTTGCCCATACCCAGGAAGCCCATCATCTCCACGTGAGCGGGGACGGAGGAGGAACCTGCGAACTGAGCGTCAGAGTGCATACGACCCATGGTGTCGGTCATGCCGTAGGAGGCAGGGCCAGCGGCCATGTTGTCGGGATGCAGGGTACGGCCCGTGCCGCCGCCGGAGGCCACGGAGAAGTACTTTTTGCCCATCTCCACGCACTCCTTCTTGTAAGTGCCGGCCACGGGATGCTGGAAGCGGGTGGGGTTGGTGGAGTTGCCGGTGATGGACACGTCCACGCCCTCCATGTGCATGATGGCCACGCCCTCACGAACATCGTCAGCGCCATAGCAGCGGACAGCCGCGCGCTCGCCGTCGGAGTAAGCCACCTCGCGAACCACCTTCACCTCGCCGGTGTAGTAGTCAAACTGAGTCTGCACATAGGTGAAGCCGTTGATACGGGAGATGATCTGAGCGGCGTCCTTGCCCAGACCGTTCAGGATGACGCGCAGGGGAGTCTTGCGGGCCTTGTTGGCGTTACGGGCAATGCCGATTGCGCCCTCAGCGGCGGCAAAGGACTCGTGGCCGGCCAGGAAGGCGAAGCACTTGGTGTCGTCCCGGAGCAGCATAGCGCCCAGGTTGCCGTGACCCAGACCTACCTTACGGTCGGCGGCCACAGAGCCGGGGATGCAGAAAGCCTGCAGGCCGATGCCGATGGCCTCGGCAGCCTCAGCGGCGCTCTTCACGCCCTTCTTCAGAGCAATGGCAGCGCCTACGGTGTAGGCCCAGCGGGCGTTCTCAAAGGAGATGGGCTGGATGCCTGCCACGATCTCATAGGGATCAAAGCCGGCAGCCTTGCAGATGTCCCGGCACTCTTCCACGCTGGAGATGCCGTACTCGGCCAGAACAGGAGCGATCTGGCCAATGCGTCTATCGTAAGATTCAAACAGTGCCATGTCTATTACTCCTTTCTGGGATCAATGTACTTGGCAGCGTTGTCGAACTGACCATAGTGACCCTTGGCCTTCTCCAGCGCAGCGTTGGCGTCCATGCCGCCCTTGATCCAATCCATCATCTTGCCGATGTGGACAAATTCATAGCCGCAGATCTCGTTGTCCGCATTGAGGGCCAGACGGGTGATGTAGCCCTCAGTGAGGGACAGATAGCGGGGACCCTTTGCCTTGGTGGCGAAGATGGTGCCCACCTGACCGCACAGACCCTTGCCCAGATCCTCCAGAGAAGCGCCGATGGCAAGGCCGCCCTCGGAGAAAGCAGTCTGGCTGCGGCCATAGACGATCTGCAAAAACAGCTCACGCATAGCGGTGTTGATGGCGTCGCACACCAGGTCGGTGTTCAGAGCTTCCAGAATGGTCTTGCCAATCAGAATCTCGCCAGCCATAGCGGCGGAGTGGGTCATGCCGGTGCAGCCCAGCGTCTCCACCAGAGCCTCCTCGATGATGCCGTCCTTGATGTTCAGGCTCAGCTTGCAGGCACCCTGCTGAGGAGCGCACCAGCCGACACCGTGGGTGAAGCCGGAGATGTCCTTGATTTCCTTGGCCTGAACCCACTTGCCCTCCTCGGGAATGGGAGCAGGACCGTGATATGCACCCTTGGCGACAGGACACATATTCTGTACTTCGCTGGAATAAATCATAAAAGTACATCCTTTCTCTGACATAGATTTAGAAGCGCCGCCATAAAACGACAGAATCTTCCTTCTCATAATTATCTTTCAAAAACCACGGTTAGTCAAGGCTAAGAGCAAAAGAGAAGGAAAAACCCGAAAAAACAGGGTAAAAAGTTAGATAAGCCTAATGTTAAAGGCGGCACACAACCGTTCAGAAAAGGAAAAACCAAATAGTCCAAATAAAAATGCCGGAGCAAACGCCCCGGCATGAAGGATTATGACCGTTTCCAGAGAATCCGCACCGAATTGAGCACGCACAGCATCGCCACTCCGGAATCCGCAAACACGGCAAGCCACAGGTTGGGCCGCCCCAACAGTCCCATAAGAATCACCAGCAGCTTGACCGCCAGAGCAAAGGCCACATTTTCCTTTGCAACCCGGTCTGCCCTGCGCCCAATCCGGATACTTTCAGAAATTGCGGAGAGGGAGTTGGTGAGATAGACCACATCGGCAGCTTCAATGGCGGCGTCTGCGCCGCTGCCCATGGCAGCGCCCACATCCGCACCCGCCAGCACAGGAGCGTCGTTGATGCCGTCTCCCACAAACACCGTGCAATGCCCTGCCTTGCGGAGCTCACCCAGCCGCTCCACCTTTTGCTGGGGGAGCAGGGCGGCGTGAACCTGTCCGATGCCCACCGCTTTTGCTACCGCTTGGGCGCTCTCTGCCCGGTCACCGGTGAGCATGACGGTGGAGAGATTCATGCTGTGCAGCGCCTTCACTGCCTGCTCCGCCTCGGGCTTGATGGTGTCCGAAATCACCAGCGCACCCAGATACCGTCCGTTCTCTGAAACCAGCACCTCAGCCCCGGCGGATGGGGGAAGCTGGGGCAGCTCCACGCCCTGTTCCGCCAGCAGCGCCCGGCTGCCGCAGAGAACCCCTTCTGCCTCCATTCCCTTACCGGAATGCTCTTTCAATGAGGTAAAGGCAACAGGGGAGATGCCCTGTTCCTCCGCTGCCACGCAGATGGAGCGGGCGATGGGGTGGGAGGAGTGTATCTCACACCCGGCCGCCAATGCCAGCAGACGGGCTTCCTCCACACCCTCCACAGGGAGCAGCTTCTGCAAGCGAAATTCCCCTTTGGTGACCGTTCCGGTTTTGTCCATGACTACCGTGTCCACCTTTGCCAGCGCTTCCATAGCTGAGCCCCCCTTAAAGAGGATGTTCTGCTTGGAGGCAGCGCCAATCCCGGCGAAAAATGCCAGCGGCACACTGAGCACCAGCGCACAGGGGCAGGAGATGACAAGAAAGGTGCAGGCGGTTTTCACATGACCAGCCCAGTGCCCGTCCAGCAGGGAGGGCACCACCGCCACCAGTGCCGCCAGCACCACAACGATGGGGGTATAAACCCGGGAAAACCGGGTAATAAACCGGTCAATCCGGGGCTTTGCAGCGGCGGCGTTTTCCACGCTTTCCAGAATCCGGGTGACCATAGAGGTCTCCAGCGGCTGTTCTACCTCTACCGTCAGCAGCCCGGACAGATTGACGCACCCGGAAACCACATCCTCTCCCGGATGCACGGAAACCGGAACCGGCTCCCCGGTCACCGGGGAGGTGTCAATCTGGCTTTCGCCGCGGACAATCCGCCCGTCTAACGGCACCCGGTCGCCGGGACGAACCACAATCCGGTCGCCCATCTGAGCGGTTTCGGCGGGAATGGGAAGCTCACTGCCGTCCGGCTGCACCAGCAGCACTGATTGGGGACGTAAATCCATGGCCTCCATAATATGGCTCCGGGAGCGTTCCACTGCCATATCCTCAAAGTATTCCCCAATCTGATAGAACAGCATGACTCCCACTGCCTCGGGGTACTCTCCGATGGCAAAAGCGCCGATGGTCGCCACTGACATCAGGAAGTTTTCGTCAAAAAGCTGTCCCCGCAGCAGATTGGTTCCGGCGGCTTTTAACACCCGCCAGCCCAGCAGCAGATAGGCGGCGCAATACCCCGCCAGAGCGGGAACGCCCTCGGGCAGCATAAACCGGGCAATCACCAGCAGAGCAGCCCCGGCAAAGAGGGGGAGAAGGGCGTGTTCCTCTTCCTCGTCCTCTTTTTGTACAGACTTGCTTCGCACCAGCGGTGAGATCACCGCCTCCGGCTCCACCTTGTCGGCCACTGCCTGAAGCTGTTCCAGCAGCCCCTCCGGGTCGGTTCCCCATACCCGAAGCTGCCCGGTGGCGAAGGTGAGGGTTGCGTCCTCCACCTCCGGCATGGCCTGAATCGCCCGTTCCAGCTTGGCGGCGCAGTTGGCACAGTCCAGACCCTTTACAGAAAACAGGGCAGGGCGGGACTCCCTGCTGTGCTGAACCGCAGGCCGGGGTGCAGGCTGGTGATGATGCTCATGCCCACAGTGGCAATCCTCATCATGGTCATGGTGGTGATGCTCATGCCCACAGTGGCAATCCTCATCATGCTCGTGGTGATGATGCTCATGCCCACAGTGGCAATCCTCATCATGCTCGTGGTGGTGATGCTCGTGTCCGCAGTGGCAATCCTCATCATGCTCGTGGTGATGATGCTCATGCCCACAGTGGCAATTCTCATCATGGTCATGGTGGTGATGCTCGTGCCCGCAATGGCAATCCTCGTCATGTTCGTGGTGATGCTGGTGTTCACATTCGCAAGGCTGATGATGGTCATGTTCGTGCTTACAGCGGCAGGATTCTGCTTCACTCATAAAACAACCCCCCTACGACAATAAACAATTGAACAAGTGTTCATGTGTTAATTGTATTTTAGACCTGACTGCTGCCTGTGTCAAGAGGGAAAAAACCAAAAGTGAGCCGCTCCATATCCTCCGGGAGGGGCTGAGCGAAAGAAAGCCGTTCCCCGGTCACCGGGTGGGTGAGGGAGAGGGCAGCGCTGTGAAGGGCAGGGCGGGGAATCAGGCTGTGATCCTCGCTGCCGTAGAGAAAATCCCCGGTGAGGGGATGCCCCACATAGGCCATGTGTACCCGAATCTGATGGGTGCGCCCGGTGTCCAGCGTCAGGGCAACCAGCGAGCGGTTTTCCCCGGCGGATACCACCTGATAGTGGGTTACCGCCCGCTGCCCGTCAGAGCGCACCTGCCGGGCGAGAATGGAATGCTCGGAGCGCCCAATGGGAGCGTCAATCGTCCCGGACAGGGGAGAAGGTACCCCTTCGCACACCGCCAGATAGCTGCGCTGAAACGCTCCGGAGTGGAGGGCAATCCGCAGCGCCTCCTGTGCGTAAGGGTGCTTTGCCGCCACCATCAGCCCGGAGGTGCCCTTGTCCAGCCGGTGAACCGGGTGGAAGTCCGCCCAAGGGTCGGTGACGCTCCAATGATACATCAGGGCGTTGCCCAGTGAATCCTGCCAGTGTCCCGGTCCCGGATGGGAGGGCATACCGGTTGCTTTGTTTACCACTACCATGTCTCTATCTTCGTAGACGATATCCAATGGCAGCGCCACCGGAGGAATCTCACGGGGGGCGCCGGGGTCACTGAGCCGCACGGATAACACCTGCCCGGAATGAACAGCAACACGGGTGTGGACCCGCACCCCATCCAGCAGAATCCCGTCCTCCAGCCATTTGACACGCCGCAGCAGGGTTCCCGACAGCTTCAGCCTGCGCCGCAGCAGGTCGTGGACAAACCGCCCGTCCCACTCTGGTTCGATTACATAGTCCAGCCGTCTTGGCTCCATACCATCACCTCGTTTCCTGCTTGGAGCATACCGCAGTAGATATGCTCCGTCAAGTTCCCCTTTTCAACCTCCCGTTTTGCGGATATAATACAGAGCAGAACAGGGGGCGGTCACAAATGGAGCAGCAGGCAAACAGGAATACAGGGACATTGGGGCTCTACCTTCACATCCCTTTCTGTCGCAGCAAGTGCGCCTATTGCGACTTCTACTCCCTCCCCCGCCGGGAGGGGGATATGGGGCGCTACTGCAATGCCCTTTGCCGAGCGCTGATACAATCCGCCCCGCAGGCAGCGGGACGAGCGGTAGACACCATTTACATCGGCGGCGGCACCCCCTCTGTGCTGGGGGGAGAGCGCATCGCCGCCCTGATGGAGACGGTCAGGCAAAACTACTCCCTCAGCGGGGATTGCGAGATCACCATGGAGGCAAATCCGGACAGCGTGGATGAAAACCTGCTCTCCGCCGTCCGGGCGGCGGGGGTGAACCGTCTCTCTCTGGGAGTGCAGTGCGCCGACGACCGGATTCTCGCTATCCTACGCCGCCCCCACACCTTTGCGCAGGCGCAGCAGGCAGTAGCTGCCGCCCGTCGAGCGGGATTCTCCAATCTCAGCCTTGATTTGATTTACGGTCTGCCCCAGCAGAATCTCTCCCAGTGGCAGCAGACGGTGGAGCAGGTGCTTGCCCTGCAGCCGGAGCATTTGAGCTGCTACGGGCTGCAATTGGAGGAGGGGACGTGGCTTTACGACCACCAATCCCAGTTCCAAATCCCCGACGACGACGCGCAGGCGGATTGCTACCTGTGGACGGTGGAGCGGCTGGGTCAGGCGGGGTATCCACAGTATGAGATTTCCAACTTCGCCCGTCCGGGCAGGGAATCCCGGCATAATCTCCGCTATTGGCGTATGCAGGAATACATGGGCTTTGGTCCCGGCGCCCACAGCGACTTTGGGGGAAGGCGTTACAGCTTTGTCCGGGACTTGGACGCATGGCTCACGGGAGCGGACTCAGGTGCGCCGCCCATGGAGGAAAATGAGGTAATCTCTCAGGAAGAAAGACGAGAGGAATATGTGATGCTCTCCCTTCGCACCGTGGAAGGCTTTGACCCGGCGTATTTTGCACGCCGCTATGATGCCGACCCAGAGCCGCTGGCAGCCTTGCTCCGGGAATACGAATACAGAGGACTCGCCAAACAGGAGGGAGGGCGCTGGCACTTCACCCCGGAAGGGTTCCTCATTTCAAATACATTGCTGGCAGACCTGCTGGAAAGGCTGGAACAGCAATAAAAAAGGCTGCGCCACCGCAGCCTTTTTTCTATGCCATTTGTTTGCCCTCGGCAAGATGTTCCCGGAGAATATGATCCTTGAGCCGCTCAAAGGTGGCCTCGGACACATCGTGTTCCAGCTTGCAGGCATCCTCCGCCGCCGTCTCGCTGGGAACACCCAGAGATTCCAGCCAGCGGGTGAGCAGCACATGCCGCTCATAGATGGTCTCCGCAATCCTGCGCCCCGTCTCAGTCAGCTCCAGCATACCGTCTCTGGCCATGTTGAGATAGCCGTTGTCCCGCAGCAGGCTGACCGCCCGGCTGACGCTGGGTTTGGAATAATTCAGCTTATGCGCCACATCAATGGAGCGAACATGACCCTTTTCCAACTGGATCATGAGAATGGCTTCCAGATAATCCTCTGCAGATTCATGGATTTGCATGGAGAAGCTCCTTTCAAAAGGAAAACTGATGTCAAGCGCCACCGCCTTGCAGGAATGAACCCGCCAGACAGAAGCAACCTGTATGAATTAGGCATAGCTTACCACAAAAAAATGCCACTGGCAAGGGGGAAAGCCGGAAAAAGAGAAAAAGTTTTAAAATTCTAACAACGGTGTAAAACAAAAGATCCCCTCTTTGGGGATCAAATGTCTATGAAACGAACCGGCTCCCCTCAGGGCAGCTGCTCCACTTCTTCCCGTGTGGGCATGGCAGGCATAGCGCCATGACGGGAACAGGTAATGGAGGCGGCTTTGCTGGCAAAGTGCATCATATCCTCTAAAACGGGAATAGGCATCTCGCCGCCGTCGTCAATCTCGCAAAGCCGGGCGAGGATCGCACCAAAGAAGGAGTCACCTGCGCCATTGAGATCCACAGGCTCGCAGGGATGGGCGGGAATACGCCCGGATTTGCCCCGGTAGCGGTAATAGGAGCCCTCAGAACCCAGAGTGACAATACACAGCAAAATACCGAAGCCGGAGGTGATCTGCTCAGTGCCCTTGTCCAGATCAGAGGTGCCGGTGAGCATTTCCAGCTCACAGGCGGTCAGCCGGATTAGATCGCACATGGGAAGCACCTGACGGATATTAAAAATGGCATCTGCCTGAGAGGGCCACAGACTGTCCCGATAGCTGGGGGAAAAGGAGATCAGTGCGCCCAGCCGGTGCGCCATAGCGGCGGCGCTGAGTACAGCGGAACGGGAGGGCTCGGTAGACAGGGCGACAGAACCGAAGTGAAATACCTTGGGTCTTCCCCAAAGCCCTGCCATGGCCTCCTCCTGGGTGAGCTGGGAATCCGCCCCGGGAGAGCGGAAGAAGTGGTAGGACTGACGGCACGCACTGTCCAGAGAAACCGTAGCAACCGTGGTATAGTTCACCGGGTCGGTATAAAGAAAGGAAGTGTCCACGCCGTTGTCCCGCAGGGTTCTGCGCAACTGGTCACCAAAGGGGTCGAACCCCACCTTGCCCACAAAAGCCGTCTCCGTGCCAAGACGGGCCGCCGCCACTGCCAGATTTGCAGGGGCACCGCCGGGATAGGCGGCATAAATCGGGTCGCCGCCGGGAGTCTTGCCAATCTCGGTCAGGTCGATCAGTATTTCCCCAAAGGATACAATAGAAGGCATTGGAATCCCTCCTTTCCGCTGAAATATGATTTTAGACACATGTCTTTACACCATGAGTATAACAGCAAGATGCCCTACACGCAATAGAGAAAATGCAGGATTCTGGCAAATGTGCCAAATTGGAATCACTGTTTTCCAAAACGGAAAAACGGAAAAAGCAGGTAAAAAAACACTTGCATTCCAATGACTGTTATAGTATACTACTTCAGGATTACGCACACCCATGGGGATTTTATGCCCTGTTGTCGGTTTTTCCGATGGGCATAAGGGATGAACCGGGTGGAGGTAACAACAAATTCATTTCAGGAGGAAACAAACAATGGCAGTCGTATCTATGAAGCAGCTTTTGGAGGCCGGCGTACACTTCGGCCACCAGACCCGTCGGTGGAACCCCAAAATGGCCACCTATATCTACACCGAGCGCAACGGCATCTATATCATCGACCTGCAGAAGACGGTGAAGAAGCTGGAAGAGGCTTATTCCTTTGTCAAGGACGTGGCCGCTGAGGGCAAGAGCGTTCTGTTCGTGGGCACCAAGAAGCAGGCACAGGATGCCATCCGTGAGGAGAGCGCCCGCTGCGGTATGTTCTATGTGAACTCCCGCTGGCTGGGTGGTATGCTGACCAACTTCAAGACCATGCGTACCCGTGTGGACCGTCTGGCTCAGCTGAAGAAGATGCAGGAGGACGGCACCTTCGATATGCTCCCCAAGAAGGAAGTGATCAAGCTGCTGCACGAGATGGCAAAGCTGGAGAAGTATCTGGGCGGCGTGAAGGAAATGCGTCAGCTCCCCGGCGCTATCTTTGTGGTTGACCCCCGCAAGGAGCACAACGCCATCGCTGAGGCTCACAAGCTGGGCATTCCTGTGGTCGCAATCGTGGACACCAACTGCGATCCCGACGAGGCTGAGTATGCCATCCCCGGCAACGACGACGCAATCCGTGCCATCCGTCTGATTTCCAGCGTCATGGCAAATGCCGTCATTGAGGGCCGTCAGGGCAACGACGAGGTGGAGGCCGCTGAGGCCAAGGAAGCCGACGCCGAGTAATCCGGATACGAGTTTAAGATACAGGAGGAATATCCAATGGCTGAAATTAGTGCAAAGCTGGTCAAAGAGCTCCGTGAGATGACCGGCGTTGGTATGATGGACTGCAAAAAGGCTCTGGTTGCCTCTGACGGCGACAAGGACAAGGCCATTGATTGGCTGCGTGAAAAGGGTCTGGCTGCTCAGACCAAGAAGGCCGGCAAGGTTGCCGCCGAGGGCGTGAGCTATGCCATGGTGTCCGACAGCGGCGTGGGCGTTGTCATCGAGGTCAACTCCCAGACCGACTTTGTGGCAAAGAACGCCACCTTCCAGGAGTTTGTCCGTGACGTGGCTTCTGTTGTGGCTGATGCCGCCCCCGCCGACGTGGAGGCGCTGAAAAACGCCACCTATCCCGGCACCGACCGCACCGTGGACTCCGTCACCGCTGACAAGGTGCTGTCCATCGGCGAGAACATCCAGATCCGCCGCTTCGTCCGCTATGCTGACGGCTGCAACGTCCCCTATGTCCACATGAACGGCAAGATTGGCGTGCTGGTCAATCTGGCTGTAGAGGGCATCGACAATGCCGCCGCCGTCACCGAGCTGGGCAAGGATCTGGCCATGCAGATCGCCGCTATGAGCCCCTCCTATGTCTCCGAGGCCGAGGTTCCCGCTGAGGAAGTGGAGAAGGAGAAGGCTGTGCAGCTGGCTAAGGCCATGGAAGAGGGCGCTGCCAACACCAAGATTCCCGAGGCCAAGCGTCAGATGATCGCTGAGAACAAGGTCAAGGGCCGTATGAACAACTTCTTCGCTGAGGTCTGCCTGCTGAATCAGGCTTTCGTCAAGGAGAACAAGGTCACTGTGGCTGACCATGTGAAGCAGGTTGCCAAGCAGCTGGGCGGCAAAATCGAAGTGGTCAAGTTCACCCGCTTTGTCACCGGCGAGGGCATCGAGAAGAAGGAAGACGATTTCGCTGCCGAAGTCGCATCCATGATTAAGTAAGGAAATCCTTACCAATACTGCCCCTCCGTTTGCAAAAACGGAGGGGTTTTCTGCGCTTCGCACCACCCATACGAATCTTCACCCCGGTGTTGACAAAACCCGACGTTGTGTTATAATGTGTCTACAATTGAACAGCCTTATCAAGAGCGGCGGAGGGAATGGCCCGATGAAGCCCGACAACCTGCCTCACCTGCGGGAGAGGTAAGGTGCCAAATCCAGCGGTTAATCGTAAAGATGAGGACGAAAGTCACGCGCATCCGCTGAGGGTGCGCTTTTTCTTTGACCAGAGGCTGTGTTATTGCAAATGAAATACAGAAAGGAAACCAATCACAATGACAAGCCGTATTTTTACTTCTGAATCCGTCACCGAGGGACATCCCGACAAGGTCTGCGACCAGATCTCCGATGCCGTATTGGATGCCATGCTGGCGCAGGACCCCCAGAGCCGTGTGGCCTGCGAGACCGTCACCACCACTGGCATGGTGATGGTCATGGGCGAGGTGACCACCAAGGCACAGGTGGATATTCCCGCCATTGTCCGCTCTACCGTTGCGGATATTGGCTACACCGACCCCGCTTATGGCTTTGATGCCAAGAGCTGTGCTGTGTTCACCACACTGGACAAGCAGTCCCCTGACATCGCCATGGGCGTGGATAACTCCTTTGAGGCGCAGGGGGGAAATGAAGACGAGTTCCAGCGCACCGGTGCCGGCGATCAGGGCATGATGTTTGGCTATGCCTGCCGGGAGACCAGGGAACTGATGCCCGCTCCCATCGCCCTTGCCCATAACCTGACGCTGGCTCTGGCTGCCAAGCGGAAGAACGGCGAGCTGAGCTGGCTCCGCCCGGACGGGAAGAGTCAGGTCACCGTGGCCTATGACGAAAACGGCGAGGTGGAGTGGTGCCCGGCGATTGTGGTCTCCACCCAGCACGACCCGGATATCGCCATTCACCACCTCCGGGAGGCGGTCATCGAAGAGATCATTCGTCCCAACCTGCCCAAGCGGTACATCCGCCCGGAGACCAAGTTCTATGTGAACCCCACCGGACGGTTTGTGGTGGGCGGCCCGGTGGGCGATTCCGGTCTCACCGGACGGAAAATCATTGTGGACACCTACGGCGGTGCCGCTGCCCACGGCGGCGGATGCTTCTCCGGAAAAGACCCCACCAAGGTGGACCGCTCTGCCGCTTATATGGCACGGTATGCGGCTAAGAATCTGGTGGCCGCCGGACTGGCAGACCGCTGCCAGATTGAGCTGGCCTATGCCATTGGCGTGGCGGAACCGGTCTCCGTGCTGGTGGACAGCTACGGCACTGGCAAGGTGGAGGACAGCGTGCTGGCTGATATCGTCCGCCGTACCTTCGACCTGCGCCCCGCCGCCATTATCAAGGCACTGGATCTGCGCCGTCCCATCTACCGCCAGACCGCTGCTTATGGTCACTTCGGCCGTCCTGATCTGGACCTGCCCTGGGAGCGTCTGGATCGGGTAGAGGCGTTGAAAGCTGCACTTTAAGGAACCGCTGAACAAATCAGGCTACGGCGTCTGAGCGGTCTGTTTTCCGCCATCCGGGTCTAAAATCCCTTGAAATACGTCAGTATTCCT
>ATWA01000010.1 GCA_000421005.1 Clostridiales bacterium NK3B98
GGAACCACTGAACAAATCAAGCTACGGCGTCTGAGCGGTCTGTTTTCCGCCATCCGGGTCTAAAATCCCTTGAAATACGTCGGTATTCCTGCGGTCTTTTATCCCCGGCTGACAAAAAACATCCTCGCTCATCCATCCGAGAGATTTATTCAGTGTTTCCCTAGAGGTATTTCCCAACAATGATACTGGAATTCTGCCCGCCGAAACCGAAGGCGTTGCTCATGGCGTAATCGTAGTTCGCCTCTCTTGCTACATTGGGAACATGGTTTAAATCACAGGCGGGGTCGATATGGTCAAGATTGAGGGTAGGCGGCAAGACGCCCTCCCGGATGCCCAACACGCAGGCAATCAGTTCGGTGATGCCACCTGCCCCCATAAGGTGTCCTGTGGCGCCTTTGGTGGAGGAAACGGGAATTTGACTGGCATATGACCCAAACACCGTACGCACAGCGTCGCACTCACAGGCATCCCCCACTCTTGTAGCGGTGCCGTGGGCGTTGAGATAGCCGATCTGCTCCGGGTTCAGTCTGGCATCCTGAAGGGCAAGGCGCATACACGCTGCTCCTCCCTCCCCGTGGGGACGGGGTGAGGTAAGGTGATAGGCGTCGTTGTTGTTGCCGCAGCCCAGAATCTCGCCATAGATGAAAGCGCCCCGGGCTTTGGCGTGAACCTCCGTCTCCAAGACCAGAGCGCCGCCCCCCTCTCCGATGACAAAGCCGTCTCTGTCTGCATCAAAGGGACGGGAGGCGTGGAGGGGGTCGTCATTGCGCCGGCTCAGGGCTCCGGCGGTATTCAGGCAGGAAATCACCGGGGCGCAGGCCATACTTTCCCCGCCTACGGCAAGCACACTGTCTGCCATGCCGGAGCGCAGCATCAGCACCGCTGTGGTCACGGCGTCTCCTCCGGAGGCACAGGCGGTGTTCAGGGTAAAGCTGGGGCCTTGGATGTCATATGCCATTGCAATCTGACAGGCGGCCATATTGCCCAGTACCTTTGGCACAAAGAAGGGAGACAGGCGGCGACCCGTCCGGATGAGGTAGTCCTGTCCCTCACAGATTTCCAGTATTCCGTCCATGGCGGTACCCATGGTGATTCCGGTACGCTGGGGGTGGGGATGAAGCCCGCTGTCTTCCATAGCCTCCTTTGCCGCCAGATAGGCAAACTGGGTAAAGCGAGCCATTTTGGAGGCCTGCTGTCTGGGCAGAAGGCTGTCAGCGTTGGGCACCTCTCCCCCGAATCGGACGGGCAGGTTGTCCGCTGCAATATGGGTAAACGGGGCAATGCCGCACACACCGGAAATCAGATTGCGCCAGTATGGTTTCACGCCGATACCGATGGGAGTGACCGCCCCCATTCCGGTGATGACCACCCGTGTTCCCTCTCCCATTGGGCATCCCTCCCTTTTGAATTGTCTTCATTATATCAAACAGAGATGAAAAAGCAAGGGAAGCGGGGCGAATGTGGAAAATACCTTGACAATTCCCGCCTGTATGCGTATACTGTTGGAAGTTAAAAAGCGTTGATTGGGAGGAGTACGTCTCCCGGCTGAACACAGAGAGACGCCGTTTGGTGGAAGGCGTTGGAGGCCGGTGGCGGAAGGTCGCCCATGAGCTGCGTGTCTGAATGGCAGTAGGAGACGACGGTTCCCGCCGTTATCGGGCAATGAGTGCGGGTTTTCACCCGAATTCAGGTGGTACCACGGATTTCGATTCGTCCTGAGTAAAGTATACTCAGGGCTTTTTCTTTTGCCCTGAGAGAAAGGTTGTAAAAATATGACGAAAGAATTGCCGAAGATTTATGAGCCTCAGAAGGTGGAAGGGCGCATTTATGAGGCATGGGAGAGCAGCGGCTGCTTCCGGGGTCACCGTGATCCGGATAAGAAGCCCTATACCATTGTGATGCCCCCTCCCAATGTCACCGGACAGCTCCACATGGGTCACGCCATGGACAACACCATGCAGGATATCCTGATTCGCTTCAAGCGGATGCAGGGGTACGCCGCTCTGTGGGTGCCCGGCACTGACCACGCCTCCATCGCCACCGAAGCCAAAGTGGTGGAGGATATGCGCAAGGACGGACTGACCAAGGACGATCTGGGACGGGAGAAGTTTCTGGAACGGGCCTGGGCTTGGAAAAACAAGTTTGGCGGGCGGATTGTCAAGCAGCTTCGCACCCTGGGTTCCTCCTGCGATTGGGAGCGGGAGCGGTTCACCATGGATGAGGGCTGCTCGGAAGCAGTGAAGGAGGTCTTTGTCAACCTCTATCACGAGGGCAAGATCTATCAGGGCAACCGGATGGTCAACTGGTGTCCCCACTGCCAGACCTCCATCTCTGACGCAGAGGTGGAATATGAGGAGCAGGACGGTCATTTCTGGCACCTGCTCTATCAGGTGAAGGAGACAGGCGAGTATCTGGAGCTGGCTACCACCCGTCCCGAGACCATGCTGGGCGATACCGCTGTGGCCATCAACGGCGAAGACCCCCGCTATGCTCACCTCCATGGGTGTCATGTGACTCTCCCCCTGCTGAACAAGGAAATCCCGATCGTCTGTGACGAGCACGCTGATATGGAAAAGGGCACCGGCGTGGTGAAGATCACACCCGCCCACGACCCCAACGACTTTGAAGTGGGTCAGCGCCACAGCCTGCCTATCGTCCGCTGCTTCACCTATGACGGTCATATGACCGGAAAGGCGGACGTGGCAGAGTGGCAGGAGCGGATTTCCTCCGGTCATGTGGCAGAAAACGAGCCGGAGGTGCTGGACTGTGGCAAATACGCCGGCATGACCACCGCCGAGGCCCGCAAGGCGATTCTGGCCGATTTGGAGGCCATTCACGCTCTGAAATATGTGGAGCCTTTGAAGCACGACGTGGGCACCTGCTACCGCTGCCACACCACCATTGAGCCTATGGTGTCCAAGCAGTGGTTTGTGCGGATGAAGAGCTTGGCGGAGCCTGCCATCGAGGCGGTGAACAAGGGCGAGATCCGCTTTGTGCCGGAGCGGTTCACCAAGACCTATCTGAACTGGATGAACAACACCCGGGATTGGTGCATCTCCCGTCAGCTCTGGTGGGGACATCAGATTCCCGCCTGGTACTGCGACCAGTGCGGTGAGACGGTAGTGGCGAAAGAGGCTCCCTGCACCTGTCCCAAGTGCGGCAGCAGCAAGCTGACCCAGGACCCGGACACGCTGGATACTTGGTTCTCCTCCGCTCTATGGCCCTTCTCCACGCTGGGCTGGCCCAACGAGGACAGCGAGGATTTGAAGTTCTTCTATCCCACCAACACACTGGTCACCGGTTATGACATCATTGGCTTCTGGGTAAGCCGGATGATCTTCTCTGGTCTGGCATACACCGGAAAAGCCCCCTTTGATACGGTGTGCGTCCACGGTATTGTTCGTGATGCTCTGGGACGTAAAATGTCCAAGAGTCTGGGCAACGGCATTGACCCGCTGGAGGTCATTGACCAGTACGGCGCAGACGCGCTCCGTCTCATGCTGGTGATGGGCTCCACCCCCGGCAATGATATGCGTTACAGCGAGGAGAAGGTCACCGCCATGCGGAACTTCGCCAACAAGATCTGGAACGCCTCCCGGTTCCTGATGATGAATCTCACCATTGAGGAAAACAAGCTGCCGGAACAGTTGGAGCTGGAGGATAAGTGGATTCTCTCCAAGCTGAACCGTACCGTCCGGGAAGTGACCGACAATCTTGAGCACTTCGACATGGGCGTGGCGGCACAGAAGATTTATGACTTCATCTGGGACAGCTATTGCGACTGGTATATCGAGCTGACCAAGTCCCGTCTCACCAGTGACGACCAGAACGCCAAGGAACAGGCGCAGCAGGTGCTTTGCTATGTGCTGGTGGAGACACTCAAACTGCTGCACCCGTATATGCCCTTTATCACCGAGGAAATCTGGCAGGCTCTGCCCCACAAGGGCGACTTCCTGATGATGCAGGATTGGCCGGTTTATCATCCTGAGCTGGTCTTCCCCGAGGACGAAGCCGCTATGGAGAAGATCATGGACGTGATCAAGGCCGTCCGTGCCCGCCGTGCGGAGATGAACGTGGCACCCAGCCGCAAGGCGGAGCTCACTGTGGTCACCGGGCTGGGCGACGTGTTCTCCAAGGGTATCCCCTTCTTCCAGCGGCTGGCCTTTACCACCGAGGCAGTTGTCACCCGGGATACCCCGGCCAAGGTGGACGGTCTGGTCAGTCTGGTCACCGCAGATGCCAAGCTGTATATCCCTCTGGCAGAGCTGGTGGATCTGGACGCAGAGCGCAAGCGCATTGAGAAGGAACTGGACAAGAAGCGGAAGTATCTCGCCGGAATCCAGAACAAGCTGGCAAATGAAAAGTTTGTCTCCAAGGCTCCTGAGGCGGTCATTCAGCGGGAACGGGACAATCTGAGCAAGACGGAAAAAGAGATTGCTCAGTTGGAAGAGTCTCTGACTGCGCTGGGATAATCTATCTATAACAAAAGGTCGAAGCGGTTTCGCTTCGGCCTTTTTATGTCAGGACATATTGTTCGATGATCTGGGCTACCCCATCCTCCTTACAGGGTGGGGCAATCAGGTCGGCGGCAGCTTTGAGGGGCTGCTGGGCGTTTTCCATGGCAACCCCTAACCCCGCCTCCTGAAGCATCTCCAAATCGTTGGTGCTGTCTCCAAAGGCGATGGTTTCCTCGGTTGGGACACGGAAATAGTCGCAGAATGCCCGGAGGGCTTTTCCTTTATTGGCGGCTAGCTGATTGATTTCCCCGCTGTGCAGCTCCATGTCGTCAAAGAGATTGTCAAACATGGTGAAGGAGTACCAGCAGGACAGCTCCTGTCTGAGCTGCCTGACAGCATCGGCATAAGGGGTATAAAAGCAGATTTTGTACACCGGTTCCTCTGGGGGAAGCTGGGACAGGTCTTTCACATCCAGCATTCGGTTGGTAAAGTCCACATAGGTTTCAATCTGCGTGGGGCGGGGATTCCAGATTCGGTCGATCTGTGCGTAGTCGCAGTAGTTGCCCTTGTTGGTCTGCAATACAAAGACGCACCGGGTTCGGTAAAAGGCATCCAGAGTGGCACGCAGCACATCGTCCGGGATGGGCACCGAGAGCAGCAGAGATTCTCCCAACAGGGCGGTGGCTCCGGCGTTGGTGATGTAGCCGTCGAATCCGATGGCATCCACTGCTTTTGGAATGCTGGTGATGTTCCGTCCGGTGGAGAGAAAACACTTGCAGCCCCTCTCCCGGGCACTTTGAATGGCGTGTACTGTCCGGGGAGTGGGGTCATCTCCCGGCATACACAGCGTGCCGTCAATATCGAAGAATAGCAGTTGATACATATTGTTCACCTCATTTGACGGGCTAAGCCCTGCAAAACGCTTCACCAAGTATTCGTATGAAAACGCCCCTGCGCTGATGCGCAGGGGCGTTGCATCGCAAAATCTGTCAACGTCTTCCGCCAAAACCGCCGCCGCGACCACCAAAGCCGCCGCTGCGGCCTCCGCCGAAGCCTCCACCCCGGCTGCCAAAGCCGCCGCCATGTCCTCCGCCGAACCCTCCGCCACGGCTGCCAAAGCCGCCGCCACGGAAGCTGGTGGAACGAAAACCGCTGCCCGGTCGAGTAAAGCCTGCGGGCGGGTTGTAAAAGGTTGTTCGGGGCGGGGTGCGCATCATGCGCCGGAACCAATAGCTGCCCGGACGGTGCCACGGAAAGATGGGGACAAACAGCACAGAGGGCTGCGCCATGTGTCCGTAGGAGTGATACCACTGACGGTAGCGCAGACGCTCTGCGGAAGCGATTACCAGATAGATGACCACCGCAGCGAAGAGCAAACCGATGACGGGAGAATCTCCAGCGGAACCGCTCTCATAATATCCGGGGGCATTGCTGTTCACATGGTTGGAGATGGTAACTGCGTTTCCTTCGTACCAGTCCTCCATTGCGGAAAACAAACCGAGCACCGCCCCGTCATAATCTCCATTGAAGAAGGATTGGGAGGCGTAGGTATCCAGCATACCGCCGCAATCCAGCGATGTCCAGTCGCCGCCCTCCAGAAAATAGGCGTCCTGACCGCCGATGTCCAGCAGCAGCACCAGATCATGCTGGGTCAGCTGCCACTGCTCTGCCAGCTCGTAGGCGTAATTTTCCATCGTCCAGCCACGGGTGGAATTGACCGTGGCTACCGCAATGATACTGCCATAGCTGCTGTCGAAGGAGCTGTTGTAGGAGCGGAGGGTGGACTCTGTGGAATCGCTGAGCACATTGGCGCTGTCCAGAATGAAATCCCCTGATTTCACCTGAACCGCCGCAACCTTGCCCAGAAATACGCTGTACCCGATGCAGAGCGCCACAATCAGCGTGGTGACTGCCACTGCTACCGGGAATTTCTTCAACTGTTTCATGATTAACACCTGCCCTTTCCGTGGGGAGGCGCTTCTGCCTTATCCCCTGAGACTCAGCAGCTTCTGCTTTAGCTCGCCCTCAATCTTGCCCAGCTCGACCTCAGCCTCAGCCCGCTTCTGAGCGCCTTCCTTCTGGATGGTGATGACCTCGTCCAGCGTGGCGATCAATTCCTGATTGGTGTGTTGCAGTGTCTCCAGATCCACGATAGAGCGTTCCGCCTCCTTGGCTGTGGCGACAGTGCCCATGTGGAGCATCTCGGCGTTTTTCTTCAAAAGCTGGTTGGTCATATCGGTCACCGCAGACTGAGCAGCGGTTGCCTGACGGGAGCGCTCCAGTCCCAGTGCCAGCACCATCTGGCTCTTCCACAGCGGAATAGTGTTGACCAGAGAGGTCTGGATTTTCTCGATCATCAGGGTGTCGTTGTTTTGCAGCAGACGGGTCTGAGGGCCCATCTGAATGGAGATCACCCGGGTCAGCTCCAGATCGTGCAGCTTTTTCTCAAAGCGGTTCACCTGATTAGCCAGATCGTTGTATGCCTCCGCATCCTCCTGACGGCCAGTGGCGGCTGCCCGCTCCTTCAGCTCCTTCAATTCACCGTTGCGGACATTTTCCAGTTTTTTCTTGCCGGCCAGAATATACATGGTCAGCTCCTTGTAATACTGCTGATTCAGCTCGTACATCTGATCCAGCATGGCCACGTCCTTCATCAGCTCTACCTGATGCTTTTCCAGAATCTTGGTGACCTGGTCTACGTTGGCTTCCGCCTTGGAATACTGGGCCTTCAGCTCGTCCAGCTTTACCTTCTGTCTGCCAAAGAAGCCACGCTTTTTCTGCTCGCCGGGGGCGTTGTTCTTCAGCTGCACCACCAGAGAAGAGAGGGTGTCGCCAACCTCGCCCAGATCCTTGGTGTTTACCTTGCTCAGAGCGTTGGTGGAGAAATCAGAGACGTTCTTCTGGGCGGCTACGCCGTATTGCAGCACCTGCGTGGTGTCGGTAATGTCGATCTTCTTGGCAAAGTCGTCCACAACCTTCCGCTCTGCTTCGCTGAGCAATTGCTCGTCCATGTCTACCCGGGGAGCTTCCGGCTTTTGTTCCTCTGCCTCCGGGGTGAGGGTCAGGGTGGGGGCGGCAGGTGCGGCGGCGGCGGTGGCTGCTGCGTCCTCCTGTACAGGGGTGGGGTCAAGGGTCAGGTTAATCTCGCTCATGGTTGTTTCCTCCTCTTTCCATTTTCTCTCATTGTGCGCTGCCAGTGACAAATCCGCTGTCAGCAAGTCCTTCCTGTTTTAGAATCTGTTCCAAAACGGTGATCTCTGCGGAAATATCCATATAATCGTCCTGAAACAGGGCATCAAGCTGTTTATCAAAGGCTGCGGAGACAGTATGCAGTGAGCTGCGTACCCGCTCCTTGGCTGCTGTCACATTGCTGCCCGCTGCGCCAAGCTGATCCATCCGGTCATACTGGTTGAGCAGCTTAATGGTGGTAGGCAGATAATAGTCCAGAAACCGTCTGGCAGAGGATGCCTTTGCAGGCGCTGCGATCAGCTGGTCAAAAATCTTTCCGGTGACCTCCTCCAAGTGGAACAGGATTTGGGAGATTTCCTCGTCGGCAATGTTTTCATTGAGCCGGTGCAGCTCGGAAACCGCCCGGTTGCGCTCCTGCTCCATGGCGTACCGCTCCGGGTCGGCAGGAGGCGGGTCAGGCCGTTCTACCTCTTTGAGCTGATCCGGGAAAAACAACCTGCCCACAAGAAAGGCAGCCACGGAAGCCAGAACCGTTCCGATATACCCCGGCAGCGTATTCACATGCAGGGCAAAGGTGGAGAAAATCCACACCAGCGCAACGAGATAGACCGGGACAACAGACCGCTCTTTCACCTTGACTGTCATAGTATCTCCTCCTCGAAAAGCCGTCTCCGTGTTTCCATTATATCCTTGTGCAAAAGTAACGTCAAGGGTGTTGCGATGCGGCGGAATACCTGCTCATCAGTCCGTCAGAAGAATGCTCCAGACGGCTGATGCCCTGTCGAAACTCCTCAGCAGGGACACTGTCAGGACGCTCCGGTTTATAGCGGTGGATTAGACGTTCCAGATTGGACAGGTCATTTTTCACCTCGTTGCGGTTGGCACGCTCCATCTCTTTTCCGCATACCCGAAGCGCTTCCTTCACTCGAACCGTCAGTTCCTCCGCCTGATTGCGCAGCTCCATGGTCTCACGGCGAAGGGAATCCTCCTGTGCGTACTGCTCCGCATCCCGCATGACCTGCTGGATCTCGTCCTCAGACAGATTGGAACTGGACGAAATGGTGATGCCCTGTGCCCGTCCGGTGCCTAAGTCACGGGCGCTGACCTTCAAAATGCCATTGGTGTCCAAATCAAAGGTTACTTCAATTTGAGGGATGCCTCTCAGCGCCCGTTTGATTCCGGTGAGCTTGAATTTGCCGATGGTTTTGTTGTCCCTTGCCATGGGCCGCTCTCCCTGCAAAACGTGAATTTCCACATTGGTCTGGAAATTGGCGGCAGTGGTGAATATCTGGGAATAACGCACCGGAAGGGTGGAATTTCGTTCAATCAGCCGGGTGGCAACCCCGCCCACCGTCTCAATGGACAGACTCAGAGGGGTTACGTCCAAAAGGAGGATTTCCGTTCCCGGCCCTGAGGACAGTCCCGCATCAGAAAAGCCCAGGGTTGCGCCCTGAATGGCGGCGCCCAGAGCCACGCACTCGTCCGGGTTCAGTCCCTTACAGGGAGCCATTCCCACCAGAGAGCGGACGTGCTCCTGTACGGCGGGCATTCTGGTGGAGCCGCCCACCAAAAGAACCTTACTCAGTTGGGAAACGGTGAGACCTGCGTCGTTGAGGGCGGTTTTCACCGGCATGGTGGTGCGATCCACCAAATCCCGGGTAAGCTGTTCAAACAGGGAACGCTGAACCGTCAGCTCCATATGCAGGGGGCCTGACCGGTTTTGAGCGAGAAACGGAAGGCTTACCACGGTGGAGGAGGCAGTGGACAGCTCTCTCTTTGCCTTTTCAGCCGCTTCACGGATGCGCTCCATGGCGACCGGGTCTTTGGCGGCATTATACCGGGTCTGCTGTTTAAACTCGCTGACCAGATAGTTGCAAAGGCGCTGGTCGAAATCGTCTCCCCCCAGATGATTGTCCCCGCAGGTGGCAAGCACCTCGATGACACCTTCGCCAATCTCGATGATGGACACGTCAAAGGTGCCGCCGCCCAAATCGTAGACCATGATCTTTTGGCTCTCCCCGTGGTCCAGACCATAGGCAAGGGCGGCGGCGGTAGGCTCGTTGATGATCCGGCGGACGTTCAAGCCTGCCATGCGCCCTGCGTCCTTGGTCGCCTGACGCTGAACGTCGTTGAAATAGGCGGGTACGGTAATCACTGCGTCCGTGACGCTCTGCCCCAGATAGCTTTCCGCATCCTCCTTCAGCTTACGCAAAATCATAGAGCTGATTTCCTGAGGAGAACGGCGTTTGCCGCCCAGCTCCGGGCGGTTCTCCGTGCCCATCTGCCGTTTGATGGAGGAGATGGTGCCGTTGGCATTGGTCACCGCCTGTCTGCGGGCATACTCCCCCACCAGACGCTCTCCGTTTTTATTGATCGCAACCACGCTGGGAGTAGTACGACCGCCCTCGGCGTTGGGAATAATGACAGGCTTTCCGCCCTCTACCACCGCAATACAGCTATTGGTGGTTCCCAAATCAATTCCTATAATGGCGCCCATTGCGATCCCCTTTCCTGATGCTCCCGTAAAGGCATTTTTGACGGCACATCCTGAGACATTTTTCATTGTGCCAACTATAACAGACGGAAATGAAGTTTTTATGAATAGAAGAAAAAAACTCTAAAAACCCGCAACGATGAATGTGCTGTTGTGTTATCTTACAATTCTGGGAGAATTATATTATGAAGTTCGTCTAAAAATGTCGGATATGCCCTTGACGTTATGCTGAAAAAAGATTAGAATGAACCGAGTTATCAATTGAAATGTAGATGTAGGAATGAATCACGTCTGGCCTTTGTGTCAGACGTATGCTTTGAAACGGAGGAAAGACAGAGCATGTCTAAGGTGCGCAAGGTTATATTGGTTCTTCTCGCTGTTCTGGCGCTGATGGTGATTGGTGCATATGCTTTTTTGCAGGCTCAGCTCAATAAAATCAACCGACTTTCTGCTGTTGAGACAGAGTTCACTACAGAGGACTTCGACGAGGACACTGACGAACCTGACACAATCACTGATGTGGACTGGGGCGAGATTCTGAATCGTCCTGAGGAAGTGCACGGCGTTGTCAATGTGCTTCTGGTAGGGCAGGACACCCGGGTTGCCGGACAGCGGGCGCGTTCAGACAGTATGATTATCCTCAGTATGGATACAACAAGGAAGAAACTGAGCATGGTCTCTCTGATGCGTGATCTCTATGTTCAGATTCCCGGATACAGCGACAACAAAATCAATGCAGCTTATGCTTTTGGCGGGTTTGAGTTGCTGGATAAGACCATCGAGGCAAACTTCGGTATTCACATTGACTATAATGTTGAGGTGGATTTTGACGGCTTTATCCATATCATCGACGCACTGGGCGGCATTGATATCAGACTGAACGAAGCAGAAGTATCTTACATGAGCGGCACCAGTCAATACAGTGATTATTCGTTGCAGGATCCCATCGACGGACTCTCTGTCGGTTACAATCATCTCAGCGGTGAGGCAGCGCTGATGTACGCCAGAATCCGCTACGTCAGAACGGATAATTCCCACGACGATTTTGGACGTACCGAGCGCCAGCGCATTGTGATCCAGACCATCTTCCAGCAGGTAAAGACCCGTCCCTGGACGGATCTGCTCAACCTGTACAACTCTGTGGCCGGTGACATTACCACAGATATGACCAACGATGAGATTCTTTCCATTGGTCTTACCGCTTACAACATTGGCGCTGACTCCATTTCTGAATACCGTATTCCGGAGGACGGCTCCTATTCCGGCCAGCGTGTAAAGGGTATGAGTGTTCTGGTGCCTAACGACTGGAACGTGCTGAGAGCCAATTTGCAGGAATTTGTCTACGGATAAGCATTTACCCCTTGAGGTTTCCGCCTCAAGGGGTTTCCTTATAGGAGAATGGGAATGGGATATGTGATTTTCGCTCCGTTCGTATCCACTTGACAGCCCATGGCCAGCAGATGCACACCTGCCTCATTTGCCCTGCGCAGAGCTTCGCCGAATGCAGGATGGGTGCGGTCATTGGGAGAGAAAGCGGTCATTCCCTCCATCTGAACCACAAAGAACAGCCAGCTCTCAAAACCCTCGTCCAAAGCACGGATGAGTCCATTGATGTGCTTTACCCCGCGCTGGGTGGGTGCGTCGGGAAAGAAAGCGTGCCCACGCTCTTCCAGCGTCACCCCTTTCGCCTCCATCAGGTGTTTGCGCTCATCTTCTTCGATGTAGAAGTCAAAGCGGGAATCGCCGTGGGTGTACTCTGGGCGAATATGTGCATGAGGGGCAAACAGACCGGAGCGGGGCAGATATTCAGCGGCAAGCACATTGGGTGCCTGTGCGTCCAGATTGACCAGCAGCTCGCCTTTCCACACGGCGACCAGGTCATACTTTGTCTTTCGTGCAGGGTTATTCCCCTGAGACAGGATGACCTTTGCGCCGGGCAGCAACAGCTCCCGGCATCGTCCGGTGTTTTTGACGTGGACGGAGATTTCCGTCCCGTCCAGTATGACCCGGGCAATGAAGCGATTTGGTCTTGCCAGAAAAACCGCCTCCCGGCACCGTGTATAACGCATTTTCTGCTCACCTTCTCTCATTTTCCTCCATTATAGCAAGGATGATTTTATCTGCAAGATCGTTTTTCCAATAAAATCAACACAAGAAAATACATTTACAAAAAGCCGTCACTGTGGTAAGATAGGGGCAGGATTCCGGAGGACTTAACTCCTTCCGGTACATGAGAGAGGTCGATGATATGGATTTCATTGCCCAACTGGTGGGCTTTGTGGCGCTGGGGGTATGCCTCTGCTCCCTTCAGTGTAAACAGTATGAAAAGCTGCTTCTGCTTCAGGTATTCAGCACCCTGTTGTTTCTGGCTCATTTTGCGCTGCTGGCGCTTTCCGGCATTCCTGCCGCCTGGACGGCGGCTGCCTCCAATGCCATCTGCCTGGTACGCAACCTGACCTTCTATGTTACCCGAGGCAAAAACGGCCCCTTCTCCCCTGCTGTTGCCTTTGGGCTGAAAGCCGGGGTGTTTGCCCTGCTGCTGGTGGTGTTCGGCATCGTTACATGGGGCGGAATTGCATCTCTGTTCTGCATCATTTCCATGGTGTTGAACACGGTGGCAATGGCAGTACAGCGTCCCCAGTATGTACGGGGGATTACCCTCACTTCTATCCCGTTTTTGCTGATTTATGACATTATGACCCACTCCATTGCGGGTATGCTCAACGAGTCGCTGGCTGCCATCAGCGCAATCGTAGGTCTGGTGCGCCACCGGACTGTGGCACAGGAGGATTGATATGGCCAAGCTCTACTTCAAATTTGGCGCTATGGGCTCTTCCAAAACCGCTCAGGCATTGATGACCAAATTCAACTATGAGGAAAAGGGCAAGCAGGTGCTGCTCATCAAGCCCAGCACCGATAACCGTGACGACCTCACGGACAACGAGGGATTTGTACATACCATGGTGCGCTCACGGATTGGTTTACAGGCAGAGGCTGTGGCCGTGGATGAACAGGAGGACATTCGTGCTCTGTTTCACCGAAAGCTGAATCATGCTCCGCTGGACGTGCTGATTTGTGATGAATGTCAGTTTCTCACTGAGACGCAGGTAGAGCAGATGAAGGATTTGGCCGATTTGGACGACATCCCCGTCCTCTGCTTTGGCCTTCGTGCCGACTTCCAGACCAAGCTGTTCCCCGGCTCCAAGCGGCTGTTTGAGATTGCCGACAGCATCACCGAGATCAAATCCGTCTGCCGCTGCGGGCGTAAGGCGACGGTGAACGCCCGGTTTGACGACAACGGGGAGATCATCGTTGAGGGCGACCAAATCTGCATCGGCGGTAACGACCGCTACGAGGGTATGTGCTATAAGTGCTACCGTGAACTGATCCGCAACAGAAACCACTGATATCAATATGAGGAGGAGATTCCAATGGACGTAAAAGAAATCCTGTCCCGCTGTGACCACACCCTGCTGGCTCAGACTGCCACATGGGATGAGATCCGGCAAATTTGCGACGACGGCATTGCCTATTCCACCGCTTCGGTCTGCATTCCCGCTTCCTTTGTCAAGCAGGCGAAGAAGTATGTGGGAGACAAGCTGACCATCTGCACCGTCATCGGCTTCCCCAACGGCTATGACACCACCGCCGCCAAGTGCTTTATGGCCTCTGACGCTGTGAAAAACGGCGCAGGCGAGGTGGATATGGTCATCAATCTGGGCTGGGTCAAGGAAGGACGCTACGAGGACGTGCTGGAGGAAATCAGGGCGGTCAAAGCTGCCTGTGACGGACGGCTGCTCAAGGTGATTATCGAAACCTGCCTGCTCACTGAGGCGGAAAAGATCGCCATGTGCGACGTGGTGTCCCGCTCCGGTGCGGAGTACATCAAGACCTCCACCGGATTTTCCACCGGCGGCGCTACCCGGGAGGATGTGGCGCTGTTTGCAAAGCATGTTGCCCCGCACGTCAAAATCAAGGCCGCAGGCGGCATTTCCACCTTGCAGGACGCTGCGGATTTCATTGCCCTTGGCGCTGACCGTCTGGGCACCAGCCGGGTGGTAAAAATCGTCAAGGCCGGAAAATAAGGAAGTTTTCTGATAAATGTCATCTTTGAGTATTGATTCTTTTGACGAAATCTTTTATAATGAACCTGTACTGATGTGCCGAAAGGCAGATCAAAAACAAATAAGGAGAGATGTAACATGAAACGTATTCTCGCACTGTTGCTGGCAATGGTCATGTGCTTTGGCCTTGTCGCCTGCGGCGGCGGCTCCTCCAACGAGGCTGCTCCTGCCAATGACGGCGCTGCCGAAGGCGATGCCGCTGCTGCTGAAACCACAGAGGAAACTGCGGCTCCCGCTGCCTCTGACGTGAAGGTTGCCATGATCACCGACTACGGCGACATCACTGACCAGTCCTTCAACCAGACTACCTATGAGGCCTGCAAGGCTTTTGCTGAGACCAACGGCATTGAGTTCACCTACTTCAAGCCCGCTTCCGACTCCGACGAGGATCGTGTGGCTCAGATCGAGGCCGCCATTGACCAAGGCTTCAACGTCATCGTAATGCCCGGCTATGCTTTCGGCAAGGCCATTGAGGCTACTGCTCCTGAGTATTCCGACATCATCTTCATCGCTCTGGATGTGTCCGCCGGCGACTTCTCTGAGGGCTTCACCGCTCCCGCCAACCTGTATTCCGCTGTATATCAGGAAGAGCTGTGCGGCTATATGGCCGGTTTCGCCGCTGTCAAGCTGGGCTACACCAAGCTGGGCTTCCTGGGCGGCATGGCTGTACCCGCTGTGCAGCGCTATGGCTACGGCTTCGTGCAGGGTGCTGACGCTGCCGCTGCTGAGCTGGGTCTGACCGATGTTTCCCTGAAGTATGCCTACGGCAACCAGTTCTATGGCGACGCTGACATCACCGCTGCTATGGATACCTGGTATGCGGACGGCACTCAGGTTGTGTTCGCCTGCGGCGGCGGCATCTATGAATCAGCCGCTCAGGCTGCTGCCAAGGTCAATGGCAAGGTCATCGGCGTGGACGTGGACCAGGCTGCCATCATCGACGGCAAATATGGCGAGGGCATGACCGTCACCTCCGCTATGAAGGGTCTGGCTGCTACCGTTGACACCATGCTGCAGGTGGTCTTGGACGGCAAATTCTCTGAGTACGGCGGCAAGATCGAGTCCCTGGGTCTGATCTCCGACGTTCCCGAGGAGAACTATGTCCAGCTGGCTGGCTCCACTCAGTTCGCCGACGGCTTCACCGCTGACGACTATGCTGATCTGGTTATCGCCATGCACTCCGGTGAGATCACCGTCTCCAACGACATCACCAAGTCTCCTGCTGACTTCGCCACTGTCATCACTGTTGAGGATTTTGGTAGTATTAAGTAAGCGTTTTTCGCTGATTCCCGCACGGGGGAGAGCATTGCTCTCCCCCGTTTTGGGAAGTATCTGTGTCAATCTCTGTCCGCATTTCAGGAATACGGACGGAGATGGGTACAAATACTGTATCACACCGGAGCTGTGCTCCGTGAAAAGAAAGGGAGGAATGGGTATGGCTGATTATGTCATTGAGATGCTGCATATCACCAAACGCTTTCCCGGTATCATTGCCAACGATGATATTACGCTCCAGCTGAAACGTGGCGAGATTCACGCACTTCTGGGTGAAAACGGCGCAGGCAAGTCCACCCTGATGAGCGTGCTGTTTGGCCTGTATCAGCCGGAGGAGGGAGAGATTCACAAGGACGGCAAAAAGGTCAAGATCAACGATCCCAACGACGCAAACGCCCTTGGAATCGGCATGGTGCATCAGCATTTCAAGCTGGTGGAGTGCTTCTCTGTGCTGGACAACATCATTCTGGGTGTGGAGCCCAATAAAATGGGCTTTTTGCAGAAGGATGAGGCTCGAAAGAAGGTTGTTGCCCTGAGTGAAAAGTACGGCCTGAAGGTGGACCCGGACGCCATTGTCTCCGACATCACGGTGGGTATGCAGCAGCGTACCGAGATTTTGAAGATGCTCTACCGGGACAATGAGATCCTGATCTTTGACGAGCCCACCGCTGTGCTCACCCCTCAGGAAATCGACGAGCTGATGCAGATCATGAAAAATCTGGCCGCTGAGGGCAAAAGCATCCTGTTCATCTCTCATAAGCTCAACGAGATCATGGCGGTGGCTGACCGCTGCTCGGTGCTGCGTAAGGGCAAGTATATCGGCACGGTTGACATCAAGGACACCACACCGGAGGGGCTTTCCGCCATGATGGTGGGGCGCAACGTCAACTTCCATGTGGAGAAGAAGCCTGCCCATCCCGGGGAAGTGGTGCTGGACGTTCAGAATATGGTGGTTGGTTCCAAGAGCCACGCCAACAATGCCGTGAAGGGGGTCTCCTTCCAGGTACGGCGGGGTGAGATCGTCTGTATCGCCGGCATTGACGGCAACGGCCAGACAGAGCTTGCCTATGGCATCTCCGGTTTGGAGCCGGTGAAGGAGGGCAAAATCCTCTTTAAAGGCGTGGACATTGCCCATATGCCCATCCGCAAGCGGAACACCTCCGGTCTCAGCCATATCCCGGAGGATCGGCACAAGCACGGTCTGGTGCTGGACTATTCGCTGGAAAACAACATTGTCTTGCAGCGGTATTTTGAGCCGGAATTTACCTCCAAGGCAGGCTTCCTGCGCAAACAGAATATCCGGGCGTACGCCAACAAGCTGATTGACGAGTACGACGTGCGCTCCGGTCAGGGGCCCATCACCGTCTCCCGTGCCATGTCCGGCGGCAACCAGCAAAAGGCCATTGTAGGCCGTGAAATTGACAGAAACCCTGACCTGCTGATCGCTGTTCAGCCCACCCGTGGTCTGGACGTGGGAGCGATCGAGTTCATCCACAAGCAGATTGTGGGTCTACGGGACGAGGGCAAGGGCGTGCTGCTGATCTCTCTGGAGCTGGACGAGGTCATGGACGTATCTGACCGGATTCTGGTGATGTATGAGGGTGAGATCGTAGGCGAGCTGGATCCCAAAAAGACCACTGTGGAGGAGCTGGGTCTGTATATGGCAGGCGCCAAGAGAGATGAGGTGAAAGCATGAAAAAGAATCCTCTGAGAAATGAGGGCGTCCAGTCATTGCTGGCCTCTCTGATCTGCATTGTGCTGGGGTTGCTGCTGGGCTATGTGGTTCTGCTGTTCATCAATCCTGCCGGTGCCTTTAACGCTATTATGGCGGTTATCAAGAACTTTTTCACCTATTCCAGAGCGAATCTCCAATTGAAGAATCTGGGTAACACGCTGGTCAAGACCGCTCCCCTGCTGATGTGTGCGCTGTCTGTGCTGTTCTGCTACAAGGTGGGATTGTTCAACATCGGCGCCGCCGGGCAGTATGTGGTGGGCTCCTGCATCAGCCTCTATGCCGCCCTTGCAATGGGGCTGCCCTGGTGGGGCTGCATGATTCTGGCCATTTTGGTGGGCGCTGTGTACGGCGCTCTGGTTGGCTTTTTGAAGGCTTACTGCAATGTAAACGAGGTCATTGCCGGCATCATGCTCAACTGGATTGGTCTTTACACCACCAATATGATTTTGAGCAACGTAAAGGATGTAGCCAGCCCCTACACCCTCCATTTGAAGGACTACGCTCCCGCCGCTATTCTCCCCACACTGGGGCTGGATAAGCTGTTCAACGGCAACAGCTACGTCTCGCTGGCCATTCCCCTCTCCGTGCTGATTGCCATTGCGCTGAAGGTGCTGCTGGATATGACCCGGTTCGGTTTTGAATTAAAGGCCACCGGCTACAACAAATTCGCCGCTCAGTACAGCGGCATGGCAGAGAAACGAAACGTGATTCTCACGCTGGCCATTGGCGGCGCACTGGCGGCGTTGGGCGGGGCGATGCTCTATCTCACTGACTATGAACAGTGGACCTGCACCGCTTCCTCCGTTCCCGGCATGGGTTTCAACGGTATCGCCGCAGCGTTTTTGGGCGGTCTGAATCCTGTGGGCACCATCTTTGCCTCCTACTTCATTCAGCACATCACCTCCGGCGGCGCTTATGTGGACAAGGCGCTGTATTCCGCTCAGATTTCCGACCTGATTTCCGCTATCATCATCTATCTGTGTGGTTTTGTAGGCTTTATGAAGCTGTCCATGAAGAAGTATTTCAACAAGCGTGACGAGCAGAAAGGGGCGAAGAAGTAATGTTACTACTGGTACAATATACGCTGATTTTCGCCTCCGTGCTGTTGCTGGTGGCTCTGGGCGGGTGCTTCTCGGAGCACTCCGGCGTCATCAATCTGGGTTTGGAAGGCATCATGGTCATTGGCGCATTGGGCGGCGCTCTCATGATGCGGCATATGCCCGCCAGACTACCTGCTTTCTGCATCGTGCTTCTCACTCTGCTGGGCGCTGTGGTCTTTGGTGTGGTTTACTCCGCACTGCTGGGCGTGGCCTGCATCAACTTCAAGGCTGACCAGACCATCGTGGGCACTGCCCTGAACATTCTGGGCACGGCGCTGGCCACTGTGGTGGTCAAGGCCATGAACATGGCCATCAACCCGGATGACGTGTCCTCCACCATCCAATATGTGGCTCCGAAAAAGGCGTTTATCGCCTATATCGGCTCCTTTGAGTTTAACTGGTTCATGGTCATTACGGTCATTGCTCTGATTGTGGCCTATGTGGTGCTGTACAAGACCCGCTTCGGTCTGCGGCTGATGGCCTGCGGCGAGCATCCTCAGGCGGCGGCCAGTGTGGGCATCAGCGTATATAAAATGCGCTGGGCTGGCGTGCTGATTTCCGGCGTCTACGGTGCGCTGGGCGGAGTGAGCTACATTCTGGCCGGTGTTTCCGAGTGGAAGTTTGAAAACGGCGTGGCAGGCTTTGGTTTCCTTGCGCTGGCGGTGATGATCTTCGGCCAGTGGAAGCCTCAGCGGATTGCCCTGGCGGCGCTGCTGTTCGGACTGTTCCGGGCGCTGAGCAATGTGTATATCGGCATTCCCTTCCTTGCCTCCCTGAACATCCCCAGCACCGTTTACAACATGATGCCCTATGTGATCTCCCTTGTGGTGCTGGCCTTTACCTCTAAGACCTCTGCGGCACCCAAGGCGGAAGGCATCCCCTATGATCCCGGTCAGAGATAAGGCGGTCTGCTATGAATGATATGCTGATTATCGGGATTGCCGGAGGCTCCGGCTCTGGCAAAAGCACCATCACCGACCTGCTGAAAAACAAGTTCGGTGATGATGTGACCGTCATCAATCACGATAACTACTACAAAGCCCAGCACGATAAGCCCTTTGAGGAACGGATCAAGACCAACTATGACGCTCCGGAGGCCTTTGAGACGGATTTGCTGGCAAAGCATCTGTCCCTTCTGCGGCAAGGTTTTTCCATCGACTGTCCCATCTACGACTATTCCATTCACGACCGCACCGACAGGGTTCGCCGCATTGACCCCACCAGCGTGGTGATTATTGACGGTATTCTGGTGCTGGCTGACCCACGGCTGCGCAGTCTTATGGACGTGAAAATCTATGTGGACACCGATGCTGATGTGCGGATTCTCCGCCGAATCCGCCGGGACGTGAAGGAGCGGGGACGGACGCTTGATTCGGTGATTGACCAGTATGTCTCCACCGTCAAGCCCATGCACGAGATGTATGTGGAGCCCAGCAAAAAATATGCGGATGTGATTATCCCGCAAGGTGGACATAATCTGGTAGCCATGGAAATGATTGAAAACCGGGTGCGCAGTCATCTGGTATAAGGCAATCGAAAAGAGCTGTCTCTTCTTGGAGGCAGCTCTTTTTCTGTCGCTTAGATTTCCTGTTGGATTTGATTCAACGCACTCTGATAACTGATTCCCTGCTCTTTGCAGAGTCGGTTGACGCTCTCGTACTCCACATAACGGCGCTCCCCCTCCGGGGTCTGAACCACCTTCACATCTACTGTGCCTAGGCTGGTTTCCCTTTGCTCCATGGTACGGGGTAAAACGGTGCGTTCCATTCTCTGACGGCGTATGCCGATGGTGGTAGTCTCGGTAAAGAGAATGTGCTCCATTTCAGGGCGATTTTTATCGTCACAAATCACGCTGACCAGATAGCCGGGACGGTTTTTCTTCATAAACACCGGGGTGTAGTACACATCTCGGGCTCCTGCGGTCATCAGGGTTTCCATGAGATGCCCCAGCGCCTCGCCGGTACAGTCGTCCACGTTGGTCTCCAGCTTGACAATGGTATCATCTTCCCCATCGTCCACATCTAAGAGCATCAGCCGCAGAAAGCTGGGACGCTCATACTGCCGCTTGCCCGCACCCATACCGGTGGCAAGCACGCGGAATTTTTCAGGCATTTTCCGCTTGGTGATGACGGCGGCGCAGATGGCGGCACCGGTGGGGGTTACCAGCTCGCCCTGCGTGTCAGTAATGGTCAAAGGGAGGTCGTTTGCCTGCGCCAGATTGACCACAGCGGGGACTGGGACAGGCAAAACCCCGTGCTGACAACGGACCGTTCCGGTTCCCTCGCAGATTTTGGGAATGATGTATTCATCTACCCCCAAGCTGTCCAGCAAAACCGCCGCAGATGCAATGTCCACAATGGAGTCCACTGCTCCAACCTCATGGAAATGCACCTCCTCCAGCGACACACCGTGGGCTTTCGCCTCCGCCTGCGCCAGCAGGGTGAAAATACGCTCTGCCAGTGCGTGAGCAGATGGGGTCATGTCCCCATGGGAGAGAATGTGAAGGATTTCCGGGAGGTTGGTATGGCTGTGATGATGGTGGTGGTCATCGTCGTGATGATGCTCGTGGTCATGATGGTGGTGGTGTTCATGACCGTGGAGATACTCCATATCGTGGTCATGGTTGTCCTCATCCAGAATCACGTTGAAATCGCACATATCCAGACCGGACTTGTTCACCCGGGTAATTTCTGTGCGAAATCCAGTGAGCGGGAGGGTGGAGAGCATACGTTCCAGCGCATTCCGGTCAGCCCCCAAGTCCAGAAGCGCCGCCACCGTCATATCTCCGCTGATGCCGCTGGCGCATTCCAAATACAGTGCTTTTGCCATTGCTTTTCTCACCTTTCTGCCAATCTGTCAATCTGGGAGGCCAGATACCCGGCACCATAGCCGTTGTCGATGTTGACCACGCCTACCCCGTTGGCACAGGAATTTATCATGGTCAGCAGCGCAGACATGCCGCCAAAGTTGGCACCATAACCCACTGATGTTGGCACAGCAATCACAGGAACGCTCACCAGACCGCCAATGACGCTGGCCAGCGCTCCCTCCATGCCTGCCACCGCAATGATTACATTCGCCTGCTGCAATACGTCCAGTCTGGAAAGCAGGCGATGGAGACCACTGACTCCCACATCGTAGATTCGTTCCACCCTGCGGCCAAAAAACTCCGCTGTCTGGGCGGCTTCCTCTGCCACGGAGATGTCCGCCGTTCCAGCGGTGCAGACGGCAATGCGTCCCTTCTGCGGTTCTATGTTTCCTCCAATGCGAAGGATGCGGGAGATAGGGTCATACTGCACCTCAGGCAGCTGCTGACGGATCAGCTCAAATTGCTCCGGTGTTCCCCGTGTTCCCATAACTGCGCCGTTTTTTTCATACAGGGTTTGAAAAATGTGGATTAGATGTTCGTCCGCTTTTCCAGCGCAGTAGACCACCTCCGCAAACCCGGAGCGCACCTGCCGATGCAAATCCAGCTTGGCATAACCCAAATCGTCAAAGGGGGCTCGCCGGAGCAGTCCTTCCGCCTCCTGTATGGAAACGGTTCCGGACTTGACCTGTTCCAGCAGTTCATGCAGTTCCAAGGGGTTCTTCCTCCTTTCGAGGCAGCACCTCGTTCATGCTCCCGGTGCGGATGCCGTCCAAATCCAAAGTGACATAGGCAAATCCCAGTTGGTGAAGGGATTTACACAGGGATTCCCGCTGGGACAGCAGTATGCTAAAATCCTTCGGCTCCACCTCAATCCGGGCGACGCCGCCGTGAACACGCAGGCGGCAGCGACGCAGTTCCAATCGGTGAAGCAGTCCCTCCCCTGCGGCGATTCGTTCCAGCTTTTCCCCGGTGATCTGCTCCCCGTATGGAATCCGGGAGGCAAGGCAGGCGGCGGAGGGTTGATTCCATGTAGGCAGTCCCATTTCCCGGGAAAGGGTGCGGATATCCTCCTTGGTCATGCCCCACTCCCGGAGCGGGCTTTGAATGCCCAGCTCAGTCAGCGCCTGCAAGCCGGGGCGGTAGTCGGACAGGTCGTCCACATTGGAGCCCTCCACCAGAACGGAAAACCCCACCCCTGCGGCAATCTCCTTCATCTGCTGAAAGAGAAACTTTTTGCAATGATAGCAACGGTCAGGGGGATTGTTGACAAACTGGTCCAATGTCAGCACCCCTGCGGAAAAAGTCACCTGACGGATGCCGTACCTGTCACAAAACGCCTTTGCCTGCGCCTGTTCCGGAAAGGCAGGAGAGAGGGCAGTAAGGGCAATGCAGTTTTCTCCCAAAACGTCATGGGCTGTTTTTACCAGAAAGCTGGAATCCACCCCCCCGGAAAAAGCCACCGCTACCCTTTCCATTTCCTGCAAAGCCTGCCGCAGGGCAGACAGCTTCTCCCCCGGAGTTCGGGGGAGATTTGTCCTTGTTTGCCTGTCCATATTACTTGTTTTCGTAATAGGTGCGAACCTTATTCCGTCCGGGGAAGGTGTTATAGCAGTCCGGCTCCCATCCCGGCTGAATGCCCTCTACTGCCTCAGCGGCGGTGATGACAGCATCGTCATGGTCGATGTCGATGAGGGTGTAACGGTCATTGCCCATACCCAGCTCCTTCATATAGGAGAGTTGGCGCAGACCGTGGCGTGTCTCCATCCGCTCCACCATGGTCTTACCGCCTCCGCCGGGGAGGGCGTAAATCAAGTCTACACAGGCCTGATCTACCGACAGAATGTCGAGTGAGGCCAGAATGCCCACATCCGGGGTAACCACCGGCTCTGCCTCCTGGCCTTCGCAGTCGCAGGAGACGGACATATTACGCATAACGTTGATGAAGCACACATGGCCGTTGAAGAAGTCCACTGTGGCGTGGGTGCTTTCGCTGATGCGCTCCATCAGCTCCTCTTTGGCGATATCCCACATATCGGAGGTTTTTCCGGTGCTGTGAATTTCCTTCTTACCCACCCGGCCGTCGGCGCAGCCGATGCCGATATTCTTATTGGAGCCGCCAAAGCCGCCCATCATATGACCCTTGAAGTGGGTCAGGGTGAGCATGGAATCGTAGTTCAGCATATGCTTGCCAACGTGCATCTCGGTGAACCACTTGCCGTTGTGAACCGGGATCGCCGCAATGCCGTCCTCGTCGGTGATGTCCACCGGGCAGAAGGTCCAGCCGTTGATCTTCAGCGTCTCACGGTGCTGAGGGGTGGTGTAACGGCTGCCCTCGTAAAAGGTATTCGTCTCGATAATGTGCGCCTCAGGAAGCTTGGTTTCCAGCAGCTCCTTTACCCAGGGACGGGGAATGATATTGGGTCCCTCTGCTTCACCGGTGTGCAGTTTCACCGCTACTTTTCCGGTGAGCACCTGACTGACCCGGTCATAAATTTTTTGCAGTCCCGCAGCGCTGAGATCGCGGGTGAAAAACACCACGGAAGCGCCGCCGCTGCGCTGGTCGTAGGGCAGATAGTGGTTTCCCCCGGTTCCGGGAATCTTTTTCGCGTTCATAGGTTTGCCTCCTTTGGCGATTATATAGGGATATAGGGCTATTTTACCCCTGAATCGTTGATATTGCAATGGATTTATTCATTCTCCTGAAAGTAAGGGTCGATTGACTCTGCCCTCAGCCCTTCGCCGATGACAATGATGACAGTCTGTCCCTTGGCAATCGGGCGCATAGACTTGCTGCGGCGGGTACAGTTCAGCTCCATCCAGTCTCCCTCCGCCGTGGGCGCAAATCCCTTCACCCGGAACACTCCGGCACAGTCCGGGTCAGCCATAAGCCCCTCAATCCGTTCCATGATTTCCTCCGGGGTAAAGGTGAGATTCATGTAATAACGGGACTGGTAGTCATTGTGGTCGTGAACAGGCTGCTTGCGAAAGGCTGCGTGGACGTAGCCCACACGGGAGAGCTTTTGAAAATCCTCGTCGGTGAAATCGTCCCAGCTTTTGGTCACAACCGCTTCTCCAATGCGGCGGTCACAGTGAACCCCTTCCAGCGCCCGGTCAATATGGGCGATGGTATGCTGTATTTCCGAAGGCTCTGCCAACTGGCACTTGCTCAGCACCACCGCTCCAGCTTTGGCAATCTCCGAGCCCAACAGATATTCCGAACGGGGAGAAAGGTTATCCTCCAATCCCGCCTCCACCACGGCAATGACGCTGCCTACCTCATACCAGCGGTCCAGCGGCTCTTCATAGAGGGCGTCGAAAAACTCATCGACGTCGAAGATTCCGGATGGCTCCACCAGTACCCGGTCATACCCCTGCATTCCCATGGCAATCAGCTTGGTTTTGAAGCGGCGGCGGTGGCAGTCGTAGTCGCAGCCCCCGGCTACCATTTCCAGACCGCACTGCTCCCCTTCCAGATGGCCCAGAAGCATCATGTCCACATTCACTGCGCCGTAGTCATTTTCCAAAATGCAGACCCGCTGCCCGGCATCCATGAGATATTTGGCATACCGTTCCAGAAAGGTGGTCTTCCCCGAGCCGAGAAATCCGGTAATCAGGTCAATTTTTATCATCTGTGTTTCCTCATTCAAATTCCGGCAGCTTCATTCTGCCTACTGCCTCCATAAAGGCCAGAACTTCCACCGGAAGCGACTGCCACGGTTGATTTACCTTGCCCTGCCAGCGCACCACATAGCCTCCCTCGATGGGGGTAAAGCCATCCCGGTCACTGTGATAGAGGGTATAGGGGTCAGGGAACAGCACAAATTTGTCCGCATAGGGCTTAAAGCCAAAGGGGCAGGCGCTGGCACAGGCGCCGCAGTCATTACAGGGAGCGTCCAGATGCACCACCTTTTTGTCCAGCCCCTCCACCCGGAAGTTGGCGCGGTTGGGACATACGTCTACGCAGCTGCGGCACCGTCCGCAGGAGAAGGGGGGCGTTTGTACCGGTGCTTTTTTTGCAGCTTTCGGGCGAAAATGACTGTCTTCCATGAGATAATGCTCCAGAAGGGCGTTCAAAGCCGGGGCATTTACCCGGTTCTCCGGCACAACCCCTGCACATTTGCCCGCCAGCTTGGACAGGTTGGCATACCCGCCGGGCTTCAACAGCATGGTTGCCACGGTAATGGGGTAGATGCCTGCTGCATATAGACTCGCCACGCAGGTTTCGTCAGCGCCGCCGGAGAAGGAGATGGGCAGTTTGCCTTCCGTCGCTTCTGCCAGCATCGTAGAAGTAGACAGGGAAAGAGGAAACAAAGCCTTCCCGGACAGGTACATGGTGTCTCCGGGCAGCTCCCCGTTTTGGATTTTCACCGGGAAGGTGTTGGTCAGCTTGACCCCGAAGCGCAGTCCGCAGCGCTTTCCCGTCTCCATTAAGGCTTTCAGCATGGGAATTGCGTCCTGCTGCTTCATGTCATGTTGGAATTGCTCATGGTCAAATTGGATGTGGGTATACCCCAGAGTGTCCAGCATACTGCGGCAGGCGTCATAGCCCAACAGGGTTGGATTACACTTGATGTAAGTATGAAGTCCCTTCTCCTCCATCATATAGGCAGCAATGGCCTGAATCTGCTCCGGAGGACAGCCGTGCATGGTGGAGATGGTAACACTGTTGCTGATGCAGGGGGAAATAGCGTCGATATACGCCTCGTCCACCTGCTTCCATGTCTGTTCCTTTGCCTGGGCGATGCACTGCTGCCAGAAGGGAGAGCGGGATGCGTTCTTCATGGTCTCAATAAAGCCGTCCACCGCAGGACTCTGGATACCGGGCAGGTCATACCCCACAGAGAGATTGCATAAAAATCCATCCGGGTCCCCAAGGGACAGCTCCTTGCTCAGCAGCTTCAGGGCGAGATAGCCTTTGATGTACTCCTGTGCCGCCTGCTCCGGGCTAAGCTCGGTACTCCACTCCACGTTATAGCCCTCATCCGGGACGTAGATGCAGGGGCGCTGGATGCCCAGCTGCTCCCCCCAGAGAATCTGCACCGTCTTCAACTCGAAGAAGCGTCCGCCTCCGGCGTAGGCGGCTACCAGATTCTGGGCAAGCTGGGTGTGGGGGCCTGCGGCGGGGCCAACCACCGATTCCAGCCTTTTGCCAAACAGCTCCGGGCGGACAGCAGGCTGGGGAACAGGGATAGCCGGAACCCCAAAGATGGTTTTGTGGTGGTCATATTCCCACAATGCCTGCTCCAACAGAGATGGGAAGGAAATCTGTCTCATTTCAACACTCATGGATGTAACCTCCTTGCCGAAGTAATAACAGCTTGCGGTCAGAGAATGCCGCCTTGCTGGAAAATGGACTGAAAAGACTGCTGGGCAAACTGGCGCACTGCCTGTTCATAGGTATCCGCCGCACGGGTGAACGCGATTCCCTGAGGAGTGAGGCTGGTTTTGCCGCCCCCTCGTCCCCCCTGTCGGCGCTGCACCACAGGATAACCCAGCTCCCGTTCCAAGCGGTTGAGCAAGTTCCACGCCTTACCCACAGAGAGCTGCATCATCCCGCAGGCTTGCCGCAGGTTTTCCGTGTCGGACAATAGATAGAGCAGTAACTTTACCCGGGCGTCATAGAACACTGTATCCCTGCCAATTCCAAGGTGGAGTACCGGCTGAACCAGTGTGGCGCTGTGTATGCGGGCGTTTTGGTCCAGGTTTCCTTCGTCCCGGACGCTTTGCAGAATCCCCTCGTCCGCCACCTCCACCCACTGACGTTGCAGACCGTGCAGCGCCCCGCGCAGCCCTTCCCTCCCATGATAGTCAGAAATAGCAGGAAAAGTAGAAGCTGACAGGACAATGGGGTGTCCGCTTTTGCCGTTGCAGGAGGGGATAACTACCTCATGTTCTCTTTCCAGCAGGCGTAGAATGGTGTCAGCGGTGAAAAATGGCATATTCACCGGTGTATAGACCACCCGGTCCGCTTTTCCGCTGAGAAAACGCAGCCCCTGAACCACCGCCTGGATGGGCTCGCTGGCTTCACAGCGAAGAAAGATAACCCCCGCATCTGCCAGATTTGCACGGATGTCTTCATCGTTTTCGCCTGTGAGCACTACCGTGGGAAAGATGTCCGCCTGCCGATAGGTCAGTACCACCCGGCGCAGGGCGGAGATGGAGCCGGCAATGGAAAGGGGGTGTTCCCATTCTGAGGCAGCGGCTTCAATCAGACCCGCCACGCTGCCCATCCGTTCCATTGGCACCACCTCCCAGCACTTTAGATAACTCTCTTTAAAAAGTATAGCACAAGATATACCGCTTCACAATCCCTACAAAGGCACATTGTGATATTTTTTTGGCAGACAGGGTAAGGAAGAATTGCGCTTTTGAAGGATCTGTTATATAATGTCACTGGCTGGGAGTTCCTACTGACCTTACGGATGAGTGAAAAGAGGTTTCGCAATGAAGACAAAACAGGCATTTAACCCCTATCTTCCCTCCTGGGAATATGTCCCGGATGCAGAGCCCCACATTGTGGACGGCCGTGTTTATATTTACGGCTCTCATGACCTGTTTGACGGATTGAATTTCTGTCTGGGTGACTATGTGTGCTGGTCCGCCCCGGTGGATGATCTGGGCAACTGGACCTATCACGGCTGCATCTACAAGCGGGAACAGGACCCGGCTGCCCCTAAGGTCCGCCTCACCAACGGCCTTGCCGCACCGGATATGGTGGTGGGCGACGACGGGCGGTATTATCTCTACTATTTCATGGGCGGCACAAAGATGATCTCCATCGCCGTGTGCGACCAGCCTGCGGGCAAGTACGAGTTCTACGGCTACGTCTCCTATCAGGACGGAACACCCATCGGCAAGCGGGGAGAGCCCTTCCAGTTTGACCCCGGCTGCCTGAAGGATGACGACGGACGGATTTATCTCTACACCGGCTTTGCCTTCGGCGGCAATCCCATTTTGCTGGACGGCTCCAAGCCCACCACCGAAGGCCCTATGGTCTTTGAGCTGGACCCCAGGGATATGAAGACGGTGATCTCCGGGGATGAGCTGAAGTACATCGGCGTGCTCACCGGGGAAGCGGCAAAGGGTACCCCTTATGAGGCACAGCCCTTTGGCGAGGCCAGCTCCATGCGGAAGTTCGACGGACGCTATTACTTCATCTATTCCTCCCTGAACAGCCATAACCTGTGCTATGCCGTATCTGACAGCCCGGTGGAGGGCTTTGAATACGGCGGCGTGCTGGTGAGCTGCGGTGACATCGGTCTTCCCGGTGTGCCAGACACCGAGCACGCCCGGATGGACACGGGAAACACCCACGGCTCCCTGATTGAGATTGAAGGGCGACACTACATCTTCTATCACCGCCACTCCAACCGGAAGCAGTCCTCCCGTCAGGCCTGCGCCGAGGAGATCCGCTTTGAGGACGGGAAGTTCTATCAGGCTGAGATGACCTCCTGCGGACTGAATGGCGGCGTGCTGGACGGCGTGGGTCACTATCCCGCCTATATCGCCTGCAACGTATACGGCACCGACGGCACCCGGTTCATGTCCATGATCAAATACCGCAGAGGGATGAGCCCCTTCCTCACTCAGAAGGGAGCAGACCGGGAGTGCGGACCGGATCAGTATGTGTCCAACTTCTGCACCGGCTGCACCGTGGGATTCAAGTATTTTGACCTGCGGGAGACCCGGGGTATTTCCATCCGTTTACAGGGCTATGGCAACTGCACCGTCACCATCCGCACACAGGAGCGGGGCGGGGATGTGATCTGCCGTATTCCGGTGAAAACCTGCCGTACCTATGCCGACTTTGTGGGCGAGATTCCCGCAGGTTTGGGTGAAAAAGAGGCGCTGTACTTCTCCATCGAGGGCAAAGGCACCTTTGACTTTATCAGCTTTGACTTGAAGTAATCTATTACTCCGGCAAGTAAATCATCGTATCCCACTTAAAACCGTGATCCAGCCGGAGTAATAAGTGCCATGTTTTGCGCTTGCCCCGTAGGGGGCGAGCAAAACGGAATAAAACTCTGTTATTACTGGGGGAATTGTTTTATTGCCCCAGTAATAACCTTCCTGAGGAGGATACCTGCTTGAAGCTTATCAGTATCATCGAAAACTTTCAGCCGAAGTGTGATGCCCGGCTGTTGCGGCGGGCGGAGGAATTGACCCCTTCCCTGCTCCATGACACCGTTCAGCCTGTCTCTGTTCGGCTGCTGACCCTGCCCGATGGTGACGGGGATATGGTCTTCTCTCCGGAGCGATTGCCGGAGTATGCCCTTCGTCCGGGTCGGCGCATGATTCTGGATTTCGGCACCCACATGGTGGGAAGGTTCTCCCTGTCTCTGGGCTATGCCGGGAGCCACCCCGACGCCCCTGCTTTTCTCTCCCTTCGCTTTGCCGAGGTGTGGCATGAGCTGTGGGAGGACAGCGGCGACTATCAGGGCTGGCTGTCCAAAAGCTGGATTCAGCAGGAGCAGCTTCATGTGGATGTCCTCCCCGGGGAAGTGACCCTCCCCCGGCGGTACGCCTTCCGGTATGTTTTGATTACCGTGGAGGATACCTCTCCCAAGTATCAGCTGGTAGTCAAAAAGGCAACTTGTCTGACAGAAAGCGCAGTCCGTTTCTCCGATGTTGCCCCCCTGCACACCGGAGATGCCATGCTGGACAAACTGGATCAGGTCAGTCTTCGTACCCTTGCCAACTGTATGCAGAAGGTATTTGAGGACGGTCCCAAGCGTGACCGTCGGCTGTGGACTGGGGATTTGCGCTTGCAGGCGCTGACCAACTATGTGAGCTTTCAGAGAAATGATCTGGTAAAACGGTGTCTCTACCTCTTTGCCGCTTCACGGTTCCCGGATGGGCGGGTGAGCGCCGCCCTGTTCACCGAACCGGAACCAGAGGCGGACGACACCTGCCTGTTTGATTACAGTCTGTTCTTCGTCAATGCGCTGGACGAGTATCTGAACCATGAGAATGACGGCGAGACGCTGAACGACCTCTATCCCATTGCCATGGAGCAGCTGGCGTATGCCGTTGGACAGTGCGGCGACGACGGGATTCTCTCTCCAACTGCCACAGGCAGCGCCTTTATCGACTGGGCGGAGGGGCTGGACCGTCAGGCCTGCGCTCAGGGCGTATTGCTTTGTGCGTTGGACTCTGGTATCTCTCTCGCCCGCCGCAAGGGGGAGGACGCTCAGGCTTCTGAGCTGGAGGGGCAGCGTGCCCGGCTGGCCGCCGCTGCCAGAGCCAAATTCTGGGACGAGGGCCGGCGGTGCTTCTCGGTAGATGGTCAATGTGCCATCGCCACACAGGTTTGGATGATACTCTCTGACGTTTCCACCCGTGAAGAAGCGGCAGATATTCTCTCCCGTCCGCTGGAGGCTTGGGACAGCATTCCCATGGTCACCCCGTATATGCACCACTACTATGTGGCGGCGCTGCTGCATGCCGGGTTAAAGCAGCAGGCGTTGGAGCACATGAAGGCATACTGGGGCAGTATGCTGGACTATGGAGCGGATACCTTCTGGGAGGCGTGGAATCCGGACGATCCCAAGGGTTCGCCTTACAATTCCACCATGGTAAACAGCTACTGCCACGCATGGAGCTGTACCCCCGCCTATTTGATTCGCACTTATTTTGCATGACAAAAAGCCTTGGAGAATCGTTTTTCTCCAAGGCTTTTTTGCTACCCCCAGCTCAAAATCCGCTCCCGAAGGCCGTCTAAGTCCAGTACGCCAAGGGCAAAGCCTTTTCGCACCAGCTCCGGGGGGAGGTATTCGTCGTATTTGTCAAACAATGGCAGCTCGCCGGGGTAGACCAGCTCCAAGGGGTCAATGGGCTTTTGAATTTCCTCCCGAATGACCTGAAAGAAGGTCTTCTCGTCTGCGTTCATGGTGAACTGCATGAAATAGGGGCGGGCGGAGTCAAAGCTGCCCAGTCCAAGGCGCTGTTTGCACTTGATCTTTAAAAAGCGCTCAAAGGCGAGGAAGGCATAGGTACCCACCCAGGGCAGCAGACACCACATCTTTCCACCCAGACAGATCAGATTTTTTTCCGCCGCACCGGAGTGGGAGGCAGTATAACGGGCCTGTTGCAGGCGGGCAACGGCGTTTTTCATCAGATAGGGGTAGGTCCAGTCCTCTGAAAGCACCAACCGCATTCGTTCCAGAATTTTGGTATGCAGATCACCGGGACACTCCCCAAAATAGGCGGGGACGCTGCCTTTCACCTGTTTGCAGTAGACCAGATGACGCTTGTGGTCGATGTCCAGCACCTCCCAGACATGACCGGCAATGGCCACCTTTTCCCCCACCGGGGGTGGGGAAACCACCGTTCCCAGCTCCTGGGTCTCACAGCGGACGGTGTATTCCTCGCTCTCCACAAATACCCCGTAGAACTTGAAGGAGTTCACCACCCGCTCCCCTGCCAGTCCTACAATCAGTCCACCCTGTTCGGTGGTCTGGATGTGGTCGGTTTCGATTAGATGGCGGAGCAGCACCTTGTAGTCCTCCTGGGTAATCCGGTGGAAATAGTGCAGGCTGAGCACCCGTTCCGCCAGCGCCCGGGGGGAAAGCTCTCCGCAGGAAGACAGCGTAGACATGGTCTGATGATAGAGCAGACTAAAGGGCAGACGGTTCAGACGGGGCGGTTCCACCCAGCGCTCCTCCAGATAGAGCTGCACCAGCGCAATGCCTTGCAGCAGTTTCCACGGGATGGTGGTGGGCATCATGGCCCGCACCTCCGGCTCGTCCTCCCGAATGACAAACCACATCTCCGCCGGGGCTTCCCGCCGTCCGGTGCGGCCCATCCGTTGGAGGAAGGAGGAAACCGTCCACGGTGCGTCAATCTGAAAGGCTCGCTCCAATCTGCCGATGTCGATGCCCAGCTCCAGTGTTGAGGTGGTCACCGTGGTCATGCACTGGCTCTCGTCCTTCATCACGCCCTCCGCTGTCTCCCGGTAGGAGGCAGAGAGGTTGCCGTGGTGGATGAGAAAGCGGTCCGGCTGGTGCTGCCGCTCGCAGTAGCGCCGCAGGGTAGTAGTCACCGCCTCACATTCCTCCCGGGAGTTGACAAAGACCAGACATTTCTTCCCTCTGGTATGCTCATAGATATAGCCGATGCCCGGGTCAGCGTTGGCAGGAGCGTCGTCGGTTTTCTCCGCAAGGGCAGGGAGATAATCTGTCACCTCTCTCCCCTCTGCCGCCTGCACGTCCTTTACATAGAAATGCTCCATGCTCAGCCGCCACTTGGCGCCCTGCGCTTTAATTTTGGGAATGAGGGTTTGCCGCCCGGTGCCCAAAGACAGGAACGCTCCCGTTCCCTCCGGGTCACCCACGGTAGCGGACAGTCCAATGCGCCGGGGATTCACCCCTGCCAGCCTGCTGAGACGTTCGATCAGGCACAGGGTTTGTCCGCCCCGGTCGCCACGAAGGAGAGAATGCACCTCGTCAATCACGATATACCGCAAATCATGAAACAGCCGGGGATTGGCGGCGTGTTTGTGGAGCAGCAGCGCCTCCAAGGACTCCGGGGTGATCTGCAAGATACCGGAGGGGTGCTTCATCAGCTTTTCTTTATGGCTTTGGGCCACATCACCATGCCAGTGCCAGACGGGGATATCCGCCTCATAGCACAAGTCGGTAAGCCGGGAAAACTGGTCGTTAATCAGCGCCTTTAACGGTCCGATATAGATGCAGCCCACTGAGGAGGGCGGGTCCCGGAAAAACTGGGTGATGATGGGGAAAAAGGCCGCTTCCGTCTTGCCAGAGGCGGTAGAGGCGGTGAGCAGCAGGTTTTCATCGGTATTGAAGATCACCTCTGCCGCCGCTACCTGAATGCCCCGCAGGCTTTGCCAGCCGTTGCGGTAGATGTAGTCCTGTACAAAGGGGGCATACTGTTCAAATGTGTTCATAGAGTAAACTCCGCATAGTCCTCAGAGACCGTCTGTTCCTCCACTTCGTTTTGGGCATAGGTGAAATCGTCCGACCCCAGCAGCTCCCGGACGCTGACGCCGGGATTCTGAAAGACGATATCCAGCACCTGAACAAAGTCCCGAATGATTTCCCGAGGGGTCACATGGGAATCCGCCCCCACACGAGCCAGCTCCACAGTGAGGAAATCAACCATGTCCTGCTCTTTGACAATTTGCGTGTAGCCGTAAAGGCTGGCATGGATGTCCGCCAGCTTTTCGATGAGCACCAGCAGTTCCTCTGAGGTCAGCGGCTGCAGACGGATCACCGGAGAGAGCAGGTCGGCGTGGCTTCCGCCAAATCTCCCCTCTGCCAGACGGGAGCGGAGGGCTTCGTAGCTGTATACCCCTCGCCGGGGGTCCTCCATGCACTGGGGCGTGCCGCACATAATGACGCCCAGATACCGGGCTTTGCCCTGCATGGCATCGTTGTACATGGTGAGCAGCTTTTCGTAATTATACTGCCGGGTGATGGAGTTGGGGATTTTATAGAGGTTCACCAGCTCATCTACGAGAATGAGCAGTCCCGCATAGCCTGCCTGATGGAGGAAGACAGCAAAGATTTTCAGATAGTCGTACCAGTCATCGTCCGTAATGATGATATTGACGCCAAGCTCCTGCTTTGCTTCGGTTTTGGTGGTGTATTCCCCCCGGAACCATTTCAGCACATTTCCCTTTACCCCGTCATCTCCGCTGAGATAGGCGTGATAGTACAGTGTGAGCAGGCGGGCAAAGTCAAAACCGTGCACCAGCTCCCCCAAGGCATACACCGTCTCATGGATGCGAAGGTCCACCTGTTTGGAAAGGGCGGGGTCGTCCGGGGTCATTCCGCTGTCCGTCAGCGTCTGTTGCTGGACATTGCTGATCCATCTGTCTAGGATCAGCCCAAGAGCGCCCCCGTCCGGGCGTGTTTTGGTGGACATATTCCGCACCAATTCCCGATAGGTGGCAAGCCCCTGACCCCGGTTGCCCTGAAGCCGCCGCTCCGGGGACAGGTCAGCATCCACCACCACGAAGTTGTTGCCCATTACATAGTTGCGGATGGTTTGCAGCAAAAAGCTCTTGCCGCTGCCGTACCGCCCCACAATAAACCGGAAGGAGGCGCCCCCCTCCCCCACCAGCTCCACATCACTGAGCAGGGCGTCAATCTCCTGTTTCCGTCCCACGGCAATATAGGGCAGCCCTACCCGGGGCACCACGCCGCCTTTCAGGGAGTTGACCAGCGTCTGGGCAATCCGTCTGGGTATTTTCATGGGTGAATCATCTCCCTTAGTTCGTCAAGGTAGTCCTCCACCGGGGCGGGGGTTTCATCCAGCACCGCATCGGCAAAGGTATCGTAGAGTTTTTCGTTGATGCTGTCCGCAAGCACGGAAACCATCTGCCCCTCGGCGGTGACCCAGTCGGTATCCCCGCCATAGAGCAGACAGTGAAGCAGACGGTATTCCGGAGCAGTCAGTCCGAGATTGTTTTCCACTGAAGCAAGAGCAGCGGAAGGAATCATGCTTTCCTCCGGTTGGGCTCGTTCTTCGTCGGTCATCAGCCGTTCTCTGGTCTGGGCGGCATCAGAGCGGATATGAGCAAGGGCAGAGAGGTCAATTTGGGTTCTCAGACGCTGCTGCTCTGCCAGACGTTCCCGCTCTTTTTGACGCTGGATTGTCTCTGCACAGACCTCGTCCACCAGACGAAGCAGCCATTTGGCGCTGGTCACCGGTTTTAGGGTTGGCTTAAAGCCTGTCAACTCCCGCAGGGCGCCGTCTACCGTTTTCAGCACATCCCCCAGCTTTTTACTGCGGCTGTTGACATGATACCGCTCCACGACGCACCAGCCGTTTTTCCAGTGATAGGTACAAAGGGGATCCAGCTTGTAGTCAAAGGCGGGGCGGCTGGGGTCTTGCCAGAGCACCGCAGAGCGGAACAGCTCCGTAAATCCCTCGTACTTTCTGCCAAAAAAGTCCTGCACCATAGAGATTTTCCGGTGCTTCTCATAATAGCGCTCCACCCGTGTGAGCACCTCCTGTGCTGCTTGCATGTAGAGGTCGGTGTTTTGGGCCACAAATCGGGAGTGGTCAATGCGATAGGAGGAAAGCTGGATGAATGCCTCCATCCGTTCCGCCTGTTCCCCATTCCCCTCCATCAGCACAGAGAGCGCCCTGTCAAAGCGCACCTGAGGTGTGTTTTCCAGCAGTGCCGGGTCGAGCCGGTAGTAGACCACATAATCCCGAATCCATGTATCCAGATAGCTGAGCAAGGAAGCTGCTCCTTCTTCAACACCGTCTCGAAATGCACAGAGACGGCAAAATCCGTCATAGGGGTCTGATACGCCGATCTGATTCAGCAGCTCAAAGACATAGAGGAAGGCATAGGTCAGCTGGGCAGTCTGTTCCTCCCCCCGGCGGAACCGGGTGCGCCAGCCAAAATAACCCCGCAGCTCCCGGTCATGGAGGGACTGATAGGTGGGATAGTAGTGCATCACCGGGCGGGAGTAGACGGTATCGTCCTCGTAGTCTGCCAGCAGTCTCGCCTGCTCCACAAAAATGCGCTCCCGGCTCCATCCCCGGGAAAAGCCCTGCTCTGCCAGCGCCCGTGCCTGCCTCAGAGGTTCCGGGAGGGGTGATTGATCTACGCAAGGAGCGCCGGGGATTGCCTCATCCTGAAAGACGGTGGAGCGAAAAAGAGATTCGTTCCAGTTGTTCCAGCCTGACATATGCACCGCCTCCTTGTATCGCACATTTGTTCTATTATACATGACCTGATGTCTGAATGCAATACTTTCCCTGATTGATGGAAAGGACTGGACGCAGGGCAGGAAACATAGTACAATAAACTGACCGTTGGACAGTTATTAAGGAGGAAAGCGAATGACTTCTGATCTGACTCTGCTGCATCTCTTATGGTATTTTCTGATTTACGGATTTCTTGGATGGTGCGCCGAGGTTGCCTATCACGCTGTCACCTGCGGGCAGGTCATCAACCGGGGCTTTCTCAATGGCCCCATCTGCCCCATCTATGGCGTGGGCATGGTAGGGGTGTTATGCCTGCTCCACCCCTTTGTCCGGGGAGGCAGCCATGAAAGTCTTGGGCTGCTCTTTCTGGCAGGGGCGCTGCTGGCTACTCTGGTGGAGCTGTTAGGCGGCTGGGTGTTGGATCGCATCTACCACACCCGATGGTGGGACTACTCCAACAAGCCGTTTCACTTTCATGGTTACATCTGCCTGCAATTCTCTCTGCTTTGGGGCTTTGCCATTGTACTGGCAGCGCAGGAGATTCACCCCTTCATTCGCAGGATGATCGTGGCACCCCTGCCCCATACGCTCAGTGTGGTGCTGCTGGCGATGCTCTACGCCGGATTTGTCACCGACCTGATTCTCACCGTTGTAATGCTGAACCGGATGAGCCGGCATCTTGCAGAGCTGGAAGAGATTCAGACTGCCATGCGTTCGGTCAGCGACAAGCTCACAGATGTGATTGCCAACACCACCATCTCCGCCGCCCAAAAGGTGGGCGAGGGACAGGTACAGGCTGCATTGGGCAAAGCAGAGCTGAAGGAAACGGTCAATGAGCGCTATGAAAGCTATCAGCGGGAAATGGAGCGAAAACGGGACGAGTTGCAGGCGAAGGCGGAACAGCTCTATGCCATTTTGCTGCGGTATCGCTTTGCAGGGCGTATCGTGGACGCTTTTCCCAGTCTTCACTCCTGGGATCACACCGAGTTGATGGAGACGCTGAAAGCCCGGTGGGCATCCCGTTCCAGAGGGCATTGATTTTCCTGCTCTTTCTCCGCTTTATCGTTGACAGAGAAGAACGTGTCGTTTATCATATAGTTATGTATCAATATGTATCATTTTTTAAGGGGGAGGAACAGTTTGTATGTATGATTATGAAAAAAAGCACTTTGACCAGGTGCGTCATGTTGCCCCGGAGTGCATGGTGCTGCTGAAAAAGAACGGTGATTTTCCTCTCTCCCAGCCGGAGAAGATCGCCCTCTACGGCAGCGGAGCAAGACAGACCATCAAGGGCGGCACCGGCTCCGGTGATGTCAATTCCCGGTTCTATGTATCCGTAGAGCAGGGATTGGAAAGCGCCGGATGCACCATTACCACCAAGGAGTGGCTGAACGCTTACGATGTCATTCGGGAAGAGGCGAAAGAGGAGTTCATCGCCCGCATCAAGCAGGAGGCAAAGGAGCGTCATGTGCTGGCGGTGATGTACGGCATGGGGGCGGTCATGCCTGAGCCGGAATATGAGCTGCCTATGAACGGCGAGGGAGAGACGGCTGTCTATGTGCTCTCCCGTATCTCCGGCGAGGGCAGCGACCGCAAGAGCGTGGAGGGCGATTTGCTGCTTTCCAAAACGGAGGTGCGGGATATTCTCTATTTGCAGGAGCATTATACCCGTTTCCTGTTGGTGTTGAATGTGGGCGGTCCGGTGGATTTGTCTCCGGTTCAGGCTGTGGAAAATGTGCTGCTGCTCTCTCAGCTGGGCGTGGCGACGGGAGACGCTCTGGCAGACGTGATTCTGGGCAAAGCGGAGCCTTCCGGAAAGCTGACCACCACCTGGACAGACTGGAACAGCTATCCCAAAATCGGGGAGTTCGGTCAGCAGGACGACACCCGGTACTATGAAGGCATCTATGTGGGCTATCGGTACTTTGACGCTGCGCAGGTGACCCCTCTCTATCCCTTCGGCTATGGTCTGGGGTACACCGATTTTGCTCTGGACAAGGCAAATGTCAGCACACAGGGCACCTGCGTCACGGTTGAAGTCCCTGTTCGCAATGTGGGCGAGCATCCCGGACGGGAGACGGTGCAAGTCTATGTCTCCGCTCCCAGTGGACGGCTGGATCAGCCCTATCAGGCGTTGGCGGGCTTTGGTAAGAGCATCCGACTCCACCCCGGGGAGAGCAGCTCCGTTACGGTCACTTTCGCCATGGAGGATTTGGCCAGCTATGACGAAAACGCTGTGGCATGGGTGCTGGAAGCGGGAGATTACCTGATTCGTGTGGGCAATTCCAGCCGGAATACCACGCTGTCAGGTGTGATTCGTCTGGCAGAGGATGTGTGCGTCCGCAAGGTGCATTCTGTGGGCGGTACCCCTGATTTTCAGGATTGGACTCCGCCTGCGATGGAAACAGAGACATTGCCAGAGGATCTGCGGGTGCTGACCATGCAGGCCGACGCATTCTCCACACTGAGCTGGCCTCAGCCCTGGAGCTGTTCCCAGTACACCGAAGGGGTTGTATCCACACTCTCCGATGAGCAACTGGTACATCTGTCCATGGGTCTGTTTGCCAAAGGCCCCACCAGCATCATTGGCAATGCCGCTCAGACGGTAGCTGGTGCCGCCGGAGAGACCTACGGAAAGATCAACGGCTTGCCCGGTCTGGTGATGGCAGACGGCCCTGCCGGGTTGCGTCTCAATCAGAAGTATACCCGGGACAAAAAGGGGATTCCCCATGCCATTGGCAATACCTTCCCCGCCGGTATGGACGATTACCTTCCCGGCATTGCCCAGAAGTTTTTGAACTTTACCAACAACAGACAGCCCAAGGGCGAAGTCTTTGAACAATACTGCACCGCCATTCCCATTGGAACGGCGCTGGCGCAGAGCTGGAACATAGACCTTGTGGAAAGCTGTGGCGATCTGGTAGGCGAGGAAATGGAGCGGTTTGGCGTTCATCTCTGGCTGGCGCCTGCCTTTAATATCCATCGGAATGTTCTCTGTGGGCGGAATTTTGAGTATTACTCCGAAGATCCTCTGCTCTCCGGCAAGATGGGAGCTGCCATTACCCGGGGCGTGCAGCGCCATTCTGGCTGCGGCACTACGGTCAAGCACTTCTGCTGCAACAATCAGGAGACCAACCGTCTGGCTTCCAACTCCGTGGTGAGCCAGCGCGCTCTGCGGGAAATCTATCTCCGTGCCTTCCAGATCTGCATCCGGGAGGCTGACCCTGCCGCCCTGATGACCTCTTACAATCTGCTCAATGGTGTCCACACCTCGGAACGGGTGGACCTGCTTCAAACTGTGCTTCGGGAAGAGTGGGGCTATCGTGGTCTGATTATGACAGACTGGGTGGTGCCCGGTCTGGGCAAGGCGGGCAAGCACCGCTTTGCCAAGTCCGCCCCCAGCATTGCCGCAGGAAATGTGTTTATGCCCGGCTCGCAGGGGGACTTTAACGCCGCTGTCAACGCCATGCACGGCAAGAACAAGGATTTCACCCTCAGCCGCAAGGATGCGGAGCGCTGCGCCGCTCAGGTGGTGGAGCTGGTGCGCCGCCTGATTTTGGAGCGGAAGCATTGAGCGGAAGGAATACCTCAGGGCGTGTGGCACGGTATGGATTGCTGGTTGCGCTGGCACTGATTCTCAGCTATGTGGAGGCGCAGATTCCGCCTATCTTTTCCGTCCCGGGGATGAAGCTGGGACTGACCAACGTAGTGGTGCTGATTGCGCTCTATACCATGGGCGAGGGCAGCGCCGTGACCATCAATCTGCTGCGTATTGTATTGGTGTCTCTGCTGTTTGGCAACGGGATGAGCATGGCTTACAGCGTGTCGGGAGGTCTTCTCAGCGGAATTGTCATGATACTACTGAAGAAAACCGGATGGTTCGGCATTACCGCCGTCAGTGTAGCAGGGGGAGTGGCCCACAATGTGGGGCAAATCCTTGCCGCCATGGTGCTGCTGGGCACCCGTTCCATTGCGTGGTATCTGGTGGTGCTGTGGTTCTCCGGCTTGGCGTCAGGCTTTGTGATTGGGATACTCAGCGGTGAGCTCTGCCGTCGGCTGGAAGCCATTGACCGCAGGCAGCATCCATAGAAACGATTTGGTGTCGGTTCTCTCTGGAGAGCCGACACCCTTTTGAAGAAGGGATTTTGTGGTAAACGATTTTTCACAGGGGAAGGTGTGGAAGAATATTCTTCTGCAAATGCTGCCCCTGACGGTGGCGCAGCTGGTTCATCTGCTGTACAACATTGTGGACAGAATCTACATCGGTCATCTGCCGGGTACCGACAGCATCGCCCTTACCGGCGTTGGGCTGACCTTTCCCATTGTCACCCTGATTATGGCCTTTTGTGCTCTGTTTGGCACTGGAGGTGCGCCTTTGTTTTCCATCGCCCGGGGAGCGGGGCGGGAGGACGATGCGGCGGTCATTTTAGGCAACGTGGCTACCCTGCTCACCGTCTCCGCCGGGCTGCTCACCGTGCTTGGATTGGTCTTTCGCCGTCCTCTGCTCTTCTTTTTCGGTGCCAGTGACGCTTCCTTCCCCTATGCGGACGCATATCTGCGGATTTATCTGCTGGGAACGGTGTTTTCCATGCTGTCCACGGGACTGAATTTCTTTATTACGTCCCAAGGCTATCCCACCGTGGGTATGCTCACCACGGTAATCGGTGCGGCGCTGAACCTGACCCTTGACCCGGTGTTTATCTTTGTCTTTCACATGGGCGTTGCCGGGGCGGCGCTGGCAACCGTTTTGTCTCAGGCGGTTTCCGCCCTGTGGGTGCTGCGGTTTCTCACCGCTGCTGACACACCCATCACCATCCGGCGGGAGAACCTTCGTCTGCGGGGCGGCACGGTAAAGCGGATCTCCGCTCTGGGACTTGCCGGGTTTATCATGCAGGGCACCAACTGTCTGGTGCAGGTGGTTTGCAATGCCACCTTGCAGCAATTCGGCGGGGACTTGTATGTAGGGATTATGACCGTGCTCAACTCGGTGCGGGAGATTCTCAGCCTCCCTGTCTCTGCCCTTGCCACTGGGGCACAGCCTGTTTTGGGCTACGACTACGGGGCGAAACGGTATGAGCGGGTGAAAGAGGGGATTCGGTTCACCAGTTTCATTGGTATTTCCTACACCCTGATGGCATGGCTGGCGGTCTTTCTGTTCCCCCATTTTTGGGTCAGCGTGTTTTCCAGCGAAGCGGCATTGGTGGAGGAAGGCGCTCACGCCCTGCGGCTGTATTTCTTCGGGTTCTTCTTTATGTCATTTCAGTTCTCCGGGCAGTCGGTATTTCAGGGCTTGGGCAAGGCGAAGCGGGCGATTTTCTTCTCCCTGCTGCGAAAGGCAGTCATTGTGACGCCTCTGACCTTGATTCTGCCCCGGATGGGCTTTGGAGCGGACGGTGTTTTTCTGGCAGAGCCGATCTCTAACGCAATCGGCGGCACGGCGGCATTTCTCACCATGTATCTCACGTTATATCGCAGATTAGGGCAAACGAAAGCGGACAGGAATTAAATCCTGTCCGCTTTTATCAGTTCCAGCACCTGAATCAAATCATCGCACACGGCGGCTGCCATACTCCGTATTTCCTCATCCGGTGGGATGGTATCCGGCACCATAATGGTGGTACATCCGGCGGCTACTCCTGCCCGAACGCCGTTTGGACTGTCCTCCAGCACATAGCACTGCTCCGGAGGAAGTCCCAGCTCCTTTGCCGCCAACAGAAACACATCCGGGTTGGGCTTGCCCCGTCCGGTCTGAGCGGAACTGACCACGGCATCAAAATAATGGGCTATCCCTGCTTGATTCAGGTTACGCTGAATGGTGGACATTGGGCTGCTGCTGGCCACTGCAAGACAGAGGCCAGCTTCCTTCAGTCCGGAGAGGATTTCATGCAGTCCCGGCTTTTCCGGCAACTCCTTTGCCACCTGCTCCGCCACACGGGTTTTGCAGTCGTTCCACATTTGCACCGGGTCCACCTCCGGATAGAATGCACGGATAACCTGATACATCCCCTCTCCCAGTGTTCCTGCGACTCTTCGGGGGAAATCCGGGTTGGGGGTCTGCCCCAGCTCTTTGGCAAGCTCAAGCCAGGTGCGCTGATACACCCGCTCGGTGTCGAACATCAGACCGTCCATATCGAAGATGGCTCCCTGCTTCATGTCAGTTCCTTTCCGTGAAAGGTCGGAAGGACGGCGTGTCCTTCCGACCTTGGGGCATTGTCAGATTGTGGGGGATAGCATAGCTCGGTCAGGAGCACATCGGCTCCCTCCGTCACAGCCTTCGGCTGTGCCACCTCCCTCTTTGAGGGAGGCTTTGGCAAATGTATGATCTTCACCGCAGGCGCACACCTTGCAGCCCGGCACGCACTGACTTACAGCACAGCGTTCAGGCGGGCTTCCAGATCAGCTTTCATGTCCTCGTAGCCGGGCTTACCAAGGAGGGCAAACATATTCTTCTTATAATCTTCTACGCCGGGCTGGTTAAACGGATTAACCCCCAGCATATAGGCAGAGACACCCAGTGTCTTCCAGAAGAAGAACACCAGCTCACCGAAGTTGTGGTCGTTCAGCTCGTCCAGCGTGATAATCAGGTTGGGCACGCCGCCGTCCACATGGGCAAGCAGGGTGCCGTGCATGGCCTGCTCGTTCATAAACTGCATGGTCTTGCCGGAGGCAAAGTTCAGGCCGTCCACATTGGCGGGGTCATGGGGGACAGCGATGTCACAGGCGGACTTCTCTACCCAGAGAACCGTCTCGAACAGGGTGCGGCTGCCGTCCTGAATGAACTGACCGATGGAGTGCAGGTCGGTGGTGAAGTTGGCAGTCACCGGGAACACGCCCTTCTGATCCTTGCCCTCGCTCTCTGCCATGAGCTGCTTGTACCACTCGCCAAACTGGGTGAGGGCAGGCTCGTAGTTAGAGAGAATTTCGATCTTCTTGCCCTTGAGCATCATAATGAAACGGGTGGCTGCATAGCGCATCACGTCGTTGTTGTCCAGATCGCAAACGGCATACCTGGCCCTGGCGTCACGGTAGCCCTGCATGACAGCGTCGATGTCCATGCCGCCCACGGCCATGGGCAGCAGACCCACAGCGGTGAGGACGGAGAAACGACCGCCGGTGGTGTCGGGTACGACAAAGGTCTCATAGCCCTCCGCCTCTGCCAGACCGCGGAGCGCGCCCTTCTTGGCATCGGTGGTGGCGTAGATACGATCCTTTGCCCCTTCCTTGCCGTACTTCTGCTCCAGCTTCTCCTTGAAGATGCGGAAGGCAACAGCAGGCTCGGTGGTGGTGCCCGACTTGGAGATCACGTTGACGGAGAAATCCCGGTCACCGATGATCTGCATGAGATAGCTCACATAGGCGGAGGAGATGTTATTGCCGGCGAAGTAGACTTCAATACCGCCGTTGCGCTTGGCAACCTGATTGTAGAAGGAGCCGCCGGTGAACTCCAGAGCAGCGCGGGCACCCAGATAGGAGCCGCCGATGCCGATGGCGATCAGTACCTGGGACTGACCCTGAATCTTCTTCGCCGCAGCCTTGATGCGCTCAAATTCGCCGGGAGCGAACTGAGCGGCAGTTTCGTCCATGTCCATCCAGCCAAGGAAATCGTTGCCGGCACCCTGCTTGCTCTCCAGATTGTGGAAAGCAGCCTCCACCAGAAAACGGGTCTGATCCAGCTCGTGGGAACGGAGCCCTGCGTTGTTGATATTCAGTTTAATACTCATGGAAGATTCCTCCTGAAAGAGATTGGGTAGAACTTTACCGATAGGAAAATTTTACTCCATTTTCCATCTGAATGCAATAACCAGTTTCCTGATACTACCTCTCCTTTTGAATAAAAATGCGTTCCCCGCCAGAGACAAGCCCTGGCGGGGAACAAGAGAGAAAAAGAAGAGAAAGAAAGGGAGGTCGTATGAAACATGTACTTCGTTCCTGACGAGGATAGTATACCCAACCTGCCCTGAGTTAGGATGAAGAAACTGTGAGAGATTTGGAAACAAACTGTGAACAGCCTGCCTTGCCTTACCCGTTTTGCCGTGATACAATAGGAGCAGAAAACTGCCGGGAATTGCCCGGAACACCAAGCAGGAGGGATACATCATGCTTCAGGACGGAAGAATACTCATTGGCAAGGGAGATAACCCGGTTTATCTGCTGCCCCAAATGGCCAACCGCCACGGATTGATCGCCGGGGCTACGGGAACCGGAAAAACGGTGACGCTGCGGGTGCTGGCAGAGGGGTTTTCTGATATGGGCGTACCCGTTTTTCTCGCCGATGTAAAGGGAGATGTCAGCGCCCTTGCCCTCGCCGGTTCCATGAACGATAAGATTCGGGAGCGTCTGGCTCAGTGCGGTGTGGAGGAAAGCAGCTTCCAGTGCAAAGGATATCCTGTCCGGTTCTGGGACGTGTTCGGGCGGGGCGGTATTCCGGTTCGGGCAACCGTTACCGATGTAGGTCCTATGCTGCTCAGCCGGCTGCTGGGGCTCTCCCCCGCTCAGGAGGGCATTTTGAACATTGTGTTCCGCGTGGCTGACGACAAGGGCTGGGAGCTGATCGACCTGAAGGATCTCCGGGCTATGCTGGTCTGGGTGGCGGAGCATCGGAAAGAGCTGACCATCACCTACGGCAATGTGTCCAGTCAGAGCGTGGGTGCTGTGCAGCGGGCGCTGCTGGCGCTGGAGGCGGACGAGGCTGACCTGTTTTTCGGCGAGCCTGCGCTGGACATTGGCGATTGGTTCAGCGTCAGCCGGGACGGACGGGGCACCATCAACCTGCTCACCTGTGTGGAGCTGGCACATCGTCCAGTGCTGTACGCCACCTTTATGCTTTGGATGCTCAGTGAGCTGTATGAAAACCTCCCGGAGGTCGGCGACGCAGACAAGCCCAAGCTGGTGTTCTTCTTCGACGAGGCGCATATGCTCTTTGACGATGCCCCAAAGGCGCTGATGGACAAGATTGTGCAGGTGGTCAAGCTGGTGCGCAGCAAGGGCGTGGGCATTTACTTCATCACCCAGTCCCCTTCGGATATTCCCAATGAGGTCTTAGCGCAGCTGAACAACCGGGTTCAGCACGCCCTTCGTGCCTACACCCCCGCCGAGCAGAAGGCAGTCCGGGTGGCTGCTCAGAGCTTCCGGGCAAATCCGGCCTTTAAGACAGAGGACGCTATCTGCAATATGGGTACTGGCGTGGCGCTGGTGTCTACGCTGGACAAGGACGGCGTGCCCAATCCGGTGGAGCAGGCTGTCATCTGCCCGCCTCAGTCCGGATTTACCCCGGTGGAGGAAACCGCTGTGGCCATGGTGGTCGCCAAAGACCCCCTCTATGCCACCTACAAGGACGCTGTGGACAATGTCTCCGCCTATGAGGAACTGACTGCACTGGCCGAGGAAGACGCCCGTGCCGAAGAAGAGGCTGCTGCCGCCGCAGCGGAGGAAAAGGCCAGAGCAGCGGCGGAAAAACAGGCGCTTCGAGAGCAGGCAGCTATGGAAAAAGCTGCCCTTCGGGAGCAGGCTGCCGCAGAGAAACAGGCCAAGGCTGCCAAGGCAAAGCCGTCTCAGATAGAACGCAGTCTGAAAAAAGCCGGTAAGAGCGCCGCTCGCACTGTTGGACGGGATATCGGGCGCAGCGTGACCCGAGGTGTGCTGGGCACGCAGACCAAGTCCCGGGCTGGCAAAGCTGCATCCAGCTTTACCAGCAGCCTGTTCAGCGATCTGTTCAGCAGCTTTATCAAATAATTCTCCATACATTCGCCCCTTCCTGCAAAGGAGGGGGTTTTTCCTGCTTTGTCAACCTTTTTCGAGTGGAGCATAGACTGGACTGAGGGTGATTTGTGACACCCCAAAGGAGGAATCGCAATGGATGAAACCAAGCAGGCAGCAGGCTGCGAAAACGGCAAGGGTCAGCTTCCCGGCTGCGCTCCACTGGCCAATCCCTATGTTCCGGGTCAGGAGTGGGGACAGCGGTATTGCCGGGCGGATGCTCTGGCACAGGGGACGCTGTTTCCGGAGCTGAATCTCCCCTTCCATCTGGCTGTTCAGGGGAACGCAGTTCCAAAGACACCTCTTTCCGAGCTTCAGGCTCTTTGCTTTGTTATCAACGAGCTGGGACTCTATCTGGACACCCACCCCGAGGACACTGAGGCGTTTCAGCTCTACCAGCGCTATGCGGAGCTGGAAAAGGAAGGACGCAAGCGCTATGAGGCTCAGTTTGGCCCTCTGACCCAAAAAGCGACGGCGGCGGATAGCCGGTATTCCTGGGTAGACAATCCGTGGCCATGGAGTGGCAAGGAGGGGAACTGAATATGTTTGTGTATGATAAAAAGTTGCAATATCCCGTAAAGATCAAAAACACCAATCCCCGGCTGGCCTCTATTATCATCAGCCAATACGGCGCTCCCGACGGGGAGCTGGGTGCCTCTCTCCGGTATCTCAGTCAGCGTTATTCCATGCCCTATCCCGAGGTGCAGGCGCTGCTCACTGACATTGGTACAGAGGAACTGGGGCATTTGGAGATGGTGGCGTCCATCGTCCATCAGCTCACCCGGAAGCTGTCTGACCAGCAGATTCAGGACAGCGCTTTTGCCCCCTATTTCGTAGACCATACCACCGGGGTCTATCCCACTGCCGCCTCCGGTTTCCCGTGGAGTGCCGCTTCCATCGGCGTAAAGGGCGATCCTATCTGCGACCTGACTGAGGATTTGGCCGCAGAGCAGAAAGCACGGGTCACCTACGACAATATTCTCCGGCTCTCTGACGACCCGGATGTCAACGACGTGATTCGGTTCCTGCGGGAGCGGGAGGTGGTTCACTTCCAGCGCTTCGGAGAAGCCATTGAGCGGGTGCGTCAGCGTCTGGATCAGAAAAATGTCTATTTCACCAACCCTGCCTTTGACAAATAATGATAATATGAAAGGGGAGCGGACATCCGCTCCCCTTGGTCATTTACTGTGGGTCTGTATTGATTTCATCATGGGATGTTTGGCTCTCCCCATCCACGCTGTTGGCATCGTAGAGATCCCGCTTGATCTGGGTGGAGCTGATCTCCGGGGTACGGGGCAGATAAACCACTTCTACGCCCTCTTCCTTCAGGAAATCAAACTTACCCTCCCAGTCGTCGCCCATGACGAAGGTATCCACATGATACTCGTGCATATCCGTGCGTTTCTGGCTCCAACTCTCTTCCGGAATGACCAGATCCACATACCGGATGGCCTCTACCAGTGCCTTGCGCTGCTCATAGGAGAAATAGCATTTTTTGTGCTTTTCTCTCCAGTTAAACTCATCGGAGGAAATGACCACGATCAGGTAATCCCCCAGCGCTTTTGCACGGCGGAGCAGGTTGATATGGCCATAGTGAAGTAGATCAAACGTACCGTAGGTAATCACTCGCTTCATAACGGTTCACCTGCTTACCGGTCAGAGTATTCCAGACGCTGGCCGTACATCTGCTCGTAGTAATTCTGATACTCACCGGACACAATGGGCTGCCACCAGTCCTCGTGGTTGAGATACCAATCGATGGTCTTCTGAATGCCGTCCGCAAACTTTGTCTCCGGCAGCCAGCCCAGCTCTGCGTGGATTTTCGCCGGATCAATGGCGTAGCGCAGGTCATGTCCCTTCCGGTCGGTGACGTAGGTAATCAGATCCTCGCTCTTGCCAAGGGCATGGACGATCAGCTTTACAATGTCGATGTTGCGCATCTCATTGTGTCCACCCACGTTGTATACCTCGCCCAAACGGCCATTGTGAATAATCAGGTCGATGGCACGGCAATGATCCTCTACATACAGCCAATCACGGACATTGAGGCCCTCGCCGTAGACAGGCAGCGGCTTGTCGTGCAGAGCGTTGATAATCATGAGAGGAATCAGCTTCTCGGGGAAATGATAGGGGCCGTAGTTGTTGGAGCAGCGGGAAATGGTGACCGGCAGACCATAGGTGCGGTAATACGCCAGCACCAGAAGGTCAGCGCCTGCCTTGGAGGAGCTGTAGGGAGAGCTGGTGTGGATGGGAGTTTCCTCCGTGAAAAACAGGTCGGGACGGTCCAGAGGCAGGTCGCCGTACACCTCATCTGTACTCACCTGATGGTAGCGCACATTCCCATGGCTGCGGCAGGCATCCATGAGCACGCCAGTTCCCATGATGTTGGTCTCCAAAAAGACAGAGGGATTTTCGATGGAGCGGTCCACATGGCTCTCTGCGGCGAAGTTGACCACAATATCCGGATGCTCCTCATCAAAGAGACGGTTTACTGCCCCACGGTTGCAGATATCCACCTTACAAAAGCGAAAGTTGGGGTCATCCATCACCGACTTCAGGGTGCTGAGATTGCCTGCGTATGTCAGCTTATCCAAGCATACAATGCGATAATCCGGATGGGCAGCACGCATATGGAAGATAAAATTGCTGCCGATAAAACCGGCACCGCCAGTCACAAATACAGTTTTCATATGTCCATGTCCTTTTAGATACAATAATTTGTCACCATTCAGAGGAAGATCCTTTTTTGTCCACTTATGGTTCGTTTTGTACTGTTCCATTATATCCTTCCCAGTAAGCAAAGTCAACACAGCGAATCAGGCACAGAGAAGCAGGTTTTTCAATCGTCTTCCGCTTTTCTATTGCAAGAACTGGTTTTTTCATGTAAAATAATGGAACTGTGAGGTGAGGTTCTATGCAAGCTCCAAGAATCGCTTTCTCCAGACGCGCAAAGTTTTCGCGTCTCAACTTTGTTATGCTGTGTCTCCTCTCGGTGGAGTTGAATGCTCTGGGCGGATGGATCGTACAGATGTTTGGTCTTCCCCTTTTTCTGGATTCTATCGGCACCATCTTCTCCGCAGCCCTCGGCGGTTTTCTTCCGGGCATTGTGGTTGGGTATGCCTCCAACATGATTACCAGTCTTAACGGCGATCCCACCAACGCCTATTACAGCACGGTAAATGCGCTGATTGCTGTCTGTGCCGCATGGTTTGCCAACCGGGGCTACTTTAAGCGTATTACCACCATTGCCGGGTCTATCCTTGCCTTTTCCCTGATTGGCGGCGCTCTGGGCTCCTTGATTACCCTTTTACTCAGTGGGTTTACCTTTGGCGACGGGATGTCATCTCCCTACGCCATGATGGTGGCCAGCACCTATCACCTCCCCCCGGCTGCGGCACAGTTCTTTACCGACGTCGCCATTGACCTTGGTGACAAGACCATTACCGTCATCATTGCGTTATTGCTGCTGCACCTGATTCCCGCCGACCTGCGGGAGAAGCTCCACTACGAAGGCTGGCAGCAGACCCCCATCAGCAAGGAGCAGAGAAAGGGCTTTCAGCGCTCCCAGTGCCGTGTCATCTCCCTGCGGGCAAAGCTGCTGCTCATCCTGATGGCAGCTCTGATTTTGATTGCTGTTTCCGCAACCTTCACCAGTATTGTGGAGTATCACGACACCAGTGTTGCCGACCACACCAAGCTGGGTCGCGGCGTCGCCGGGCTTGCCTCAAGCGTGATTCCCGCCGATCAGGTTGACCAGTTCCTTGCTGAGGGGGAAAACGCTCCCGGGTATCAGGAGGTGGAGGAACAGCTTTACCGGATTCTCCACAGCTCTCCTGATATTCAATACATCTATGTATACCGGATTGAACAGGACGGCTGCCACGTTGTGTTTGATTTGGACACCGAGGAAACGGAAGGCTCTGAGCCGGGAGAGGTCATCCCCTTTGACGAGGATTTCAAGGCCTATCTTCCCGATTTGTTTGCGGGAAAAGAGATCGAACCGGTTATTTCCCATGGATCTTACGGCTGGCTGCTCACCGTCTATCATCCGGTATACGATGAAAACGGTGTCTGTCAGTGCTATGCCGCTGCGGACATCTCCATGTATACCCTGCGCAGCAACGAGATTATCTTCCTGACAAAGGTCGCCTCCATCTTCCTTGGCTTCTTCATTCTGATCTTTGCTTTGGGTATGTGGCTGGCGGAGTACAATATTACCATACCCATCAACACCATGGCTGCTACTGCCGGCTCCTTCGCCTATAATACACAGGACGCTCAGGCGGATGCCGTGCAGGCCATTGAGGATTTGAACATCCATACCGGTGACGAGATTGAAAACCTGTACAAGGCCATGAACAAGACCACCAAGGACATGGTAGACTACATCGCCGATGTACAGCACAAAACCGAAACCATCTCCAAAATGCAAAACGGTCTGATTCTGGTGCTTGCCGATTTGGTGGAAAGCCGGGATAAATGCACCGGCGACCATATCCGCAAAACCGCCGCCTATACCGACATCATCCTTCGGGAGATGCGGAAGGAAGGGGTTTATGCCGACCAGATTACGGATACCTTTATGCAGGACGTGGTCAATTCCGCTCCCCTGCATGATATCGGCAAGATTCAGGTGCCCGACGCTCTGCTGAACAAGCCCGGCAAGCTGACGGACGAAGAATTTGCCATGATGAAGTACCACACCACGGCAGGCAGTGAGGTGCTGGACAGTGCCATTGCTACCCTGTCCTCTGACGATGCCGGTTATCTGAAAGAGGCTCGAAACCTCGCCCACTATCACCATGAAAAGTGGAACGGTACCGGGTATCCCTGCGGTCTGAAGGGTGAGGAAATCCCCCTCTCCGCTCGTATCATGGCTGTGGCGGATGTGTTTGACGCACTGGTTTCTCAGCGCAGCTACAAAAAGCCCTTCACCATTGAAAAGGCACTGGATATTATCCGGGAGGGCTCCGGAAGCCACTTTGACCCTGTGGTGGCCAATGCCTTCCTCAACGCAGAGGAGGAGGTTCGCAAGGTTGCCGAAACCAACATGGCACTGGAAGCCTCCAAGCAGCCTTCGTAACGCACCATTTTTCCTTCAGAAAGCAAATGGGAACTGTCCGTTAGGCAGCTCCCATTTGCTTTTGTCTATTCCCCTCTCCAGCGATATACTCTTGCCTCATAGGGGCGGAGGGTTCTCTGGGGTGCGTCGGGATAGCTGCCCAGCAGCAGCTCCGCCCCGTTCCAGTCAAAGCCATGGGGAAAAGACAGCTTCATTGGCTTGGAAGAAAAGGAACAACACACCAGCACCCGCTCCCCTTTCCAGCGCCGCTCGTACAGATAGAGCTTTCCGCTCAAGGGGCGATGCAGGTGGTAGTCACCCCAGAGCAGGGTTTCACAGTTTTTTCGCAAAGAAAGACATTTCCGATAGAAGTGCAAAATGCTGTCCGGGTCCTTTTCCTCCGTCTGTACGTTCACCGTCCTGTAATTGGGATTTACCTGAAACCACGGCTCCCCGGTGGAGAACCCTGCGTTTGCCTCATCGCTCCACTGCACCGGAGTCCGGGCGGAATCCCGGCTGGAGCGGTGGATGCGGCGAATGCGCTTCTCCGGCTTTTCCCATGTGTGGTAGCGGTGGAAGGCGTGGATACTGGCCACGTCCAGATAGTCATCAATGGATTGGAGTCGGATATTGGTCATGCCAATTTCCTGCCCCTGATAGACAAAGGGCGTTCCCTGCTGGAACAGGTAGCAGGCGGCCAGCATCTTCCCCGACTCCTTCCAATAATCCTCGCTGCCATAGCGGCTGATGACTCTGGGATGATCGTGGTTTTCCAGATAGAGGGCGTTCCATCCCCTTCCCTGTAATCCATACTGCCAGCGGCTGAACGCCCGTTTCAGTTTGCGCAGGGAAAAGGGATGATGGACGTACTCGGTGAAAAAGCAGTCCGCCATCATGGTGTCAAACTGAATCATCAGATCCAGCACCCGCTCTTTCCCTTCCAGATACCCTCTTGCCACCGGGAGAGGTGTCATGGGGGCTTCTCCAATTTGCAACGCTCCGTACTCCTGCGCCACGGCACGGAACTGACGGAGGTAGTCCATCAGGTTAGGGCCGTCCTTATAGTAGGGCAGTCCATTGATGGCGGGCAGAAAGGGGATGCCGTCCGGAAGTGCGGGATGCTTGGAAATAAAGGTAATCACATCCTCCCGGAAACCATCCACGCCCATGTCCAGCCAGAAGCGCATAATGTCGCAGACCTCCTGCCGCACCTTGGGATTGTCCATGTTCAAATCGGGCTGTTTTCGGGCAAAGATGTGCAGGTAATACTGTCCCCGCTGGGGGTTGAACTCCCACGCCAGTCCTTCAAACTGGCTGAACCAGTTGTTGGGCGGGGTTTTCCGGTGCTTTTTCCAACGGGGATCCCGCCAGATGTAGTAGTCGCTATATGGGTTGTCTTTGCCCTTGCAGCTCTCCACAAACCACGGGTGCTCGTCTGAGGTATGGTTGATGACCAGATCCAGCAGCACCTTTAATCCCAGAGAGTGGGCTTTGTCCAACACCCGCTGAAATTGGGCAAGGTCTCCGTAGTCCGGGTGGATGTTCCGATAGTCTGAAATGTCATAGCCGTAGTCTGCGTTGGGAGAGGGATAGATGGGGCTGAACCAGATACCATCCACCCCCAGAGAGGAGATATAGTCCAGCTTGTCATAGACGCCGTAGAGATCACCTATCCCGTCTCCGTTGCCGTCGCAGAAGCTGCGAATCCAAATTTGATAAAAGGACATCCCACGAAAGTCAAACTGCTCCATGGCACTCATTTTCCCCGCAGTTCTTTCATATCGTTTCGGATTTCGTCTGCCATCTTGTCCCAGAAACGTGCGGGGTGGTCTTCGCTGTCCTGCATATTCTCCATCATGCCCATTGCAGTCTCCCGGAAGTCGTGAAACAGCTCTTTGCCCAGACGGCGCACCTTTTCCTGCTCCATCATGGTCTTGGCCGTCACATGCACCAGATAGTCGGTGGCATCCTTATGGTGGGGGTGGAGCATACCGATCTTTTTTTTGGCGAGAATCTGCTCATAGCGGCGGTACGCCTCATTGACGCACTGCTGCCAGGAAAGATAGATTTCATCCATGGCGTTTTGCCCCACCTGATGGAGGTAAGGCAGATCACCGCAGAACTGTGACAGCAGGGCCGTCATGGCCTGCGGGGTTTCCGCAATGGTAAACCCGTTTCTGCCATGGGTTACCCCCTCAGCGGCGCAGGAGCCTTCTATCAGCACGCTGGCCAGACCACAGGCGGCCGCCTCCCGCACCACCAGTCCGTTGGTGTCGAAGGTGGAGGGGAAGAGAAACAGGTCTGCACGGCAGTTCCACGCCCGCAGCGTATCACGGTCGTAGACCGGACCCACAAAAATGCACTGATCCGGTTTGTCTCCCCCCATCAGTCCCAGCGCCCGTGCCTGCTGTTCCAGCTTTTCCTGATCCGGGCCTTTGCCCACAAAGACCATCCGGAAGTCCTGTCCCGTCTGTGCCAAACCATGGAGGGCATCCAGAATCATGGGAAGTCCCTTGTAGGTCATCAGTCTGCCCACATAGAGGAAGACGGGAATGTTCTCCGGCAAATCGTAGTTTTCCGTGACCTTTGCCACCGTTTCTGGGTCTACCCTGCCCCGGTCAAAGTCCACGCCGTTGTTCATCACCCGGTATTCGCCTTGGAATCCCAGCGATTTCAGGCTCTCTCCCGCACCCTTGCTCACCACCCAGACCTCGTCACAGGCTTCGATATTGCCCACCATGGCGTGAATGCTCTCCTCCGCCACCGATTTTACCTTGAGAAAGCGGCGCAGGTCAATGTCATACTTGGTGTGATAGGTGAACACTACAGGCGCTCCCGTCTGTTCCCGAAGCAGGCGGGCAATCACTGTGGCAGAAGCGGGACAATGGGTGTGGATAATGTCCGGCTGGAAGTCGGCAAGCTGAGATACCGCCTTCCCCGCAAAGGGGTTTCCGGTGCGGTAGCCATTGGTCACCTCGGCAGTGTTGAAGCTGGGGTACGCTACCACCGGATAGGGGTAGCTGTCGTAGTCTGCGCCGGGGTATCGGGGTGTGCCTACTATCACCTGAGCATGATGGTCAGACTGGAAATAGTTGGCATAGTTCATCATCACATTGACCACCCCGTCAATCACCGGGGGGAAGGAATCATTCAACAGACAGATTTTCATACTTCCACTCCTATTCTCCGTTCTCGCTCTTCTCTCTGTTTCGGACAAAGCCGGGCAGCCGTGGTCGGATTCGTTTTGGATAGAGGGTGGTAAAGCCCTCATATACCCTGTCAAACACCATAAAGACAGCCACAAACAGGACAAACAGCACACCCGTCATCCAGATGCCGTCCGCCAGCAGCTCCTCTGCCACATCCTGCATCTGAAACAGGTAGATGAGCAGAATATACATCACCGCCTGCTCCAGAGAGAACCAAAGGACTTTTATCAACTGGGAGAGCCATTTAGGGCGAATCCTCCAAAACCATGGCCGAAGCATGGGATAGCATCCGAAAAAGAAGTAGACCGCTACCGCCTCCCGGTCCGGCGCAAGCATCAGCGAAAGCAGCGTAGTGGACGCCCATACCATCCATCCCTCACGCGCGGAGCACTCATAGAGCACCGGAACCAGCAGGACTGCCACATACATGGGCACCGCATAGGTGGCAATGGGTATCAAACCTCCCGCACACATCAGAGCCGTACCCAAGGCGGTCATCATGGCGCACAGCGCAAGGCTGCGGCTGCTTCGATGGAGCTGTTCTCTCATAGGATCCCGCCCTTCTGTCCAAACTTTCCAAGGGTATTATACCACACCTTCTCAAAAGTGCAATTTTAATGCGCTCCTGTCTATATGGAGGAAATTGTTGTAATAATTAACATTTCATCCTGTTTTGCAAATAATGATTGCTCAAACTGGGAAAATATGTTATAATGCCAGTGTCATCAAATTCTTTTTTCAAAGGATCGGAAGGGAGGCGTACCAAATTGTATCAATTACTGACCCTGGGCACATCTCAGGATTCCTCTTTTTCTTTGGTAGAACGCCTCTCATGCAGTCCCTTTGATGATCTTCTGGAAGTCGATTTGAACGCCAACCGCTGTTATGTTCTCTATCATGTAGACGGAAAATACTATGTCCCGCTCCACGATAGTACCTTCCATGACCTTTATCGGTATTCTCTCAAGCATATCGTCCACCCGGATGACCGGGAATCCTTTGCCGCCCTGATGGAGCCAGAGACCTTATATGATCGGCTGCAAAAGGCAGATTTTCCCGGTCTGCTCTACGGGCAGTTCCGTTTTCGTCTGGAATCCGGACTTTGGCGGTATACCGAGCTGGATATTGCGGGCGGCGTACAGCACGGCATGGAACAAGGGATCATTCAGCTCTATCTGTTTGATGTCCAGAATCAAGTGGATCGGCAGTCTGGAGCAAAGGTTTCTGCGTCTTATGCACATGACCCCCGTCAGGATAATCGCACCGGGCTGATCCGGGAACGAACCTTCTTTTCTCTGGCACAGACGATGATTGACCGTAGCTCCTGCCAGAATTGGTGTTTTTTTGTGCTGGATATTCAGCAGTTTAAGCTGCTCAACGAATGGTACGGACGTGATAACGGTGATTTGCTTTTAGGGCATATCGGCGCTGCCCTGGCGACACTGGAGGCGGAATGTGGCGGACTGGCAGGGTATCTGGGACAGGACGATTTTTGTATGCTCCTTCCCTATGACCGGCAGCGGATTCAGCGCCTGTATGACGACATACTGGCTCAGATGCTCTCATTGGGACCATCTGTGTGTTTTGCCCCATCTATCGGCATCTGTATGCTGGGGGATCGCACAGAGGATGTGATGGATTTGCTGGATCGGGCATCCCTTGCCTCTGCTGCGGCAAAGAGCGACTTCAAGCAGCGGATTCGCCTTTATCATCCCTCCATGCACGCTCAGACAGAACGGGAATATCATATTCTGACAGATTTTCAGCGTGGGCTGCAAAATGGTGAGGTCTTCTTTGTATTGCAGCCTCAGTGTGATCTCTCCACGGGGCAGGTAGTAGGTGCGGAATCTCTGGCGCGGTGGAGAGGGACTGACGGGCAGATGATCCTCCCCAACGTATTCATCCCGGTTCTGGAAAAGCATGGGTTCATTACAGACCTGGATCAGTTCATCTGGGAGCAGGTTTGTCGTTGGCAGAGGAATTGGATTGACCGTGGGAATCTGCCCCTTCCGGTCTCCGTTAATGTGTCTCAGGCGGACTTTTTCACCATCGACGTGGCCTCCTGTATGGAGCGACTGCTGGAGCAGTATCAGCTTACCCCTGATATGCTGAAAATTGAAATCACTGAGTCCGCTTATGTGGACGACTCCTCTGTGGTTGCAAATACAGTCACCCGTCTTCGGGATCGTGGGTTTATGGTGCTGATGGATGACTTCGGCAGCGGTTATTCCTCCCTCAATATGCTGGGCAGTCTGAATGTGGACGTGATTAAGCTGGACGCACAGTTTTTGCGGCTCAATCAGGACAATCAGAGCAAGGGTATTCGGATCATCGAATCCATTATCAATATGACCCAGAATATGGGGCTGCCCGTCATCGCAGAGGGTGTTGAGACCAAACGGCAGGCGGATTTTCTCGCCAACCTAGGCTGTCAGTACACCCAGGGCTACTACTTCTACCGTCCCATGGATGTTTCGGAATTTGAGTCTCTTGTCTCCCAGCCCGGCAAGGCGGAGGCCGGAGGGTTCCACTTCCGGGCTCGCAGCTCCTTCCGTATCCGTGAGTTTATGGATCAGAATGTTTATTCCGACTCGATGCTGAACAATATTCTCGGGGCGTTTGCGTTCTATGAGTGGCACGGGGAGGATGTGGACATTGTCCGCTTTAACCAGCGCTTCCGGGAGCTGGTGGACGACCCCAACATGGACGACCGGCTGGACTCCATTCAACAGTTCTGCCCCAAAGAAAGTCAGCAAATGCTTTACAGTGCTTTGGAGGATGCCGTGAATCACCCAGACCAGGGAGCCACCGCCCTGATTCAGACCTATCGCTCCGAAGGGCCTTTGGCGTCACTTTTATTCCGGTTCTACTACCTTGGCAGCAACGGTGACACCAAGCGGTTTTATGGCACCGCACAGGATGTGAGCCGGTTTCTTCCGTTACCGCAGTAGGAGAAAGCCGGAAGAAACACAGTGCGCTGAAGCACAGATTCAAAGACAATACATTGGCCAGTTGTACACAAAAAGCGGAGATGCACTGCATCTCCGCTTTTTCTATCATATGGATGGTTTATGACTTGGTGGTAAATTTCAGGCTGATCCAGCCGCGTCCATCGGCCAGCTTGCCCCATGCGCCGTAGACGGCTTCTTCCACGATGGTCAGCTCGTCACCCTTGTACACCGTACCGGAGATGGTTCCGCTGCGGTCAGGAGACTGACGGACATACAGGGCTTCCGTGTTAATCTTCACCTTGTAGGACTTGAAGGAAGTCTGCTGGGTGTTCTGGCTTTGGGTGTTCTGGGTGTTTTGGGTGTTTTGCGTGTTCTGAGCAGTGGTCTTGCTGGTAAACTTAAGGCTAATCCAGCCACGGCCATCGGACAGCTTGCCCCAGGTGTTGCCCTTGCTGTCCTTTTTCTCTGCAACGATGGTGACCGTAGTGCCGTCCTTCAGCACGCCCACATCGCTGTAATTGGTGCCGGCGTCTTTGCGGATGTACAGGCTGCCATTGTTCTTCACGGTGTAGTTCACAGAACTGGACTGTCCGCTCTGCTGGTTGGTGTTGCCGCTCTGCTGGGTGTTGCCGCTCTGCTGATTGTTGGCGGCAGTGGTGGCAGAGGTGTACTTCAGATTGATCCAGCCACTCCCATCAGACAGTTTGCCCCAGGTATTGCCACGGCTGTCTTTTTTCGCCTCGACAATGGTGACGATGGCGTTCTCCTGAAGGCTGGACACCACAGGAGTGCCGGTGCCTACCCCCTTGCGGACGTTCAGCTCACACTTTACCTTCACGTTGACCGAAGATGTACCCTGCTGGGTCTGCTGAGCATCCTGTGTCTGCTGGGTAGCCTGATTGCTCTCGCTGGTTTTGCTGGTATAGGACAGGTTGATCCAGCCCTTGCCGTCAGACAGCTTGCCCCAAGTATTGCCACGGCTGTCCTTCTGTTCAGAGACAATGGCAACTACCTTGTTCTTGCCCAGGGTATCCACCACACCGTTGCTGGTGCCTGCGCCAGAGCGCACATTCAGGTCACACTTCAGCTTCACGTTGTAGGAAACAGTGGAGCTCTGACCACTCTGCTGGGTGGTTCCCTGATTGCTGCTTTCGGAGGCAGTAGTCTTTTTGACGTACTTCACGTTGATCCAGCCCTTGCCGTTGGACAGCTTGCCCCAGGTGTTGCCGCGACTGTCCTTTTTGGCGGTGCTGATCTCCACCACAGTGCCCTCCCGCAGGGTGTCCACTACTTCATAGCTGGTTCCTGCGCCAGAGCGCACGTTCAGCGCTCCGGTGGTCTTCACCGAATAAGCGCCGCTGCTCTGCTGGATACTGTCCATGGTTACGGTGGTATTGGCACTGGTATACTTCAGGTTGATCCAGCCCTTGCCGTCAGACAGCTTGCCCCAGGTGTTGCCCCGGCTGTCCTTTTTGGTCTCAGTAATCTTACGGCTGGCGCCCTTGGTCAGACCGCCCGTCACATTATAGCCGCTGCCTGCGCCGCTGCGGATATTCAGGTTATCTGCGGTCACCGTGACAGTACCGGTGGTGGTTGCGGAGATACTGTATCTGGTTTGGACTGCGCCAGCCGGTAAAGACAGATTTGCACCCATCAGCACAGTGAGGGACAGCGCCCCAGCCACAATTCTAGTCTTATCCATTTCATTCACCTCATAGCGTTCTATTCCAGCCAATGTTCATATACGCGCTCTCTCAGACAGACCGCAGAGAAACATCAGCTCCTTCCATTGCGATCTTATTATACACCCTATTTGAAAAAAAAGACAGTAGTTGACAGCAATTTTTCCTTAAAAACTGATAAATTTTTTCACGCAAAAACCAGAGCCCGCCTAAACGGGCTCCGGTTGCTGACAATCGTTATCTACATTCTGTGCAGTCCCTGAGAACAGTGCACCATTCATCCAACTGATGGTTGGCGGTAATCGCCGCCCAGTCGATCAGGTTGGAAACCACCGGGAGCAAGGTATGCTTCAGCCAGCTTCCAAAGACAGCAGGCGTGATATAGGAGAAAAGCTCACTGGGGATAAAGATGGTATCCTCCGCCTGATTGGTGTATCTGCCTCCGTTCCACGTCACCGACCAGTACACAGCCGGTCTGCCTTCCTGCTCGGTCAGTGACAAATCATACACTTCTGTTGCACCGTTTGAGGGGACTCCTGTTCCATACAGGTGGATTTGCTCTTTCATCTGTTACTCACGCCTTTCTAAATCCCCGATATGAACCACGGGAATGATATATTTTGTTAGACTTCACGCATAAAGCACTTATGTCTAACTGGTTTCCTAATAGATAAAGTATACAGGAAATCCGACAAAATTGCAAGAACTGTTTTTCATATTTTGTGAAATTTGCAAATAAAAATACACGGCACCTCGATGAGAGATGCCGTGTGAAAGTAGTGATGGATTCCGTCAATTCTTTTCCCGCTTTTCCATCAGGATTTGGAGGGCAAACACACCGCCCACCAGAACAATACCCACAACATCGGTCACCGTTCCGGGGACGATGAGGGTGAGACCGCCAGCAATGGAGATTAGCCGCATGGGGATGGACATGGGACGGTTGATGAATCCCTGCAAGCCTGCCGCTACGCCAAAGATGCCAAACAGGGCGGTAATGGTGATCTGGATGACCTCAAAGGCAGTGGTGTCCACAAAAATCAGCGCAGGACTGAGGGCGATGATATAGGGGACGATAAAGGCGGCGATGGCCAGCTTGGTGGCGTTGATAGCCGTTTTCATAGGCTTTGCCCGGGCAATTGCGGAACCGGCATAGGCTGCCAGTGCCACAGGAGGCGTAATATCCGCCACAATGCCAAAGTAGAATACGAAGAAGTGAGCCGCCATGGTGGGAATGCCCATCTGAATCAGGATAGGGGCGCAGGTGGAGGCCATAATGCAGTAGTTTGCTGTGGTGGGAACGCCCATACCCAGAACGATGCAGCAGAGCATGGTGAAAAACAGCGCCACAAAGTTGGAGCCGTTTGCCACAGTGATAATGGCGGTGATGATCTGGGAGGCAAGCCCGGTCATGGTGATACACCCGGCAATGATTCCGGCGATGCAGCAGGCGGCGGCAACGGAGATCGAGCTTTTTGCGCCGTTGGCCAGTGCGTCAACGAAGATGGCGGGGGTCATGCGGGTCTCTTTGTCAGGCAGGCTCACCAGAATAGCGGCCACAATGGACACGGCGGCGGCAAAGGCCATGGTATTTCGTCCGGAGGAAACCATGTAGACCAGCAGCACCAGAGGCAGCAGCAGGTAAATCTTCCGCATCAGCGGCCCCAGCTTGGGAAGCTGTTCCACCGGGATGCCCTTCAATCCCAGACGCTTGGCCTCCAGATGGACGCAGATGAAGATGCCGGTGAAATACAGCACAGCAGGAAGAATGGCACGGACGATAATATCCGAGTAGGGCACGCCCACATATTCAGCCATCAAAAAGGCCGCAGCGCCCATAATGGGCGGCATAATCTGCCCTCCGGTGGATGCCGCTGCCTCTACGGCTCCGGCAAACTCCCCTTCGTAGCCCGTCTTTTTCATCATGGGGATGGTCACCGAGCCAGTGGTGACGGTATTGCCCACAGAGGAACCGGAGACCATACCGCACAGAGCCGAGGAGATGACCGCCACCTTTGCGGGACCGCCGGAGAATTTTCCCACCAGAGAGTTGGCAAGATCAATAAAGAACTTGGAGATGCCGGTGCGCTCCAAAAAGGCACCGAAAATAATGAATACCACAATGAACTTGGCGCAGACCTGAGTGGGGGTGGTCAAAATGCCCGTGGTACGGAAGAACAGTCCCACCGTCAGCTGACGCAGCGCCTTTGCAAAGCCCAGGGACTTGGTGAAGGTGTAATAGTAGAGGGAATAACCCATAAATACCCCTGCCACGCAGAGAATGGGGATACCCACCGCCCGGCGACACAGCTCCACCACGGCGATAATTCCTATGACACCAATGGCGATTTCATAGGGATAGACATTCATCATGCCCAGACGGACCGTGAGATCCTGGGCGTTTACCACTACATAGAAGAAGGAGGCGGTTCCCGCCAGCATCAGCAGGATATCATACCACGGAATATGATTGGGGCGGTGGTCGCCCTTATGGGCGGGGTAGACCAGGTATCCAAAAAACACGATACAGCCCACAAACGAAGGATAGCGGATCAGATCCAGCCATGTTGCAAACAGGGTCACATAGATCACAAAGACAGAAAAGAGCGCCATAAGACCATAGACCACCGTGGCCGGGACCCCCTCCCATAAGCGAACGTTGGACTCACGGTCATACTTTCTCATCACCTCATCAACTGCAGCCTGATCGAACTCGTGATTGTCCTCTGGCGTTGTGGATGCTGTCTGCTCTGTCCTGTGCTTGGGAAACAGGGCCATATTGATTCCTCCTTTTCTCCATGGGTCTTTCAGACGAGACTTTCCGTTGGAAAGCCTTCTCTGAAAGATCCATTCTTTAAGGAAACACTGAATAAATCTCTCGGATGGATGAGCGAGGATGTTTTTTGTCAGCCGGGGATAAAAGACCGCAGGAATACCGACGTATTTCAAGGGATTTTAGACCCGGATGGCGGAAAACAGACCGCTCAGACGCCGTAGCTTGATTTGTTCAGTGGTTCCTTAGAAAGGGAGTGCCGTGTCAGCGGCACTCCCCTGCTGGTTTACAGTGTATCTCTTGTGCCGGGTTAGTCAGCGGTTGCTACGGTAACACCCTGCTCCGCAAAGTAGCGGGCAGCACCGGAGACGAAGGGAACCGCAATGCCGTCGGTGGCAAATGCTACGCTCAGCTCCTCG
>ATWA01000011.1 GCA_000421005.1 Clostridiales bacterium NK3B98
CTGAATAAATCTCTCGGATGGATGAGCGAGGATGTTTTTTTGTCAGCCGGGGATAAAAGACCGCAGGAATACCGACGTATTTCAAGGGATTTTAGACCCGGATGGCGGAAAACAGACCGCTCAGACGCCGTAGCCTGATTTGTTCAGCGCTTCCTATAGTCCGCTTGCGTTGTTTTGTTTTTCACACTTACATTTTTACGCCGACAGCCGACTCTTGACTGGAGCCGGCTGTCGTTATTTCAAAATATTTTTTGGGGGCTGCCTCATTTTAGTGAGACAGCCCCCTACTGTTATTACGGCTCAGTGGTTTTCTTCTCCTCCTGCTGCTCTGCGTCTTTCCGCTTGCGGTAGAACAGCACGCTGAGGAAGATGCTCACCTCGTAGAGCAGCATCATGGGGATTGCCACCATGATCTGAGAGAAGATGTCCGGCGGGGTGATGATGGCGGCGATGAGGAAGATCAGCACAATGGCGGGCTTTCTCACCTTTTTCAGCCACTCCGGGCGCACCAGTCCCAGATTGGTCAGCACCACGCTGAGCAGGGGCATTTCAAAGACGATGCCGAAGATGAGAAACACCGTCAGCAGAAAGCCGATATACTTCTCAATGCTGATAGCGGCGGAGATCACCGGGTTGCTCAGTCCGATGAGGAAGCGGAGCATAAAGGGCAGGGTGATCTTGTAGGCAAACAGGATGCCCAGACAGAAGCAGATCAGTCCGAACACCATGGAGAAGCCGAACATCCGCCGCTCTGACGCCTCCAAGCCCGGCTGGGCAAAGCTCCAAACCTGAAACAGGATCAGCGGCACACAGCAGATGACAGCGCCCACCACGGCGATGCGCAGGTATTCCACCATCAGCTCCTGGGGGGCGAGGTAGACGTAACGATAGCCGTACTCCGCACCCATATCGGTGAGAATGGCCACCAATCTGTCCGCCATGGGGATAAATACCACCGTCAGCAGCACAAAGGGAACCACGCAGATCACCAGACGGTTGCGCAGCTCCTTCAGGTGCCCGGTGAGGGGCATGGAGCTTCGGGATTCAGCCTTGGCAGGTTTGGCGGTATTGGCGCTCACGCTTCGCCATCCTCCTCAGATTCCTCCTCCTTGGGGGAGTCCTCGTCCAGACCCTTCTTGAAGCTCTTGATGCTGCTGCCCAGCATTTTGCTCAGCTTGGGAATCTGCTTTGGCCCAAAGAGGACAATGACAATGACCAGCACGACCAGAAGTTCAGTAGTAGAAAAACGCATAACTCTCTCTCCTTTTATTTCTTGGTGGAATCGTTGTTGGCAAAGGGATCAAAGGTATCATTGAGGGTGCTGGTCACGTCCTTTTGGATGTTTTGCAGCTCCTTCACCGGTTCCATAATGTCCCCGGCTGTGTCGTCCAGCGTCTCCCGGACTTCTTCCGTTGTCTCGTTCAGAGCCTTGCGAAAGCTCTGAAGGGCCTTGCCGGCGTTTCGGGCGTAATAGGGCAGCTTGTCCGGTCCCAAAACCAGCATGGCCACCACCAGCACCACCAGAATTTCCGCAAATCCCAGCTTCATGTTGTTTCCTCCTCCTTATTGCGTTGCCGCAAAGCCTCCTGCATCCGAATGCGCTGACATTCGGGGCAGAGACCATTGTGGGTGGATTTTCGCATCACCTTTCCGCACCGGGCACAGAGCAGCCGCTCTATCCCCACCAGCTTCACCGGAGACAGATCCGTTATCTCCACGGAATGGATCCCGGTGATGCAGCCCTTGGGACAGGCTCCCGCGCAGCCCCGGCATCCGGTACACCGGGAGATGTCCAGCACCAGCGCCTGCTCTCCCAGCCGGAGGGCACGGGTGGGGCAGCGCTTCACGCAGTCCCCGCAGCCGTTGCAGCTCCCGGCAATGGCAGGCACCTGCCAAGTGAAACAGTCGTTAGAACGTTTCATCTCTTTGTGCAAGAGGGAGCGCAGAGAGACTCCGTCCAGATTCAGCTCTCCTGTACGAAGCAGGGGCATCTGTCGAAGCAGCGACTCTGCGCCGTTTTTGGTCAGCTCCGCACCCTGTTGGAACAGCTCCCGTCTGCTAATGACGGAAGAGGGGCGGGGCTGGGTATCATCACTGTGGGCCAGAACCACACGGCTCTGGAACCGCTGGGAGCCGAGAAAACGGTACAGCTCCTGTAGCTGTTCTCCCAGTCGGTCCCGGCACTGGGTCTGGTCGCAGTCCCCACAGGGGGCAAGATCGAGAATCAGCACTCTGTGAAAGCTGAGCCACGCCAGCGCCTCCCAGGGCAGGGAACAGAGGCAGTCCCAGCTTCGGTCATTCTCCCGTTGGGAGCGCTCACAGCCCAGCCAGAGCCGCTCCTCCTCCCCGCTGCGAAGCTGCACCAGCTGCTCCATAAAACGCTGGGAGGGGGTGATCGCCCGGGTGGGACAGACCGCTACGCAGCGCTGGCAGTCGGTGCAGGCGCTCCAGCTTGCCACCTTGTGGTCACGGTCAATGACCTGATGAGGGCAGACATCGGCGCAGGCAGTACAGCCGTGGCGGCGGTGGGTATTGATGCAGGAGTCCCGGTTGAGTTCCGGATGGGGCAGCTCAGTGAGCTTGCCCCAGATCATCCCGCCAAATATGCTCATGGTTTACGCTCCTCCGTCCCTGGTGGTGGCACAGGGGAAGTAATTGACAGGGAGGCAGATCAGGGTAGGCATACCAGCTTTTCTCTCCTCCAGCAGCATGGTCACTGCTGTCTCTGCCAAATGCTGCACCGGAAGCATCATGGTGGAACAGACCTGATCCCGTTCTGCCACTGATTCAATACCGCCAAAGCCGATGATCTGCACCTGCCCCGGTACGCTCACCTGATGCTCCCGCAATACGTCCAGCATCTGTTCCGCCAGTACATTGGACACACAGAAGATGCCGTCGTAGGGAAATTTTTCTGATGCAATCAGACCGTTGACCTGATCATGCAGGTCGTTTCCCTCTTCCGAGGCGAACATCAGTTCATATTCCTTGTTGAAATTTCTGCAACCCGCCTGAAAGCCGTCCACCCGTTTGTCCGCTTCGGCGGGGAGGACATTTTTCCGTCCCACGCCCAGAAGCTTCTGGCAGCCCAGCTCCAGCAGTTTTTCCGCTGCCATCATGCCTCCGCTGAAGTTGTCTGCGGAGATACAGGGTGTCTCCCGGGACAGCACACGGTCCACCGCAACCATAGGCACCCGGCGGATGGCTGACATGGCGCTGTTACAGTTGACGGCGATGACCCCGTCTACCTGATGCTCCTGCGCCTGACGGAGACAGGACAGCTCCCTCTCCGACTCCTGACGGGAGAGGAACAGCAGCATTCCCCTTCCCTGTTCTCGAAGCACTTCGCAGACGCTCTGGGCAAGGGCGGTATAATAGGCATCGCTGAGATTGGGAAGAATCAGGGCAACCGTGGAGGTAGAGCCGGATTTCAGCCCTCTGGCACAGCGGTTCATCTGATAGCCCAGACGGGCGGCGGCGTCCATCACCTTGTTCCGGTAGGTACCGCCCACCTGTCTTCCGTTCAACACTCGGGACACCGTACCCAGAGAGACGCCCGCCTCCTGAGCTACGTCCTTCATGGTTGGAGGGCCGCCTTTTTTCATGAGAAAGGCTCCTTTCTCCCTAAAGAGTCATTCTAAAGAAATCCCGCTTAGAAGTCAAGGGAATAGTGCTCCACGTCCAGCATCACGTTTCCGTCTGCTTTGAACAGCACGCCGTCCGCATCCCCTTCATCGTAGAGCAGGAAGGATGCCGCCTGTGCGCCGTCGTTGACAAACAGCTCCACACAGTTGCGGTCCATAATGATGCGAAGCTTTACGCTGCCGCCCCCCGCAGTCTGGAACTTGCGGTGATGCACAATGTCAAACCGTCCGCCGCTGGCAGAGCGTTCAATGCGAAGCACGCCGTCGTGGGGGGTATAGCGGATCTCGGCACCGTGGGTGCTGTCCTGCGCCACGGTGAGGAAAAAGCGCTGATAGAGCTGGTCGCCGCAGGAGGATACCTTGATGGTCATATCCATCACCCTGCCCCGGATTCCGTCCAGAGTGCAGGTGCCGTTGAGCCGCAGGCGGTCATAGCGGGTGCATTTGCCCCGGTATGCCTCCAGCTCACGGATGGGATTCTGATACAGTCTGCCGTTGCGGATGGACAGCTCCCGGGGCAGGGTCATCTGACCGAACAGACGGATATTCTCCTTCTGGTTCTGGACGGTGGCCCAGTTTTGCATCCATGCAATCATCACCCGGCGTCCGTCCGGGGTTTCCATCGACTGGTGGGCGTAGAAGTCCAGACCGTAATCCACCGCCTGCACCTGCTGGCGGGAGAAGATGTGGTTTTCCTTGTCATAGTCGCCAATAATAGCCAAATTGCCGTACCCGGCGTGGAATTCCAGACCATCCCGGCGCATGGCCATGGGGCTGGCAAACAGCACCTGCCGTCCGTCCAGGGGGAAGAAATCCGGGCACTCCCACATTTTGCCGTACTCGTTGCGGCACATGGCCAGCACGGTGACAAAGTGCCAGTGGAAGCAGTCCTCGCTCTCATAGAGCAGGATTGCGCCGCTGCCGTCTGGGGGGCGGGAGGAAATGACGGCGTAGTATTTGTCTCCGTCCTTCCACAGCTTGGGGTCACGGAAGTCGATTTCGCTGTATCCCTCGGGCAGGTCGCTGATGTCCAGCACCGGGTTGCCCTCGTATTTCTCATAGTTGATGCCATCACCCACCGCAACACACTGCTGCTGGAGGCAGTCCACAACGCCGTCCGCCCGGCGGTGGTTATGAATGCCGGTATAGAGCAGCAACTGACGGCCGTCAGGCAGCTCAATGGCGCTGCCGGAGAAGCAGCCGTCCTGATCGAAGGGGGCATCCGGTGCCATAGCGCAGGGCAGATACTCCCACTTCACCAGATCGTCGCTCTTGGCGTGACCCCAGTGCATGGGACCCCAGTGGGTGTTATAGGGATGGTACTGGAAAAACAGATGATAATGTCCCTGATAGCGGGAAAATCCGTTGGGGTCGTTGATCCAGCCGATGGGTCCGGTCAGGTGAAAGAAGGGGCGCTCCACATCGGCGCAGCGCTGGAACTCCGCCTCAAAGTCTCTTGCCCGCTGTAAAGGCTCTGAAATCATAGCAATCATTCTCCTCAAAAGGTAATTCGCAAAGTGACGACCGTCCGCAAAACAGGGACGGCCTTGCTCTTTCGTCCTGACGTTTGGCTTTGACGGAATAGGTGGAAGAACACAGACCCGCTCTCTGCCGGGCAAAGCACAGGTCTCTGCTCTCCCCTCCCCTGTGAGGGTCTCCCCCGCAAAGCGGGAGAGACCCAAGGGAGGAATGAAACGAGGATATTATGCGTAGTAAGCGTCCAGATACTTCTGATGGATCTCCAGATACTTGCTCAGACCATAGGCCTCCAGATCGGACTTGAGCTGCTCGAACTGCTCGTCAGTGACGCCATTCATCACCCAATCAGACTTGGCGGTGTTGATGGCCTTGGAGATGTCAGCGGACAGGTTGGAGCACTCCTTGTTGTCGTCAGCGGTCATGAACACGTTGGGGAACACATAGTCGCTGTGCATATCGGGAGTGTAGATGTCCTTGATCCAGTTCAGACGATACTGAGCGTCATCGGGGCAGGTGACGTAGACACCATAGTAGGAGTCCAGAATGGCCAGAGGACCACCCACAGCCTCAGCCTCACGCACTTCCACAGGGGAAGCGTCGCCCAGAGGAGCGTGCTGGAGCATATCGTCGCCGTTGGCGTTCTTGCCCAGAACGAAGATGTCGAAGTCGTCGTCCTCGCCGTAGGTGCCCCAGTTGTTCTGGGGAGACTGGAAGGGATCATACATCTGATCCAGCCATGCGCACACCAGAGCGGGGTTGACAGCGTTGGCGGTGACCACGCAGCGGCCGCGGTCGAAGCCGGAGGTGAAGGAGCCGTTATGAGGCGTGACGTTGACCACGTCCTTCTTCAGAGCGGGCAGCGGCACCCAGCCCTTGCCGGCAATCAGATCGTCCATGGAGATGGAGACGATGTTTGCCACGTCCCAAGAGAAGCAGACACCGTAACGGCCGCTCTTGCCCTTGGCAACGTAGGTGGACCACTCCTGAGTGAAGGCTTCCTGATCGATCAGGCCCTGCTCATACAGGGAGTGCAGCCATGCCAGACCATCCTTGAAGCCCTGCTGGGTAGCGGAGCAGATGACCTGCTTGTCGTTGGTCACGCAGATGTGGCGGCCCATATCCACGTCGCCGTAGCCCTCGCCGAAGCCGTTGATCAGCAGGCAGGGGTCCTGATCGTTCATGATGCAGGACATGGGGATGATGTCGCCATCGATGCCGAACTCAGCCTTCAGCTTGTCAGCATTGTCACGGAAAGCAATCAGAACCTGCTCGAACTCGTCGGTGGTGGTGGGAAGGGACAGACCCAGGAAGTCCAGCCAAGCCTTGTTGATGTAGGACATGTTGTTGCCCACGGTCTGGATAGCGGTCTTCTCGCTGCCCAGCTGCTCAATCCAGGGGAGAGCCCAGATGTGACCGTCAGCGTCGGTGGCCATGGAGCGGTACTCGGGAGCCTGCTCAAAGACCTTCATCAGGTTGGGCATATACTTGTCGATGTACTCCTCCAGAGGGATGATGACGCCCTGCTTGCCATACTTCAGCAGGTCGGTATCACCAAAGCCGGCGGTGAAGACGAACTCAGGCAGGGTCTTGATGTTGGACATCTCCAGAGAGATCTTGTCGCCCCACTGGTCGGCCTGAATGGCTTTCCACTCAATGTGGACGTTGGTCTTCTCTTCCAGACGCTTGAAGATGGTGCGGTTGTTGGGCTCGCTCTCGGTGCCTGCGGGATAGCTGATCAGGCCGGTCATAACCGCCTGCTCGGCCAGAGGGAAGCTCAGGTTTTCCACGTCCATATCAGCGGTGTTGCTGGCAGCGGTGCCGGCGTTGCCTCCTGCGTTGCCGCTGTCGCCGCCCTTGGCGCCGCAGCCTGCCAGCATCATGGCAGAGGCGGAGAGAGCAGTCGTTGCAGCCATGCCCTTCAGGAAGCTGCGGCGGGAAATATTACGCTCGTTCATGTTTCAGACTCCTTTTCAAATAATGGTTGATATCAGCCAAAAAGGCGTTATCACAGATGGAACAGGGATGAAGGAACCACTGAACAAATCAAGCTACGGAGTCTGAGCGGTCTGTTTTCCGCCAACTGGGTCTAAAATCCCTTGAAATACGTCGATATTCCTGCGGTCTTTTATCCCCGGCTGACGAAAAACATCCTCGCTCATCCATCCGAGAGATTGATTCATTGTTTCCTTAACCCTTGACGGCTCCGGCCATAATGCCGCTGTCAAAGTACTTCTGGAAGAAGGGGTACATGACCAGCAGAGGCAGGCTGGAGATGATGATGGTGGCGTACTTCAGAAGCTCGGCCAGCTGGGCACGCTCGGCGGTGCTCTGCATATCGGAGACCATGCCGGCCTCGGGCTGGTTCTGAATCAGGATGGAACGAAGCACCAGCTGCAGGGGCTGCTTGGAAGCGTCGTTCAGGTAGACCATGGCGTCGAAGTAGCTGTTCCACATACCCACGAACTGCCACATGGCCAGCGTGGCAATGATGGGAGCGCACACAGGCAGCAGAATCTGGAAGAAGTAGACCAGCTCGGAGGCACCGTCCACGTCAGAGGCCTCCCGCAGGTCACGGGGAATGCCCTGATAGTAGGTGCGGGCCACGATCATGTTGTAGACGTTGAAGGCGGGGGGCAGGATGATGGCCCAAATGGTGTTCAACATACCCAGGTTGTTGATCAGCAGGTAGGTGGGGATCAGACCGCCGCCGAAGTACATGGTGATGACGAACATGGTATTGAAGAACTGCCGTCCGCGGAAGTCGTCCCGGCTCATGGGGTAAGCCGCCAGCAGGGTGATGATGGTGGTCAGCACAGTGGAGGTGACGGAGTAGATGACGGCGTTCTTAAAGCCCACCCAGATCTGGGCGTTGGACATGACCCGCTGGTAAGCGGTGAGAGTCCACTTCTCAAAATCGAAGGTCAGACCTTTGTTTTGCAGGGTGATGGGGTCGATGAAGGACGCCAGAACGATGTAGATCATGGGGACGATAATGGCAAGCACGAACAGTCCCAGAATGACGTAGCCGCAGACCAGCAGAACCTTGTCGCCCTGCGTCTGTTTGGAAAACTCACTCTTTTTCTTCTTTGGTTTTTCACTCATTTGCGGTTCCTCCTTCCCTTACAGTCCCTTGCCATCGTTCATCTTCTTGACGATGAAGTTCATGGAGATGAGCAGAATGACGTTGATGACGGTATTGAACAGGCCTACTGCGGTGGAGAAGCCGTAGTCGCCGTCCAAGATACCTTTCTTGTAGACGTAGGTGGAGATGATTTCAGAAGTGTTCAGGTTCAGGTCAGTCTGAAGGGCGTATGCCTTTTCAAAGCCCACGCTCATGATGTTGCCCACGCTCATGATGAACTGAATCAGAACCAGATCCTTAATGGCGGGCCACTCCACAGCGGCGATCTGCTGGATGATGTTGGCACCGTCCAGCACGGCAGCTTCCTTCAACTCCTTGCTGGCGTTGGAGAGAGCGGCGGTGTACATAATGGATGCCCAGCCTGCGCCCTGCCAGATACCGGAGGCGATGTAGATGGTACGGAAGGCCTCAGGCATGGTCATGAAGTTGATCTTGGTGCCCAGCAGCAGGTTCACAGGGCCGGTGGGAGAGAGCAGGATGCGGACAATACCGCACAGCACGATAACAGAGATGAAGTTGGGCATATAGAGCACCAGCTGAATCTTCTGCTTGATCTTGGAGCTGTTGATGCGGTTGAGCAGGAAGGCCAGCAGGATGGGCGCCGGGAAGCCCCACAGCAGGCCGAACACGCTCAGCTTCAGGGTATTGACCAGATAGCGAAGGAAGTCCGGAGAGGACAGGAAACGGTTAAAGTGCGCAAAACCGACCCACTCACTGCCCAGAATACCCCGGATGGGGTTGTACTCCGTGAAGGCAATGGCGATGCCGCCCATGGGGACATAGCGGAAGATCACGGTCAGCAGAACCGCAGGCAGAATGAAGATGACATATAACTGCCAGTGGTGCCGGATGTAGACCAATGAATTGTGCAGGCTTGTCCCTTTTTCTTTTTCGTTCATTGAACTCCTCCTTTTCTTTTCTCCCTGCTCACAGCACGCTTGTTTTCCCGGTTTATTGTGCATTTGCACGCATACCGTGTGCAGTTCCGGAATTGGTACAATGCAATTATAATCTTTGATTTGCACTTTTGTCAACATCCCGTTTTTTCTGTTTGCACCTTTCTACGTTTTATACAAAGAGAAACGACCCTGTTTATATAAAACGTCAAATATGAATTGTGCATTTGACAACTGAAAGAAGAAATGCTATACTGTCTTTGTGAAAAGCGGGAACAAAATATCCCGGGAGGTAGTCATGTCGAAACGAGTTACTATACAGGAAATTGCAGATTCTCTGGGAATTTCCCGTAATACCGTATCAAAAGCGATTAATAATTCACCGGGATTGTCCGAGGCAACCCGGATCAGAATTCTCAAGCGTGCCACGGAACTGGGGTATAGGCAGTTTTCCTATTTCCATGAAACGCCCCCTGCTTGGATGTCCGAGCCGGAGAAGATTCAGGGGGAAGTTTCCTATACGGAAGCGCAAAACCGGGAGATTGCATTCTTCTCCACCCGTTTTCTGGGAGGGTCGCATTTTGCCCTGCCCATGCTGGATCAGTTCCAGTTGGAGCTGTCTCAGCAGGGGTACGCCCTGACCATGCACCGTATCAGTGCAGAGGAACTGGAGCAGTGCCGTCTGCCTGTCACCTTTCATCCCGGCCGCACCAGCGCCATTATCTGCGCCGAGGTGCTGGTGCCGGAGTATGCCAGAATGCTGTGCAGGCAGGAGATTCCCCTGCTGATGGTGGACTGTCCCATGTTCCCCGACGGAAGCAAGCCGGGCAGCGATCTGCTGATGATGGAGAATGACACCTGTATTCATGAACTGGTGGCGGACATGGCGGCTGATGGCATCCGGGAGATCGGGTTCATTGGGCACTCCACGCACTGCCGTTCCTTCTTTGAGCGGTATATGGCCTTTCGCAGCGCCATGGTGCTCCATGATCTGCCCATTCGGGATGAGTTTTGCATCAACGGCACCTATCAGGGGCAGCAGTATCCTGATGGGGAGCACTACCGGCTCTATCTCAAGGAGCAGATCACTGCATTGGAGCGGCTGCCTCAGCTGTTCATCTGCGCCAATGACTACATCGCCATGGATGTGATGCAGATTTTCAAGGAGCTGGGGGTTGTGGTTCCCGACGATGTGATGCTGTGCGGCTTTGACGACGCCCCCAAATCCGCCTATCTCACCCCTGCCCTCACCACCATCCGTATCCGCAGCAAGGAGATTGGCTCCGCCGCTGTGGAGTTACTGCTCTCCCGGATTCGCAGACCGGACACCGCCTTTCGCACCATGTATGTGGAGTCTGATCTGGTCTACCGGGAGTCTGCGTCCGGGAAAGGAGGCTCCAAGTGAAGCGTTTGCTGGCCTATGACAGCCCTGTGACCCAGTTTTTGATGAAGTTTTGCAACGCCTGCTGTCTGGGGCTGATGTGGAGCATCTTTTCTCTGCCCATCTTCACCGCCGGGGCTGCAACCACCGCCCTGTACACCGTCACCCTCCGTCTGGTACAGGACCGGGAGGGAACCTCCTCCGTGGCGCAGTTTATCAAGGCTTTTCGGGGCAACTTCAAGCAGGCTACCCAGCTATGGCTGATGGTCCTTGCCATGGGTGCCGTTCTGGGTGTGGATGGCTATATTGTATGGCATCTGCGTGCCGCCTCCACCGGGACGCCTGCTGTTTTCTGGACCATTGTACTGGCGCTGGTGATTGCCGCCGCCCTGCTGTATGCCATTGTTGCGGTATATCTGTTCCCTCTGCTGGCCTATTTTGACAATGACAATCTCTCCATGGTGAAAAACGCCATGATGGTGGGTCTGCGGTATCTGTTTTGCACCATTTCCCTGCTGGCCATTCACTTTGCCATGCTCTGGGTGGTCATTAATCTGTTTGCCCCCCTGCTGCTGTTTGCGCAGGGACTGTGCGCCTTTGCCTGCTCCTATCTGCTGGTCAACGTGCTGACCGCCATTTCCGGGGAGAAGGAAGCCAGCGAGGATGAAGGGGAATGAAGCTGAGCCGGGAGGAGCGGGAACGCAACCGTCAGGCCTTTCGCTCCATGTCCATGGCAGAGCGGGCGGACTACATTTTCACCTACTATAAGCCTGCGCTGGTGGCGGTTGCGCTGGCAGTGGTTGTGGCGGTATCTCTGCTCTCCCGTCTGGGCGTCAAGCCGCCGGAGCTTTATGTGGGGCTGATTAACGTCAATGTGGGGTCGGAGCTGACTGGGACGCTGGAACAGGACGGCAGGGTGCTGCTCTATGAGGGGTGGTATCTCACCGACGATCCGGACAGCATCTTCTTTCAATATGTATACGCCTCCCGGATGAAGCTGATAGCCTCTATTGAGTCTCAGGAGCTGGACGTGGTGCTGGTGAATCAGGAGGGGTATGATGCCCTGTCACAGAGCGGGTATCTGGCGGATCTGGGCAATTTAGTTCCCGGGGACAGCCCCCTGACCAGCCGTCTCACATCCAATCTGGTGATTCTGGAGGACAACGCACAGGAACACGCTCTGGACGAATCCATCCCCTACGAAGCAGTCACAGACACGGTGCAAAACGGCATCCGGTGTGACAGCGCGCCTCTGTTTCAGCAGGCGGGTTTGGATGGTGCGGCCTATCTGGTGATAATCGCCAACACCCCAAGAACGGCGCAGGCGCTGGAATACTGCGCCATGCTGTGTCTGGCGGAGTGATTGCCATTTTCCATACTGATAAACGGGCAGGCTTTGGATGCTGCCCGTTTTTCTGTGTCTGCGGGGTCTCGAGGGCTTTTCCTGTGTTGAATTGTTCGGGGTTTCCTGCTATAATGCTTTCAGCTCTCTGAGATTTTTATGCAAAGGGGAAACCATGATGAAACGAATCATTGCTTTGATACTCGCCGCTGTACTGGTCTGCTCTATGCTGGCAGGGTGCGGCTCCAAAAGCGCAGGCTCTGAGCAGGAGAATACAGAGGCAGTCCAGCCGGAGGCTGAATCTGGGACGGAGGAAACGCCGTCGGAAGCTGTCTCCAATGCAGACTTTGACCTTGCATCCATTGAGACGCTGGGGCAGCTTTTTGCATATCCCAGTTTGGGAACCGCCGCCTACGGGGACAAATACATTTACGCCTTTGAGCGGGACGGTATCGTTTACCGGGCGGTGGCGGCAATTCCGGAGGAGGTTGCCGATCAGGTCTTTACACTGGATGTCAACGACCCTGCGTATGAGCAAACAGTCAATGAGCTGACCGCTCCCCTGCCCGTGGTCAGCATTACCGACCTGAACGCAGGCGTTCCCACTCCGGAGGAGCTGGAACCGCTGGTGGGCAAAAGCGGCAGCGATTTGCTTGAACAGGGCTGGCATTTGTGGGGCTGGAATCTGGACAAAATGGAGTTCTTGATGCTCCACGGTCCATACGGCTTTCAAGTGGTGTTCAGCGGTCAGGTGGACAACCGGGATGACTTTGACGAGGACGACCTGAAGCCCTTGACGGTGGAATCCGTCACCTACAACGGAATTGATGACCCCACATCCATGGACGATTAAACCGCAAGGGTATGGAAGCAGCTCTTCCATACCCCTGTTTTTATTGGAGGAGCTGGAACCGAGGGAAGGTTTTGTCGTTTCGCTCCACCTGCTCGTTCCACATATACGCCGGGCGCAGGGCGGTGTTCCACTGGGTTTGGAGGAAAAAATGAAGTATTTCATTGGATATCTTGTTCTCATCAATCTCATCAGCTTTTTCCTGATGTGTTACGACAAGCGGCAGGCAAGGCTGCACCGCTGGCGCATTTCAGAGCGCAGCCTGTTTCTCTCCGCTCTGCTGGGGGGCAGCATCGGGGCCATAGCGGGTATGTGGCTGTTCCGTCACAAAACCAGACACTGGTACTTTGTGGTGGGGATGCCCGGTATTCTGGTGCTTCAGACTGCTGCACTGGTTTTTTTATTCTGGGGAAAATAACCGTACATCCAGGGAAGCGCTGAACAAATCAGGCTACGGCGTCTGAGCGGTCTGTTTTCCGCCATCCGGGTCTAAAATCCCTTGAAATACGCCGGTATTTCTGCGGTCTTTTATCCCCAGCTGACAAAAAACATCCTCACTCATCCATCCGAGAGATTTATTCAGCGCTTCCCTAGACACTTCCATTTATTTCTGGTAAAATAAGGGTGTTGTGGAAAAGAGCTTCGATTATTTTCGGTACGTCCGCTGATGCAGCGGCAGTTGTAATGTACCCGGAATAGGACAAATGACAGCAAAGAGGTAATCGAGATGTATTCATTTCCGGACGAGATGAGGAAGACACTGGAGAGCGTCTCCGCATCTATGGTCTACTATCAGTGTATCGACGGGAAGGCGGTTCCCGTGCTGGCCACAGACGGCTTTTGCCGCAACACCGGTATGAGTCGGGAGGACGTTTTGTCTTGGCTGCGGCGGGGGATGTTTGAGCGGATGTACCCGGACGATGTAGGCATTGTCTCTCAGGTGAGCGACGAGTTTCTGCAAAAGAAGGGTCCCTATGATGTGGTCTTTCGGTGCAGGCTCAGCTCCGCTCCAAAAACAGCGGGCGAGGACGAAAAAGAGGGCGGCTATGTTCTCATACACGGTCTGGGCAGCTGGCAGACCATGCCGGACGGGACAGAGCTGGCTGTCATTTCCTACGCCAATCTCACCGCCACAGAGAAGACATTCCGGGATAAGATCAACGCCTATGGGCTGTTTCAGCAGGACCGTTTTTACAGGGATTCCGTCACCGGGCTGCCCAACATCAACTATTTCCATGAATTCGGGGAGGAAAAGGTGGCTCAGATTCATGCCGCCGGGCGCACTCCCACCGTCATTTACGCAGATGTGGAGTCCATGCTGTCCTACAATACCCAATACGGCTTTGAGGAAGGCGACGAGCTGCTTCGCACCATTTCCAACGCACTGAAGGAGTCCTTCCCCCGTGGGCTGGTCACACGAGGCGCAGACGACCATTTCATCCTGCTGATTGACCTGGATGACCGGAAGGAAATCCAGAAAAGGCTGGAAGAGGTCAACGAGAAGATCAGGCGCTGTGCCAAGGGAAACACCAGCGGCATCCGCTGCGGCGTTTGTCCCGTGGATCAGTGCAGTCTGGGTGCCGCCATTGACCACAGCAAGCACGCCCTCAAGCGGCTGGATACCAACCTGAATCAGCAGGTACGTTTTTTCTCCCGGGAGATGGACGAGGACTATTGGCGCAGCCGTTATATCGTAGAAAATATTGAAAAGGCCATTGAAAGCGGCTGGATCAGGGTCTTTTATCATGCCCTGTACCGGATGGAAAACCAGAAGATCGCCGCCTTCGAGGCGCTGGCACGGTGGGTGGACCCCATGCGGGGCACCATTTCTCCCGGGGAGTTTATTCCGGTGCTGCAAAAATACCATCTGCTGTATAAGCTGGATCTGTGTATGTTCAAGCATGTGTGCCACGAGGTGAAGGTACGGAAGGAAAACGGTCTTCCCCTGCTTCCGGTGTCCATCAACTTCTCCCGTCAGGACTTCGACCACATCGACGTGGTGGGCGAAATGAACCGCATCTTTCAGGAGAGCGGCGCTGCGGAATATGTGGACAAGAGCTACTTCATCATTGAGATCACCGAGCAGGAGGTGGCCGCCAACCCGGAGAGCTGTCAGGTTCAGGTAAAGCGAATTAAGGACAACGGCTACCGCCTGTGGCTGGACGACTTCGGCAGCGGGTACTCCTCCTTTAACATGTTCAGCAAGTTTAAGTTCGACCTGATCAAGTACGACATGGATTTAATCCGCCATCTGGACGACAATGGTGGAACCAACCGGCTGATTTTGAAGGATTTGGTGCACCTTGCCAAGGCGCTGAAACTGCACACCCTGATCGAGGGCGTGGAAACCCAGGAGCAGTTGGACTTTGTGCAGGAAATCGGCTGCGAGCTGGTGCAGGGTTATTATTACCACCGCCCCGAGTCGCTGGAGATGATCCTGTTCCGGATTCACAGCGGAGATGCGGTGCAGCCCTGCGAGACCCCGGAGGAACGGGAACGGCTGAACAAAAAGTGGTTTGAGGCATAATCCCCCGCAGATTACACAAAACATGGGCAGAGCCGTCATCGGCTCTGCCCAGTAAACCGGACAGGAAATCCCGTCCGGTTTTTCTATATACGGTACGCAAATCAGCTGAGACCCAAAAACGAAGACTCGTACTCCTCCACCGGGATGGGTTTGGAGAAGTAGTAGCCCTGAAACAGCTTGCAGCCCATGTCCCGCAGCATCTCAAACTGTTCCACAGTCTCCACGCCCTCCGTGAGGGGGACAATACCCAGCTCGTTGGTCATGTTCATCACATTTCTCAGAATGGTGGTGGCCCGCTTGATGTCCTTCACCTTGGCAAGGAACACCATATCCACCTTGACAATGTCCACAGGCATATCCTTGAGCATATTCAGGGAGGAGTAGCCGCTGCCAAAGTCGTCCATCTCCACGATAAAGCCCGCTTCCTGAAGCTCCTGAATCATTCTGGTACGGTTGGCCTGCTCGTTAATCATGATGGACTCGGTGATCTCCACCCGGAGACGTTTCGAATCAATGCCAAACTCCTGAACGATGGCGCTCAGCTCTCTTGGCACGTCCATGAACAAGTAGTCTTTGGGGGAGATATTTACCGAGATAAACAGGTCTCCCCTGCCCAGCTCCTGCCAGCGCTTCAACACCTGACAGGAGCTGCGCCAGATATGGCGGTCCACGTCAGCGATCATACCGTTGGTCTCAATGGCCGGGATAAACACGCCGGGGGGCAAGAAACCTTTTTCCGGGTGGATCCAGCGCACCAGCGCCTCGGCGCCGATGACCGTGCCGGTGGTGTCCACGATTGCCTGAAGGTAGGGCCGGATCTGCCCCTCTGCCAGCGCCTCGGGAAGGTGGTTGACAATCTCCTGATCCCACAGGGCGCTTTCCCGCAGCTTGTCGTCATAGACGGCAAGGTGGCGCTTATACTCCCCTTTGATGGTAGACAGCGCCATGTGGGCACGGTCAAACATCACGGACACTTCCATGCTCCGGTCGGTCACATGATAGATACCCTCATGGATCACCATACGGTAGGTAAAGGTCTCTGCGTCCACACAAAACGAATCCATCATCTGCTCTGCCCTGTCGGGGTCGTACTCCTGAGCGTTGAGGCAACATCCAAAACAGTCTCCGGTGAGGCGACCTGCGATGGCAGTTGCTGGAAGATTTTCCTTTAACGACACTGCAAGGGAGCGAAGGGCAAAGTCGCCAAAGTCCCGTCCCAGAGAATCGTTAATCATTTTGAAGTTGTTGATGTCCAGATAGGCGATATAGAAATCGTCATCCGGGTTCTGATCCAGCCGCTCCCGCACCAGCTGATAGAGGTATTCCTTGGTGGGCATACCCGTCAGTCTGTCATGGGTTGCGGCGTAGTGCTCCCGCTGGAAGGAGAGCTGCTGCTCTGTCTCGTCCTGAATACTCAAAACAGAGCCCACCGTCCGGCCTTTTGCGTCCATCACTGTATGCTTTTCCAGCATATAGTAGCGTTTTCCCTGATCTTGCTCCAATTCACGATGGCATTTCCAGCCGTTCTTGTCCAGTTCAAGGCCGGGGAACAGGGCAATCAGGCGGTTGGTGCAGTCAATAAAATCCTCATCTGTCAGCTTGACCATCTGGCTTCCGTGCTGGTCCGCCCAAAGGCACCGCTCGTTGATGTCAAAGAAATACAGAGCGGAGGTGAGCCCGGAGGCGATATTGGCCAGCATATGATCCAGCACCCGCATGGGGCGGTAGTACAGGGAGAAATAGAACACAAGATAGCCAAACACGGCGTAGCCGATCACAGAGATGTTGACCGGCTCTCTGGAATAGATGTAGAAAGCCTCCCAGACACCGGTAATGGCAAGCGCAACAATGATAATTGCGTACCGCTCTGCGTAAATCAGGGGCGCACGCATCAGCGCAATCGTAAAGATAAGCAGTACCACCACAAAGAAGAAGTAGTCAATGCCCAGATGCAGAACACTGCCAGGCATGGAAAGAGCATCATAATACAGTGCTCCATGGGCCGTAGTCTCGGAAAGCCAGAACACATGACCGGTGATGGGATTACATGCGATTTGCAGCATATCTGCCGCCAGCAGCAGGGTTGCACCCAGCCGCATTCCCTGCTTCCACTGGGTTCCGCAATAATACAGGGCAAAGTCCAGCACATAAAACATCATGATGTCCATACCGATCATATTGATATAGACACCTGCACCAGAGAGATATTCGCTGTGGGATATAATGGTCAGAAAACTCCCTATTACAGGGGGAATGGTGCCGATCAGCAGCTTAGTCACCTTGGGGGCAACTGTCTTTCCTGTCCGTGCAGATGCAACTGCGCAAACGCCCAATGCCGCTGCCATCAGCGCAATGGCAACAGAAATCCATAACCGCACGATATCACCTCGTTTGTCATACTTCACTCAAAGCATAAAATGGCAGAATCAACCTGCCTCTGTTTTCATTATAGCCGCATTACGTTTCACTGTCAAAAGATATTTGCACATTTATGACTCTATATTTCCTGCATTGACACAATGTCAGTATTTTGCTATAATGAGCTGGAAATACGACACAGGAACCGAGGAGGAAACGCCATGCCGAGAAGTTCACCTCAGCGAACCGCAGCACGACGGGATGAAATCATCAGCGCCTGCGAGCAGCTCTATCAGACCATGAGCTTCAAAGAGATCACCATGGGGGAAATCAGCGTCGCCACCACCTTCAGCCGTCCCTCCATCTACAACTACTTTCATACCAAGGAAGAGATTTTTCTTGCCCTCCTTCAGCGGGAATACGAGCTGTGGGTGCGAGAGCTGGACCTTCTGCTGGCAGAAAACGAGACGCTGGGTGCAGAGGAATTTGCCCATGCTCTGGCAGTGTCCGTGGAGCATCGCCCGCTGATGCTGAAAATTCTGTCCATGAACCATTTCGACCTAGAGGAAAACAGCCGTCTGGAGTGTCTGGTCACCTTTAAGGTAGCGTATGGGAATACGCTAAAGGCGGTTCGCCGCTGTCTGGACAAGTTCTGTCCATGGATGGACGAGGCGGAAAAGCAGACCTTTCTCTACGGCTTTTTCCCCTTTATCTACGGTATCTATCCCTATGCCTTTGTGACAGAAAAGCAGCGGGAGGCAATGGAGCAGGCGGATGTGGGATATGTCTACCTGTCTGTGTATGAGCTCACCTTCTCCTGCATTCAAAAGCTGCTGGCTCACGGCAAATGAGTCAGCGTGAAAAAATCGCACTCGTCTCCGTGGCAGTCACAGAGACGGGTGCGATTCTTTTCGTTTCCACGGTTATTCTTCCTTTGGCCGTGTCAGGTTTCCCCGCCGTTCCCCTGTGATCTGATACTGGTTCCCTTCATCGCCCCATCCTCCCAACATTTGATTTCCGCACCTCAATTCCGGCATGATATGCCGTCTCTGGCGTGGGAAATGATAGTGTGATAGAACAAAGGGGACTGCGTTTCCGCAATCCCCTCAGACGAAATCATCTTATGCCCATATCAGGCAGAAGAACCATCAGGCCAGCTTTGCATAGCTGCCCAGAACAGCGAGGCTCTCCTTCGGCGTTCTCATCTGGGTGGTGCGGTCCACTGAAATCAGGCCAAAGGTCATGGAAAAGCCCTTCTGCCACTCGAAATTATCCAACAGGCTCCAATAGCAGTAGCCCTTTACCGGGATGCCGTCCGAAAGGCAGTTCTCCACACCTTGAAGCGCCCGATGGATAAAAGCGACTCGGCGCTTGTCGTCCGACACAGCCACGCCGTTTTCCGTGACAATCAGCTCGCCCTGAAATTCCTCATGCACCTTACGAATCACACGCTCCAGCGCCTCTGGGTAGAACTCATACTCCATCTGGGTCAGCTCGGCACCCTCCGGGGCAGGCAGCTGTCCCTGAGGCCCATACTGGGTACGGGTGTAGTTCTGCACGCCGAGGAAGTCATCGTCTTGAATGTAGGGAAGATAGTGGCGAAATTCCTTGTCCCATGCCGCCTCAGCATAGCCCTCACCGCCGGGTAACGCCTGACAGTCGTGCAGGGAGAGGGTAATGCCCACCTTTATCTCAGGATGAAGCGCCTTGATGACCTCCTTTGCCGCCTGATGGGCACGGAGAACCAGTTCGTCTCCCTGACTTGTGCGAGAGGAGACGAACACCTGCGGCTGGGGGGTGCCAAAAATCCGGGCGTTCTCTGCGGCGGCAAACTTCATGTTTTCCATCATCTTCTCAAAGTTCATGCCTACCTGCACCGTGCCATCCGCACTTTTGGCGTTTTGGGCTGCCTGCTGCGCCATGAGCTGAAAGCGTTTTGCAATGGCTGCCAGCTGAAGCCCCATATTGGCCTCGTTGATGGTGCAGATATAGCGCAGCTGGCTTCCCAGCCGTTCCACCACATAGGCTGCATAGCGGCGGAAATACGCAATGGTGCTCTCCGCCTCCCAGCCACCCTTCTGAATGAGCCAGACCGGACTGGTAAAGTGCATCAGGGTGACGATGGGCTCCACGCCGTTCTCCCGGCAGCAGGCAATCACCTTGCGGTAGTGCTCGATCTCTCCCTCGTCAAATTTCCCCTCCTCCGGTTCAATCCGTGCCCACTCCACGGAGAAGCGGTAGGCGTTCAGCCCGGCATTTGCCAGAAGACGGATATCCTCCTGATAGCGGTTGTAGTGGTCGCAGGCGATGCCGCTGGGTTCGGCAAAGCTGGTATGAGGAAGCAGCTCCTGCGCCCAATAATCGCTGTGGATGTTATTGCCCTCCACCTGATGGGCAGCGGTTGCCGCACCGATGAAAAAATCCTTTGGAAATGCCATTATGCTCCCTCCTGATCCAGTTTCACGCAAATGCCCTGAGTGATGCCGTTTTCGTTGAATGCGTCTACCCGCACAAAGTATTCTCTGCCGCGGATGAGAGCGCCTATCCGGGTTTCTTCTGCCTCGAAAACCATATTGCTGTGGTAAAGTCTGTCCGGTGCGGCACCAAAGAGGATGTTATAGCCCAGCGTGTCCTTCTGGGGGGCAATGCGGACAAGCATATCCAGATCGCTGGTGCGCCGGGCGGTAAAGGCCGGAGCTGCGGGCTTTTCACCGTCGCCCCTGCCAAACACACGAAGACCGGAGATGCAGGGGTTCTGTCCATAGGGCACAGCCATGCTGCTCAGGCGGAGATATCGGCAGGAAAAGCCGTTTTCCCGCAGGATAAAGTCATGGCTGAGGTCGGTCCTCGCCTGGGACTTATCCTCGATCATAAACCAGCTCTCTCCATCCAGAGAGCCCTCCAGCTTCCATTGGGTCACAAGGTTGTCTTCCTCGATATAGCGTGCCTGAGAGCCGGGGCGGATTTCCCCGGGGCAAGGCATATCCATCTTATCGTCGGCAAAGTTGACCTGTACGGCGTGGACGTAAAAGGCCTGACCCAAATCCACACACAGCCACTCGTCACGGCTGTTGGTCGCCGCCCGCCACCAGCTCTGGACATTCTCCTCTGTTGCCAGCATGGGCTCATGTCCGGGCAGGGACGAGGACGCCCATGCGTACTTCCCGGCGCTGAGCAGCATCCACGCCGGATCACGCCACGGGTCATCCTTCCCTTCCGACACCGCCATGGGCCAGTCCCCATAGCGTTGGTTGCAGAAAAGGGCACCGTCAGCGTCAAAGCCTGCCGGCCAGAGACCCACACGGCGTTCAAAGTCGTGGTTTTTGCTGATACGCATGGTAGACGTGTGCCAGAAATTTTCCTTTTTGTCTGCCATGGTGGAGCCATGCCCGGCACCGGGTAGAAATCCCCCCGGCTTGTAGGAGTAAGGGTTGTTCTCTGCCAGCGTGAAGGGTCCCAATGGGTTGTCGCCCACATAAACGCCGTCGGAGTAGGTGTTGTACTGGGTTCCGGGGGCGGCGTACTGGAGGTAGTATTTCCCCTGATGCTTGTCCATCCATGCCCCTTCGATATAGGGTCTGTTGGAGAACATCCCCCGGATCAGGGGCTTGACCTCCTCCGGCACCATGCTCTCCGGGATTCCCTGCGCTTCGTGGAATGCCCGATATTTGGCGTCAATCTCTGCTTCGGATGCCGGGAAAAGGCTGTTGTTCTCGCCCACACGCTCATAGCCGATCTCCAGCGGATGCCCCTCTATCAGCGCCTTTGGCTCCGTTTTGGGCTGCATGGTCTCCTTGTCCAGCTCCACGCCATAGATGGGAGTCACGTTGGAGCAGCCCCAGTAGAAATAGACCCGGTCATCGTCGTCCACAAACAAATTGGGATCCCAGAAGGGAAAGCTGCCGGGGATTCTCTCATAGGGTCCGTTCAGAATGTCTCTGGTGCGCCACCGGTCACAGCTATGCTCCCGGTTGGAGGCGCAGAAATACACCCATTCGCCCAGCACACGCACGTCGGGGGCGTAGTCATAGAGGGGAAGCTCTTCCGGCAGGCGGTGGTTTTCCCAATGTACCAGATCATCCGAGACCCATACCCCCAGCGTCATGGACGCGAAGATATAATAGCGTCCCTGAAACAGGATCATGGACGGGTCTGCAGCTTCTCTGCAAATCTGCAATTCACCATGCCGCCGGGGGTCTGCATTGAACTGATAGCGATAGTTGATGTTGATGGGATTACAGTAGTATTTCATAGTGATAGCCACCCTCCGTTACCCTGTGTTTCTCGCCGTTGGGTAAAATAATCTGTGCCGAAATGGGAACAGAAATATCAACGGTGAGGCAATTGTCTTGATAACTCCATGCGCTCTCAATCTGCCCCACAGGGGAGTCCCACCGGGCTTTGGCAAAGCCAAGGGCCCTGTTTGGCTGGGGTTGGATGGTCAGCGTCCCCGCTTTCAGAGAAATGCCGCACACACCGCCAAAGAGCCATCCGGTAATGGCACCGTAGGAATAGTGGTTCAGGGAGTCGTGTACCGTGCCGTCAGCGCCTACGCCGTCCCATGTCTCCCAGATGGTGGTAGCGCCTTTTTTCACGGCATAGAGCCAGCCGGGGCAATCCTCCTGCAAGAGCAGGCGATAGGCGGTCTCCGTGTGTCCGTTTTCGCTCAGCACCCGGCATAAATCGGGCGTGGAGAGGAATCCGGTGTTCAGGTGATAGCCGTTTTTCACCACCAAACGGTTCAGTGCGTCTGCCGCCTTTTGCACCTCGTCTCCCTCCAAAAGCCCAAAGGCGATGGGGCGCACATACTCGCACTGGCGGTCGGAGCGGATTTCCCCGTTTTTGACGCAGAAATGGCGGTATGCCTTTTTGGCATTCCCGGCGATTTCCTCGTAGCGCTTTGCGTCCTCTGTCTTGCCCAGAACGGCAGCAATCTGCGCCATCAGGGAGGCGGAGCGGTAGTAATAGGCGGTTGCTACCTCTGGTGCGCCCAGCATCATGGTCTTTTTCATACTCTCGCCGTTGTCCACATCGGGCTGGCACCATTCCCCGAAGTGGAAGCCCTCGTCCATCAGGTATTTGTGGTACGGGTGGAACAGGTTGTGGGGACGGGTCTTTTGAGCTCGTTTCTCCAGAAAGCCCAGCCAGCGGCACATCATATCGTAATTCTCTTCCAGAATTTCCTTTCTGCCGTAGGCCTCGTACAGCGCCCACGGCACCAGAACGCAGGCATCGCCCCAGCCAGCGGAGCCCTGAAGCAGATTGGAAATCATACCGCCCTTGTTGTTCACCGGGGCAATGTTCTGCACCAGTCCGTCCTCTCCCTGAGCAAGGCGGCACTCCCCCAGCCATTTGCGCAGGATGGGATAGCAGTCCGCCAAGTAGACGGCCGTGGGAGCGAAAACTCCTGCATCCCCCGTCCAGCCTGCACGCTCCCGGGTGGGGCAGTCGGTGGGAATGTCGCAGAAGTTGGAGCGCATACTCCACAGACTGTTGAGAAAGAGACGGTTTACGTCGGCGTTCCCGCACTGGAAAAATCCGGTCTGGGGCATTTGGGAATAGACGGCGATGGCGGTAAATGCAGCATCCTTCAGGTCGATCTCCGTCTCGATTTTTGCATAGCGGAAGCCGAAAATGGTGAAGGAGGGCTTGTAGGTATTCCAGCCGTCCTTGCAGATGTAAGTGATTTTCTGCGGGATTCCGGCTTTGTTTCGTTCGCCCGGGTCAAAGTTGGACTGAGTGAAGTTTCCGTTTTCATCCAGCGTCTCCCCGTGCCACAGGGTGAGACGCTGTCCGGCTTTGGCGTTGATACGAATCTGGGTATATCCCGCCAGATTCTGGGAGAAGTCAATGACCTGCTCCCCGTTGGGTGTGGTCATCAGTGTTCCGGTAAAGCGCTCCTGTTCCAGAATGGGGACACTCTCCATCGGCGCAAGATTTTGATAGCCAAAATCCCGCACCGTCACGGCGTGCCACTGAGTAATCTCCTCCATCCGGGCATCATAGCATTCGCCCTGTTGCAGGTCGTTTTCCCGTACCGGTCCCTGTTGGCTGGCCTCCCAGCCTTCGTCGCTGCACAGGACGACTTCTCCGTTGACTTCCAGCTGGCACAGGAGAGCCAGATCGCTGCCGTAGTAATTGCGCAGTCCATCAATGCCCACGCTGCCTCGGTACCAGCCATCCCCCAGTGTGACAGAGAGCGTATTTTTGCCAAGACACAGCAGAGAGGACACATCATAACACTGCACCGTCAGCCGCTTGTGATAATCCCCGGTGCCGGGGGCAAGGACGAACTCGCCCACAGGATGACCGTTGATGCTGCACTGATACAGCCCGTGGCAGGTGATGAACAATCGGGCATTCTCCGTCCCCTCCACAGGAAATCTGCGGCGCAGAACAGAGGCGGGCTGTCTCGTCTCCGCCTCGTGGGGCAGCTCCGGGTCAATCCATTTGGCCTTCCAGACAAGGGGCAGTTTCTTTTGAATCAGCATTCTATCAAAACCTCTCGTTGAGCCATTTTGCGCTCACTTCCAAGCTCCTGACCGGGTCCTTTTGAATCCAGTTTTTATGGCTTTCCAGCACCACGGCCTCAATGCCGTTGGATAGGGCAATTTCCCGCAGTCCGTCCAGATCCATATTCCCGGTACCCAGCTCCATGCTGTCCGCCTTTAAAATGGGGGTCATGGCGGAGCCGGACAGGCGGCTGCCCCGGTCGGTGATGTGCCAGAGCTTCATACGCCCGGACAGCTTTTTCATCCACTGCCCTGCATCTGCGCCCCCATCTGTGAACCAATAGCTGTCAAATTCAAAGTTCACAGCATCCGCTTCGGTCTCGTTCACCAGCACATCATAGGCACGAAGGCCGGGGCTCACCTGCAAAAGCTCCACATTGTGATTGTGGTAGAGCAGGGACAGCCCCTCCCCTTTCAGCTTGCTTCCCATCCGGTTCAGCCGCTGGGCCAGCGTTCGCACAGCGGTCTCATCGCCGTAGTTGAAGCGGTACATCCCGGTGATGACGATTTTGTCTGTGCGAAAGCTTCTGGCTTCCTGAATGACCGCCTCTGTCTCCCGCTCCAGAGAGCCCAAATCGGCGTGCAGACTGATGACAGAAAGGCCGCTTTCTTCCAGCAGACTGTGCCAGTCAAGCCCGCCCCCCTTTCCGGTGGGCATTCCCGCCGCCCGGGTCATGAGACGCACCATCAGGCTGCTGGGGTGTATCATGAAGCGATTGAGTTCAAGACCGTCGTAACCGGCGGCCTTGATTCTCTGTAGGGTTTTCCGAGCCTGTGACTCGCTCCCGGTCACAGTTCCCAGCATAATCTGTTGGACAGCTTTTTTCATTTTTTGATTCCCTGTAAAATCCGGTTGAGCTGTTTGATGCTTTCCTCATCTGCGCCTCCCTGCTTGAGCAGGCTGAGCATGGTCATGCGTCCCATCATCCGTTGCAGTGCGGGATTGTCCTTTACCGCATCCGCAACATCGCCCCGCTCGGAGGCACCCTTTGCCATCATGGCGTCTACGATCGCCCCCGCCTGAGGGTGAGCGCGGATTTCGCCCAGCGTATCGTTGATGGAGAAGCAGCTCTGGTCGATCTCGTCGGCGTCAAACCAGTTGGTGACCGAGGCCGCTGCCTTGTTGAAGATGTAGCTCTCGTCAGGCTCGCTGACCCGGCGGATGACCATGGTGTCGCTGCATCCCTCCCCTTCGGCACGAATCAGGTGTTCGCCCAGCAGCGGGATTTGGAAGGTGAAGACTGTTCTGCCCTTTTGGGTGGCCAGCTTGGTGCCGTCCACATAGAGGGTCACTTCATCCGTATTGGAATAGACCTTGATCTCCGTCTCGGCCTCGCAGCGGTTGGTGTAGCGCTTGCCGCACAGATGGACGAAGGGTGCTTTTTTGTTCCATGCGGCCTTGTAGAGATAGAAGGCATCCTTTCGCAGAGACCTGTCAAAAGTGACAAGTCCCTTCTGGTTTTCACCGTGCTTGCCGCCCTCGTCCCGCCCGTCAGCGGCAAAGTCGAACAGGTTCCAGACGTGGGTCGCCCAAAGATAGGGGCGCTGCTCAATCATGCGGAGCATATGCTCGTGGTACAGTGCCTGATATTCCTCGCTGTAATCCCCTTTTTCCGGATGGCTGCTGTGATAAGCGGGGTTAGCGTCCGCACCATACTCGGAGAAGCCAATGACCCGGTTTGGATATTTGGCGTGATACTCGTCAAAAAATTCATCCGTCTGCTCCAGCTCCCCCAGATACCAGCCGAAATAGAGGTTATAGCTGTTGATATCCGGAATCTCCAAAATGGGGCTGTCTATCTCCAGCATAAAGACATCTGCCATGGTGGTGAGGCGTGTGGGGTCCATTTGGTGACAGAGTTCATGCAAAAGCCGGTGGTTTTCCAGCAGATCCTCGTTCACCGGGCTGGCAGCGGTGATCTCATTGGACAGACCCCAGACGGCGATACAGGGGTGGTTATAACACTGGGTGATAAGCTCTCGCATCTGGTTCAGCGTGTTCTGCCGACCGTTCTGCATGTGCATGGTGATGTAGGGAATCTCTGCCCAGACGACAATGCCGTTTTCATCACACAGGTCGTAAAACGCCTGTGCGTGCTGGTAATGCGCCAGCCGCAGGGTGTTCGCTCCCAGCTCCCGGATGATAGCCATGTCCGCTGCGTGATCCTCATAGGACAGGGCATTTCCCTTACCCTTCAAATCCTGATGGCGGCTCACGCCACGAAGGGGATAGCTGCGTCCGTTGAGGAAGAAGCCCTTTTCCGGGTTGCAATGAAATACCCGGCAGCCGAAGCGGGTGGAAACCTCATCTCCGGAGGGCAGCTTTGCCACGGCGGTGTAGAGATAGGGGTCGTCCACACCGTCCCAGAGATGCACATGGTCGATCTCAAACTGGGCGCAGCGCTCCACCCTCTTGGTCTCACCGTTCACCGTGATGTCCACGCTGGGGGCGTTGTGCCATGTCTCCACCGTGACGGTGGCACGCATGGTTTCCAGATGCACCACCGGCGTGACCTTGATGCCCGGCGTGCCGTCCTTGAGCAGTTCAAAGTGCTCGGCGGGAACAGAAATCAGATTGACTCCCCGGTAAAGCCCGCCGTAAAAGGTGAAGTCCGCCTTTTGGGGGTACACGCTTGTATTATCCTCGTTGCTGACGGAGATTTCAAGCAGATTATTCTGTTCCAGCGCCTGGGTCAGCTCCACCCGGAAGCAGGAGTAGCCCCCCTCATGCCGGGTGAGTTTCTTCCCGTTGAGGTACACCTCTGCCGTCATGGCAGCGCCGTTTACCTCCAGAAACAGCCGCTCCCCGGCGGTTTCCGCTCCACTCAGCTCCCGGGCATACCAGCAGGTGCCCCGGTAGTAGTCGTTGCCCCCATCCTGTCCGTCCAGTGCGTTCCAGGTGTGGGGCAGGGTGACGCAATCAGTCATTTCGTCCCGGCGCTTGCCAAAGCGCCAGCCGTCTGTCAGTGCAGTGACGTTACGCATTTTTCGGATCTCCTTCATGCAGTGCTTTTTCAAAAAACGCATCCTGTGCCTCTGCCTTTTTCTCGGCAATGCGCTTTTGAACCTCTACCATTTCCGACCGTCCCAGCTTGCAATTGCGCATGGCCAGCAGGGTGCAGAGAAAGCCCAGTACAGACAGGCCATAGCGCAGGAACATGGTCATCCAGAACACACCGGTGGTTGCCTCATCGGTGGGCTGAGGCATGGTGGTGGTGTAGCCAATCAGGGCAACGCAGCCAGTGGCAATGGCGGCAGAGAAAGAGGAGACGATCTTGTCCACAAGGCTGTAGGTTCCCGAAACCACAGCGGGGATATATTTTCCGCTGCGATCCAGCTCATAGTCGATCAGGTCAGCCAAAAATCCGGTGTTGGCTGTGGTGACCCCCATGGCAAAGCCATTGACCGCAAAGGTCAGCACGATAAAGCAGATTTTGAAGAGCAGGGTGCTGGAAATCGCCGTGGTGCCTACGGTGAAGCGGGTCACAATAAAGAACACGATCATGGCGATGTTGGCAAAGATGCTGTAACGTGTCCATGCCACGATGGATTCCTTGTTGCCGTGCTTTCCCGCATAGCGGGCACCCAGAATAGCGAAGATAATCGAGGGGAACATACCGATCATACTCAGGGTCGTGGCAAGACCCATATTGCCGATGAGAATGCCGTTGAGCATGGTGCTGACAATGGAGGCAGAGGATGCCTGCTGAGCGATCTTGTCGGAGGAGGCGGAGATGATGTAGCTCTGCAGGGGCTTGTTGTGGGAGAGCACGTCCCACATATCCCGGAGCTTGAGGCGCTCCCGCTTGCCGGTGCCCACGAAGTTCTCCGGCTTATCGTAGGCGGAAATACCGATACACACCAGAACAATGCCGGCAAAGGAGAGGGCGATGCACAGCCATGTCACAACATTCAGAAATTCCTGATTGAAGCTGCCCCCGAAGGAAGGCATCAGCTTGGTATAGACCACAATGTTCAGCGCCATGGGGGTGATGTAGTTCAGCGCTGTCTGCCACACGCCCACAGTGGGGCGCTGTTTGGGGTCGTTGGTCATCAGCGCAGGCAGGGTCTGGGCGGTCATGTTCACGATGGTGTAGCCCACCACATAGAGCATATAGCAGGCGAGAAAGACCGGAATGCCGTGACCCTTGCTGGAAAAGGCATTAAACAGGAAGAATACGCCGGCACTCTGAATGAGCCAGCCCAGCAGCATCAGCGGGCGTACCTTGCCGAAGGGGGTGTTGAAGCGGTCATACAGGAAGGCCAGCAGGGGGTCGGTGATGGCATCGAAAATGCGGGTGAAGGTAAGCAGACCGCCCACCACCAGCGTTGCGATACCGTAGCCAATGCTGGCCGAATAGCTTGCCAAACCGATGAGAAAGTACATGGCCATGCCGTTGAAGGCATTGAATGCCACCAAAATGATCTGCCACAGTTTCGCCCGGCGATATTCTACGCCGTCGATTTGGCTTTGGGATACTGTTTTCTTTGTCATTTGAATTACCTCATTTCCAATTGTCTTTGCGGGTTTCCACTGTAGCTATTGTACCGGAAGGAGGTAAAAACCGTAAACTCAAAAAGTCCGGAAAAATTACAAAAATTACAGATGATTCTTGTCTTTTTCCCGGTGCCCGTGGTAGTATGGATGAAAGGCTTTGGGAGGCGGTACCATATGGATTTGAATGAGGTGCAACAACTGATGACCAGCGGGGAGCGAAACCTTGTTTTGCTGGAAAGTCTGATTCCCGCCAGTGAGCGGTTTTACGTCTGGTGTTACGATCAGTACGGCGGGTTTATTGCCACCTCCTGCCCGGAGCCGGAGCGGGATACGCTGGAGCAGGCATTTCAAATTCTGGGGGGAACAGAGAAGCTGGTTTCCTATGCCAGACAGTCGGACAATACCCGCCCCCAGATCATCGGCTCGCCCATTGCCATGCAGTGGGCGCTGAGTTACGAATCGGAGCGCAGCCGCAGGCTTGTCTTTGTCATCGGTCCGGTGTTCTATACCCTTCCCACCGACCATCAGCTGAGAGTGGCGCTCAGTCCCTTCACCCGCAGCTTGGAAAACGCTGCCTGGGCTTCTGCGCTGATCCGGCTTCTGCCGAATTTGCCGGTGATGTCCTATGCTGTTTTTACCCGCTATACCATCATGGTGCATAATATGCTCACCGGGCAGCAGCTTGGTCTGGATGCGCTGCGCCCCGAGGCGAAGCAGACAGACCAGATACACCCTGGGTCAGAGGGACAGACTCGAGATCGGAACAAGATTTATCTTGCCGAGAGGGCCATGCTGCAAATGGTGCGGAACGGCGATATCAATTACTACAATGTATTGCAAAACAGCGTCCGACTAAGTCCGGGCGTTCCCATACAGGGGCAGGACCCGCTGCGGCAGATGAAAACAAGCAACATCGTCTTTACCACTCTGGTCTGTCGTGCCGCCATGGAGGGAGGGCTGTCTCCGGAAATTGCCTATCCTCTGGGGGATTCCTATATTCAGGCTGTGGAGGATTGCCACGACTCCGGAGAGCTTTCAGCGCTGGCCCATGCCATGTACCACGATTTTATCTACCGTGTCCACCATCTGCGGGTCAATCCCAACTACTCCCACGCAATCCGGAAGTGCTGCGACTATATTGAGTTGAGTTTGGATCGCAAAATCAGAACCGCAGATCTTGCGGCTCTGGTGGGCTATACGGAATACTATCTGACGGAGAAATTCAAAAAAGAGACCGGGCAATCGGTCAGCAGCTATATTCGCTATGCAAAGGTAGAGCACGCCAAGGCGCTGCTGGAATCCACGGATTTGAGCATTCGGGAGCTCTCGGAGCGTCTGGCATTTAATACCGTGAATTATTTCATCCAGTGTTTTCGGGATACCACAGGCTACACACCTGCCCAGTATCGGAAAAAAGTGCGAAAGACATGAGCCGTTTCGTGTCATCTTTCGGCTCACTTTCTTCCTTTTTTTACCAAAAAGTGTACCCATAGAAAACGTTTCTACGCTCTCTATGGGCACTATTTCTATCGTATGAAGCGTCCGGGATAGGGACGTTTTTGTTATGCGTGTACCGCAGCCTGTGCCTTCGCCAATCCCTTGGCATTTGCCAGCATCAGTTTAATGCGGTTCTCCTGTCGAAGCCGTCGGCTTCGAGTGCTGTCTTTCGTCCTGCCGGGGGCAGGACGCTCCTTGCAGGAGAACCTTTTCAGGCATGTGCCGTCGCCTGTGCCTTCGCCAAACCCTTGGCATTTGCCAGCATCAGTTTAATGCGGTTCTCCTGATTGATTTTGGTTGCCGACGGGTCATAGTCAATGGCCACGATGTTGGAGTTGGGGTAGTTGTCCTTCAGGGCCCGAATCATACCCTTGCCCACAATGTGGTTGGGCAGGCATCCGAAGGGCTGGGCGCAGACAATATTGTTGGTGCCGGAGTGAATCAGCTCCAGCATCTCGGCGGTGAGCAGCCAGCCCTCGCCCATCTTGCAGCCCTCGCCCAGATAGCCCTGCACCAGCTCCCGCAGCTTCTCAAAGTCGCCGGGGGCACGGAACCGTCCGGACTTGTTCAGGGCGTCGATCATGTCATGCTGGCATTTTTTGATATAGTCCATCATGAACAGGCAGAGCTCTTTTTTGGCAAACTTGCCGCCGTAGATGTCCACATCCACCACACGGTTGTAGATTTTGAAGATCATAAAGTCGGTGAGGCCGGGCACCACCGGCTCAGCACCCTCCGAGAGCAGGAAGTCCTCCAGATGGTTGTTGCCCAGAGAGGAAAACTTCACATAGATCTCCCCTACCACGCCCACACGGACTTTTTCTGTCTGTTCCACCGGGATGGAGGCGAAATCCGCAATGATCTCGTCAAAGCCTTTCCGCATTTCCGGGCGGTTCATGCCCTTGCCGTGCTGGAAACGATCCACCAGCTTTTCAATCCAGTGCTTTACCATGGCGTTGGTCTCGCCGGGGTTCACCTCGTAGGGCAAAACCTGATTCTTTACGTTCATAATCAGGTCGCCGTACATCATGCCGTACACCAGCTTGCGCATCAGCGGCACGGTCAGGGAGAAGCCGGGGTTGGATTCCAAGCCAAAGCTGACAGAAATCACCGGGATGTAGCCCATGCCCGCCTTTTCCAGCGCTTTACGCAGCAGGTGGATGTAGTTGGAGGCACGGCAGCCGCCGCCGGTCTGGGTGATAAACAGGGCAATTTTGTGGGGGTCATAGCCGCCGTTCTTGATGGCATCCATAAACTGACCGATGACCAGCAGTGCGGGATAGCAGGTATCGTTATGGACGTATTTCAACCCCTCGTCCACCACGTTCCGGCTGTCATTGTTCAATTGCTCCACATGGTAGCCCTCCAGCAGCAGCATCTGCCGGAACATCTCAAAGTGGATGGGCAGCATCTGGGGCATCAGGATGGTATACTCCTTCTTCATCTCCTTGGTGAACAGGAGCCGGCCATCCTTGTTATATTTTAATTCTGCCATACAGTTTCCTTTCTGCCAATGATTCAGGCGTTTTGCGCCCGTCTCGCCTCAATGGCCGCAAGAAGAGAACGAATCCGAATACGAACTGCGCCAAGGTTGGAAATGTCGTCGATTTTCAACTGGGTGTACAGCTTGCCGCCCTTTTCCAGAATGGAGCGCACCTCGTCTCCGGTGATTGCGTCCACACCGCAGCCGAAGGACACCAACTGAATCAGCTCCATGTCCGGCTGGGTACACACATACCGGGCGGCGTTGTACATTCTGGCGTGATAGGTCCACTGGTTCAGCACGCGGCGGGCTTCTTTATCCTCTTTCCACGCCACAGCGTCCTCGGTAATCAGCACAAAGCCAAAGCCGGTGACCAGATCGTTGATACCGTGGTTGATTTCCGGGTCCATGTGGTAGGGACGTCCGGCGATGACCATAATAGGCATCCCCTTCTCCCGGGCCTGCTGAATGTACTGCTCCGCCGTGTGGCGCAAATCCTCTTTGTAGGCGTCGTAGGCCTTGTATGCCGCCCGAGCCGCTGTCACCGTCTCACGTTTGGGAATGCCGAACATGGTGAGGAAGTATTCTGCGGCGTGCTTCTCAAAATCATGGGGGCGGTGAAGACCAAAGTAAGGGTGGAGGAACTTCACCCGGTTTTCGTTCAACATGGGGATATTGGCGGCAATCAGGTCGGGGTAGTAGGCCACCACCGGGCAGTTGTAGTTATTGTCGCTGATGCCCTCGTCAAAGTTATAGCTCATGCAGGGATAGAAGATCGCATCGCAGTTTTGCTCCACCAGACTGACCACATGGCCGTGTACCAGCTTGGCAGGATAGCAGACGGTATCAGAGGGGATGGTACGCTGCCCTTTCAGGTACAGTTTACGGCTGGATTCCGGAGACAGCACCACCTCAAAGTTCAGCTTGGTGAAAAATGCAAACCAGAAGGGCAGATTCTCATAGGTATTCAGGGCAAAGGGAATACCGATTCTGCCCCGGGCACCGGTGCCGCTGCCCCTGCCCTGCAGGGCACGGAGCTTGTCGTACTTGTACTTCATCAGATCCGGATTCTGAACCTTTTTTCCTCCCAGCGGCTTGGAGCAGCGGTTTCCGGAGATAAAGCGGCGGCCGCCGTCAAAGGTATTCACCGTGAGGGAGCAGTGGTTGGTGCAGCCGTTGCAGGTCACCGGCTTGGCGGTGTGGACGAAGCTTTTCAGTTCCTCCGGGCTGAGCAGGGTGGAGCGCTCCAAATGCAGCTTTTTCGCTGCCAGCGCCGCACCGAAGGCGCCCATAATGCCGGCGATGGTAGGACGAATCACGTTTCTGCCCAGCTCCTGCTCGAAGGCGCGGAGAACTGCGTCGTTATGGAAGGTGCCGCCCTGCACCACAATGTGCTTGCCCAGCTCGTCGGCGGAGGACATCCGCAGCACCTTGTAGATGGCGTTTTTCACAATGGAGATGGACAGACCGGCGGAGATGTCCTCCACGCTGGCACCGTCCTTCTGCGCCTGCTTCACCGAGGAATTCATAAACACGGTGCAGCGGGAGCCCAGGTTCACCGGCTTTTCCGCAAACAGACCCAGCTTGGCAAAGTCCGCAATCTCATAGCCCAGCGCCCGGGCAAAGGTCTCAATGAAGGAGCCGCAGCCGGAGGAACAGGCCTCGTTGAGCATGATGGAGTCAACAGCGCCGTTGCGGATCTTGAAGCACTTCATATCCTGTCCGCCGATGTCGATGATGAAATCCACATCCGGGTTAAAGTGGGCGGCGGCGTTGTAGTGCGCCACCGTCTCCACCAGACCCAAGTCGCAGCGGAAGGCGTTTTTAATCAAATCTTCGCCGTAGCCGGTGACGGCGCTGCCGCGAATGGTGACTCGGTCGCCGATGGCCTGATAGATGTAGTCCAGCTGCTGCCGGACGATGGACACCGGGTTGCCCATATTGGAATGGTAGTAGGTATAGAGCAAGCCGCCGTCCGGGGCAATCAAAGCCAGCTTGGTGGTGGTGGAGCCTGCGTCAATGCCCAGATAGGCATCTCCCTCATAGGTGGCGATATCATACTCCGGGGGATGCTGGGCGTTGTGCCGGGCGCAAAAGTCCTCATATTCCTGCTGGGAGGCAAACAGCTTGGGGGCGGTATCCAGAGAGGTAACGGCGTTTCGGGAGTCCTCCAGCAGGGTCAGCGCCTCATCAAAATTCTTCGCCTCGTAGTCGGTAGCGCAGAGGGCGGCGCCCATGGCAGCGAAGCAGTCGCCGTCCTCGGGGAAGATGGCGTGTTCCTCGTCCAGCTTCAATGTCACCACAAACCGCTCCCGCAGACCCATGAGGAAGTGGAGCGGGCCGCCCAAGAAGACGATTTTCCCCTTCAGCTCACGGCCCTGGGTCAGACCGGCGATGGTCTGATCCACCACCGCCTGGAAGATGGAGGCGGCTACATCCTCCTTGCGTCCTCCCTGATTCAAAATAGGCTGAATGTCGCTCTTGGCAAACACGCCGCAGCGGGAGGCAATGGGATAGATTTTCTCATGCTTCAGGCTCAATTCGTCCAGCTCGCTGGCGGAGACGTTCATCAGGGTGGCCATCTGGTCGATAAAGGCTCCGGTACCGCCGGCGCAGGAGCCGTTCATGCGTTCTTCCAGCGCCCCGCCGAAAAAGATAATTTTGGCATCCTCGCCGCCCAGCTCAATAACGGCATCTGTATCCGGCACATAGGCGTTCACCGCGGCGGCAGTGGCATACACCTCCTGCACAAAATCAATCCCGCTGGCCTTGCTGACGCCCAGTCCCGCAGAGCCGGTGATGACGATTTTTACCTGCTCCCCGGCGTACTCCGGGGCAATGCGCTTTAAAATCTCGCAGGTTTTTTCCCGTACTTTGGAAAAATGCCGCTCGTAGGAGCGAAACAACAATTGATTCTCTGCATCCAGCACCACTACCTTTACCGTAGTGGAGCCGATATCAATGCCAATCCGATAGCTCATAAATCATACCTCGTAGGTTCTTCGGGCACCCGCCCGTACATTTTCACTCAGCGTCTATTTTAACACATTTCGTCTAAATGGCAAGAGTGTAAGCAGGGGTTAAGTGTGAACCTTTCGTGAAATCGTCGATTTTTCAGGGAAAAAGCGGAAAAACGCAACTTTTATATGTAACTTTTCATGTGTCGTTTCCCAAATAATTTTATCAAAGTGTATTGCGTTTTTTGACTTTGTGGTATATAATAACGGTAACTTGTTACGGAGGTGTTCTCATGTCACTGGAAGAAAAAACCATTCGCTTTCCTGCGAAGACCAAAAACACAGATCTGTATCTCAAGGCCATTCCCGGTCATTTTATTACCAATCACTCCCACATCAATTACTACACCGATATGACCGAGATGAAGAGCATCTACCGTGTCGCCCGCAAGGCGGCAGGGGTTCTCGGTGAGCGATATAAAAACACCATCCCGGTGGATACCATTCTCTGTCTGGACAGCACGGAGGTCATTGGTGCGTTGCTGGCCCGGGAGCTGCGGGATTCCCACTTTGGTCCCGGCACCCACGCCAAAAAGGACATTGCCGTCGTCACCCCGGAGCAGAACAACAACACCAGCCAGTTGATCTTCCGGGACAATTATAAGCCGCTGATTCGCAACCGGGACTGCATTGCGCTGGTTTCCTCGGTGACCACAGGCTATACTGTCCACAAGGCCATTGAGACCATCAAGTATTACGGCGGTATCGTCCGGGGCGTGTCTGCCATTTTCAGCAAGGTGAACCATGTGGACGGCGTACCCATTGACGCCATCTTTGACATCACCACCATTCCGGACTATCGCTCCTATGACTATACCAATTGCCCCTACTGCCAGCAGAACATCAAGGTGGATGCGCTGGTGAACACCAACGGCTACTCCAAACTCTGAGCCCCTTGCCATTTGTCCGATTCAGCATTATAATCAAATCTGGCGATGCGGTTGGTCTGCAACGGCCAACCGCTTCATTTTATTCCCGGAAAGGACGGATCATCCATGAAAGAGATCATCACTGCCAGCCACGCCCCTGCCGCCATCGGCCCTTATTCCCACGCCGTTCAGGTGGGCGATCTGCTGTTCACCTCCGGTCAGATTCCGCTGGTGCCGGAGACAGGTAAAATCGTAGAAGGCGGCATTGAAGCCCAGGCAGAGCAGGTGCTGAATAATCTGGCCTCCGTACTGGAAGCCGCCGGAATGGACTTCTCCAATGTGGTGAAAACCACCGTATTTCTCACCGATCTGGCAGATTTCGCCACAGTAAATGCCATCTATGCCACCCGCTTCCCCTCTGCTCCCCCCGCCCGCTCCTGTGTGCAGGTGGCAAAGCTGCCCGCCGGAGCAAGGATGGAGATGGAGCTGATTGCCAGCCGCTGACGCTATGAACGAGCGTATCTACGATGCTTTGCGGGATGCTATGGAACAGCAGCGTCCCACCGTTTTACGCACCGCCCTCTCTGCCCGTCAGGGGAACGTCAGCGAAGAACTGCGCCGGGAGATGCTGGTGGTTGACGCCGTATCGGCAGATGGAAAAGGAGTGGTCTCCCCCTTTCTGACGGAGCAAAACGGGGCGCTGGTTTTTGACGAGCCTGTGCTGCCCCCGGAACGGATGCTCCTGCTGGGAGGCGGTCATGTAGCCCAGCCGGTGTGCGCCTTTGCCGCCGCCTGTGGGTTTCGGGTGACGGTGGTGGACGACCGCCCCTCCTTTGCCAACCGCACCCGGTTTCCGGATGCTGTCGAGGTGGTGTGTGATGGCTTTGCCCACGCCATTGCGCAGTTTCACCCCGGCGCTTATGACTATGTGGTCATTGTCACCCGGGGGCACGCCCACGACGCTGAGTGTCTCCGCTGGGTGCTGACCGGGGATTTCCCCGCCTATGTGGGTATGATCGGCTCCCGGCGGCGGGTAAAGGCACAGCTGGAGCTGCTGGCAGAGGAGGGCTTTGACCGGGACAAGCTGGCAAAGGTCTGTACGCCCATCGGCCTGTCCATCGGCTCGGTCACACCGGAAGAAATCGGGGTGTCCATTTTGGCGCAGGTGATTTCCTATCGCCGCCTGCCCCAGTTTGCCGCAGCGGGACGGTGGGTGAACGGTTCGGATCTGGAACCGGAGATGATTCGGTATCTGGCAGAAAACCGGGAACCCAAAGCAGTGGTCACCATTCTCTCCGCCAAAGGCTCCACCCCCCGAAAGGCAGGGGCGAAAATGGCGGTCAGTCCTCTGGGACAGGTCACCGGCTCCATCGGGGGCGGCTGTGCGGAGAGCGAAGTCATGCAGCGTGCCCGGAAGCTCATCGGCACCGGAGGATTTGAGGTGTTCCATGTGGACATGACCGGAGAAGTGGCCGAGGAGGAAGGCATGGTCTGCGGCGGCGTCATGGACGTGCTCATAGAGGACGATATTGGCTAATCATTATGGGGATTTCCTGCAAAAAGGCTTCGGCGGTACCGCCGAAGCCTTTTATGCGTAGAGCAAAAGGATGTCTTCCCCCCTGACGCAGAGCCGTTCCGGTTTGGGGGGCTGCTGCGTGGTTTTTGCCAGATGTCGCCAAAGGTCAGGGCTGTCCGGGGACTGTCCCGGCGTGCGGAAGGAAAGAATCCAGCCGAAGGGTTCCTCCATCTCCCCGGTGTAGCGAACGGGAAAGGCATTTTCCCCGGGCGGGTGGTCAAAGCTGTGGGCGCGGATGCCCACGGCGACCAGATTGTCCTTCACTGGTTCATTCGTCTGAAGGGTCAGACCCCATTGGGGAATCTGCACTTGCTGCGCTCCTGTTTTCCGGGCAGGGGCGATGTTTTTGCACCCGGTGAGCCGGGCTGCTGCCACGGAACCCGGGTCGTCAAAGAGGGCTTTGGTCTCCCGGCAGCCGGAGAGCCTTCCCTGTTCCAAAATTGCCACATGAGAGCAGAGATGATATGCCTCGTCCCGGCTGTGGGTGACCAGAACGGCATCTGTGCCCCACTCTGCCAGCAGGTCTTTCAGCTCCATTTGCAGTCTGCCCTTCAAATGGCTGTCCAAGGCGGAAAAGGGCTCGTCCAGCAGCAACAGCCGGGGACGGTTTACCAGCATTCGGGCAAGGGCCGTCCGCTGTGCCTCTCCCCCCGAGAGGGTTTTGGGGTGGGCATAGGCTACCTGTTCCAGTTGAAACAGCGCCAGCATCCGCTCCACCTCCCGTTCCCGCTCTCCCCTGTCCCGCTGCCAGTTCAGACCGGTGCGGATATTCTGGGCTACCGTCATATGGGGAAACAGGGCGTAGCTCTGAAAGAGATATCCCACCCGGCGGCGCTGGGGCGGGAGGTCAATTCCCCGCTTTGCGTCAAACAAGGTCTCCCCGTCCAAGACAATACTGCCCTCGTCCGGGCGTTGCAGTCCGGCGATGCAGTTCAGGGTCAGGCTCTTGCCGCTGCCAGAGGCACCCAGCAGCCCCAGCGTGCCGCCGCAGGTTTCAAAGTCAGCTTGGAGGGTAAACGCTCCCAGCCGTTTTTTGATATGAACGCTCAGCTTCATCCTACCGCCGCTCCCCTTCCAGCAGATTCACCGTCAGCAGCACCACAGCGCTGATGGCCAGATTCACCAACACCCAGCGAAACGCCCCCGGCTCGTCATTGGTGCGCCAAAGCTGATAGACGGTGGTGGAAATGGTGGCGGTACGCCCGGGAATATAGCCCACCAGCATACTGGTGGCGCCGTACTCTCCCAGTCCCCGGGCAAAGGCCAGCACCGCCCCTGCCCCGATGCCCTTGATGCACACCGGCATACGAATGCGCCAGAAAATAGCGCTGTTGCTCAGCCCCAGCGTCTGCGCTGCCCCCGCCAATTCCTCCGGGAAGCTCTCAAAGGCAGAGCGGGCAGTGCGGTACATCAGAGGAAAGGACACCACCGCCGCTGCCGCCACTGCTCCCTGCCATGTCATTACCAGCCGGAAGCCCCAGCGCTCGAGGATGCTTCCCAACGGGCCGTTTGTTCCAAACAGCCGCAGGAGAAACCAGCCGCACACGGTGGGCGGCAGCACCAACGGAAGGGTCAGCACCACATCCAGCCCGCCCTTGATGCCCCGGGGCAGCGTTCGGGCGTAATAGGCGCAGGCAATCCCGGTAAAAAAGACCAGCACACTGCTGAGGGTGGCAATCCGCAGGGAATTGAAAAGTGGATACCAGTCGGACATAGGCCGCTCCTGTCTGGTCAGTTTACCGGAGAGAAGCCCACCTCTTGAAAGACAGCCATGGCCTCCTCCGTATGCAAATAATCCAAAAAGGTGAGCGCACCATCCCGGTTGTTTCCGGTCTTGACCACAGCGGCGGGATAGATGACCTGTCCGCACATCTGGGCGGTGGCTTCGTCTACGATTTCCAGACCGGCGGAATAAGCGTCGGTGCAGTAAATGACCCCGCAGTCCACGCTGCCCTCACTGACCCATGTGGTGACTTCCTTCACGTTGCTTCCGTAGGTGATTTCCCCTGCCTGTGCCAGCGTTTCCTCGTCCAGACCGTAGTAGTCCAGAATCTTCTGGGTGTACTGCCCCACCGGCACGTCGCTGTTGCCCATGGCAAGGAGAATGCCCCCCTGCTGCAGGGCTTCTGCCAGCTTGTCAAAGCTGTCGATGCCCTTGGGGTTGCCCTCAGGAACGCAGAGGGTCACCTTGTTTTCCAGCAGGTTTCCCCGGCTCTCGGAGAGAATGCAGTCCAGCCCCTCCGTGTTCACCTCCGGGTCGGCGGCGGCGTCCAGCTGGTCCATCTGGCGCTGTCCCGCAGAGATAAACAGGTCGCATTCCGCCCCCTGGGCAATCTGTTCCTTCAGCGTGCCGGAGGACTCAAAGCTGTACACCAGATTGACATTGTGGGTCTGCTCGTAGACCGGCTTGATGGCTTCCAGCGTCTCGGTGAGGGAGGCGGCGGCAAAGACAATCACATCCGGACGGGCATCTGTTGTCTCTGTCGTTGCCTGTTCTGCTACTTCTTGGTTAGCAGTTTCCGGGATGGGTTCCTCCCGGCTCTGATTTGCGGTTGCGCCGCAGCCTGCCAAAAGCAGCAGAGCCAGCAGCAGGGACAGGATGGTTTTCATGTTCTTCATGGTTTTTTCTCCTCTCTTCTGGCGCATTCGCCGCCCTGACCCCGTAGCAGCTCCATGCCGTGGGGCAGGGTGTCCATGATGGCATCCATACTCTCCATACACGCCTTGGGGCTACCGGGGAGGTTGACAATCAGCGTCTTTCCCCGAATCACCGATACCCCCCGGGAGAGCATGGCTCTGGGAGTGATGGTCATGGAATGGGCCCGGATGGCCTCGGCAATACCGGGGGCGTTTCGCTCCGCCACGGCTAAGGTGGCCTCCGGTGTGCGATCTCTCGGGGCAAATCCGGTGCCCCCGGTGGTGAGAATCAGATCCAGCTGCCGCTGGTCACAGAGACGCCGGAGCTGTTTTTTCAGCTGTTCCGGCTCGTCTGCCAGCAATAGCTGCTCCACCACTTCATAGCCGTTCTCCCGGAGACGGTTGGCAATGGCGGGGCCGCTTTTGTCCTCCCGCTGACCTGCCGCCCCCTTGTCGCTGAGGGTAATGACCGCCGCCTGCCACGGGAGGGGTTTTTCCGGCGGCTCAATGGTCATCTCGTCCCCCACATGGATTTCCCCGCCTTCCAACACTCTGGCAAATACTCCCTGACGAGGCATAATGCACTCCCCCATGCGCTGAAAAATGGCACAATGGCTGTGACAGTCCTTGCCGATTTGGGTCATTTGCAGCAGCACGTCTCCGCAGCGAAAGCGGGTACCCACCGGAAGGGCGGTGAAGTCGAACCCCTCCACCAGCAGATTTTCTCCAAACGCCCCGTACTCGATGGGAGCGCCCTTATCCCGAAAGGCAAAAAACCGCTCAGCGGACAGCAAGCTCACCTGACGGTGCCAGTGCCCGGCGTGGGCATCCTCCTGAATGCCCCAGTCCGCCACCAAACGGGCGGAGGGAACGGTGTGCTTCTCTGTCCCCCGCTGGGGACTGATGTTGATGGCAATGATTTTCCCCATGGCGTTATCCTCCGATCTGGCTCATGGTTTTGTGTTCGGTAATCTGGCTGCGCTGTTCAAAGCAGTGGGCGGCGGGCTTGCGGGAGATTGCCTCTGCTATGGCGGCTGTCAGCATCCTGTTGTCGCAGCCGGAGCGCAGCAGGGCGCGCAAATCCGTTCCCTCCTCATAGCAGAGGCAGGGCTTCAGCCATCCGGTGCTGGTCAGACGCACCCGGTTGCAGTTGGCACAGAACTTGTGACTAACCGCATCAATCAAGCCGATTCTGCCCCGCAGCCCTTGGGCGGCAAAATACCGGGCGGGGCCATTGCCCCGGTGTTCCTGTACCGGGTGCAGGTCAGGCCAGAACTGTTTCAGTTCCTCCAGCGCTTTTTCTGCGCCAACGCTGTCGCACTTCCCCCCATAGCCAAGGGGCATCAGTTCAATGAAACGCACATCCACCGGGAGACGCTCTGCCAGCCTTGCCAGTAAAGCCCACTCCGTCCGGTTTTCCTGCTGCAAGACCACATTCACCTTGGTATTCCAGCTCTGCTTCACACAGCGGCGCAGCAGTTCTTCCCAGTCCGGGGTTTCCCCCCTCCATCCGGTGATGGCGGAATACCGTTCCGGGCAGAGGGCATCTATGCTGACATTCACCCCATCCAGCCCCGCCTTTGCCAGCTCGTCCAAATGCAGGGGCAGCAAAATACCGTTGGTGGTCAGGGTCACCTGCTCCACGCCGGGGAGGGCTTTCAGCTTTGCCGCAAGCTGAGGACAATCCCGGCGCACCAGAGGTTCGCCCCCGGTGAGCTTGAAGCGGGTGATGCCCAGCGAGACGGCACACTCCGCCACCCGTAGGATTTCTTCATAGGTCAAAATCTGACAATGCTCTACCGGGGTAATCCCGTCTGGCATACAATAGCGGCAGCGAAGGTTACATCGGTCGGTAAGGGAGATGCGGAGGTAGTTGATCTCCCGTCCGTATCCGTCCTTCACGGCGCTCCCTCCCCCGGTGACACATAGTGTCCGCTCTTGCCCCCGGATTTTTCCACCAGATGCACGCCGCCGATGGTCATGCCCCGGTCAATCGCCTTGCACATATCATAAATGGTGAGCAGCGCCACCGTTGCCCCGGTGAGAGCTTCCATCTCCACCCCGGTTTTCCCGTCGCAGGAGACGGTGCAGATGGCCTCCACCGCCCGCTTCTCCTCCAACAGCCGAAATTCTACCCGGCTTTTGGTGAGGTTCAGGGTGTGGCAGAGGGGAATCAGGTCAGCGGTGCGTTTGGTCGCCATAATCCCCGCCACCTGCGCCACCGTGAGGATATCCCCCTTTTTGCTCTGTCCGCTCTGAACGGTATAGAAGCATTCCCCGCTCATGGTGATCCGTCCGGCGGCGACGGCGGTACGGCTTGTGACCGCCTTCTCTCCTACGTCCACCATGATTGCATTCCCCTGGGGGTCAATATGGGTCAGTGCCATGTTTCACACGCCCTTTCCAAAGCCGCAGTTGGGGAAATGGCACTCCGGGCAATTCAGGCACAGCCCGCCGTTGCCCAGCCCTGCCAGCCAGTCTGCGGTCACCTCCACATCCGCCAGCAATCGGGGCAGCACCAGATCAAAAATGGTCCGTTTGGCGTACATGACACAGCCGGGCAAGCCGCAGACCGGTCTTCCGTCTGGGAGGTAGGACACCAGAAACATGGCCCCCGGCAGCACCGGAGCGCCGTAGGATACCACCCTTGCCCCGGTGTTGCGAATGGCCAGAGGGGTGCGGTCGTCCGGGTCCACGCTCATGCCCCCGGTACACAGCACCATCTCGCAGCCTTTGTCCAGCATCTCCAAAATGGCGGCGGTGATGGCGGCGCTGTCATCCCCGGGGACTGCGTGGGCAATCATCTCACTGCCGTATTCTGCCAGTTTTTTCTGTAATACCGGGGTAAAAGCGTCCTGAATCAGTCCCTTTTGCACCTCGCTGCCGGTGGTAACCACTCCGTAGCGCTTTGCCTTCATGGGCAGCAGGGAGAGCAGCGGTTTGTCCCCTGCCACCGCCTTTGCCTGTTCCATCTTCTTCTTTTCCATGACCAGCGGAATCACCCTTGTGCCGCACAGCTTGTCTCCCTTGCGTACCGGGAAGCCAGAGGAACGGGTGGCAATCATCATCTCCCCCAGAGCGTTCACCCGGCGCAGTCCCTCTACATCGGCAAGAAAGAGTCCGTCACAGTCGGCGGTCAGCTCGATTTTCCCCTCCTTGGGAGCAGAGGCGGTCATATTCCCTCCCTGGCAGATTTGGCGCAATATCTCCGCCGCTTCGTCCTCGTGGAGCATGTTTTCGTCCCGCTCCCAGACGTAGAGATGCTCCTTGCCTACGCTGAGCAGCACAGGGATGTCCTCCGGGCGGACGATGTGTCCCTTGCGAAAGACGGCATCCTTTACCACGCCGGGGATGATCTGAGTGATATCATGGCAGAGGACGTGACCTACCGCGTCCTCGGTTCGGATGAGCTTCATGGTGTTCCCTCCCTGAGCAAGTTCTTCTCCAGAAGAACTTCATGTCATTATTAAACCACAAAGTTTCACAAAAGTACAGCCCCAATTTACAAAAAAGCAGGAGCCTCCGTAGAGACTCCTGCAAATTCTGAAAAATTGTCTTACTTGCTCTTGATATACCGGTCAATGGCTGCGGCGGCCTTTTTGCCTGCGCCCATGGCCAGAATGACGGTGGCAGCGCCGGTGACCGCATCGCCGCCGGCGAACACGCCCTCACGGGTGGTGGACACCTCGTCCTCGCCTACCACCAGACAGCCGCGCTTGTTGGCTTCCAGACCGGGGGTGGTGGAGCGAATCAGGGGGTTGGGGCTGGTGCCCAGCGCCATGACCACGGTATCCACGTCCAGCACAAACTCGCTGCCGGGAACCTCCACAGGACGGCGGCGCCCGGAGGCGTCCGGCTCGCCCAGCGCCATCTGGATGCACTTGATGCCGCAGACGTGACCCTTTTCGTCGCCCAGAATTTCCACCGGGTTGCACAGCAGGCGGAAATCAATGCCTTCCTCCTGTGCGTGTTCAATTTCCTCGTTCCGGGCGGGCATTTCCTCCATGGAACGGCGATAGACGATGTAGACCTTGTCCGCACCCAGACGCATGGCGCAGCGGCAGGCGTCCATAGCCACATTTCCGCCGCCTACCACGGCAACCGCCTTGCTCTTGAGCTGGGGGGTGTCGTACTCGCTGAGATAGGCCTTCATCAGGTTGGTACGGGTCAGGTACTCGTTGGCGGAGCAGACGCCGGCATAGCCCTCGCCGGGGATGTTCATGAACCGGGGCAGGCCAGCGCCGGTGCCGATGAACACCGCTTCAAAGCCCATATCCTCCATCAGCTCGTCAATGGACAGCACCTTGCCGATGACCATGTCGGTCATGACCTCCACGCCCAGCGCCTTCAGGTTGTCCACCTCGCCCTGCACAATGGCCTTGGGGAGACGGAACTCAGGGATGCCGTAGACCAGCACGCCGCCGGCGGTGTGGAATGCCTCAAAAATGGTGACCTGATAGCCCTGCTTGGCCAAATCGCTGGCGCAGGTCAGGCTGGAGGGGCCGGAGCCAACCACAGCCACCTTGTGGCCGTTGCTCTCCGGCTTGGCGGGCTTTTCAGTAGAATGGGTACGGTGCCAGTCGGCCACAAACCGCTCCAGACGGCCAATGCCCACCGGCTCGCCCTTAACGCCACGGACGCACTTGCTCTCGCACTGGCTCTCCTGGGGACAGACACGGCCGGAGATGGCAGGCAGGGCGTTGGTGGAGGTGATGATCTGATAGGCGGCCTCGTAGTCGCCCTCTACCACCTTCTGAATGAACTCAGGGATGCGCACGTTTACCGGGCAGCCCTGCACACAGCGGGGATTCTTGCAGTTCAGGCAGCGGGCCGCCTCCTGCTGGGCCATCTCCTCGGTGTAGCCAAGGGCGACCTCTTCAAAGTTATGGGCTCTGACCTCCGGGTCCTGATTGGGCATAGGGGTCTTTACAGGTGTCATATTCGCCATAATGTTCTCCTCCTCACTGGATCAGGTCGTTGCCCAGCTTCTCAAAGCGGCACAGGTGGTCACGGGTTTTCTCCGCCTCCTGCTCCCGGAAGGTAGCGTTGCGGTTCATCAGCTCGTCAAAGTCCACCTGATAGCCGTCAAACTCCGGACCGTCCACACAGGCAAACTGCATCTTACCGCCTACGGTGACACGGCAGCCGCCGCACATACCGGTGCCGTCGATCATAATGGGGTTGAGGGAGACACGGGTGGGCACGCCGAAGGGCTCAGCGGTTTTGACCACGAACTTCATCATAGGCACAGGGCCGATGGCGATAATCACGTCGTAGTGCTTGCCGCTCTCCAAAAGCTGCTGCTCCTTGGTGGTGGTGAAGCCCTTTTCTCCATAGGAGCCGTCGTCGGTCATGATGTAGAAGTTGTCACAGGCGTTTTTGAAGTCGTCCTCCAGAATCACCAGATCCTTGTTCCGGAAGCCCACGATCACATCCGTCTCCACCCCGGCGTCATGCAGACCCTTTGCCACAGGGAAGGCAATGGCAGTACCCAGACCGCCGCCGATGACGCAGGCAGACTTCAATCCTTCCATCTCGGTGGGCTTGCCCAGCGGACCCACAAAGTCCAGCAGATAGTCGCCCTCGTTGAGCAGCGCCAGCGCACGGGTGGTGAGACCCACAAGCTGGAAAATTATGGTGACGGTGCCCTTTTCCCGGTCAAAGCCGCCGATGGTCAGGGGCAGCCGCTCGCCCTTTTCGTCAATGCGCAGGATGATGAACTGTCCCGGCTGTGCCTTTCGGGCAACAAAGGGAGCTTCAATCTCCAGCAGGCAGATGGTGGGATTAAGCACTTCTTTTCGCACGATTTTATACACGTTGATTCCCTCCATACGTTTTTATGGTCTCCGCCGGAACATCGGCGGCAGGAACGTTGATATGATACCACGCTCAGTTTAGCACAGCCGGAATCTGTTTGCAATTGCGATTCCATGCAAAAAACAGGCTGTTTTCAAGATGTTTCTGTAAAAGCAGTTGCTAACTGGTCAGGACATGGTGGGAAAGAGCATCTCCTTTGCCTGTTTCAGGGCGGTCAGAAAGGCGTCAATCTCTTCCTGTGTGGTGTCCCCGGAGAAGGACACCCGGAACGCCCCGTCCCGGCGGGATTTGTCCAGACCCATGGCGGCATAGACATGGCTGGGCTTGCCCCGGTGGCAGGCAGACCCGGCGCTGACGCACACCCCCAGATCACCCAGCACCCGCACCAGCACCTCCGCCTTGTAGCCCGGCAGGGTCAGGGCGAGAATATGGGGGGCTTCCCCGGCACCGATGGTCTCCACCTCCGGCACCTGCTCTTTCAAAGCGGCGAGCAGTCCCGTTTTCAGCTCCTGCATATGGGAAATGTCCCGGCTCATGGAGGCTTTCCCCTCCCGGCAGGCTGTGGCAAAGGCGGCAATTTGGGCGGTAGGCTCTGTTCCGGAGCGGAGACCGTTTTCCTGCCCCCCGCCTGCGATCATGGCAGGCAGCTTCAGCCCGGAGCGGATATACAGCGCCCCGATACCCTTGGGGGCGTGGACTTTATGTCCGCTGACGGTGAGCAGGTCTACGCCCAGCCCCTTAGGGGTAAAGGGGATTTTCAGAAAGCCCTGCACAGCGTCGGTATGAAACAGGGCTTTTGGCGCTTTTCTCCGGGTGATTGCCACCGCTTCCCTGATGGGAAGGACGCTGCCCAGCTCGTTGTTCACCAGCATCATAGACACCAATGCCGTATCCGGGCGGAGCGCCGCTTCTAAGTCAGACAGACGGATGGAGCCGTTTTCGTCCGGGTTCAGATAGGTCACCTCATAGCCCTGCTGCTCCAGCCGTTTGCAGGGCTCCAATACGGCAGCGTGTTCAAAAGCGGTGGTGATGATATGCCGCCCCACCCGGCGGTTTCGCTCCACAGCGCCGAAGATCGCCCAATTGTCCCCCTCGGTGCCGCAGGAGGTGAAGGTCAGCTCACTGCTCTGGCAGCCCAGCGCCCTGGCAACCTGTTCCCGGTATTCCTTTAGCCGGGCAGCCGCCTGTGTGCCCAGCGTGTAGCGGGCGGAGGGGTTTCCAAAGCCCTCCGTCATCTCCTGTAAAGCAGCTTGGGCAGCAGCAGAGCTGACCCGGGTGGTGGCGGCGTTATCCAGATAGGCAATCATAGCGGTTTCCTCTTTTCGTTCAGGTTCAGTCGCCCATTTTAGCACAGTTTTCATCTGATGTACAGCGAAAAGGAAAAACGGCCACCAAATGGCAGCCGTTTTCACTGGTTTTATTGTTGATTAGAAGCCCAACTCCTCATTGACCAGAATCACATGGATCCGGCCGGGATGCTTGGAGTAGCGGGTGGTGAGAAACTGACAGCAGATGGTGTCCGGGCTTTTACAGTCCATGCAGGAGCCAGTTTTGGCGCAGGGCGTGTTCAAGCCGAAGCGCTGGGCATTGACAGGGGCGGCCACATTACGGGCACGCTTCATGGCGGTATCTGCGTCAGGACAGACCTTATTCATCCCCACCACAAACAAAACGTGTTTGGGACCCTGAGCAATGGCGGAGACCCGGTTGGCGTTGCCGTCGATGTTCACCAGAACCCCGTCCTCGGTGATGGCGTTGGCACCGGAGAGGAACCAGTCTGCGTCATAGGCTGCCAGCATGGCGGCACGCTTGTCATCGGTGTGGTCACGGTCAATAAAGCGGTAGTCTCCCTGCTTGATTGCCTCTACCAGACCGACTTCCCATGCGCTGGTAGCGCCGCCCATGGCGATGACGCTGCCCGTGGGAATCAGGTCAAGAGCCTGTTTCAGGGCTTCTTCCTTCGTCTCGGCGTAATAGCCGCTCATGTTTCTGCTTTGCAGACCCTTGAGCACCTTCTGGGCAAGAAGCCGGTTGCGTTTTGCGGTCATTTCGTTCATGGCTGTTCCTCCTGGGAAGTGTATTCGGATAAGACAACAATAGCGGAAACTGTCTGATTTGTCAAGAAATCCGCAAATCATTGGAATACGGATGAAGAAATGATTAAATCTCACTGCTTCCCCTTTTCTGATTCACCAATGGTAGTATAATAGCAGCAGGCACAGGGGCTTTCCCTGCGCCAACTACTTTAAGGAACCACTGAACAAATCAAGCTACGGCATCCGAGAGATTGATTCAGTGTTTCCTTAAAACAAAAGGAGTGACCCATTATGAAACAATGGATTGCGTGTATGCTGGCGCTGGCTATGGTATTCTCTCTTGCCGCCTGCGGCAGCAAGGCTGAGACTGCCCCCGCAGAGGAACCCCAAGAGCAGACGGAGCAGCAGCCGGAACAGACCGAACCAGAAACTCCCCCGGAGGAAGAAGCCGCAGAGCCGGAAGTCCCCGTTGACAACGAGGCAGCACAGGAAACGGGCGACCCCCAGCCGTTTATCGGCATCTGGAGCTGTGACCGGGCTACCGTTCAGATTTCTGCCCGTCCGGAGGGCGGCTATCGCTGCTACATCCACTGGGGCGGCAGCGCCACCGAGGCGGCAGTCTGGGAGTATCAGTGTCTCTACGGAAAGGGGCTTCTGTACGACAACGGGGACGGCGTCAAGTCCATCATTACCTGGGATGAGAGCGGCAATGAAATCGGCAACGAGACCGTCTACACCGACGGCTCCGCCCGTTTTGAGCTGACTGAAGACGGCGGTCTGGTCTGGACGGACGACAAGGAGCAGTCCGGTGAGGGTATGGTATTTACCCACGAGGACATCCCTGTTCCCTCCACGGAGCAGCTGGTGGAGCAGTATTTCCACGTCATCGGCGGCTATGAGCCGGGAGTTGCCGGTTCCTCTATCTCGGAAGCGCTGAGCGCCTATGCCAGTGTGCAGTTCGCCTCTGACTGCGCCCTCTGGGCAGTGGACACCGATGCGCTGAGAGCCAGCCTGCTCACCACCTGGGAGGGACTGTCTCAGGAGGAACAGAGCCACTTTGATGCCAACTTCATCGACGTGGTCATGCTGATTGACCGCTGCGTAGAGGACTGGGGTTCCAACAAGGGCAGCTTTGAGGACGGCGGCGTGGCAGAGGATATGGCACGGCTGCTTCAGGACGACTACGCAATGTCCTCCTGGTATGTCCTGCGGGACTTCACTTTGACCATGGGTAACTCAGAAGATTGATCGGACTTTCGTCCCATACGGAAACCCCTCTCTGCATACGCAAAGAGGGGTTTTGTATATGTCAACGGTCATTTTGCCGATAATACTGCTCCATTCGTTCCCGGCAGCCCAGAAAAACGGACTTCATATTGGGGTCAAACTGAGTGCCCATGCACTCGCACATAATGGCTGCGCTCTTTTCAAAGCTCATGGGCTCCTTGTAGACACGCTTGCTCACCAGAGCGTCGTACACATCCGCCACAGCCATAATCCGGGCTTCCAACGGAATGGTGGTGCCGACCAGCCCCTCAGGATAGCCCTTGCCGTCCCACCGCTCGTGGTGATACCGTGCCACCCGGTAAGCCACATCCACGAACCGCTTTTCCTCCACACCGTCCAGCAGAATGAGCACCAGCTCGCCGCTCTTGGTGGAATGGGTTTTCATGATGGTGTATTCCTCATCGGTGAGCTTGCCCGGCTTGTTGAGGATGTTGGAGTCAATGGTGATCTTGCCCAGATCATGGGTAGGCGCTGCACGGACGATATCCTCCGCCATCTGGGGGGACATGGGGATCTTCCCCTGACGGATGATCTCGTCCACCAGAATGTGGATAATATCACTGGTACGCTTTACATGACCGCCGGTGTTGTTGTCTCGGTTTTCGATCATATTGGCCATTCCCAGCACGATCTTACGCTGCATATCCCGGATGCTCTCGGTCTGGCTCTTCACCTGTGCGTTCAGGGTCTCATTGTAGGTGGCAATGATATCGTAGGCCTGCTGTTCCTCTGTGGCATCCCGGATTTCCAGCAGACAGCCCTGCCGCTTGCCGTTCTCCCGGATGGAAAACTCTGAAAGTTCGCAGACGTAGGTTCTGTCATCAATGCGGTACTTGGTAGAGGTGGTGCCGTCCCGCCGATAGTTGCGCAGCAGATGCCAGATGCTCTTCCCTGCCTCATCCTCCCGGGACAGCGCTTCGTTCACCCTCTGGCTTCTCAGAACAGGGAGAAATTCATAGCTCTTCTCGTTGCAGCACAAAAACGCACCGCTCATACTCAGAGCAAGATACCCTCGCGCGTCGTGGTGGTCGTGATGCTCCGCTACCAACAGGTCAATGTCGTGAATGTGACTGTGATCGTACCGCATGGCAATAATCACATCCGCCACGGTGTAGAGGAAGGGCAGCATGGAGAAGTCCAGCTCAAAAACGCCTTCCAGCGTATACATGACCATACTGCCAATGGACAACAGCAGGAAAATATTCAAGTTGTCCCTGTCGTAAGCACCTTTTTTCCGAATGCCGATTACCGCAATGATGACCATACAGAGCAGGATCGCCCCAAGGAAGACATAGTGTACCGCTCTCAGCGGCCCACCTGTTTTTTGGGTGGCAATGCCGATGCCGGTATCCACAAGGCTCACAGTCCGATAATACAGCCCGGTGTGGACACAGAGGCAGACCACTGCCATGTGGATGGCCGCCATACCATAGCCCAGAATCTTCAGCCACGGCTTCACCGCAATGCCCAGGGTGTGCAGCAGCGAGAATAGTACTACAGTAATCATAAAGGTACTGTCCAGATAGATAAAACAGAACAGTGCCTCCGCCTCTGCAGGGGTGGTCGCCCGGGTCTTGAGCCAGTATGCCATTACGATGATGGGAACCATAATGACCACGGTCCACTGATAGATATCAATTCGGTTATAGTTATTCTGGGCCATGTAGATAAACACAGCCACTGTTACCAGCAGTGATACGCCGTATAAATAGGTCATCATGATGCGCTACCGCTCCCTGTATCGGGTGTTCTGTCCTTCATGCCTTACTCTCTCCCGGTGTTACAGCTCGATTTTCCCTATGGGAGACGGGTCAAACACGGTCTGGTCAATCTCAAAATAAAACTCGCTGCCCTCTCCATAGGTGCTGAGAACATGGAGACCGGAGTCCATCAGTCCCAGGACGCCGTTGAGCAGGTTCAGGCTGATTCCCGGCTCCTCCACCATATAGCGTCCATTGCCGGAGGCGTTCTTCCAGTGCTCGGTCAGCCTTTGCACCTCTTCCTCCTGCATCCCCCGGCCTGTGTCTTTGACGGAGATGAGCAGATGGGTGCTGTTTTCTCCCTTCTTGCCAAATACGGACAGCTTCACAGAGCCTTTCTCTGTGTACTGGATGCCGTTCTTCAGCAGATAGGAAATAATCTGGTACAGTCTGTCCCTGTCTCCCACCAATCCATCCGGGATGCCGGGGCTGATGTCCACATTCAGCGCAAGCTGTTTTTGCGACGCGGCTTCTCCCGCCTCCCGCAGGACCATCTCCAGCATTTTTCGCAGGGAATAGCGCCGCTCCTCCAGCTTGAGCTGACCGGCGGACAGCTTGGAGGCATCCAGCACACCCTCAACCACCGTAAGCAGGGCATCTCCCTGCTGACGGATCTCTCTGGCGCAGCCGCGCACGTCGTCCTGATTTGTCTCTTCCAAAATATGGTCTGTCAGGGTGAGCATCGTCCGAATGGGTGTGTTGATATCTCTGCCGATCTCGTCAAACAGGCCGTCCCGCACCCGGCGGTCATCCTCTCTCTGGTTGATCTGCTCCCGCATCCGCTCCATTTCCAGGCGCTCGTCGTTGATATTCTGAATGGTGAAAATAACCTTTTGCAGCTTGTGCTCCTTGTCCCGATCCATGGCAAAAAATCTTGCCTGACACCAGCCTGCCGACTTGCTCACATAGTCGCAGACAATGCTGTCCCGCTCCATTCGCTGGGGCAGGGTATCAAGGTCTGCAAAGCTGTGCATCAGCTCGTAATAAGGCTCGGTGACGTCCGGAAGGAACAGGTTCATCAGCTGTCCCTCGGTCTCTTTGCTGCTGGTGCGCCGGCGCTCCGCTTCTTTATCCGTTTGCAGGGGTGTAATCTCTCCGTCGCTCAGATCCACAATGTAGATCATGTCGTACATATCGGACATGTAGGAAATGCCGGTTTTGCGCATCTCCATCTCCTTCCACGCACGGCGATAGGAGCGGATGGAGACCACCTGAGCGAATAGAATAGCCAGCCAAAGTGCGGTCAGCATCGTCACCGCATAGAAACCGGGGCCCTGATAGAAGGGCTTGTGGGCGTAGTAACGGAGCTGATAATCTGTGAGATCAACGGTATCCCGGAAGTAGAAGATCATGCCCATGGTCAACTCGCTGTTGCCCTGAATGACCAGCTCTCTGTCCTTTTCCGAGGGGAAGTACACCACATAGTCTCCCTTGGTCAGCGGGATCAGCAGATCGCCGTCATACAGATAATCCAGCTTCACATCCGCAAGCTGATAGTTGCGCAGATCCAGCAGTTGAACCCGTTCCTTTGGCGTTCCCACATATTGATGAATCTCCACCGTTCCGCACCAGGCGTTGTTGATAAAGCAGTCGTCCTTGATCTTCATGGTCATGACCCATGAGGCTACCGATTCACTGGAACGGTTGTACAGCGTGCCGTCGAAGGTCTGTGCCTTTAAATCCACCGTCTCCCCGTACAGGTCAAAATCCCGTTTCAGCCAGCTGCTGGTGCTGTCCTCCCGGTTGCCCAAATCCATACAGACCGAACTGGCATCGTCTGTGCCGTTGACAATATGCTCTGTCTGATTAAAGGAAACCACAGACGTAATATGACCTACCAACACCACAGCAATCACAAGCGCAAGCACAGCCAGTATTTTTCTGCTCCATTCATAGTTATCCTTTTGCATCGTTTTCCCTCCACAGGTCAGATGAATCCTTCCAAAGAAGCAGCCGTCATGCACGATCAGCCGCAGGCTCCCCTTGGTTTACGGCAGGCGTATAAGTCCGGATTTTATCCTACTGAACCACGATGTACTTCGTTCAGCGGCTTCACATATTCGCATTCCACTCCATGTTTTACTATATCATGAGGGGCAGTTTTTGACAAGAAGGTACCGAATTTAATTTCTGACTTTAGAGTCTGATGAATGGGGCTCTCCGTCCTGCATATTAAGTGTTTTAGTCTTTTCTGTACCGGTAAAAAACAGGCAATCTGTCTGGCATCTTTTCATCCTGTAAGGGAAAATTGTCGGCACTGCGACACGTCGGCTTCTCCTTCCGCATACTGTTTCAGGAGAAATCGTTGCCTTTGAGCGTAAAAAATCCGCCTCCCGAAACGGGAAGCGGATTTTCATTTGGAGCAGGTGAAGGGAATCGAACCCTCGTGGCCAGCTTGGGAAGCTGGAGTTCTGCCATTGAACTACACCTGCATCAGCAAGGTGTATTATAGCACCACTTCCGGCGTCTGGCAAGGGGAAAGTTACCCTTTTTTTCGTCTGGGCAGGTTTTTTTCATACAGGATTTTCAACCCGTCGATGAGCAGGTCCGGTTCCACATGAATGCTGCGGCGGCAATATGGCGCAATTACCCGGGATAATCCTCCGGTCAGCACCACGCTCACCGGCTCGCCCATCTCCTCCTCAACCCGGTCGATCAGGCCATCCATCATACTGGCGCAGCCGTACACCGCACCGGACTGCATACACTCCACCGTGTTGGCACCGATCAGATGATCCGGGGCAGAGAAATTGATGTAAGGCAGCTGCGCCGCCCGGGCAGACAGGGCGTCCACCGACACCCGCAGCCCGGGGATAATCATACCGCCGATGTAGTCGCCCTGTTTGTCAATCACCGACAGGGTGGTGGCGGTTCCCATATCAAAAAAGGCGATGGGAGTGGGATACTTGGCCAGCGCCGCCACTGCGCCTACCACCAGATCGCTGCCCAGTGCCGCCGGGTTTTCCGTGCGGATATTCAATCCCGTCTTAATGCCGGAGCCGACCACCATGATTTCCTTGCCGGTGAGCAGGCGGATGGCACGGGGCAGGACGGTGCGCAGGTAGGGTACCACAGAGGACAGGATGCCCCCCTCAATATCCTCCGGCTTGACGCCGTGCATGGCAAGAATACCCTGAATCACCAGCGCATACTCGTCCTCGGTTTTGTTCCTGTCACTGGCACATCGGGCGGAAAACACCTGCTGCCCGTCCTGAATGCCGCCCAATACAATATTGGTATTGCCTACGTCAATGGCTAAAATCATGATGTCTCTCCTGTCAATCCCGCTTCAGCGCCTTTGCAACGGCTTTCCCAACGCCGCCGCCGATGACCGCACCGGCGAGCGCCTCAATCAAGCCCTGAACGCCCACCAGCAGGACGATGAACATAATGGGATTGGCCGCCCCGAGGCTTGACACCCTCTCCTGTATGAACTCCGTCTGATAAAACACGGTGACAATGTAGCCCATAAACAGGACGGTATTCAGCAGCGGGGTGCAAAGTCCGGTGATAAAGTAGCAGACGGTTTTGGTGGGATCTACCTTGTGCAGCCCCCGGAACATCCAACCGGCACCAACGCCCACCAGCACCCGCATAATCACGCAGAGCACAAAGGTATGGATGGGGCTGATCTGGAAAAAGGTGCCCGTCATGACAGAGCCGCCGGATACTGCGTCATAAAAGCTGGTAAAGCCATAGACCATACCCAGCACGCCGCCTGCCATAGGGCCCATGAGCATGGCGCCAATGGCAATGGGAACCATGGTGAGGGTCATGTTCAACGGTCCAACGGGAATGCTGGACAGTCCGGTGAGCTTCATCACCAGCACAATGGCCACCAGCAAGGCCAGCTCAGTCAGATAGCGAACATCGTATTTTTGTTTCATTTGTTTTACCTCCTGCTGTTGTTCTCTCTGAGATACAACGCCGATTTATACTGCCGTTCTCCCGGCATTTGACCTTCTGCCGCCCCTGCGGGTGCAGCGAAAATCTGCCAGAATCACAGCACGCTCATTATAGAGCAGTGCTTTGGGAAAAGCAACAAGTATTTTGACAGCATTATGCAAGAGGTGTATAATCTTTTCAGTTATTTTTTCTTCCAAGCAGGAGGTTTTGTTATGCTTCGTGGAAAAACTGTGGTTTTAGGTGTCACCGGCGGCATTGCCTGCTATAAGGCAGCCTCTCTCGCCTCTGCGTTGGTCAAGCAGCACGCCAATGTACAGGTGATTATGACGGAAAACGCCACCAAATTTCTCTCCCCCATGCTCTTTGAAGAGCTGACCGGAAACCGCACCCTCACCGACACCTTTGACCGCAATTCCGGGCTGCGGGTGTCCCATATCGCTGTGGCAGAGCAGGCGGATTTTCTGCTCATCGCCCCTGCCACCGCCAACATCATTTCCAAGCTGGCTCACGGGCTGGCTGACGATATGGTCTCCACCACCGCTCTGGCCTGCACCTGCCCAAAGGCGGTGGCTCCCGCCATGAACACCCATATGTATGAGAATCCGGTCACGCAGGACAATCTGGATATTCTCCGCCGCTATGGCTGGGAGGTGGTAGAGCCTGCCTCTGGGCGGCTGGCCTGCGGCGCTGTGGGCAAGGGTAAGCTGCCGGAGCCGGAAGTCCTGTTGGAGGTCTGTCTCCACGCGCTCAGCCATGAGAAGGATATGGAGGGCAAGCGGGTTCTGGTCACTGCCGGGCCCACACAGGAGGCGCTGGACCCGGTACGCTATCTCACCAACCACTCCTCCGGAAAGATGGGCTATGCCATTGCAAAAGCAGCAGCAGCCCGAGGCGCTGATGTGACCCTGGTATCCGGTCCCACCCAACTGCCCGTTCCCGGCTATGTAACCTTCATGCCCATTCGGTCGGCGGAGGATATGTATCAGGCAGTTGTGAGCCGCTCTGAACAGTCCGACATCATCATCAAGGCTGCCGCCGTGGCAGATTATCGTCCCACGCAAATTGCAGACAACAAAATCAAGAAATCCGACGCTGACCTCTCCATTCCCCTGGAGCGCACCCGGGATATTTTGGCCTATCTGGGGCAGCACAAACGACCCGGACAGTTCCTGTGCGGCTTCTCCATGGAGACGGAGCATATGGTGGAGAACAGCCGGAAAAAGCTGGAGAAAAAGCATCTGGACTTGATTGCCGCCAACAATGTGAAGGAGAAGGGGGCAGGCTTTGCGGTAGACACCAATGTGCTTACCCTCATCAGTCCCACCCAGTGCAAAGAACTGCCGCTTCTGACCAAAGACGACGCTGCCCACGCTTTGCTGGATACGATTCTGGAACTGAGCAAATGACGAAAATGATTACTCCGGCAGCTGAATCATCGCAAATCAATTTCCTTCCTATATGTGGCCGGAGTAATCATTGCCATGTTTTGCGGTTGCCCCGCAGGGGCGAGCAAAACGGCTTTCAATGATTTGCTGATTACTTCGGGAATGATTTCATTGCCGAAGTAATCAGCCCGGACAGAGGTTACTTCTGTCCGGGATAATCATTTTATCTTAACTGGTTATCCAGATAACTCAGCAAGAGAATACAAACTCCCTCCGTCGGCTCCCTCCGTCACCTTCGGTGACACCACCTCTTTAAGGTAGCGCCTTCGGCGCATGATCCCGTGCGGCCTGAACTATGCCGCTGGCATAGTTCTTTTTCGGCCTTACCCTCTAGGAGGGAGGACTCCCCCAGTCACTTCGTGACAGCCCCCTCTAAGAGGGGGCCATTGGCAAAGGCAGAAGACAAGCAGGTTTCGCCAGAGGCTCCCTCCCCGAGGGAGCTGTCACGGCAAAGCCGTGACTGAGGGAGCCGGGCTGTCAGCGTAGCTGACTGGGGGAGCCCCCAAGCGGGTTCAAATGGATAACCACA
>ATWA01000012.1 GCA_000421005.1 Clostridiales bacterium NK3B98
GCGGCTGCGTGGTCCGTTCACCCGACCGGTGGCTCGGGATGTAGCCAAAGTCAGAATTGGGTGGAAAACCGTTCACGATAAAATTTGCGGACGTGGTCTTGACAAGGGGACCATTTTACTTCAAACCAAACCTCTCCAACCGCAGTCTCAAACCTTCACTGAGTTTCACAGTCCCTGCTGAGTCCTGTAATGTCAGGAGAAGGATTGTGAGAACAGCTGCAACAAGCAGGATTCCATATACTTTCTTTTTCAAATCATTGTGTTCTCCATCTGTTTCCCCCACACACGCCTTCACCGCATTTTTGCACATTAGAAGTAATAGTTTTCTTTCCTCTTGCTCACGTTCGAAAAAGGCAATTACGGCGCAATATTGAGTGGTTTTTAGGGAACCGCTGATTAATAGCGATTTTTAAGCCAGCATTCTGTGTCTCTGCCTGTTTTTCAACTCATCGGGCTGAAATACCTTGGTTTCAGTCCTAATTTAAGCGGTTTCCCCTTGGTATTTTTCGCAGTATGTCGCAAAAGGGCATACTACCCCCCTGTCATGATTGGCAGAGGCTTCGCCCGGCCGTCGCCATCATATACAGATTGCTGCTGAGCATCAATGCGTACAAACGGTTTGCATTCTTTGCCAAGCCACGATAGGCCGTCTTGCAATAGCCAAACTGACGCTTTACGATACGGAATACGTGCTCAACCTTGCAGCGGATAGATGCTTTTCGGTGCTCAATCTCACGTTCAGCGTCTACGCACCACTCGGGCAGATGCTCAAGGCTCTTGGGTCGGCGGCAGATGCGGTAGTCAATTGTGGATAACTTTTCGTCATTTACAACCTCGTCTCGTTTTTCGATTCCGGTATACCCGGAAACTCCATACACAACCTCGTCATACTCTCGAATCAGCTTTGAAGCTGCTGTGATGTCATGGGCGTTGGCAGCGGTGACCTCCATCGAGTGAACATATCCTGTGCCTGCATCCACCCCGATATGGCATTTCATCCCAAAGTGCCACTCGTTTCCTTTCTTCGTCTGATGCATCTCAGGATCACGGCTCTTGCTCTCATTTTTGGTGGAGCTGGGTGCCTGAATGATGGTGGCGTCCACGATGGTTCCGCCCTTCATCATGTGTCCGCTCTCCACCATGACCCGGTTGATTGCTTCAAAGAATGCCTTGTTCAGTTGATGACGTTCCAGCAGATGTCGGAATTTCAACAGAGTCGTTGCGTCCGGTACATCCTGCTCAAAGAAGTCGATTCCCATAAACTTACGCATAGCATAGCTGTCGTAGATTGCATCTTCAACTGCAGCGTCAGATAGATTGAACCAGCATTGGAGCAGGTACATCCGAAGCATCATTTCAATCCCCTTTGGAGGACGGCTACGTTTGCCGTTGGGATAATAGGGTGCAATGAAGGCGACCCACTCATCCCAAGGAATGATTTCGTCCATGATGTCCAGAAACTCTTCCCGACGGGTCTTCTTTTTCCGAAAGCTGTATTCGTAATCGCTCAATCCTATTTGTTTCATTGCACTTCACCCCTCTGAGGGTGTTATACCATATTTTCAATGCAGTTGCTGAATTAAATCAGTGGTTCCTTAGTAACTTAATTACTATATATTTTTGTTTCTGGCGAATAAATACCATATATAGTGCAATTCCTATTAAATTGCACATTAGAAGTAATAGTTAGCTTGTCAGGACACTCATCACATCGCCCCATCCTTCGTGAACACAGCCTTCACGGTCTTCAGCAGAATCCGGATGTCCAGGCTGATGCTCCAATGGTTGATGTACTCGGTATCCAGCCTGACCACTTCCTCAAAGTCGGTGATTTTGCTTCTACCGCTCACCTGCCACATTCCTGTCAATCCCGGCTTGGTAGAAAGCCGCGCCCTGTGGTGGTACTTATACTTTTCCCACTCATCTACCGTGGGGGGTCTTGTACCCACAAGGCTCATTTGTCCCATGAGGATATTGAAGAACTGAGGCCACTCGTCCCAGCTTCCGGAGCGGAGTTTCTCCCCGATTCCGGTGACCTGTTTTCCGTCGACGATTTTATTGCCGATAATGCGGGGATCCCAGTCCAGCTTGAACATCATGCCGTCAGAAACACGGTTGTCCTTCATCAGCTCCGCTTTTCTCGCCTCGGCATCCTGATACATACTTCGAATCTTGTAGATTTGAAATTTCTTTCCGTTCATGCCGATCCGGGTTTGTTTGAACAGAATAGGACCGGGGCTTTCCTTTTTTATCATGGGGGCAGCCACCGCAATCACAACCAATGCAATGAAGCTGCCAATCAGCCCGCCCAGAATATCCATCAGGCGCTTCATGGCAAACTGCATGGGGCTGGAGTAGTTGGCGGAAGTGGTCAGCACGTTATACCCGTTTACCTTTTCCACAAAGCTTTTCCCGCTCATGTTGGAAATGGGAAGCCGGATATGTACTGGAATCGCCATCTGACGACACGACTCTATCAGCCCTGCAACGGTATGATCTTCCGGCTCTTCTATCGGATGTGCTTCATAATCCTTATTGACAAACTCGGGATAGGTATCTGTGATAATGCCTTCTACGCTCTTATATAATGCAGACCCCTGCACCTCGATATCAGAGAGGTGAGCGGGGTATACAAATACCTCGTCTACCCATTCCCGGCATATGAAATCGGCGGCGTTTTCCAGATTTGCCACAACAGGAATACTCCCGATTACCTCCCCTGTAGCGTCTCGATTGGTCAAAACAATCCCTGTGTATTCCGCTTCATCTGTGGGCTTTGCCCTGCTTATGATCTCGTCTACATGCTGCTCATCCGCAACTAAGATCATAGATGCTTTTTTGCTCATCTTCCAGATTTTCCGCACCACAGGCTTCCATAGCAGCCGAAGTGTATAACCAATTAAAAAATGAAAGAAAGCGAGTAAATATAGTATTATTCGGCTAAATATATAACCACTTTGTGTTGTAAAGAGAAACAGAGTGGTTGTCAGAAAAACCAGCACAACCTGCTTGAATGTATAAAGCGCCTCTTGATAATAGCCCCGCTTCAGTACATTGTGCATTGTGCGAAAAAGTACGGCAACCAAAAAATCTGCTGCCACCAACATGATGGAAAGCGCGCGATAGGCAGGCGAAGCATATGGCAAGCGCAAACCACTCCTGATGATAAATGCCAGAATGAAGGCAAGCTGTAAGGCAACTTCATCCAGTAAGATGAAATCCAAGTGCTTCAGCCATTCCTGTTGATTTCTCTTATACACGATCTCTATACTCCTAAAAGTCAAGTGAAAGCAGCATATGAACATCTCCTCGAGACAATGAAATTGTCTCTTTTGCAGCAAAAACAAAAGAGACAATTACGCCAGTCTCTGCACAAGATGCAGGAAAAACCAAATTTTATTTACAACAAAACGATTAAAATGCAGAAGGAGGTTGACATAACACCGCCCCGAAAGGAGAGCAACACACCTGTGAAATGTCAAGCGTGTTGTATTGTTGCGTTGCATCCATCGAGACATCGGTGTTCATCCCCAAACTGCCAATTGGTATAATCCGTCTATATATGCGCTGGCTTTCAGCAAATCCTTCCTTTTATTGGGAGGAATTCCCCTGATAAAGCGCATCTATCTGCTGATCTATCTCAGCGATTCTGGCCTTCAGCTGTGCGGATTCATCAGATACATCTGTTTCTTCTGTTTCGGTTTCTTCCCTTTCCTGTGAAATCTCAGACAGGGGTTCCATCTCATCCTGAGTTACCAAATGGATACTATCTGAGCTCAGCAAGGCGTTTAATCGATCCTTTTGATACCTGAGAGACTCCGCTGTGTCGTCATTCCACGTTGCCCACATCTCCAGAGCGAAGTATCCGTTCGTTGAGGCAAGGGTGTCCAAAAGATTCTGGGAGTTATAAGGAAACAATTGAACGAATTTCAACCCTTCGCTGGATTCGCCGGGCTGCTCATGCAAGAGCACAAACCCAAAATCATGCTCATCCAGAAAGGTCGCTTCCTCTTCTGTACAACCGCCCTCCGGGAAACAGTACGCAATGGGAGTGCGGCTGCGACCAACCCGCTGTCCCAGTCTGGACAGATAATCCTCTACGTCCTCCTGCCAGTCTTCCGCAGTGTCGTCCGGTTCCCGTTCCAGAGAAATGGCGTAAGTCCAGCCGGAGTCATAAAGCTCCACAAAGTCGCTGACAGAAATGTTATAGTTATCACCGGGAAGACGCCCGTTTCTCAGCATCAGCATACCCGTTATGCCTGCATCTCTCAAAACAGGTATGATTTCCTCATAAGCGTCGTTATCCATGGCATTGAGGCAGAGAATGGTTTGCAGAGAAGCAAGGGTGGTCTCCTCATACTCTGAATCACCTTCCTCTGTCTCACCGTTCCCGTTCAATTCATTGAGCCGGGATACCAGCACTCTGCGCTCTTCCTGCAATGATTGAATTGTAGTATTCGCATCTTTTAGCTGGTCGGTCATTTCCTTCTGAGCGTTGCTGCAATAGAGATACAAAGACACCATTGCCGCGGCAAGAATGACAATTGCAAAAAACGCAAGTCCATTTTTTCTCATTCAAACTCTATCTCCTAACCCGTGAGAAATCAAGAAGAAAAGAAAGCATAAAACCGCATGTTCTCCTATTCGCATGATATGCCGTTCTCACGAAGGATTTCAGCAGGGATTATGCTTTTCTTCAGAAAGCCGGAGAATGTCGTTGTTTTAACGCTGTCACCTGACCTTGGAATTGCCTGCTTTTTGCACAGACTTGCCGTAGGCTGCGCCGTATCCGTAGCCATAGTACCCCTTTTTATAATTTTTCTGCTTTGAATCCTCCACGCCGGAAAACACAAAGCCAAAAATCCTGGATCCGGCAAATTCCAGCTTCTGAACCGCTTCATTGACACTTTCCTGCGTAGCGATATTCTGCCGGACAACCAAAATTGCGCCTGAGGTAAACTTTGCCAGAATCGTAGCGTCTGCTACAGTGCAAACGGGAGGCGTGTCGAGAATAATATAATCATATGCCTCGTTAAGAGCTTCCATCAGCCTGTGCATTTGCTGGGAACCCAGTAGCTCGGTGGGATTGGGAGGAACATCTCCGGCGGGCATGACGTCGAATCCGTTCGTCATGTGGTAAATGGTCTCCCCCACGGAACGTAAGCCCACAAGAACATTGCTCAGACCGGGTTTTTCGGGAATCGCCAGCTTTGAAGCGATCGTTGGTAAGCGCAGGTCGCAGTCGATCAGCAGCACCTTAGACTGATTCTGGGCAAAGGCAATCGCCAGATTGATGGCGGTAGTTGACTTTGCTTCGTGCTGTAGAGAGCTGGTGACCACGATGGATTTGCATTTATTGTCAGGAATTGAGAAGATGAGATTGGTTCGCAGGGATTTGTATGCCTCCTGAACCGCAAAGGGAGAATTTTCAGTCAAAAGATGGCCGGCAAAATTCTTCTTGGAGGATTTGGTTTTCTTTTTACTTTGTCCAACTAAGCTCATACCCTAACTCCCCCTTATCACTTGCGGCTGCGGCCATAGCCGTATCCATAGCCCTGTCTATCGTGCTTGATCGCCTCATCCAAATCAGGTATGACGCAAAGAACAGGATAATCCCACTGCTTGAAATCATCCTCGCTTTTAATCGTTGCATCCAGCAGCGCTTGAATGACAATAAAGGCAACAGAAAAAATGCCTCCGACTAACATACCTGCAAGCGTCGCTTTTTTATAGCTGGGACTGGCGATCTCAGTGGGAAGCTCGGCGTAATCTACCACCTTGACAGAGCTGCCTTCTACAATGCTTTCGCACTGTCCCGGAGCAATCTCGGCAATGGCGTTTGCAATGCGGGTTGCGGTATGGGGATCAGAGTCTTTCACCGTGATCATAAAAACTTCTGTATCATTGATCGCCTTGGCGGTAATCATTTCCTGCAAAGCGCCGATTTCAATCTCAACGTTTGCCCGTTCCAGCACCTGTTCCAACACGGTTCTGCTCTTGATGATGGCAGCATAGGTATCCACCAGATGCGCAGATGCGGTCAGGTCGCTTTGAGAGATGGCAACACTGTTCTCTCTGTTAACCGAGTTGTTTACATAAAGAGTCGTATTTGCCTCATACTGCGGTGTCACCAGGAAAAAAGTTCCTGCAAAGACAACCAGGCCGAAGATCAGCATACTGATTATAATAAAATGCCATTTTCCCAATAAAAGGCGAAACACCTCCACAAGGTCAATCTCTATCTCATCGTCCTGTCGGTTAAGAATACTCATACAATTGAACTCCAATCTCTTTCTAACGGTTGGTGAGGCGCAGGACGTTCTGAAACGTGGATCAAATCTGTATTTCTCAGCGAACGTCAATTTCAGCGAGAAGTAAGGAACACGAACCTAACCAGGCGCACATTCCACTCATACTACAGCATTATACATGATATTCTATTCCCTGTCAAGAAATATCAAAGTAATCCAGCATAGGCGCAGATAAGATCACAACGATTGTCACCTCTTTGCTGGCCGCCAGACTGAAAGCCCGTTTGGTCCATAAAGAAACAGGCGGGCTTGAAGCTACAGAATCAGAGCCGGATTACTTCGCTGTCCAAGGGGCGTATTGTTTACCCTCGAGAATATCCGCAATCCGCTCACAGGCATGACCGTCGCCATATGGGTTGCATGCGTGTGACATTTTGTTGTATTCTTCTTTACATTCTGGATGTTCATCCAGCACGCTCCGGATCGCTCGGAACATATGGTGCATAGGCGCGCCTAGGTTCTCTCTGCGATGGGCTGTAATTAAGTTCAGCTTTCCATCTCCCACCCAGTCCAGTTCCGGGTGTGTATCATTCTCTTAATCGCTTCCGGTCTCGTCCCAAAGACCAACATCACTTTCGTCATTTGCTTTCATCCCTTTCTTTTTGGCTGTGAACTTCCACCTGAAATCTGCATACTATCTCCCATATTACAGCTGACATTCTACACGTTGCAGCTTTCCCTGTCAATGATTCGTTATGCGTGCTGGCCGGGTATCCTGTAAATTCCACATGGGATCATTTTCATTCAAATGTCTCGCGCATGGCGTTCTGACCGATCATGCTCATTTCAGGGTCATTCCCCTCAATCAGTCAGAATCTTTCATTATCATTCAGGGCTTTCTGTGGATGGGAGGATGGTGCTCCCTCATACTTCACTCACTTTTTTACATTAAAACAACAGTGCATTCTTTTATATAGAATGGAATTTACACAAAATGGATAGAAAACAACTCATTTATCAATCAGTTTCAAAAACATGCACAAATTTGACTGAATCTGATTGACTTTTACCGATCACATCCTTTATAATAAGTCCACAAAGAAACAAGGGAGGCAGATACGGAATGATTTACACAGTAACTTTCAACCCTGCCATTGACTATGTGGTGCATCTGGACGGCCCCTTCCGTGCCGGGGATATCAACCGCAACGTCAGCGAGGAATACCAGTTTGGCGGCAAAGGCATCAACGTGTCCAATGTGCTCAAGACGCTGGGATTTGACACGGTGGCGCTGGGGTTTGTGGCTGGCTTCACCGGAGACGGACTGGAAAACGGTCTGCGGGAGATGGGACTTGCCACCGACTTTATCCATGTGGCTGAGGGCATGACCCGGGTGAATGTGAAGATCAAGGCCGCCGAGGAGTCCGAGATCAACGGCATCGGCCCTAGGATCACCGACGAGGACATGGCTCAGCTCATGGCCCAGCTGGACAAGATCACCGCAGAGGACACGCTGGTCTTTTCCGGCTCCATTCCCACCTGCCTGCCCAGCGATACCTACGAAAAGCTGATGGCCCATCTGGATGGCCGGGGCATCCGCATTGCGGTGGACGCCACCCGGGATCTGCTAGTCAACGTGCTGAAATACCACCCCTTCCTTATCAAGCCCAACAACCACGAGCTGGGTGAGATTTTTGGCAGGGTGCTGAAAACCGATGAGGAAATCGTGGAGTGTGCCGCAAAGCTGCAGGAGATGGGTGGACGGAATATCCTCATCTCCATGGCAGGCGACGGGGCCATGCTGCTGGACGAAAACGGCGTCAGCCATCGCATTGGCTGCCCCAAGGGGAAGGTGCTCAACAGCGTAGGCGCTGGCGACTCTATGGTGGCCGGGTTCCTCGCCGGGTATCTTCAGACCGGGGACTATGACTACGCCCTGAAGCTGGGCACCGCCACCGGAAGCGCCACGGCGTTCTCTCTGGGTCTGGCGGAAAAGAGCCTGATCGACCAGCTGCTGGCCACTCTGTAACATCCGTTCAAGTTCACGTATGAGACGTGTTTTGAAAGAAAAAGAAAAGGAGAGTTGATTATGCGTTTAATCGAACTGTTCAGCCGTGAGGCCACCGCCATTGGCGTGACCGCCCCCGACAAGGACGCTGTGATCGACCGTCTGGTGGATTTGCAGTTCACCCACGGCAACATCACCGACAAGGCGGCCTACAAAAAGGCCATCTACGCCCGTGAGGCGGAGTTCTCCACCTATGTGGGCAACGGCATTGTGGTTCCCCACGCCAAGACCCCTGTGGTGGTCAAGCCCTCTCTGGCCGTGGTGCGGCTGGCACAGCCCATCCAGTACAACCCGGATGACGACGAGAAGAGCGACCTGTTCTTCATGATCGCCGCCCCCATGAACGGCGACCTCCATGTGGACATTCTCGCCCGTCTCATGTCCATGCTGGCGGAGGACGACTTCGTTGCCAAGCTGCGGCTCACCAAGAACCCCGGTGAGTTCCTTGACCTGCTGGATCAGGAGGAGGAAATGCGCTTCGGCAATGACAGCTTCACCGACCAGCAGGTGGTGGACGACCACTACCGCATCCTCTGCGTCACTGCCTGCCCCACCGGCATCGCCCACACCTTCATGGCCGCCGAGAACCTGCAAAAGGCTGGCACCGCCATGGGTCTTGCCACCAAGGTGGAGACCAACGGCTCCGGCGGGGCCAAGAATGTGCTCACCGCTGAGGAAATCGCCCAGTGCGACGGCATCGTCATTGCCGCTGACAAGAATGTGGAAATGGCCCGCTTTGATGGCAAGCCGGTGGTCATCACCCGTGTGGCCGACGGCATTCATAAACCCAATGAGCTGATTCAGCAGATTGTGGATGGCACCGCTCCCATCTATCACCACAAGGGCGGCGCGCCTGCCGCTTCCTCTGGCGGAAGCGCTGCCGGCGGCGTGTACAAGCATCTGATGAACGGTATCTCCCACATGCTCCCCTTCGTGGTGGGCGGCGGCATTCTGATTGCCCTGTCCTTCCTGCTGGACGATTACAGCATTGACCCCTCCAACTTCGGCATGAACACCCCGCTGGCCGCTTTCTTCAAGAGTGTGGGCGGCGATGCCTTCGGCTTCATGCTCCCCGTGCTCTCCGGCTTCATCGCCATGTCCATTGCTGACCGTCCGGGTCTGGCGGTAGGCTTCGTGGGCGGCGCACTGGCTTCCAGCGGCCTGTCCTTCTCCTCCATCTTCTCCGGCGCTGCGGCGGTTCCCTCCGGCTTCTTGGGCGCTATGCTGGCCGGCTTCGTTGCAGGATATCTGGTGCTCTTCCTGGAGAACGCCACCGAAAAGCTCCCTGCCAGCCTGAACGGCATCCGTCCCATGCTGATTTATCCCTTCTGCGGCATCCTGTGCGTGGGTATTGTGATGTGTGCCATCAACCCCATCATGGGCGCTATCAACAATGGCATTGCTGCCCTGCTCAACTCCATGGGCTCCACCTCCGCCATCCTTCTGGGTGCTGTGGTAGGCGGCATGATGAGCGTGGATATGGGCGGTCCTGTGAACAAGGCTGCTTACGCCTTCGGCATTGCTGCTCTGGAGTCCGGTAACTACGGTGTCATGGCTGCGGTCATGGTAGGCGGCATGGTGCCTCCCATCGTGATTGCCCTGTCCACCACCATCTTCGGCCGCAAGAAGTGGACCGAGGAGGAGCGCAACAACGGCATCGTGAACTACATCATGGGTCTGTGCTTCATCTCCGAGGGCGCAATCCCCTACGCTGCCGGCGACCCCGGACGTGTCCTCCCCTCCTGCATCGTTGGCTCTGCCATCTCCGGCGCTCTGTCCATGGCCTTTGGCTGCACCCTGATGGCTCCTCACGGCGGCATCTTCGTCTTCCCCACCGTGGGCAATCCTCTGATGTACATTGTGGCCCTGCTGGTTGGCTCTGTGGTTGGCGCTCTCATGCTCACTGCTATGAAGAAGGACATCCAGTAATCCCTTCTATTTACCCTCTCCCCCGCTCCGGTTTTGGCGAAAGCCCCGGGGCGGGGTTTTCTTTTCCGCTGGCGCTTGCCCTGATGACGATAAAGGAAATAGTCACAAGATGTGTTAAGATGGGGAATGTTTTAATGGATTACAATTTGCTACATATTATGACGATTTGACATTTTCGTGAAAATGTTCTGTTATTCCCCTGTTATCTCCTGTTTCTATGGGTGTTTGATGCCCATCAGGTAGAATTGACCAGAAAGGCGGAATTGACAATCCGGGCTTTATAGAGTATAATACCAAATGGATTGTTGCGGGATGAGTGGGCTGCCCTCTTTCCCTGCCGCATTTCTCCGGGCGTAAGGTTTTGCATGGACGGCCAACTCCCGGAAACATTTATCGGAGGTGTCAAGCATGAATGGCAGATTGAGAACGAGATCTCTTGCAATTGTTCTTTCCGGCTTATTTCTGCTCACAATACTGAGCTCTATGCTTCCGGTTCGGGCTTCTGCCAAGGAGGTCAAGCTGTCCGAAGCGGATTCCCCGGAGGAATACTTCTGGCTCTACTGTATCGCTCAAGGCTTCTCTCCCGAAAAGACTGCCGGTATCATGGCGAATGTCTACGCCGGGATGTATTCTTCCATTCCGGAGAAGAAGCTGGAAAAGTGGGATTGCGATGACAACGGCATCCTCCAGTGGCTGGACGAGGGTACCGCCAGCGTATTTGTGGACAGCTTTGGTGAGGACGCCTCCTATGAGGATCAGACCGAGTATCTCATTTCGGTGCTGTGGCGTGCTGAGGGGCTTGAGTATGACGAGGCAGAGCCCGACCAGTTCGACTCCGCTGTGGACGCAAGTTCGGCTGTCTATGCTGCGGTGCTGTGCCGGGACTTTAAGTCGGAGGAACAGGCTGTCTTGACCGCCTATGCCGCTCAGAAGTATTTGGACAAATTTGAAGATTTGACCATCGCCCCTGAAGCGGACGAGATGTTACTGCGGATGCAGATGGTGGATCTTGCGTATGAAGAGGTGGGTCACCGGGGTGGCGACCGATACACCGGAGGCTCCGGAGAAGCATGGTGTACCGAGTTTGTCTGCTGGTGCGCCGATCAGCTGGGATTCTGCGATGCAGATGTGATTCCCGATGTATCCTATTCCGGCGCTCTGAAGAGTTGGTTTGATGAGCGTGGTCTATGGGTAGATGCGGATGACGACTACATTCCTCAGCCGGGAGATATCATTCTTTATGACTGGGAGGATGACGATGATACTGACCACACTGGTCTTGTGGTAGAGTGTGATGGAGACCAGGTTTACACCATTGAGGGCAATGTGGGTGACGTTTGCAGAGAGATGTCTGTTTCCATTGACAGTTGGAAGATTGCAGGGTATTGCGTTCCTGCTTATGCGGAGGATTGAGAGATCCTTTTTGCTCGCTCATCAATATGATAGAAAAGCAGCCGATCCTGATTGAGGGTCGGCTGCTTCTATGTGGTATACATAAAATGTAAGCAGGGCTTCGCAAGATGACGATATTTTATTAATCCCGCCTGAAAAGGTCTCTTGTATAGACCTTTTCCTCAACATCATTCAAAGTAGGATCATATCGATTGGCAATAATACTGTCACATCCGGCTTTGAACTTCTCGATATCATTCACTACAAGGGAGCCAAAGAAGGTGGTTCCATCCGGTAACGTCGGCTCATAAACAATAACAGTGGCACCTTTGGCCTTTAGCCGCTTCATGACGCCCTGAATGCTGCTCTGGCGGAAGTTGTCGCTGTTGCTCTTCATGGTGAGGCGATACACCCCGACCGTGATAGGCCGTTCCTTCTCTGCGTTCCACATACTGCTCGCCGTGTAGTATCCAGCTTTCTCCAGCACGCGATCCGCAATAAAGTCTTTTCTGGTTCTGTTGCTTTCTACAATAGCGTGAATCAGGTTTTCCGGAACATCCTGATAATTTGCCAAAAGCTGCTTCGTGTCCTTCGGCAGACAGTATCCACCGTAACCAAAGCTGGGATTGTTATAGTAGTCTCCGATTCTCGGATCAAGGCTCACGCCTTTGATTATGTCAGCTGTATTTAGCCCTTTTACTTCTGCGTAGGTATCCAATTCATTGAAATAGCTGACTCTCAGCGCCAGATAGGTATTTGCGAAGAGCTTCACTGCTTCCGCCTCAGTATAACCCATAAGCAGGGTGTCTATGTTCTCCTTGTTTGCACCCTCTTGAAGCAGTTTTGCAAAGGATTCCGCATAAGAACGGGCGGAATCATCGCAGCCGACAATAATGCGGCTGGGATAAAGATTATCATAGAGGGCTTTCGACTCCCTTAGAAATTCCGGGCTAAAGATGATTCTATCCGTTCCGAATTTTTTGCGAACACTTTCCGTATATCCAACGGGAATCGTAGATTTGATAACCATGACAGCTTTCTCCGAGCTATCAAGCACCAGCTGAATCACAGCCTCTACAGCAGAACAGTCAAAGAAGTTTTTGCGGGGATCGTAATTAGTGGGAGCTGCAATGATGACAAAATCCGCATCCTGATAAGCGCTGGCACCATCCGTCGTCGCAGTTAGGTTTAGTTCTTTTGTCGCAAGATACTCCTCAATCTCTTTATCCTGTATGGGAGATTCCCTCCGGTTGATTTTCTCCACCTTTTCGGGAAGAATATCTACTGCTGTTACTTGATTGTGCTGAGAAAGCAGAACTGCCAGTGATAAACCTACATACCCTGTTCCTGCTACGGTAATGTGATAATTCTCTCCAGTTGACTTGTTAATCATTATGTTCTCCAGCTTTCATTTTAATGGGGGGACATCATCCTGCCCCGCTCAGGTCAGATCCATTCCCATCAGCATCACCCGATGCTCGGAACGGAACCCGTGCTGCTCATAGAAGGCGGGAAGATGGCCCTCTGTGTTGGTAATCAGGTGAAGGGCTTTGACACCTCTTGCCACCATATCCGCCTTGCAGTGCTCCAGAAGCAAGCCTGCAATGCCGTGTCCCTGAGCGGAGGGGTCGACGGCGATGTCGCTGATTTCAAATACTCTGCCGTAGTGGAAGAGCATACTGGTACCCAGCAGCAAACCGAGAATCTTGCCGTCTTCCACATACTCCAGCCCGTAAAACTTGGGAGAGTCCATAATCTCCTGCACATGGATCTCCGCATCCTCCGGAGTCCACGGATTGTGCCACGACTCACCGGAGAAGGCTGCGGCGTAAATCTGGCTGTAACGCTGGATGTGGCAGGCCTGAACAGGACGGAAGGCAAGACTGGCCTTCAGCAGCTCATACCGTACCAGCTTTTCCGTCTTGGCAAAATGGACAGAACGATCCTGCTCCACCGCCTTGGAATAGTCCAGCTTCTGACCATCGAACTGCTCACTGGTCAGGTCAAAGACGCAATCCCCTACTTGGTTGAAGCAGTGGAAATTGCCGTCCCCCAGAGGAATGCCCATCACCTTGCCGCCATAGAAATCCTGCATGAGAAAGGCGGTGATGGAGCACTGGCCCAGCGCCTTGTTGGCCGGGGACCAGTTCTGCCTCATCCGGGGGGCGCAGGTCTCTGCGCACCACACCCGGGAGAGAAGGGTATAGTAGTCTCTGGGAGTGAGGCCCAGAGAATCCTTTATATCAGCAGTTTTCCAGCCATAGAAATCATAGTTCATGGTTGCCACCCTTTTCACGAGTATTTTCTCTATTATAAGCAAAAATGACCGGAACAGCAAGAGGATTGTGAGCGAGGCCAGCGGTTTTTCTGCTATTTTCAGCAGGCAGGGAGACTTGATGGCTGTTTAAGAGAAAAAACACTGCCTGTTTCCGTGCGTTTCGGACAGGAGACGAGCCGGAACAGGCAGGGTGTAATGCTGTGCGATTGGTGCTTGCGATTGACTGCTTCTCAAAAAATGGGATGCAAGATGATGGCACGGAAAACACGATTCATTCATTTCAAAAGATAAAAACGTAGGAAGCGGATTGAGCGTCACACCTCAAATAAATGAAACTCAGAATATAGCTTTTTGCGTTTTGCGGCCTGTTTCATGGTTGAACCGCTGTCTGGCTTTCGCTCGCCTTTTAGTAACATGGAAGCGTAATCACCAACCACAGCTATGCGGGATTTACCTTTTACTTTCGCTTTCTTTTCAATCGTATCCCAGAGCTGAAGAATGACATTCTTCTGATCCACAGTATGCTCCCCACGGTTGGAGATATATTTTATCTGACGATAGCGGTCCTTATCCTTCTTTCCAAAGTTGCCACCGTTCATAATATCCGTGATAAGCTGTTCCAAAATGTCCTCATTTGCATCTCCCATCCATGCCTGGTATGGAAAATGCAGGTATTTCACACATGTCAAAGACAGTAACTGAGCAAAGCGCCATAAGCCGCACGCTGTCAGCTTTTCTTCAAAGAGAGTGCAGAACTGCGCATCTGTAAACCGGTTGACAAAGACAGCCCAATCACACAGGTGGCGCAAGCCAACTCCCTCAGCGGTTAAGTGCGATGCTGTGTGGATGAGAAGAACAAGCCCATGATGGAAGTCATCCGGGATCTTGATTACGCCATTCCCTCCGTCATACGCTACGGCTGTCTCGATGATATCGGAGAGGTATTGTCTGACCTGGTTTCCAGCTTTTCCCCCTGGAATACCGTTAATAGAACGGTGCATCTCCCATGTAGAGCCGTCTCGGTGAAAAGCGATGTGTATCCCGTCGGTGTCCTGCTCCATGTAAGTGAATCCGATGGATGTCAGCAAATCCGTCGCTTTGGAAAAATCTGATGGGGCAATGAGAAAGTCCACGTCTCCCATTGTCCGTAGAATCGGATTGGAATAATATGATGCGGAGGCGGCGCCCTTGAGGATAACATATGGGATATGATGGGCTGTTAAAAGCTCGTGCAGCTCTACATGCTCATACAAGACCTGTATATTGGAGGCGATGACAGAAATAGACATGTTATGGCTGGGAAACACCACGGAAAAAACAGCTTGTGACATGAGTTCAGGGATCAAATCATCATTGCCTTCCTGCGGATGTCCGTGCAACGCCTCTGATACGATGTCCAATACTCTTTGCTGCTCTGAATTTAGTCTTGTCATTGCGTTAGCCCCCTGAATGCCGTTTCTGCTGCCTCTGCCTCCATGTTACAGGGACGCCGATAAAATGGCACCTCCCTGCCCAGTGCAAACAGCTGTGCCAATGCCTTTGCAAATGTGAGTGCCCCCGGAATGTCCTCCGGTTGAACCCTCTCCCCTTTTGTCAGATGATCTCCCACAATCCGGCGGCTTCCGGCCGGGTTGATGCGGAGAATCCGGTGGACGGTATACCACCCTCCTCCGGTTACATAGGGACCACAAAACAGTACTGCGTCCCAGCGCTTCCAAGGCTGCGGTAATTGTGGATGATAAAGAGGTTTCGTGTGAAAATGATGAAGAACTCAGGTGAATCATTCAAGCATTTAGTCACCTATTTTTTACATCAATCTCTCTCATAATCTTTACTGTATGAGAGAAACCTCTTTCCGCATTGAAAAGCCCTTTCCAACCCAGGTTCAGTAGATCCGTACTGTCGAGAGCCGAGTTACGCATGGGATTAAATCCCTTCTTCTCTACTTCCGATGGTAGCTCCATCCTCAATTTGACACCACCAGACTTAGCCAATATTTCAGCCATATTTCGGATACTTGTGACTGAATCAGGATTTGAAATGTTATAGGCACAAACAGATTTACCTTTGAGTAACACCTTTAGTATTGCTGAGGCACTGTCAAGACAATAGCAATAACTCCGTATCTGACTTCCATCACTCTTCATTACGATATCTTCGCCTCTGGCGACAGAGTAGGCCCATGCCGATGAAACCCTATTGTCCGATTCAACCGCTGTCGGACCGTATATATGACCGGGACGAATAATCACAGAATCAACGCTGTACTCATCATAGTAAGACGCACAAAGTGTTTCTGCAGCGCGCTTTCCCATAGAATAAGAATTTCTGGCATTGAGTAAATCAATATACCCATATTCAAAAGATTTGTAGGGCTCAGTACCTTCTTTTTGCCCATAAACTTCAGAACTCGAAATATAAAGAACTCGTTTTGTCCCATGTGTTCTTGCACTGTCTAACAGATATTTCATGCCAGTAAAATTACTCAGCATTGTCTCTACCGGCTCTTTCATAATCTTATTTGGAGAGGCATTACTGGCTCCATGAATCATATAATCACAAGGATTATTTAGCTTGTTTTCTGCCGATGAAGCATCAAAAGGAACAAAGTCGAACCAGTCCTCCTCTACATAAGGAGCAAACCTTGCCCTAACTTTTTCCTCGCTTCTTCCTGCTGCCTGAATCCTTATCTTTTCACTATGTGTTTCATTCCACCGAATTAACAAATCAACTACAGCAGAACAGATAAGCCCTGTACAACCTGTAATCATCAGGTTCTGACCTGACAATTCGTTCATTTCAGGTAATGCTTCTATCATCTCATCCAGATCGGAAATCCAGATCTTGCTATCATAAATACTCATACAATTAATTTTTCAGCCAATCAGAACGTTTTGCTGCAAGAAGAGCCTTAAAGATATCAATATCTTCAACAGTCGTTAGCTTGATATTCTTTTCAGAACCAGCAGAAAAATATACCTGTTCTCCCAATTCAATTTTAAGGGTACACGAAGCAACTGAATCAGTAATGCCGGCTTTCAATGCTCTTCTGTGTAAATCGCATATATCTCCAAGGTGAAACGCCTGTGGAGTCTGCGTTCTCTTTAATCTATCACGCGGATAGGATCCAGAAGAAACAACGCCATCTGCTGTCTGTATCATAGCTTCAGCGCAAGGAATAACCGTAATTGCGTTCCCAAACTCACGGGCAACTCGGATATTATCAGAAATAATCTCTGCGCTGACCATAGGACGTATCGCATCATGGATAAGAACAATATCGTCTTTATCAAAGTGTTTTTCAAGTTCGTATACGCCATTACGGATAGAATCCTGCCCATTTTTGCCACCAGGAACCACATACTGAAGCTTAGTTATATTGAACTGCTTCGCATAAGACCAAAGTACCTGCTCCCACCCTTCAATACATACTACAGCAATAGAATCAATCTCAGGATGCTTTTCAAATGCTTCAAGAGTATACATAATTACAGGGCGTTCGTTTACAGTTATAAACTGTTTAGGTATATCCTGATGCATACGATTCCCCGAACCGCCTGCTATGAGTAATGCAACGTTTGCCATCTCATTCATCTCCAAACTTCAATTCCATGACCAGATGTTTTTCTCTTTTCTCTTGAGGAGGTATTTTCATATAGTCCCCATACAAATTAGACAGGTAGGCTTCCACATGATAGAAAACAGGCGCCTCAATCGTTTCAAATTGAACATATCGTGCTGGAAAAATGATATCCCTGCTGACTATTTCACCAAAGTAGTGCTTCCTTCCAACCGCAATTGTGCAATCCTTACTATTCTCATCTTCACACTGAACGTCTCGATCAATTTTTTTGAACCATCTCGATGATTTTCGATAGCTAAACAAGAAACCGATACACTTACGAATGTGATAGTTCAGTTTCCCCATACTATGGAGGTATTTTTCAGTTATGGCATCCTTGTAATCGTAATAATACACCTGAGACGATATAAACTCCTCCAGATTGCAAAACAGTCCCTTCAATTTCCTAATAAACATATTATCGGGTACGTTGTCTATGGGAAAAACGTCTACAAAGATTCCATTTATCGAATTATCAGGCGGGCTACCAATCTCTCTGCAAATCGTTCCAACTTTCATAATTTTCGTAAATCTCGTCTTTGCATTCTCTGAATATCCGGCTGAGTTTACAACGTATTTGTTCTGAAATGTATTATCAAATATCTTGATGAATATTTCATATTCTTTCCTGACAAATCCTATATCAAGATCATCATCCCAAGGAATAAAACCATGATGCCGTATAGCACCAAGAGCAGAACCCCCAACGAGAAATGGAGTCAACCCATTATCTTTGCATAAATTAAGAATGTCTATGTACATTTCAATCAGCGTGTGTTGAAGTTTTACCCTCTGCTCTTCACTTACAGGGAACAGCATATCTGCTGTCTCCATTGCAAATCCTGCATTTCGCGCACTCATTAGGTTCTCAAATGATCCCATGGGCATTCTCCTTAATCATAGATTTCCGCTTCTTTTAACACTTAATGCACAAAGGACAATATTATTCTTCAAATCATCACAATATCTCTGCAAAATATTGAATGGTTTTATTCAGCCCCTCGCGTAGTTGTATATGCGGCTCCCAATCAAGTTCTTTCTTTGCTAATTCAATCATAGGTTTTCTTTGAGTGGGATCATCGGAAGGAAGCGGTTCGTAAACAATTTTTGATTTAGTCGCCGTCAATTCAATCACCAGATCAGCAAGTTCTTTTATCGTGAATTCTCCTGGATTTCCAATATTCACAGGTCCGGTAAATCCATCTCTACTATTCATTAATCTGACCATTCCTTCAATAAGGTCATCTACATAGCAGAAGCTGCGTGTCTGGCTTCCCTCACCATAGATTGTAATGTCTTCGCCATTTAAAGCCTGGACAATGAAGTTACTGACAACACGACCATCGCCTATATCCATTCTCGGGCCGTATGTATTAAAAATACGCATCACTTTTATGTCGACACCATGTTTCCTATGGTAATCAAAGAACAGGGTCTCAGCCGCTCTTTTCCCTTCGTCATAGCACGAGCGAATACCTATTGTATTGACATTCCCCCAGTAGCTCTCCGGTTGCGGATGCACTGTAGGGTCGCCATAGATTTCGCTTGTACTTGCCTGAAGAACCCTTGCCCCCGTTCGCTTTGCCAGCCCAAGGACATTCATCGCTCCATAAACAGAAGTTTGGAAAGTATAAATTGGATCCTTCTGATACCACTTTGGACTAGCAGGGCAAGCAAGATTGTAAATCTGATCGCACTCCACATAAATTGGCCGGGTCATATCATGTCTTATAAATTCAAAATATGGATTCCCAAGCATATGCCGAATATTATCCTTGGAACCTGTAAACAAATTGTCGACACAAATTACATCGTTTCCATCGTTCAATAGCCTATCACAAAGATGTGATCCAAGGAAACCAGCACCTCCAGTTACAAGAACTCGTGGTTTTTTCATACGATTGCTCCTCCCGATTCCTTTCAAAACAATATACCAGCAACGCTCACTACACGCATATAGACTATAATTATCGGTGTAGTCGGATAAACAATGACTTTAGCCAGCCCTCTATATAAACCCAGGCTTTATAAAGCAGCCATGATCTTTCCAGAAAGAAGACTGATAATCTATGGTAACTGCTCAACCTGTCATAATACGCTTTCTCTTCCAAAATGTTTTTCCTTAAAACGCTCCAGTCATATTCCTTATCTCCTGAAATTGCAATACAATCAGCAGCTTTCAGATTCCAAACAACTTTATTGCAACAGATAGATGGCAGCGACTCCGAACCAATCTCCGTAGCTTTTTCCTTTAAATAATCCCATGCTAAAAGAGCTTTTATGTACTTTGCTGGAGAGGAGCCTTTGGACATGCTTTTCTGGAAATATCTGTAGTGATAAAACATGTATGGTAGACATACAGCTTTCTTAATATTTTTAAGAGAATCCCATACATAAACAGCATCCTCACAGATCTGCATATCTGTTCGAAATTCAATTCCTTCCAGTTTGTCCCGCTTCCATACTTTATCCCACAGTACTCCCCCCATATATGCTCCGGCCATAAAATTGTCGTACATATTGGTTAATACCCGTTCATCATTAATATGCTCCGGCGCATCATTCCGAAGGTGAACATTGCCAAAGTCACTGGAATAGTTGAAGAAGACCAAATCAGGATCATACTTCTCAAACGCCTCTATCACAAGTCGATAGGTATCTTTTTCAAGCACATCATCTGCATCAACGAAGGTAAGATACTTTCCGGTTGCCAGATTCAGACCCATCATTCTTGCGGATTGCACTCCACCATTTTCTTTATTAATAACCCTTACACATGGATTTGTCTCATAATTCTCGCAGATAGTGCTGCTGCTATCTGTTGAACCGTCGTTTATGAGTAACAGTTCTAAGGCCGGATATGTCTGATTCACGATGCTTTGGATGCATTCGTCCAAATACTTCTCCGCATTATAAACTGGAACTACGATACTAATCGTCTCCATATGTCTATCCTCCTCAGTACAATATTCGTCCGTATACGGGGTTCCATTTTAGCGAGATTGACAGCAACAGAGAAAGCTATAACCCTTCCCTTTCGTTTTCTTTCACGATTATCATCATTCTTTCTTCTCAAATTGTGTGCGGCAACACATGTTCCGCCAAAAAGCAGGAAGAAATCGTCAATGGAAATCTGGTCAAAGTTCCCTTTGCAATACAAGTAAAAACACTCCATAATCGCAGGTTTCTGCCGGAAACTGCCGTTTCTGATCATCCGTTACCATTCTACAGTTTGGATTGTTGTGCATTGGAAATAGTGATAAATACCTTGCTTTCTCAGGAAAACTGTTTACTGGTGAAGGGGACTTACGGTTTTTTCAGTAGACCCTATTTATCTATCCAAATCGCGTATAATATCAATTATTCTCTCCAACCCATCCCTGATTGAATAACGAGACTTCCAGCCCAATGACTGCAGCTTATGGCCATTCAATCTCGCCAAAATAATGTTTTCGCCCTGTAACGATTCCATATAATCCAGTTTTTTTTATATTGAGCCACTTTGTCAACGGTGCAGAACCAATTCGCAGAACTGCGAAAAGAAAACAAACGTCCTATTATCATCCTTACCCGATAATTCTCTTTTCCAGAACGTGAATACAGTTCCCTTAACGTATCATTATCATTCTCGTAGAGATATACCTGACTTGAAATAAATTGAAGTAAATTACAATAACTGCCTTTTATTTTTCGTATAATCCTATTTGAGGGTATATTCTCAATGACGAAAATATCAATGAAGATACCATTAATTGAATTATCCAAATCTGACACTTCTCTACATATGGTTCCCTTTTTAAACATCTTAGTAAATCTAGCCTTCGGTTTTTCAGAAACATTCGGGGCATTAAAATATATTTATCCGATAATTCTTTATAAAATATATCGACAAAGTGATCGTAGTCAACTCTCGTCATTCCAACATCTATATCATCATCCCATGGAATAAATCCCTGATGACGTACAGCGCCTAATGCAGATCCACCTATTAAATACGGCGTAATATTGTGAAGTCGACACGCCTGAAGGAGATCCTTATACATAAACAGAATACTCTTTTGCAAAGCTATTCGTTGCCCCTCATCTATTTCAATCAATATATCTTTATTATTGCTACTAGTTAGAGCGCCTCAAGCATTCCTCATGCTCTGAAAAAACTTCGGCATCACAAACTATCCTTTCATCCAGATTATATTCAAATCAGTGTATTTCTATGAAATCTTTGATATTTTGCCATATTTGTCATTGATCACAGCGAACAATCTGGTAAGGCATATTTCAGTTTTATTTTAAGTATTACTGCCAGATTTTTTGTAGTTCAGTACTCATTCGAACGCCTCTGCTTTATCTCTTATAACTCTTTCGTAGCGCTTGCCGTATTTTGTTGGGAATCAATCCTATAATCATCGGTGCAAAAGCTTTAACATAAGATGTAGCACCTAATCCAAGAGATTTGCAGCCATCAAGCCTTACTAGTGTGCTGTTAACTCTATATTGATACTTCCGCCTCTGAAAAGCATTTCTATCATTACGCATCGAGTAAAGAGGTTCTTGTAGGTTATAGCACTTATACCCTGCCGCGTAGAGTTTAATCCATAGATCGACATCTTCTACACGCATAGTTCTTTCTGATACAGTATATCCTCCAACCGCTTCTAATGCTTCTCGTCTCATCATCACTGGAGCATGATGTATCGGAGACCCGGTAACAACATCATAATCTCTGGGATATTCTTTTACCTTCGTTCTGCCCCACTCCCCTGTTTCATCGAAAAGAATCATAGGCGTGGAGCATATTGCAAACTCTGGATGGGAATCAAGAAAGTCAATTTGTTTCTGAAACCGATCTGGATTACAAAGATCGTCCCCATCCATTCTGGCAATATAAGTACCTTTTGCATATTGAAGGCAATGGTTGAGGGTATAGGCCAGGCCATGGTTTTTATCGTTTTTAATTACTCTTATTCGAGAATCCGATGTTGCAACAGCCTCTGCGCATTGTAGTGTTCCATCAGTAGAACCGTCATCACAGAGTATGAGTTCCCAATAAGGATAAGACTGTCGCCTAATAGCATCGACAGCTTCCGATAAAGTTGACTCACAATTATAGATTCCCATGAGAACAGAAATCATGGACGTCATTTTGCAATCTCACCTACTATTCTTACTTTTCTCTAATTGCGCTTGTGGTTATACATTTTCTGATAGTACTCTTGATACTCTCCGATGATAATTTCTTCCCACCATTTCATGTTATTAAGATACCATGATGCAATCGTCTTTTTGATACCGTCCTCGAATTTTGTCTCAAGTAGCCACCCGAGTTCGCTGTGAATCTTAGTGGAATCAATGGCATAACGAAGACCATGACCTTTACGATCAGTCACAAATGTAATCAAATCTTTACTCTTGCCAACCTCATGCACGATTAACTTCACAATATCGATGTTCTTCATAAAGTTGATGACAACTTCTGGCTTTTCTTACTCAAACAAACTATACACAGTTTCTCGGCCGCAAATATCTGCCCTTGCAAATGGGAAGATGGGATTGTTCATGACAGGCGCAAATGCTGAGAGATTTCCTGCCTAGGTAAGCTTGTCCAAACAGATAACCCTATCCTTCGGATGCTGTGCAAGATGCTAATGAATGAAATCTCCGCCGATGAAGCCAGCGCCGCTCGTAACTATAATAGTCATCGCAATTCAATACATAACCTTTCCCTCGACAACAGCCTTCAAATGCTCGCCATAGGGACTTTTCCCGTACGCTTGTGCCGACTCCATAAGCTTATCTTTATCAATAAAACCGTTTATATATGCTATTTCTTCCGGTGCGCTGATAACAATCCCCTGTCTGCTTTGAACAGTTTCAACAAAGTTCGCCGCCTGGAGGAGACTGCTCATTGTCCCGGTATCAAGCCACGCAAAACCACGACCGAGCAGTTGAACATCTAACAGTCCATCTTTCATGTACATCTCATTTAGTGTCGTGATCTCCAGTTCGCCTCTGGCGCTTGGCTTCACCTGATTTGCTCTGTCACACACTCCTTTTGGATAGAAATACAGCCCCGTTACTGCATAATTAGACTTAGGATTCTCGGGTTTTTCTTCAATGCTTGTTGCTTTTCCAAATTCATCAAACGCAACTACCCCAAAGCGCTGAGGGTCTGGCACATAATAACCAAAAATGGTGGCCCTGCCGTTGCCCTCTGCATTCCTTACAGCCGTCTTCAACATTGTTCTAAAACCATTACCATAGAAAATATTATCGCCCAGAATCATTGCGCCAGCCTCACCGTTAAGGAACTCTTTGCCTAAGATAAACGCTTGTGCCAGTCCATCCGGTGATGGTTGCACTAAATACGACAATGATACTCCGAATTGACTGCCATCACCTAGCAACTCTTTGAACCGAGAGGTATCGGTGGGTGTGCTGATAATGAGGATTTCCCTGATACCTGCCAACATCAGCGTGGACAAAGGATAATAAATCATCGGTTTGTCATAGATAGGGAGAAGTTGCTTACTTGTAACCTTTGTGAGTGGATAAAGCCGTGTTCCGGAGCCTCCTGCGAGAATAATGCCTTTCATATCGTATTCTCCCTCAATACTTGAGTGTATTCTTTAATCCAAGCCACTTTTGATCTTTATCAGAGAGCGTCAGAGGTGTACCATCCAGGAGTCTGTACCCATCAGCACTCGCTGACCCTTTATACTCTCCCACCATCTCAGGCCACTGAATTCCAATCTCAGGATCATTCCAAGCCAGACCGCCTTCATCGTTTGGATGATAAAAGTCATCGCACTTATAGCAGAATTCCGCTGTGTCAGAAAGAACTAAGAAGCCATGTGCGAATCCGCGTGGAATCAGGTACTGTTTCCGATTATCTTCCGTAAGTACCTCTCCATGATATTTTCCGTATGTAGGAGAACCTATACGTAAATCCACCGCCACATCATATACGGAGCCTTTAATGACTCGCACAAGTTTTGTCTGTGGGTATTTCTTCTGAAAATGGAGACCGCGCAACACCCCCTTCGTACTCATCGACTGATTGTCCTGAACGAAAGAGAAATAGAGTCCTGCCTCATACATATCCTTCTGGCTGAAGGTTTCCATGAAGTAGCCGCGCTCATCACCGTGAACAGTCGATTCGATCAGGCACAGTCCTTCAATGCCGCTTAGGTTATATGTCACTTTTATCTGTCCCATGTTACAGCTCAGCCTCCGCTAAATATCTTTTTACAGCATTTTTCCAATCCGGGAGTGGCTTAAACCCAGATTCAATTAATTTAGATTTATCAAGTCTGGAATTGAAAGGTCTTGCTGCTTTAGACAGCCCATACTCTGCTGTTGTGACCGGAATAACCTTTGTATCCAAGCCATACTGCCGATAAAATTCACAGCAAAAATCATACCAGCTGATATATCCACCTTCGTTGGTTGCGTGGTAATACCCATACTTATCCGTCTCAATCATGTCAACCAATAGACGAGCGAGATCCTTCGTATAGGTCGGTGTGCCAATCTGATCATTAACGACACGTACTGAATCGTGAGTTTTCCCTACATTGATCATCGTCTTAATAAAGTTCTTACCGTTAAGTCCGAATACCCAGGCAATACGAACAATGAAATACTGTTCTAGGATGCTGGAGACTGCCAGTTCACCCTCAAGCTTACTGCGACCATAAGCATTCAGGGGTGCATAGCAATTATCATTGGGTTGCCACGGTCGATTGCCTTTTCCATCAAATACATAGTCTGTACTGATATAAACCATCTTCGCGTCTATGATCTTTGCCGCCTCTGCGATGTATTGCGTCCCCAAATGATTGATTGCATCAACCATGATTCTGTTTTCAACGTCTTCAGCGGCGTCTACTGCCGTCCATGCAGCACAATGAACTATCACATCCGGATGAAGATCCGTAATTGTTTTTTCTACAGACTCCTTGTCTGTAATATCCAGCTGAATATATGGAACGCTAATCTCGATCATTTCATTGCTGTATGACAAGATATCTGATCCATCTGTATTGTAGTCACATGTACAAAGTCCATTGACAACGCTATGAGAAATCATCTCTCCGTCTTCTGATATGAACAGTCTTGCATCCTCACCTTGTCGTCTACCAGAACCTATGACTTCATAGCCACGTTTTACAAGCTCGATCATTACATCAAATCCAAGTTGTCCCGTTACACCTGTTACAAATACTTTCATCTTCTTCATGTGGTTCAATTGCGCTTTTCCGTATATATTCATCGCTTCACATGTCTCTTTTCTTCATTTTGTCAAAAAAATGTATAATTTTCCATTGAAATCTAAGAAAGACGCTTAGTTTGGGCAAAGCTAGTGCATAATAGTCAAAATCATCAAGGAATGATAACAATTTCTCTGATCGGGCATATTTTAGCATTTCTACATATTGTTTTTGGAGCCTAGCACCTTTATACTTTGGAAAATCCTGTTCGTGGTTATTAACTGCTTTTAGATCCCACTTTGCGGATTCTAAAAAGCATTTTAACGCTAAATCAAATAATTTTTGACATCCGTTGTTTTTATAATAGTAAATTCTCTCCACCTGTGAATCATATTCATCAAATCGTTTTGTTAACGTAAGATTCCGTGTAATTCCGGAATCATTAATAAAGTAATAGTATAGTTCCAAATCTAGAATAACGACATTACTGCACTGATAATACAACTTATAAGTTGTAAACTCGTCTTCAAACAGTCTCCCCACTGGGAATCGAACGTCTTTGAATAGTTTTCTCTTATATAATCGTCCACACGAAGAAACAAAATTAGGTGAGTAGAGCGATTGATAGCTAATTTCCAGCATCTCAATTCCGCTGACAACTTTGATCTCACCGAGATGCATTATTGGTTTATTAAGTGAATTTGTATCTGCAGAATTAAATCTTCGTAGAGAACAAATTACCGCATCTGCTTTCTGTTTTTCAAGTATATTTTTTTCCAATTCCAGCGTTCTTGAATGGATCATGTCATCAGCGTCTATGAATATCAAATACTTAGTATTTGATAAATCAATTCCAGCATTTCTCGCACTGGATAACCCGCCATTTTGCTTATGAATCACTGTGAAATTAGTATGATTTAAACAATACTCGTCACATAAGATCCCACTTAAATCTTGACACCCATCATCAACCAAAATCACTTTGAAATCAATATATGTTTGGGATAAAATGCTGTCCACGCAGCGGCGGAGATATGGCTCCACATTATAAACAGGAACAACAACACTTATCGAAAAATTCATATCTATAGGTTCCTTATTTGACTCTTTTGCAAAAATATAATTCATTTCATAATCTTTTTTAGTTTTTCATACTTTTTTTGTCCCAGCAGTGCCCTCAAAACCCGATTGGGTAGATGGCGAAGTTTATCCCTCTTCAATTCTTTCCTTATTCTCATCTTTCTTTCTTTTTCTTTTTCATCAAGCCAACTTTCAGAGAACCAGTGTATTGTCCGCGTGTTTTTGGTTATATTGATACAGCCAGTTTTATAATCGACTGGGCAAAAGTACTCCGAGGGATATATGTTAATCCCATCAATATTCTGGATGCCTTTTATTGTCTGTAATCCGTGCTTTACCAGGATTTCTGTTGTTCGTTCTACAATAGTTTTATAGTTATACGATCCATCTTCAAATATGAAAGAATCTTCAGAATAGCTGTCTAAGATTTCTTTATATATGCCCAAACCGGGGTTTGCAGCCATGCCCAAACCGGGGTTTGCGGCCACGCCCAAACCGAGTGCAACTCCAACAGCCACGTTTGCAGAGTCCGAATTTTTCTCGCATCCCATAAAGGCACCACGAGTGAGGATATCATCTATTGGTCTAACAATTTCAACATCTGTGTCAAAATATACTCCCCCCTGTAGGTAAAGGATATCAAAACGCACATAGTCCGTCACAAACGCCCATTTCTTTGCCTCATAGGCCTGCTGCACATAGAGCGGCGCAGCGGAAATGTCATAGTTATCCTCATTCCACTCAATGATTTCATAGTCCGGGCAGTATTTCTTCCAGCTCTTGATGCACTTTTCAGCTAGCTTTGGTTTCGGATTGCGGCCGAACCAGCAGTAGTGGATTGTTTTAGGGATCATTGCTATCTCCTTTTTAAGTAGTTTCGTACTCGATAATACCAAATCAACATCGTTGGCATTTTCAATCGAATTAATTGTAACAATACTGGATTTACACCAACGAGGCTCTGATCCACATACTTATAAAAAACCGGAAGGGAAAGGATTGCTGCCAGCAGCTTTCTTTTTTCCCAAAAAGAAATATTTTGCGAATTAAGTATCTCAAAAAAATAGTCAGTCTCCTCTTTTTTTGTCCAATATGTATGGCTACTGAACTTGGGTGACTGCAATTCATTAATCGTTAACCAGTTATCAATATACTGATCCAAATAGTTAAGTGCATAAATATTATTCAAGTTTAATTTTGAAGATGATGAACCGTTTTTACCGTACTGCACATAATAATAAACGATGTCTGACACAAACTTTACGCGTGAACACATCTCCACATAACGAAACATGAAAATAGTATCTTCCCCACGGGTTGTATTTGAATCAAAATAAAGGTTGTTGTTTTTAATTAACTCCGCTTTAAATAGGCTTGTCCAGATAGAATAGAGCGATCTATGTTCATACCAAGCAAGTATTCTATTCTTATCAACGTTTTCTATTTTGTCTTTTTCGACTCTGCATTCCCATATTTTTGAGCCATCTGGTGACGCATAAGCGACACTTCCTATACTAAGGTCGCAGTTATCTGGGTATAACTTTTCCAAATAGTCAGTGGACAAGTAGTCATCACCATCTACAAAAGCAATCCAATCGCCCTTGCTTTCCTGTATCCCAACATTACGTGCTGACGAAACACCGCCGTTTTCTTTTGTAATAACACGTATTCGGCTATCCTTTTTCGCATAAAATAAGCAAACCTCTCTACTGTTGTCTTTCGACCCATCATCTACAAGAATCAGTTCATAATCAGTAACAGTCTGTGCTAGAATGCTGTCAATGCAGCGAGGAAGATATGTTTCTACATTGTACACTGGGACAATGACACTAAATTTGGGCACGAAAATCTCCTCTTTCTAGCTATCTCTTTGTGAATTTCTGTCTATAGTATCGAACTGCTTCTCGGATACCGCCACGGGATAGCATTCTTGCCAAATTTATCAACGGCATCACGATTCTGTTCAGACAAGGACAGTACACTGCCCACACATTATCTCTCTCCGCTGTAGAGAACTCGCTCACTATCGCTTTATTCTCGTAGGCAAGTCGCAGTCCCCGTTTTCGCAAAGTATTCCACCATGCTTTTTCACCGATTGTTTTTAAGTGAGTCATGTGAGATGGGTATATATCTTTAATCAGTCTTTTTACCCATTTCGCGTAATACTCCTGATCTCCAAGCTCTTTGAAAAATTGGCACTGGGCTTCTATGCCCTCTACTGCATCTAGGCGTTTTAGGGAGTATGTGCTTTTAGTAATTCCTTGGGGGTTAACATAATAAAAGTATAGAGCGGCCTTGACGTAAGCGATGCTAACTGCTTTAAAGAGTAATTTATAGGTGACAAATTCATCCTCGTGAATTTTGCCCACGGGATAGCGGATATTTGTGAATAACTTTTTTTGATAGAGCTTATTCCACGCTACTGTGGCAATTACACTCTTATCCGATACGAAAAAGTCAATTCCATCCGCTATCGTGACGGCAGGCTCATGATATCCATCTTCTCTGGTCAAATCGTCTGTTTCTATGTATTCACAAATACTTATCCTCGCATTATTTTCCTTAACTGCTTTAAATAAACAGTCTAAATACTTCGGATGCACCCAATCGTCACTATCCACAAACCCCAGCCACTCGCTGTCGCTGCAAGCGAATGCCCAGTCGATTCCGCTGTTTCTTGCGGCGCTCAGACCGCCGTTGGGCTGATGGATGACGGTAATCCGCGGATCGATATATTCATCGCAGATCACGCCACATCCGTCCGGACTGCCATCGTCCACGAGGATCAGCTCAAAATCCGTGAATGTCTGATTCAGAATGCTGTCCACGCAGCGGCGGAGATATGGCTCAACTTTATAGACGGGGACGATTACGGTTATCTTTGGCATCTGTCTTTCACGACCTCAGCAAGTTTCTCAAAGTGTGGTAGTAATGGTGTATTATCAAATATACAGTTCTTCATTTTCAGCAACTCAGGAATCGCAGCTTCCGCTTCCTCCACCGTTTCCACATAGCGTATATACGGAAGATAGCTGATCCAGTCATATGTGCCTTTGACCTTGTGGTTATAGTTGCTGAACACGACACACGGCGTACCAGTTAACGCCGCGAACACCATACCGTGGAGACGGTCAGTTATCACTAGCTCAGCACTGCAAAACAACTTCCATTTTTCTTCAATAAAGAACCGTCTGCTTTTCTTGTTAATATTGCTATCTAACTGTAAATCAGTATAATGATAGGGCTTCTCCGCTACCTTGACAGCATTCAGAAGTAACTCTTGTTCCGTTTCATTAACAACCTTCTCTTTGTCGCTCCTCATGCACAACAGTACTCCATTTCTTTCGATGCTGTCATATTGTACGGCATCTAGAGACAAAACAATATCTGGAACACAGAAGCACTCGCAGGAAAACCATGATTGTACGCTTTCATATGATTTCTTTTCTCTCGTAAAAATCAGTATATTCTTACCAGCGTAGATTGTTTTGGCTCGATTTAACTGTTCTTCTCCCTTGGGAGTATCACTAAAATAGACTGTTTGCGGAAATACAACCTTTAGATTATCCTTCCATTCTGAGCATACCATATCCTTTATATCTTGTGAAAAAGGATACTCATCACCAAAATTACCGCCACCAGTCAAAAAAAACACATCATCCTTTTTAATATACTCCTTCAAATATCTGGCTTTAGAAGAAAAATCTCTGGCTGTTATCTCCATAATCTGATAATCAGCAAAGTGTTTTTTTATAAAAGCAATCTGTGCTTCAGCGATTGCATGATCCCCAATATTACCAAAATCCTCTGTACCAATCAAATAGCATTTCTTCTTAGTTCTTGAAAAGTTCTGTATTTCATTCTTCACAGAGCAGCCATATAAACCGTTAAGGTCAAATATCCGCGAAGCAACAGCAGCACATTTATTTCTGATTCTAAATAATAGTTTGTTTCCCTGTGCGTAGTAATAATCAACGTTGATTACATACTCAAGCAGTCTTGCATTTTTATATACAGGATATAGATTCTCTCTTTCTGTCTGAATCCTGTTATATTGCATCTGTAAAAAGCCAAAGTCTTCTACATCCCTAATCAACAGCTCTCGCATCTGAAAGACGGAACAAGAATGGCCTCTTTGATACCTCGATAAAACATTATCAAGTATCAAATGATAGATGACCGAAAAATGTTCTATCAGAAGTTTGTTAACTCTATTTGTACTATAATAAGCATATAGCTCTTTGCATAATTCATTCATCCGCCCTGCATTTAAAACATCATTCTGCTGCGCCATTATCGAGTTTTCTGACTGTCTGTAGAAGTATAAGATATCTGGAATAACTACGGCTTTTGAAATATATACCGAATAGCACATACTGAAATAGATATCTTCAGCAAAGATTTTTCTGTTATCAGCAAATCTTATTTGATTTTTCTCAATGATATCTCTGCGGTATACTCGCCCCCACGCTTCCCATCCAAGTTTGTAGCGCAACAGTTCAGTGGTGACGAATTGAAATCTTTCCTTCTCATTATTAATTGTATAGACACTTACCTCAAAATGGGATGCTGAAGATGTTCCATCCGGATACTCTTTTAGATATTGAAAAGATACCAAATCAGCCCCATCATCAAAGTATGGCATTGTTTTTTCAAGGAGCGTCTCACTGATATGGTCATCACCATCCAGAAAATAGATATAATCCCCAGTTGCGACGTCTAATCCTGCGTTTCTAGCGTCAGATAATCCGCCGTTTTTCTTGTGTATAACCTTGATGCGCTCATCTCTGCCTCTCCATCTATCGCAAAGTATTTCAGACCCATCTGTTGAACCATCATCTACAAGAATAATTTCGATATTTGTATATGTTTGGTTCACTGCGGAAGAGACACATGTGTCCAAGTATTGTATAACATTGTAAATAGGTATGATAACGCTTACCATGTTCATTGGCCGCTCCTCAAACTCTATCTGAACAGTTCCATTTCTGCTGGGAACGCAAAGTCAATACCAACTTGATTTGCAAAGCTTGCAAACCAGTAGATATATTTTTTTACTTTTATATCAGATAAAAACCTTTCATGCGTAAAAACAATAACTCGTTCTTGTGTATATACATTCTCAAAATTCTCATAAAAGTCATTATCATTAGCTATGTTTTCTATGCGAATATCTGTCGGAGTATAGAACACCCCTCTTGCTATTAAGATATCGCTTAAATAACACTCAATCAATTCTTTATTGGAAAGATCATAGCTATCTCTACTATGATCATCAGCTGTTAAGAGACCTTTTACACCTTTGTCGATAAGCATTTCCACGCAATCTCTTTCTGCCTCATAATAATCAAGTCTCAACACAGTATCAATTGCCTTATTTGACCCAGTTATTCTCAAAAGCTCACTATATGTTTTTTCATATGCCTCTTGTTCGCTTTCAACTGTCATCGTTTCATGGGATTTCCAATCTCTCGCATGGAATCCAAATCTTAGCCAATCACTATTTGCAGCAAACTCGGAGGCGAATTTATTTGTAACATCAGCCAGAGTAAAACTGTCATCAGAGTAACCGTCTCGATAAAACACAAAAAAACTAACTTTTAAGCCGAATTTGTCGTGTAACATTTTAAAATAACATAAAGTGGGATTCTCAAAAACACTATCATATTCATTCTCATGCAGTGTAATGTCTTCAAACAATTTGATTGTATCATCTACAGAAAAATGGCAATACCCCCCCCCCAGATTCATTCAAAGTCAACAAAAAGATGCACGGACGTATTAGAACCCCCATCAGTAAAACAATAACAACAACAGTAAAACGGATAATCCATTTTTTATTAGATTGTCGCAATGTCATTTATTTGCTTCCTTCCCTCTAAATCGCCCTTCAATCTTTCTTAATTGTTTAAACATTGTGTTTCTCGCAAACTCTTCTCTTAGAAATGTTTTTAACGGTCGTTTCAAGGTGATTTTTTCAAGCCAATTATATTCATCATTCGATTCATACAATTTTGTGCTCATAAATGCTTTCATGGGAGGTGTTAACCATTCTGTCCCGTCGGAACATACACGATTTCTTATTTCTGCAACAGTCGGCGTCTGCAATTCTGGAATTACTCCCAATGCAAGATAGGCATGGCTATTATAGCAATGGGCCATTTTGCATCTCTTTCCTACTGCACTAAAAACAAGGGGAAACTCAATGTTTTCATAGATATTACCTAAAATACCTTCATAAGTACATTTCCTATAGTACCCCGTTTGCAAATCAAGTGAAAAACTCCAGTCGCCCGCATAGCAAAACTCAGTCCTCTTCACATCAAAAGTGCTATTCTTAAATTCAAAAAAAGAAGACGAAAACTGCCCCCATATTTTTTGATAATCATCTATATTATACAATGTAAGTTTTTTAAAGCCAGGTGTTTTTTCATCTCTTGCAATACTAATATGGCATAAGGCTCCAAAGTGTTCAATACAAAACCGTTTCATCTCATCAATATATGGTACAAGTTCATCTGTTGGCACAGCTTCTACTGTGAAAGAAACTCCTGCTATTTTCATTTTTTTGACATTCTCTGCAAATACCTGTAATAGCTTTTTTCTTTTTAACTCTAAATAGTGAAATGAAAATTTAATAAATAGATGATTTTTTATTTCCTTAGGCCATTCAGACATCTCTTGAAACCGCTTTGCGGGTGTGCCATTAGTCACCAACATAAGATAATGTCCTTCTTGGATGAGTTCGAACACAATAGGTAATAATCCGTTCGATAATAATGTCTCTCCATATGCGCACATATTTATAAGGCATACTCCACCAAGCCTATCTGTAGATAGTGCTTTTCTAACTTCGTCCGGGGTTCTAGAAATATCCTTTGGGCGAGCGTTCAATGTGTGATTCTGATGACTAATATAGCAATAATGGCAATTAAAATTACAAGCATCTATAGGTAACCCTATATCAATGAATCTCTTAACTCTGTCCACGATGTTCCCTCCATTTAAATGCAATTGGTTTATTATAAAAATAACCCCAATATCGTGGCATCCAAGGCATATTGTTATTGAATCCTTGTGTCACTGCAACTTCAAAGCCCATCACTTCTTTGAGTCCATCCAAGTTTACGTTTACTCCCAAGTTATTCACTTCATAAACAACAGGACTCAACGAATATCGCCCTGGAACAAGTCTGGAAGTATCAAGCGTACACTCTATGCTATTTCCTCCAGCTTTCAAGTGGATTCCTTCTTCAGTTGTCATCATTGTAACTGGTGTACCTTCTCCAGACTTCACGATCATTCTGATAAAAGCTTGTTCAATATTCCTTTCACTATCACAGAGTAATCGTACCGTTATCTTATCGCCAACATTGCACAGTGAATTATGAGTATTCAGCATTTCTAACGATGTCATTGTGACTGGGTGCGGAGAGAACTCCGGATCCCTCGGAAGACAACGAAGTTCTACATACTCCTTCATGTTGTCATGAATCCCCATATACACACCGATTCCCTCTTCAACATCTCCATCAAACACAACCTTCCCGTGATCCAGCACGACAACACGGTCGCAAAGCTGGCGGATGGTGTTCATGTTGTGAGAAACATAGAGGATGGTACGGCCTTCAGATTTGGAGACGTCGCTCATTTTATCAAGACACTTTTTCTGGAAGGCCATGTCGCCAACAGCCAAAACCTCGTCCATAATCATGATTTCAGAATCCAAGTGTGCGGCGACGGAGAATGCAAGCTTAACATACATGCCGGAACTATAGCGTTTTACCGGTGTGTCGATGAACTGACGAACCTCTGAAAAATCGATAATATCCTCCATCTTGGAGTCAATCTCCTTCTTTGTCATGCCGAGAATGGCACCGTTCATGTAGATGTTTTCACGCCCGGTCAGCTCGCCATGAAAGCCGGTGCCGACCTCCAGCATGGATGCTACACGCCCATTCATACCAATGAAGCCACTTGTGGGTGCTGTGACTCGAGAAATCAGCTTCAACAGTGTAGACTTACCCGCGCCGTTGTGGCCAATGATGCCGACGCGCTCCCCCTTCTTCACCTCAAACGATACGCCGTTCAACGCCATGAAGGTCTCGCCCTTGTTGTAGTCCTTTGCCCCGATGCGCTTTGTGGGGTCTTCCTCACCGCGTCGCTTCGCGCGCAGCCGTTGAAGCTCGTCCCGCAGCGTCGTGCCGCCGATTTGTCCCAGCTTATACTGCTTGGAGACATTGTCAATTTTTAACATGATTTCGTCCATATATATATCCTCAAATCGTATCCATAAAGGTGCGCTCAATGCGGCTGAACAGGATCAAGCCAATAAAGAAAACAGCAATACTGACCGCCCAGCTGATCAGATAATAGGTTAGATCGAAATAGCCGAAGCCGAACATACCGAAACGGAATGTTGTGATGATGGGCGTGACAGGGTTCAGCATATATAACCCCATCCATTTCTCCGGTATCAGTTGAAGGCCGTAGGCGATCGGGGTGCCGTAATGCCAGAGCTGAAGCCCGAAACCGACCAGCATTGCAAGGTCACGGTACTTAGTGGTTACAGACGAGATAATAATACCGCAGCCGGTGGAAAGGATCATCATTTGCAGGACGCACAGCGGTATCATGAGCAGCATCGGCGTGATATGAATGCTTGTTCCACCACGAATCACATAAAACAGCCAGAAGCAGAGGAGCATCGTAAACTGTATGCCAAAGGAAACTAGACGTGATAGTGCTGTTGAGATAGGTGATACTAAGCGTGGATAGTACACCTTGCCCATCGTTCCTCGATTGGCTATGAATGTATTTGACGTGGCGCCGAGTGTGCCGGAAAAATATGCCCAGCAGATGTTGCCCGTCATATAGAACAGGAAGCCCGGCAGCACAAAGTCGCCATCCACGTCCGCCGTGGTCAGGCGCGCCAAGTTGCCGAAGATAATCGTAAAGACCACCGTTGTCAGCAGCGGCTGGATGATTGCCCAGGCTGGGCCAAGAATAGTTTGTTTATATGACGCCGTAAAATCGCGCTTGACAAATAGAAAGATCAGGTCACGGTATTGGAAGGTCTCACGTAGGTGGAGATCTAGCAATTTATGATCAGAAGTTATTACCGTCTTGAATGTGCTGTTTTCTTCCATTATTTCCTCCGTACGCAATAATAAAATACATGTCACTATCGGTTATTCTTCATTTCTGTAATTGAATTTGCCAACCATAGATATAACATATCTTCTTATATTTTTAATTGGTTTAGGAATCAGACCAATCAATTTCTTTTTCATTCTGTATTTCCGAAGCCACTGCTTATGCATCTGTTCGACTGCAGCATAACCTTTGTTTTTATACAGCTCAAAGACTTGCCCGCGTCTTTCATTTCGTGTTGACGGTCTCACCAACTGTCCGTTATACTTTGCTGCCATATCATAATCAGACTGGAAACAAATAAGAGCATCATTATATTTTGAGATCAGTTCCTCTCCTTTACTATTATTTATGACCAAACATGATATTCCCTTCCTCTCCTCAAATACACCTCCGTTTACACTGAGTAACTCCGGGTGTACAAGATCTATGTTCCAAAAATCTCCTAAAGTAATATCGCCTGCTCTGTTCTTTGACGCATAGGGGCAAGAATAGCAATTTTCTCTATACGTAACCCCATCTAAAAACAGCTTATAATATGATGAATCTGAAGGCTCAAAGAATCTACTTTCTATATTCCCTTTATCATCCTTTAAGAGAATTTTCCCATGAAGTTTCCATCCTTCGCTCTTGTCTCTAAATGAAAAATCTATTATTGTTTTTCCAGTTCTATTCTCTATGGATTTAATATAATCATTGAAAAACTGACTACTTGGTACACCGTGGCATACGATCTCAACAAGAAATAAATGTTCATACGACTTTCCTAAATACGACTTCAAACCAGCAACTTGACAAGGCGTTCCGCTAAACAGAACTGTCTTATTCTCTTTTAAACTCGCTTCAATCTCACTATATACGCCGTTTATATCGCTCTGTACATATTTCGATCCTTGCAACAAATGCAGATTCTCTTCAGCATTGATTCCAATGTGTTTAATTATAATTTGGTTGTTCTCAAATAGTAGGGCACTACCGTAAACTATTCCGCCATTCTCCAGAAATTTGGTCGCTAACGCAGAGAAAGCCCCCCCAGATGCTGATTTTCGAGGATCTGTGCAGTTTGAAATTGCGGCAAAAGTCTTTAATATTGAGGGTTCTGGGGCATACTCAAGCGGGCAAGCCTTTAGACACAAGCCGCATAAGATGCACAATTCTGTATTCACATTTGGATACAACGATCCTGTTATGCTGTCTGGTTTCATCGTGATCGCTTTTTTAGGGCAGATCTGCACGCAAGCAGAGCATCCATAGCATTTTTTTCCTTGAGCCGAAATATTTCTCATATTATTCATTCCAGTGCTTTTTTTATAGCTTTCAGCTTATCGTATCTATACTTCTCATCAGGCTCTAAAAAAGCCCCTTCGCCCCATTCGTTCCAAGCATTGATAAATATCATAGGTTTGGATTCCTCTTTTGTCCGCTGAACCAATGCACGAAAACCTTCTGAGAACCTTTCGATGGAGAAGCCATCATAAACAACCCCATTCATATTTCTTGGTGTATTATCCCAATCGACAAAAGCTCCTGGCAATAATTCATTTGTCCATGGATTGCTCAGAATCTTTCTCCATGCTTCTTCATAGGATAGATGTGCCAAATGATTCGATTTCGACCAATTTGATCCAATCAATTTCTCCTTTGATCTTCTATAGTTAGAGATAAAACCTTCACCGAAGAACTTCCGAATTAATTTGACTCTTCTATCTGTGCCAGGATAATCAATTGCTCTCTTATCGCGTGAAAATACAGGTTCAAATGCGATCCTATAGTCAAATATATCATCACGATAGTACATATCCGAATAGTATGCCGGATATTGAAACGCCAAACAAATTCCCGGAAGTCCTTCTTGCTTTATGCGTTTTCTAAAATACTTTGTCATCTGATAAATATCGATAATCTGTTCCGGTTTATATATTATAAATAGTGGCTTTCCTTCTACTGTAATATACCTCTCGTCTCGAAAGAAAGGAAGCAAGTATTGCAGATGATCCTCCCATTCTGCTTTTCCACCGTATTCCTGTTTAGCTATGATTTCGTGATTGCCACCATCCCAATTTCTGCTCCAATTTTCGTTAGCCCATGAAAAACAAAAAGGAATGTCAACATTTTTATTTTGCAGCATCTGTTCAGCTGGTTTCTCAAGGAGCTTTTTCCCGTCCTTAAACCAGTAATGATAATAGCAGAAGCCAAACAGTCCGAACTTCTTCGCTAACTCCGCTTGTCGAACCTTCACATTATCATCCATTAAATTATAATAATCATGGTTAAGAGGAACTCGCGGTTGGTCATGCCCCTCAAATAATGGTTTAGCTTTCCTGACATTCGTCCACTCCGTAAAGCCATCTCCCCACCATTTGTCGTTTTCTGGAATCGTATGGAACTGTGGAAGATAAAATGCTATTACTTTAGGATTAGAGCCGATCATTATTTCTGCCATTCTTTAACCCTCTTCTTTTATGCCTTAACTTTCTTTCGCCCTATAATAGCAGGAGCATAACGGTTTATTATTTTAATTATGGTTATCCAGGTAGCTCCGCTTCAAAGTCTTGTTTATGGGACACCGGTTCTGCCATAATTGCGTTATGACAGAACGAAAGAGGCGGAAACATGTCAAAGTCCAAGCCAAAGCGTATCAGAATCCACGCTTTTACCCGGAAATATGCCACCGAAGGTGATTACCGCGCCTACCTTGCAAAGACCCGCTGGCCAGAGGGCTTTATCTGCCCTAAGTGCGGCAGTCAACGGCATTGTAAACTCTCCAATGGCCTGTATCAGTGCAATGAGTGCCATCACCAGACTTCTGTCACCGCTGGCACCTTCATGCATCGTAGCCGTCTTCCTTTGAAAACAAGGTTTCTTTCGCTGTATTTTGTCACACAGGACAAGAGAGGAATATCTGCTACCCAACTGGCATTGATGATCGGTGTCAATTACAAGACCGCATGGCTGATGCTCAAGCGTATTCGTGCAGCAATGGGCAATCGAGATGCTATGCATATGCTCGGTGGCGTTGTAGAGTTTGATGACTGCTACATCGTTGGCCCAACTGTGGGCAAAGAGCGTGGCAGAGGCACCGAAAAGGCCAAAGTGTTTGTGGCGCTTTCTTTGAAAGATGGACGGCCGGAATACCTGAAATTGGGTGTAACTGAGAACATCCGAAAGGAATCCGTCAAATCATTTGCAGAGAAATCCATCCAGCATGGATCGACGATCAAGAGTGATGCCTGTCGTAGCTATATCCCTGCGTTGACGGGTTATGATCACCAATACGAAAAGTTCGACCCGAAGGCAGAGAGCCTTCAGAGGAGTACCTGCGGCAATATATCGCTCCGGAAAGCGGAGTTCCCTCGCATGATACGATTCAGCGTGTGATGGCAATAATATCGCTGGAAGTATTATAGCAGCTACAGGAGAGATGGCAAGCGCTTTTGAACCGAGATGAGGGAGAAAACTGCAAAAAATCGTGGCAATCGATGGAAAAAACATGCGGGGAAATAGCAAAACGGAAGCAAGCCCTCACATATCGTATCAGAATAGTGTGACGAGGATGATATCAATTGCCACGGGAGAAAAAAGCAACGAGATCACAGCGATACCACAGCTTTTAGACAGGATTAACATAAGATGTGGGTATTTCACCATGAACAGTTCTTTAGTTGGCAACGTCAACAAACTCTGCATATTCTTCACTAAGACATTTTTTCATGATCAAGGGCAAAAAGCCAGGGTGTAATTTACGTTGCAATCTTGCAAGCCAAATCAAACGGCTGTAACGACGAATCCGATATTTATAAAAAAGGGAGAGTCCGTCCATACCAAAACGTTTTTTAAAGTATGTCATTGTGCCGCGCATACGCATTCTAAACTGACGTTCGCTAAATGAATGTGACTCCTTGACTGTAGCACCATCAAGATGAACGATCTTAACATCAGGTATGCTCATAATTTGCAGTCCTAACTGCGTAACACGCCAAGATAACTCTTCTTCTTCTGCGTACATGAAAAAATCAGGATCAAAACCGCCTAGTTTATCAAATAATGCTTTGCTCATCATCATGTCTGCTCCAAAAACATATGCAACTTGAAGTGGATTATCTGTTTCATTAAAATTATTACATCTTTTATGATCTATATTTAATTTCTGATTGATCTTTCCTTGGAGTAGGTACCTCCACGAACTATATCTCTTTTCGGATATCAAATCATCAAAAACCAAGCAGAATGAAGGCGCTGGGGTCATATCAAAATTATATAGATTTCCGCCAACGATTCCAAAAGACTGATTGCGATTAAGTGCATTGAAAAGAATCCAACTCGCATTGTTTAGCAGAATTGTATCTGGATTAAGTAAAAAGAGGTACTTCCCCCTCGCATATTTACTTCCTAAATTATTTGCCTTGCCAAACCCTAAATTTTGTTCAGATTCAATAACAATTATGCGATCTCCGAATTCTTCTCTCAATACTTCAACTGATCCATCCATTGAAGCATTATCCACAACAATAATTTCAAAGGAAAGACCACTTGTCTTTTCAAAGATAGAGTGAATACAATCAATTGCCAACTTAGCGGAATGGTAATTAACAATAATTATAGATACGTCAATCATATCAAATACTCTTTGCTCCATGTTTGATTCTTCTAATAGCCTTTACAATAATTGCGCTCTTTTTCACACCCCAATGCCTTATGCACCAGAGCAAAAATTTCGTTCGATACTCATCAGACGGTTTCGAATTAAGAAGCTCTCTGATTGGTAAAATAATCCCATCTAATTCTTGAAGATCCTCTGGAGTATAATCAGCGATTCTCCAAAGCGAATTGCACGATAAATATTTTTTAATATAAGCTTTTTTAAGCCAATCCGGAATGTCAGTTTTATTTACACCAATTAAGTTATCAACGCAACACTCAGTATACAATTTGACGCACTTGAAATTCCACCGTTTGATTGATCCATCAAAACAATTCTGCTATCTTCTGCCATCAAGTTATTCAAAATCTTCAAGCTGTCATCTGAAGAGCCATCATTCACTAATACTAATTCGAAATCTCTAAATGACTGCTTCAAAACACTGTTAACACAGGTTTCCAGATATTTCTGTGCATTGTAGACTGGAATGCCTATCGTAAAGAAAGGCGTAGTAGATTCCAAGTTCATCATTTCTCTCCAAAAAGATTCTTTAATCTGGAGTACCTATCTTTTCCTAATATTTTCTTCAAAATTCTATTTGGTGTGTGGACAATTACATCAACTATACGGCACCATTTTCTTTTTCTCTTTTCTTCTTCCGAAAGCCAGGATGCATCAAAATGATGAACAGAAAAAGTATTCGATGTAATATAACATTCCCGCGTTTTCCAATTAATCGGACAAAAATACTCCGTGGGATACACAACAAGATTTCCAATTTTTTGTTTTTTATTAATTTGTGCTAATCCGAGCTTTACTAACGTCGCTGTATTATAATAAGGACAGGTTGTAAGATTTTGTTCTCCACTTGGAAGGAAGAATGATTGATTATCGTATGCGTCTCTCAGTTCTTTTATCACGCTATCGCCTGCATTAGCCCCAAAGCCCTCTCCAGTATTCACATAAACCAACCCATCATTCTCATTAGGAGTAAGTTCAAAGCCCAGAAAACCTTCTCCTTCAAACAGTTCATCCAGCTCCCTGATTACTTCAACATCTGTATCAAGATAAATACCGCCAAAACTGTGTACGATATCTAATCGAGCATAATCTGAAACGAATCCCCACCGTTTAGCGTGATATGCTTCAAACATATATCTGTTCTTCGATATATCATAATTGCGCTCATTCCACTCGATAATCTCACAGTCTGGGCAATATTTCTTCCAGCTCTGAATGCACTTAAGAACCAATTCACTCTTTTTCCCGCCACCGAACCAGCAGTAATGGATAATCTTGGGTATAGCCACATTCTCACCTCAGTTAAAACCATGCGAAATGCGATTTCTTTTAACAATAATTGTAATACGCTAAGACTATATCAGCGGTTGCCTAATTTAAATACCATAAATCAAAAACAGACTTAACGTTTTCTGCATTAACAAATATGGAGATAGTCAAGAAATGGGCCGTTCTCATGTCACAGTCCCGAATATGGGACACAAAGGATGATATATTATAAACATCCCTGACTCACGATGATGACCTTTACCGAACTGATGAACCTGTTATACCATCTTCCAGCAGAGATGATTGACCGTCTAATTACGATAAGGGAACCAAATTTACAGAAAACAGTGACAGAGGCCCAAGAAAACATGGGGCAGTGGCAGAAAAAAGCGGACTTTCTCAGGAATATGTCTGTATCTGTACAGGAGTAGAGCGGAATGGTTCTGCCTATGCCTGTGCAGTCAACCGTGCGAAGCCGAGCAAAGAGGTTTTACTTAACGACCCTTTGCTTGACTATCACCACAAAGATTCCCTTAACTAACCGATTTATTTCACTTCTTACTACGCTAAATTTTCTTCACCGTTAAATATGTGTGTAAAAAAGGAGTAAGTCGTCAATCGAGTTAATATTTTCTCCTGGCATATAATTGAACGGATCAGCCACAAGAAATCCTCCTTCACAACCGTTTAAATCTGTGCTTAAAAAAGCATATGGCGGCTTCCGTCTTTGCGGTCTCATCCAGATTGGACATAATCAAATCCAAATCGAAACACACTTCCCTGTTCCGTTGCGGCCTTCAATGGCATTACGCTGGCAGATGTCTTTGTACATGTGTCGCTTGACTTTCGTATCCATCTTGCCAGCTTTTCTTCGACCAAGTTGCAGAACTCCTTGATGAGGATGGAGCCAAATGCAATACGAGACGAGAAAGCGTGTCACCCGGTCTCACTGCCCATGTTCCGTACGTAGATTTCGTCGATGTATTCCCATGGCATCATGGAGGCCTTCTGCACTCAGCGATTGTCCCTGCGCATTTTCCCGCCAAAGTGCAGGAAGAAATCGTCAATGGAAATCTGGTCAAAGTCCCCTCTGTGATACACGCAAAAACACCCCATAATTGCAGGTTTGCTCCGGAAATAGTCGTTTCTGGCTGTCCTTTATTATACCACAGTTTGAAATAATTTTCGATTGTTTTGACACTGCTTTTTCTTTGATTTTAAAGAAAATGGTACCAAATTGATGAGCTTAAGGTTTTTTCAGCAGATCCTATATTATCAATACAAATTCTATATTAGAAGTATATTCCATATTCGCAGCAAACTATGTATTTTCCGAAATTATTCTTGAGTAGTGCAGTCTCAATTGTTTTAAAGGCTGGATTCAAAAGAATGAACTGTTTATAATTTCGTTTGATGAAGTCAGCGCTAACAGCAAATATCGCTTTTTTTATTTCATCATTTAGCAATATTGTTCTTTTGTATGTAAAGATAATTTGGCGAATTGCTTCTGCATAGGAGTCTTTATCTTGTGGCAATTGCAGGGTTCTTCGACTATCTTCCATAAGCAACATTATCCACAAGGAGTCAATACGCTTCGGGTTTGTGTCATGAATCTGTGTAATACTCTTACCATGAATTCTATACGCATAAATCTCTTCCGGAATTGTTGCGAACTTGTCTGCACTCGGGAGAATCAGTGATCCTATGATCTTGTCCTCATAGAGATAACCTTCAGGAAATTCAATCTTCTCAAACAGCGTGGTTCTCATAACTTTAAGCCATGGCCCACCCCAGTAAGTACTTTTATTTGTTTTGATTTTTCCTAATCTCCCAGTTTCATCAAACGTGAAACCATCTCCCTCGACAATATCTTGCTCCTCGTTTAATGCTTTTTCTAGTAATAATTGTATCGCACCTGGTAGCAAATAATCGTCGGAATCAACAAACATTATGTATCTACTAAACAAGTGTTTTAAGCCAACATTCCTTGCTCCCGAGTATCCCCTATTATTCTGATGAATAACAAGAACATTTTTATTATATAAATACCCATCCAAAATGGTACCGGTGCGATCTGTTGAACCATCATCCACAACAACAATCAAATAATGAAAATCAGTCTTCTGACCCAGAATAGAATCTATACATTCACAGATCCATTGTTCAGCGCAATAAGCGGGAACAATTATAACTAAGTCAAATTGTTCATCAAACCTTTGGTGTTGAACAATTGCAGTAGATAAAGGTCTCGGAGATATTGTGTCTAAATACTTTATTGCCTTTTCATAAGGCATCTCTACAGTATCATTTGCAACAGCATAGCGAAACTTGAAAGATATTCTATTTGCAGCTGCTCTTACCTGTCGATAATACTTTTTTGCGATTTCTATCATGACTGCCATCCAATTTCAGATTATTGAGATTACCCAAGCCCATCTCCATTTTACAAAAAACATAAGAATTCTATGTTTCCAGAAAATTTTTACGTTTAAACTTGGTATCTTTGTTGTTCTAGTCAACGGGTCAGAGAGAATCTCTTTGCAGTAATCCACACGTTCAATGCTACCTATTTTTTGCCTCTCATTCAATGATAAAAAAATACAAAACCACCTAAAAATACAAAGCTGATCTGAGAAATCATATATTTTGCTATCTTTGAAGTCTTTCTCAAAGAGGCGAATACTCGCCTTGCAGGAATCCCACCTATCCTTTTTGAATGAGTGTGAAATAGAGTTTGGGTTATAGAAGTAATGGTAAACACATGCCTCTTCTATATAATACAGGCTTTTCGCTGCGCATACCGCTCTTGCACTGAATATCAGATCCTCACTAAACTTGATTTCCTCATAGAAACGTAAATCATTGTCAGTGAGAAACCGTCTCCGATATAGTCCCCCACACACACCAACGATAGGTCCAAGCGTCATTTGCGGTGTGACAATAAGCCTATAAAATAGCTCCTTTTTTATCCGCTCTTGATCGTAGTACCCTCCCGGCATTTCCCTGGGTGCTTCCAACATACACGGTGCATTTTCTCCCAGTCCTGGCCAACTTGATCGGAACATACGATACCTAACAAAATCAACTTCCTCCTCTTCAGCAACTTGATATAACTTCTGAAGTCCATCAGGATCAATCCAATCATCACTATCAACGAAAAAAATGTACTCTCCACTCGCAATGCGCATCCCCGCATTTCTTGCTGATGCAAGACCGCCATTCTCTTTATGTGTTACCCTTATACGGGAATCCAACATTTGATATTCTTCACATATTTGTGGGCATTGATCTGGAGAACCGTCATCAACTAGAATGATTTCGATATCTTCTAATGTTTGACAAAGTACGCTGTCCACACAGCGTCGGAGATACTGTTCAACCTTATAAATTGGAATAATGACAGATACCTTTGGCATTTACTTCCCTCCTTCAACCACGACAGTCAAAAACATCTTCGAATTCTCTATCTTCTTTTCCAAAACTCGATCAACAGCATCCCAGTTAATCTTATGTAGCACGTCACAGCCGGCCCAATCATTCACAAGCCGATCTTGAAGCCCAACATCACCAAGTAAATCAATCATCCTTGCGTTCAGGTTTTCATTCCGTTTTAAAACAAACATTTCTTTATGAAATATCAGCGAAAACGCAACAGCATGAAAGGAATTGGAAACGACAGCCTCCGAAAACAAAATGAGGCTCAGGAATTCTCTCGGCCCAACCGCACGAGCCGTTTTTATGGTCTTGTTTTTCACAGGAAGCACAGAGACAACTTCAGTATTTTTTCGCTTTGCAAGATTCAGGGCAATTGTCTGTATTATTTCATTATTTTCAAAGTCGTAAACAAGAATATATGGTTTCTCATTAAGGCGATGAACAGCCAACTCCTTCCACTCCTCTTTCTCTAGGAGAAATACAGGATCGCATACCGCCGTTCCTTTAATTCCCATCTCAGCGAGAATGTTGAGGCCACTCTTTTCTCTAACCGAAATAGAATCCATTCGCGTAAGCCAAGTCTTAACCATTTGCTTCTTTTCATCTGGCAAAGCGTCTGTCGCAAAACTGGCAGCAAACGAAATCCTGCGAACATTGTCAGGCGTAAACTGCAAATAGAATGACGGATCGGAGCCGTTCGGTAAATACGGATTCCATATTTGATCGCTACCCGCAATAAAGCACTCAGCCTCTGGAGGCATATCTCTTAGCTCATCGAAACTATGGTATCTTTTTTTTGTGATTATGAGATACTCGGACTTGAACTGGTCGAATCTCTGTTTTTTTCCTTCTACATATGCTCTAAATCTTTGCGGAAAATGAGCAAAGAGATATAGTTCACGGATGAAAGGTTTATTATATCTAGGTGTGTTAATAAGCGAGAATTTATAATGTCCGCTCAAATAATCTGGTTTATAATCTATGATTTCAACATCGTGCCCACATTGCTGAAGGTAATGTTGCAGTGCGTAGGCTTGAAGGGAAGCGCCGGCGTTATATACATCATGACAGGTTATTGTTTTGATCTTCATCCGTAACTCCCATCCGCATAACGGTTAGATATGCTATTGATTGTTTGATTTAATACGCAAAAAAATTTGTATCCCTCTAATCGCATACGACGTGGCAATACAAAGCATCAGTATAAAAGTGAGCATCAATATAGGATATCTTGCATTCTGAACCAGCCCTGGAAAAACATAGGCGTAAAAGAACATATGTGTGAGCCAGATGTTTGTAGAATGCTTTCCGAGGAAACAAAATAACTGACAAGTTATTTCGGATTTATCTAAAAGATTAAACACAACAAAAACAAATATTGCGACAAAAGATACTACAACTGATTTACCGACAACATTGAACACAATGAAAAGAAGACACAAAAGGACAGAAATTATTCGTTTCTGATTTTTAGAATCGGGAATTTTCCTATCAAACCACGCCTTTAATGAATCAAACAGTCGAAAACGCCTCATTATCCCGCCGAACCAAATAAGCGGTAGGATTCCAATCAGGTTCTTTAGCTCTGTTATTATATAGACAATAATTGGCTGAGCAGCACTCACCTCTGGTAACGCATGAAAGTGCCCAACGAGATACCAACCAACTACCATCAATGCACACAAAGCACCCCCCCATATTAGGTTTGGCACCTTATGCACCAGGAAAAGTGATAATGTCGGAGGAATCAATAGCAGAAATACATAGGAGTGCAGGAACCACCATGCACCATTGTAACTATGAAGAAGCACAAGTGATTTAAGGAAACTGCCAAAACTACCTGGCATATTCTTATCGCCGATAACCAAACCAATTATGGAAAACAAGACAACGACGATCCAATAGTTCGTCATCAACTTGAGAATGCGCTTACCTCTATCTTTCCATGTTGCTTTACCAGACTCGTATAACAACTCCTGTGCGTAACCAATCGTAAGGGAGTATAACGGTACACATATCTCTGCGAAGAAACCAAAAAGATAAACCAATGGTGTTGTCTCATTCAGCCATATCAGTGGAGTTCCGAATACATCTGCTCCTTTTCTGCAAAAGAGATGAAGGACGAGCATGCAAAGAATCGCAAGCCCCTGTGTCATTTTTGCGTCGCGCTTTGTGTACATCATTGTATCCTCAATATCAAAGAAGTAACTAACTGGAATAGGTTTATCTCCGCATTTTATAGACCATCGTAAACGCCATATAACTATCCAAGAAAGGAAACGTCAGCAACATCAATTCACGTGCCTTGTCTCGAAATGATAGCTGTGCTGTTAAAACCACGTGCCAATTTAGTCTTAATTCATCAATTTGCTTAAGAACATCCTTATTATCTTCTCCACACGCCTTTAATTCTCCAAATATAGCATTTTTGCTGGTTCTAAAGCGGTTGATCAGCTTTGCTTTGAATCCTGCATCAGATTCATGGAATATCATGTCGTGAAGTCTTTGTGACAATCGAATACAGTCATATACTCGTTCTATCGTCTTCCATTTCGAGGAAGTCAAGGAGCCATGATTATTTCTATATCCATAGATTTTATTCTGTATGTGTAATGCTTTATCTACATATCTGCTCAGGTTAATCATAAAGACAACATCTTCATCTGTTCTGAATGTCTCATCGAATGTGGGTATTGCACGCCGACGGTATATCCCCCCCCACACGAAAAGCCTTGAAATCAAATCAACGCTGCCGTTGATAACGGGATCCTTTACGCAATCAAAGTGGAAGCTATCCTCTGAATAAATGAATTCGCTAACTACTACATCGGTTTCTTCCGCTGCAACCGCTTTCATCAACACCTCTATTGCATAAGGTGACAAAACATCATCACCATCCAAAAATGCAACATAATTACCCTTCGCAGCTTGTAATCCTACATTTCTTGCACTTGCCACGCCGCCATTCTCTTTATGAATGAGATTGAAACTACGCTCTGACTGAGTAAGAACTTTTTTTGCAATTTCATAACTATTATCACTACTTCCATCGTCGATACAGAGTATTTCTATGTCTTCATATGATTGTTCAATACATGAGCGAAGAGCCTCTTCAATATAGTCAGAACAGTTGTACACTGGAATAATTATGCTGACCAATTCTCTCATAATATCCACCCCAATACTATCAACTTTCAATCATCCCAACAATCTTGCTGATTTCTTCTCTATTTGAATAATCGCGGTTCATACAAGTTTCCGAGATGCGCTGCATTTTGTTTTTATCTGTGAGCAAACGTACTATTCCCTTCGCGCACCCTTCGCTATCAATAGGAACAATCACACCATCAATGCCATCTTCAAGCTGTGACCCAGAAGTAGCGTAGCTTGTAATTACAACCGGCTTTCCAAGCATCTGTGCCTCCCGAACAGCGACGCACTTTCCTTCATAACGACTAGGCTGTATATACAGATCACACGCCTTGATATACGGGTATGGGTTGTCTTTCTTTCCGAGGATAATAACATGCTTCTCCATTCCGAATTCTGCAATTTTCTGGCGAATCAGTTCTTCATCCGATCCGAAACCAATTAAATACCAAGTAACATTCAATCCGGCACTTCTGATTCGTCTGCATATATCAGGAACATTATCGAAGTTTTTTGGGGTTGAGAAGCGACCTATAGACAGCAGCTTAATCGTTCCATCGTCTGGCGGCATCTCAGAAGTCACATTCTGTTCCTCTGCCTGATTACGCACGAAGTTTTCAGAGAGGATGTTTTCAATCACAGTTACCCGTTCTGAGAGCTCCGGAAAAATATCTTTAAATGATTCCGAACACTGTTCACTGACTCCGACTACCGTATCAAGTCGTGAGTAATCTTTTCTTATAACTTCCAGATTATCTCCGGAATTTCTGTAATCTGTGTGAATCCATCCAACTTTTCTATCAGCATTCACCTTCTCGATTATGAGATCGAAGGGCCGAAAAAAGCCAACTGCTAAATCATAGTGCTTAGGAAAAGGTCGTACAGTTTTTCTCATCACTTGTGCCCAGGTTTCATCGTTGTTCACCGGAGAAAACGATTTTCTAATCTCATCTCTAAGCCTTAACGCCGCAGAATAGTAGCATCCATTTTTGATTTTTGTACTAAACGACTCTCTCAGGTACGCCAGTTCCTTTACTTCGGGGAGAAGATTGGCCTTACAGTTGATCTGTGAGAAAAGCGGTCCATGATGACCGTATAGGAATAAGTCCACATCAAACCGATTGTAATCGAAAGAATCCAGCAAACCGAGGAGACTTCTCTCTATTCCTCCAAGTTCCATGGAACCAGTAAAAACTATCAAGATTTGTTTTTTTGTTTTTGTCATAATTTACTTAACCATGTTTGATCGGAAGCAAACTCCTATACTCATCACTTTGAACATAATCGCAAGCATCAAGGAACCCCTTTTTGAACGCCAAAGAAACTTCGCGTTCGGCTCCGGAAGATAAAACATTCTTGGTCATATGATAAAGAAGTTCCGCCGAATATGTATATCTTAAACAAAAGGAATTCAATGCTCTACTTAGCATTGATGCATCAGGATCCTGAATAAACCTTTGCCAAAAAACTCTGCTGAAAAAAGATGAACAATATGCGACTTTTACTTTGTCAACAGCACCTTTTGTTGAGGTTTTTGCATCATTATGAACATACAAAGCATCGGATACAATGCAGGCCTTATAGCCGTTACATACAAGCTTGTATGCCATAACTCGGTCATCGCCCCAAGCGTATCCATTCTTTTCTATCCAGATTTTTTCATCCTCCATAGCAAGGTTACGCATAACCTCTGTGCGAATCATAAAACAAGTCCAAGCAAACGACTCTGTAGGATAATAGCGATTCTCTTGCGTGTTCACATAGCGATACGTCCAGCATCCATTTCTAAGTATTCTTACATAGTACCCTCTGTTAATTAAACGAAAAGCCACATTACCCATCAGAAATCCTGCAATTTTGCCAGCGATTGATTGCGGAAAAAATGAGAATAGTGGTCCTGTCGCACAATCAAATTTTCTACTATCAAGCGCATCCAGCAGTTTCTCAACAAAGTTCGGTTCGAACTCAATGTCATCATCCAAGAAAAGTGTATAGTCACTATCAATTGCCTTCAGCGCTTCAATCCTCTGTTGAATCATACTCTTATCACAGAATAAGAATTCTTCAGTTCCTAATTGCTCTTTTGGTGGCTCATAACCCTCCGGCAGAACAACAACCACTTTCTCCGGTTTTATATGTACTTTTTTGATGCTGTTGAGAAGCTTTTGATATTTGTCCCCAGCTTTTCCGATTGTGCGAATGGCAATGGAGTATGTCCCTCGTTTATTACTTCCTGAATCGTTCAAAGCAATCGTCTCCAAATATTCTGTGAAAAGGTCTTGTCAGCTTGCTTCTCAGCTTTGCTTTGGGATTAAGCCATGTTTTAGAATACCAGTGAATAGAATACGTATTGTCAGTGATGCTTAGCACTCCCGTACTGTCATGCAAGGGATTGAAGTATTCCTTCGGATAAATTGTAATTCCGTCTACCTCTTGTATCCCTTTTATGTCCTTTAGCCCATGCTCAATCAGCAATTTCGTAGTTTTCTTTACAACTGTCTCTGTGTTGATCGTGCCATCGGTGTTCAAGAAATGCTGTGTTAAATAGAAATCAAGAATATCTTTGTAAATACCCATACCGGGGTTTGCAGCTATACCCAAACCGGGAGCAACATTGATTTCCTTATCTCCACCGTCGATTTCGCAGCCCATGAACGGCCCTTTCACAAGAATATCATCAAACGGTTTTATTACTTCAACATCCGTATCAAAGTAAACGCCACCATACTGATAAAGTATGTCAAAACGAGCATAATCACTTACAAACGCATATTTCTTTGCATCATAAGCTTCCGCTATGTATGGTATCTTTCTTACATCATAGTTAGACTCGTTCCATTCTTTGATCTCATAATCAGGAAAGAATTTCTTCCAACTATTGATACATTTGATAGCTGATTTTGGCAAAGGATTTCCACCGAACCAGCAGTAGTGGATTGATCTTTGAAGCATAAATGCAACCACCTTTGGATCGCTCTAAATCAAAGCATTTTGAAAATGCATAATGAAAAAATAGTATAAAAGGTACATAAATACAGCAGCAAAATGAATAAATTCTCGACTCTCACCTGTCAAGTTCTCAATCTCCCAAGGAAGAAGTATATAGCCAAATAAACAAAAATATATTGGAAGCCTTCCAATAAAAAGTCCACTAGTTACCATTGATATTAAATAAACTGCCATCGTAACAATAGACATATTTACCGCTAAGGTAATGACGGGGTCATTATACTTTCGTATTTTATCACGATAAAAATAGGACCATATCGCCGGAATACTATATACTAACACGCGTATCGGATTTGTTCCATCATCACCCCACTTAGTGTAATCCGAGACAACATTCTCATATTGTGTCCCTTCAAGTGCTAAATCTAACGTATTTGTAAAACTGCTTGTGAATACCATAGCTATGACCGTAGCAAATAACACAAGTATTGTTTTTTTATTCCAGACTTCGCCCTGTGTAATAAAAATAAACGGAACCATAATTAAAGCTGATCGATGAAATGTAGATGCTATTAATATAACTATTATTGCCTTAATATACTTTTTATTCAGAACAAACGGAGTACTCAAAAGACATATTGCGACAGCAACAAACTGGCGCATACCATTAAATATGAAAGAAATATAGTCTGCTGAGGCGACAAAAAGGAATAATGAAAATATATAATTAGTGGAATACCGTCTGAAATAAGTGCTTACACATATCATTTGGAATAGCGCTATCAAAAAAAAATATATTATATAATTATTTCCAAATAAAACATGTATAACTGAAGCAACATAATAAAACGCAGGGTCTTTTTTCACATTACTCATATAACGTGGTATTTGATCAAATATGCTTGGCATACTCAGGTATGTTCTAATATATAGAGAAGAATCAGCAAAGAAACCTCTATTTGCAGCCATCCACACAATAGGTATGACAATAATAAATGCAAAGAATGGTTTGACTCTCCATACATATTTGGAAGTTAATTTATCATATTCTTCTCTATATTGGCTTCTGGAAATTAGAGCCATAAAGCCGATCCATAAAAGAATCAGAACATATTTTGAAAACATCCTAAAACCTCGCTAAGCAATATCTATTTTTCGATCCACTCCACTGTTTTTGCAACAACCATATCTTTTCCAAACTCCCGTTCCATCTTTACTCTGCCTCTTCTGCCCATGGCTTCACGCTCAGTTCTATTTTGCATCAGAACCTTCTCTAAAGCGGTCTCCAAGCTCTCTGCATCCGCTTTTTTGCAAAGAAAACCCGTTACAGCATCGTCAACCGCCTCCCTGCAGCCAGGGATATCGGTAGTAATCAGGCATCTTCCGGTCGCTGCACCTTCCAGCAAAACATTACTCATTCCTTCATGATAACTGGGCAAAACAACACAATGTGCTGCTGCATAGAACGGTCGTGGATCAGTTTGAAATCCGGCAAATGTTATTAAGCCCTCCTTATTCAGTTCCTCTATGGTTTCTTTATATTCATCTTCAAAAAAGCCGGCAAAGTCAAACTTTACCTTTTCCTTATACTTCTGCTTAAGATTCTTTATCGCCGCAATCAGTTCGTCTACACCTTTCTCTTTCATAATGCGGCTAAGAAAGAGAAAATGAATGCCATCCTCTTCGCTTGGATAGTCTTTATACTCAAAATACTTGAGATTAACTCCAGCTCCGCGTAGAACGGTAATTCTATCTCGATTAACTATTCCTCTATTTTCAAATTCATCTGCGTTGCCCTTATTCTCGAAGAAAACCACCTTTGCTTTTTTCAAGGCACTCTTATACATCACTGTTACAACTGAAGCCAAAGACCTCTTCTGAAAAGCAGTGCCAAGACCTTGCACATTCACACAATATGGAATACGAAGCCGACGGCAGGCATAACCACCGTAGATGTTCGGCTTGATACTGTATGTAATCACCATGTCTGGCTTTTCACTTTTTAATAATTTTTTATAAAAACGATAGAGCCTGACGTCTTTCAACGGATTGATTCCACGCCTATCAACCTCTGTCTCAATACATCTATACTTTTTCTTGAAATCCTCTTCATGTCCAACAAAAGGGGTGGATATAACAACCTCCCCCGATTCAGCCAGCTTATCAATCAGCTCCCGGCGAAACTGCCACAACATATATGAATGATTTGTGAGAATCAGATATTTCACTTCTTAGCCTCAATTTCTTCCTCGCATTTCTCCAAATGCTTCGTTATCGTCCCTGTACCGCCTTCGACAACGCCTTTTCCCTTCAAGACATTAACAATTGTCATTAGGAAACATGTTGCGTCCATCTTAAAACTGAGGTTCCGGCAATACTCTCCATCGTATTTGGCCTTCTCGTCAATCTCCAACTCGTCTCGCCCATTAACCTGTGCCCAACCGGTAAGTCCCGGAAGAACATCATTAGCTCCATATTTATCACGCTCCGCTGTGAGAACGTCCTGATTCCACAGTGCCGGACGCGGACCGATAATGCTCATATTTCCGATGAAAATATCAACGATCTGGGGAAGCTCATCAAGGCTGAACTTTCGTAATATCTTTCCCACCCTTGTTATATACTGCTCAGGATTATCCAGCATATGAGTAGGGACGTCATGCGGTGTGGACATTTTCATAGAGCGGAACTTATGAAGACTGAAATATTTCTTGTGCAGCCCGACTCGCTTTTGCTTGAAAAGGACCGGTCCAGGGTCGTCGATATAAACAGCGACGCAAAGAACGAAATACAGTGGTGAGAGGATGAGCAGCCCAAAGAAGGAGAGGATGATGTCAAGGATACGTTTAACAACTCTGTCATAGAAAGAACGCTTATAGTAGCTCTCACTTATGACCTCAAGATGCCCTCTCACGCCATCGGCGTTCTCAGGTTCAGTCTCATCCTCGACAAATCTAACCCGTTTCCCTTCCATGGGGTTCTTTGCGGTAGGGATATTGTCATATACAGTTGACGGCTTTTTTATTGCCGCAAATACAGACAACCCCACAAACGCTATTCCTATCGCTGTTAGCAACTTTCCCCATATCTGCACAGTTTCCAACTCCTCATAAATGCTTATTTAACTACAGCTCCAGCCGTAAACTCGCTCACCGGCGGAATTTCTATCTCATTTCTAACGGATACGTCTAATGGAATATGCGCACCGACTATATCCAATGCATTGCTCCAAGCTTGCAACTTATTCATGACGTGCAGCAATACGTCTTACACAACCGGAAGGAGATAATTCCATGAAGTTAGAACTACGACCCATACGAATTAATCCCAATTCTCAAATGATGAATCAAAAGAACATTCTATACCCTTCGTAGCGCCCGTCATTATACCACCATCCTCCTCAAATGTCCACAGTAATATCTGAAGTTGTCAATATCTGCTGATTTACACTTATATCCGAGCACCACCCACACCTCGAAAATACAAACAGAAAAGAAATCAACTATGAAAATAAAAGTGATCGGCGCTCGTAAATCTCATGGAGTATCCAAGAAGAAGGTCAACCCCTATGACCTGACCTTCGTTACCGCTATCCATCCTGATATGCAGGTCGGCGCTCGTGGCTGGACTTCTGAGAACATCATGCTGGATGCCGCCCAGTTCCCCGCCGCTTCTATCTAGGGAAGCGCTGAACAAATCAGGCTACGGCGTCTGAGCGGTCTGTTTTCCGCCATCCGGGTCTAAAATCCCTTGAAATACGCCGGTATTCCTGCGGTCTTTTATCCCCAGCTGACAAAAAACATCCTCGCTCATCCATCCGAGAGATTTATTCAGCGCTTCCCTAGCTTGATGCGGATTACAATGTGGACTTTGACCCCCGTGGCCGCTGTCTGGAGTTTGAACCGTGTCCCCAGAAGTAAAGGGGCGCACTCTATGCGGCAAGTCCTACGGCCTGTTGTGCTGGAAGTGTGCCGCTATTGATGAGTGTCCCGCCTATCGTGAGCACATAGCACA